>NZ_AKJW01000058.1 GCF_000282135.1 Herbaspirillum sp. CF444
CCCGAAGAGCGACATGTTTATTCACGACGCCTATGTCGATGTTGAGGATGATCACGGGAACACAGGAAAGCTGACAATCCAGTTCGAAGCTGACCCGGCTTCGCCGGTGGCACCGAAGCTTCGTCCGGAATAGACGTCGCGTGATCTGTTGAGGGAAAGCACAGTACACCCCAGGCATGTGCGACGTGCAGCCAATGGTGGGCATGAGATGACAGTGCCCTGTCAATAGCTGGACTGATTTGCGTAAGGCCTGCTCACAACCAGAACATTAATCGCGATTACAACCCTTTCGAATAAGGTCTGGCGCACATCACTGGTGGATCGTTGCAATTTTCGGGAAGAGTAAGCGCATGTCGCAAAGCTGGGTGAGGGGATGTCGGAATCAGGTCGACAACGACAAAAACGCGTGTGGGCGTGCCGTCTATTGTGGCAGATCTGCGGTGCCATAAAGGACTGTTGGGCCATGCTGCTATCTTCCTCGCCCAGATACGGTCTAGCTTCATCGGATGGATTTCGGCAGGCTGTCAGTGATTTGCGCCAGGTCTTATTCGAAAGGGCGGTGATTGTGACTATCTTGAAGGAAGTCGGGGTTATGCGGGGGGGGGGGGGCGTCACTGGTCGCGATTGCCTCGATAGTGGAAAGGCAAGCCTGCTCGGCTAGGTGTATTGCTCTTGGCATTGCCGTCTTATTATTGTTGTGGATAACGAAGGAGTTAGGAATGGATCAAACAGCAGCGTGGAATAAAGTCATGAACCTTACGGCACTCGAGGTTCGAACAGGGCAGGGTGGTGCGCCGCTCATCTATCGCAACGGCAAGCATCAGGCATACGTCGACGTGTTTGTCACAGCCGTCGACGCGAATCGCACGGTGGTGGATCTGAGCGGGAAAGATTTGAGTAACGTAGTGCAACTGGTTGAGTTCAACACGTCGGAGAGGCTGACCGGGGACTACTACAAAAGGTGGAGGGTTGACTACGAGGACTCGGGCTACGTGACAGAAATTGTACCCAATGTGGTCGTACCCACGACGGGAGTCGGTCACAACCGCATCAGGTTTTATGTGGCGTGTGAAGCAGATACGACGCAGACCATCATGCAGGTAGCGGCACGGGTGAGCTGGAACCCTGAAGGGAAGGAGGCAAACCGAAAGACATTCAGTACGGCTCATGGTGGTACAAACGGCCTTGAATCGTCCGTCACGATCACGACGACCCCAGCCATCGACTATAGCAAGTCAGAGCATTGGGAGGTCGTGTCTGATGGTGACTGGCACAGGATAATTAGTGACGTAGATATCCGTAGCATGGATCGTTCCGAAGGCGAAGCCCAAAGTTGGGTTAATGCTTACATTGGTACTAGCGAGTGGAAGAAATTCCTGATTCGTAGTGTGCCGGCGAAGAATAATGGGATGAAGCTCAGAAAAACGCATGTTACGAAAGGAACAGTTTCAAATATCAAATCGAGACTGGACTCTGCTACCAGCTTCGGGCATGACACCAATTTCCGGACTGAAGCCTTTAACTATGCGCACGCGGTATCAGGTTCTACTGGTGGAAACGAAGACGTACTGGTATGGGTTGTGAAGCCAGATCCGGATTTTCTTTTTGGTATTGATGCTGGTTCGTCGCTGCCTTACAAGAATGCGTGGCACTGGGCCGAGTTATACATTGGCCCCAAAGATGGTCGTCATCATATAACTCCAGATCATGACAAGGACGACTCCATCGCTGTCTATGCATGGCATCTGAGTTTTCCGTGGACCAATTTGACGCGATATTGGCAGGGTGGGGATAGCCCGAGGAGCGACATGTTCATTCACGACGCCATTGTCGATGTTGAAGATGATCGCGGGAATGTAGGGAAACTGACAGTCCAGTTTGATGCAGACCCCGTCTGGCCGGTGATGCCGAAGCTTCGTCCGGAATAGGTGTCCCGTCAATGCAATATCGCTTAATACCGTCGCACGAAGTTGCGCGGCGAGATAGGTTTTATTGACGTGATTGCCATACTCCAGCGCCAACTGAATTGCTCGAGGAGATGGATGAGGGGATATCGGAATCGGGTCGACAATGACGAACCACCGATTGTGGACATACCGCTATTTCCCTCGCCCAGACACAATCCGACTACGTCGGCGGATTCAGCAGGCTGTCAGTGATTTGCGCCAGGTCTTATTTGAAAGTGGCGGTGATTGCGACTATCTTTAATTAGGAAAATCATCGTGATTATTCGAGTGTGTCACTGGTCGTGATTGTCTCGATAGTGGAAAGGCGGGCCTGCTCGGTTAGGCGTATTGCTCTTGGCATTGCAGTCTTATTATTGTGGATAACGAAGGAGTTAGAAATGGCTCAAACAGCAACGTGGGATAAGGTCATGAACCTTACTGCGCTCGAGGTTCGAACGGGACAAGGTGGCGCACCGCTCATCTATCGTAACGGAAAGCATCAAGCATACGTCGACGTATTTGTCACAGCCGTCGACGCGAATCGCACGGTGGTGGATCTGAGCGGGACAGATTTGAGTAACGTAGTGCAACTGGTTGAGTTCAACACGTTGGAGGTTCTGGGCGGGCATGGCTACAAAGGATGGGCGGCTGCCTTCGAGGACTCGGGCTATGTGACAGAAAATGTACCCAATGTGGTCGTACCCACGACGGGAGTTGGTCACAACCGCATCAGGTTTTACGTGAGGTGTGATGCTGATACGACGCAGCCCACCATGCTGGTAGCGGCACAGGTGAGCTGGAATCCTGAAGGGAAAGAGGCGAACCGAAAGACATTCAGTACGGCTCACGGTGGCACAAACGGCCTTGAATCGTCCGTCACGATCACGACGACCCCGGCCATCGACTATAGCAAGTCAGAGCATTGGGAGGTCGTGTCTGATGGCGACTGGCACAATGTAATTAGAGAGCTTGATTACCGTTCGATGGTTCGCTCCTCGGGCGAGGCCCAAAGCTGGAACAACCACTATGGTGGTACGAGTGAGTGGAAGAAATTCCTGATCCGTAGTATGCCGGCAAAGAATAATGGGATGAAGTTTAGAAGAACGCATGTTACGAAAGGAGCAGTTGACAACATCAAATCGAGACTGGACTCTAATACCAGCTTTGGGCATGACACCAATTTCCGGATTGAACCTTTTAACTATGCGCACGCGGTATCAGGCTCTACTGGCAGTGACAACGAAGACGTACTGGTGTGGTTTGTGAAGCCAGTTCCGGATTTCATTGTTGGTATTGCTGCTGGTTCGTCGCTACCTTACAAAAGTGCAAATCACTGGCTTGAGTTGTACATTGGCTCCAAAGATGACCGTCATCATATAACCCCGGATCATAACAAGGACGACTCCATCGCGGTTTATGCATGGCATCTGTCTTTTCCGTGGACCGGTTTCACGCGGTATTGGCAGGGTGGTGATAGCCCGAGGAGCGACATGTTCATTCACGACGCCGTTGTCGATGTCGAGGATGATCACGGGAACGCAGGGAAACTGACAGTCCAGTTTGATGCTGACCCCGTCTGGCCGGTGATGCCGAAGCTTCGTCCGGAATAGATGTCCCGTCAATGCAATATCGCCCAATACCGCCGTACGAAGCTGAGCGGCGAGATAGGTTTTATTGACGTGATTGTCATACTCCTGCGCCAGCCGAGTTGCACGAGGATTCGGGCAAGATGACGGTGCTCTGTTAATAGCAGGGCTGATTTGCATGGCCAGCTCCCAGCCAGAGCAATTATCGCGATCACAACCCTCTCGAATAAGACCTGGCGCAAATCATTGGTGGATCGTTGCAGTTTTTGGGAAGAGTAGGCGCATGTCGCAAAGCTGGATGAGGGGATGTTGGAATCAGGTCGACAACGACGAACCAATGAGTGTGGGCATGCCGCTATTTTTCTCGCCCAGGCACGGTCGGATTTCGTCGAGCGGATTTCAGCAGGCTGTCAGTGATTTGCGCCAAGTCTTATTTGAGATGGCGATGATTGTGACTATCTTGAAGGAAGTCATGGTTATGCGGGCGCGTCATTGGTCGTGATTGTCTCGATAGTGGGAAGGCGGCCTGCTCGGTTAGGCGTATTGCTCTTGGCATTGCCGTCTTATTATTGTGGACGACGAAGGAGTTAGAAATGGATCAAACAGCAACGTGGGATAAGGTCATGAACCTTACTGCGCTCGAGGTTCGAACGGGGCAAGGTGGCGCACCTCTCATCTATCGTAACGGAAAGCATCAAGCATACGTCGACGTATTTGTCACAGCCGTCGACGCGAATCGCACGGTGGTGGATTTGAGCGGGACAGATTTGCTTCGCGTAGTACAACTGGTTGAGTTCAACACGTCGGAGAGGCTGACCGGAGCGTACTACAAAGAGTGGATGGTGGATTACGAGGACTGGGGTTATGTAACAGAAAATGTCCCCAATGTGGTTGTGCCACTGACCGGAGTCGGCCACAACCGCATCAGGTTTTACGTGAGGTGTGATGCTGATACGACGCAGCCCACCATGCAGGTGGCCGCACAGGTGAGCTGGAATCCTGAAGGGAAGGAGGCGAACCGAAAGACATTCAGTACCGCTCATGGCGGAACGAACGGGCTTGAATCGTCTGTCACGATCACGACGACCCCGGCCATCGACTATAGCGAGTCTGAGCATTGGGAGGTTGTATCCGATGGGGAGTGGAATGTCGTTGTCAGCGACGTTCTGGTTCGTTCGATCATTCGTGCTCTCGGTACACTTGCAGACTGGAATAACAAGTACGAGGGCGTTAGCCGATGGAAGAAGTTCCTGATCCGTAGTGTTCAGGCGAAAACTAATGGATTCAAGTTCACGAAAACAACTGTCTCAGGTAGGACGGTTGACAAAATCAGCTCGAGATTTGACGGCGCCGCTCTTGCGCATGATACGACATTCAGTTTTGCGGGCGCGCCACACGCAGTTTGTGGTTCGCACAGTGACAGTGAGGACGTTTTGGCTTGGTTCGTGAAGCCGGGGGTTTTCGGTATCGAACGTGGCTCATCACTACCTTACAAAGCTCCCGATCACTGGTACGAACTGGTTATTGGCGACAAGGACATGCGTCATCAGAAGTATGACATGGCCCAACACGAGGACGACTCCATTTCGGTCTGCGTATGGCACCTGTCTTTTCCAGAGAGTGGTTTGACACGGTATTGGCAGGGAGGTGATAGCCCGAAGAGCGACATGTTTATTAACGACGCCATTGTGGATGTCGAAGATAGTCGTGGCAACACGGGCAAGCTAAAGATATGGTTTGAGGCTGATCCGGTCTGGCCGGTGACGCCAAAGCTTCGTCCGGAATAGACATCCCGTGATTTGTTGAGGGAAAGCACAGTACACGGCAGGCAGGCGTGTACTGTGGCGACGTGCCTGATGGCGGGCCTGAGGGCCGCAATGGACAGAATGAACAGTAGTAATACGGAGATTAATGATGAATGAAGATTTTTCCACTCAGGCAGTGAACTTTGTCGATGCAGTATCGGGGGGCGTGGATCCGCGCACTGGCCTGTTCAATCCTAGATTGACACTGGGTCAACTGGTGGGTAATCACAATCAGGGGCCGTCGATGTTGGTGGCGCTGGGTTATTCGCCATTGCAGGCGGTCGATTTGGGCTATGGCGTCGGGTTTTCGCTTGGGCACTCGTACTATGACACACACTCAGGGGCGCTGGTGCTGTCAAGCGGTGAGCAGTATCGGGTTGCTGGCACGCCGGAGAATCCGGAGCTTCGGCAAAAACACACGGATCACTTCCGTTTCGAATACGCCACTGTAGATGGAGATGAGGTCTATCGCATTGTCTGGAAGGACGGCAGGATCGAACTGCTGGCTGGTCCGAAGACGGCGGATTACATCAAGATGCCGTCGCGCATGCTCAGTCCGCTGGGCTATGCACTGGACCTTAAGTGGAATTACGATGACCTGAAGGGGCCGCGGCTTGCCAAGGTGAGCGATGATACGGGCGCCACACTGCTGCGGGTTGACTACGGTCAGAATGTATCTTTCCGTTTTTGGCCTGATACGGCGGAGGCGTATACAGTAGTCTTGTCGTTCGAGAACGGTCAGGTTACGCAGATTGATAACGATAGCCTGAGTACAACACTGGAATACCAGACGTTGTCTAGCGGAGGCGACACCGTCTCGTGGCTCAATTCCATCCACCACCCGACCGGGCTGCTCGAGGAGGTGAAGTATCAGGACGATGCCATCCAGTTTGCCAGCAGTGCCGGACGCAGCAGCGGACTGCCTGCCGTGGTGCGATATGAACAGACGCCGGGGGCCGGTCAGGCCGCGATCGTGCGAACCTATACGTACTCCAGCAATAGCTACCTGGCCTCCGGAGCCAGCGTCGACTGGTCAGATACGCTCGATCCGCTTTATGGCCGGGTGAGCGATTACACGTACTGGAGCGAGGAACAGCTTGTTGTGGATGACAAGCCGTACATCGCCACTCGTCGAACCTACAATACCTTTCACCTGCTCGTCAGCGAACAGACTGATTGCGGCAGTCGTACGGTTTTGCGCGAAACAGACTATTTTGCTGAACAGGGTGAGACGTTGGAGAAGCAGCCGAAGACGTTCCTGTGCCCGAAACAGCAGAAGGTTACATGGACGGACTCAAGCCGACCTGTGGGGCAGAAAAGCCGAAGCGAGACCGCGACCAATACGTTTGACGATGCGGGCAACCTGCTTACACGGATGGATCCCGATGGTACCAAGACCGAATACAAGTACTATCCTGCAGCCGGCGAAAAGGACGGAAACACTGTGCTGTGTCCGCCCGAGCCGAACGGGTTCGTGCGGTTCATGAAGAGCCGTACGGTGACCCCGCCATCAGGTGCTTATACCGATGTACCGGTAGTAAAAGATGTCTGGGAATACAGGAGCCTTGCACCGTACAAGGGGCGCTCGTCTGGCCAGGGCGTACTGCAGGGGACATGCACGCACTGGTCGGATAGTCAGCGGCTTTACGTCGAATCCTTCAGCTACGTGAACAGCAGCCAGAGTCTGGAGCATGGCCGGATGTCGGAGAAGACAACTACGACATACGGGCCGGATCTCAAGGCATATAAGGCGACCCAGACCTTCGCCTTTGAGGTAGATGCAAACGGACATCTGAAGCAGACGGTAGGGGCATCGGTTGACCAGACGCCGGGGCAGGCGGATACCCCGAAATTGACGTTGACTTCGACGCGCATCCAATCGGTTTGTAGTGGGCGGCTGCAGTCGGAGACAGATGCTGTTGGTAACACCGTGGCGTACGAATACGATGCGTTTGGACGCCCGAAGAAGCAGACTCATCACCCGGACAAGAGTGCCTATACGGCGACCCAGTCGTGGGATTATGCGCTTCCGGGCAAGACGACTCCGGCGCAAACCACGGTGACGGATATTCGTGGAAACCGGGCTCGCTCTTCTTACGATGGGCTGGGACGCATCGTGAAGCAGGAAATACTGGATGCCGATGGCGCGCTGGGCTGGCGGACCATGCAGACCCATGCATGGGATGTCAAGGGGCGTAACCACGAGTCCCGGCATGCCGATACATTCCGGGAGGTTGCGGGAAGCAACAGCGGGGAACTGGCGCTCACGATGACACGGGCCTGGGATGATTGGTCCTCACTGTCGACGGAGACGGGGAAGGAGGATGGCATCGTTCGGAACCAGATGATCGACCCGGTTGGTCAGAGCTACACGGACGCAGTGAAAAAGCCGTTAGGCTGGCTGACCTCGTCGGAGAGCTGGATATCGGGAGGCAAGGCGTTGGGTGCGAAAACCCGCACGTATTACGATAGCGCCCGGCGGCCGGTGGTAACGGAAACCTTCGAGGTGACGACTGACGGTACGGGTTGGAAATCGACGCCTTACAGCACCACGGTACAGACTTGGGATGGCCTGCACCGTCTGCGTACGAGTACCGACGCCCTTGGGCGTGTCACTACATACAGCTATGACGCGATGGGGCGCACGGTCTCGACGCAGTACGCGGACGGCAGCGTGGTGAGCCGGGGATATGCGCCGTTCAGTCTGGCGGCGCTGGCGACCCGCATCAGCCTGACGCCTGCCGGAGATAAGGAAATTGAACTTGGAACGCAAACCTTTGATGGCTTGGGGCGCTTGCGGGAAAGTACTGCCGGAGGTCGCACCACTTCGCAGACCTATGAGCAGGCATGGCAGATTCGCCCCTCTACGTCGACGGGACCGGATGGTGTTAAACGGACGTTGATAACGGATGCGGCGCTTGGTGAGGCGCTGAAGAACATCACGACACAAGGGGGAGGCACTGCGATTCAGCAGGATTTCACCTACGAAAAGCCGACGGGTATGCCGACCGAGGCCACCGAGGGCACAACGAAAGTTACTTGGGCGCCCTGGTCGTCGGGGCTGCAGAAAACCGAATCGACGCAGATACACGGCAGCAGTGATGTAGAGACGCAGTGGCAGTATTCGCTTGGCGGACAGGTGCAATCCTGGAAAGGTCCGGGTGGCGTGACGCAGACACGGTTGCTATCGCCCAAAGGGCGCTTGGCGAGCGTCAGCGATCCGTCAGTCGATGTGACGTTGGATTACGACGATTTGCAACAGCTCAAGTCGTGGAAGGCAACGGATAAAACCACGGGAGCAACCCTGGATACAACACTCACGCCCGACAGTTTCGGGCGGGAGATCGGCCGGACGCTTGCCTATGTCAGCGGGGCGACGCACTTCACACAGGAGCTATCGAGGGACTGGAAAGTTAACGGGCTGCTTGCCAAGTGCGTGCTCATCGAGAACGGAGTGGTAGTGCGTACCGAGACTTTCGACTACGACAACAGAAACCGTCTGTTCGACTATACCTGTGCGGGCACGAAACTGCCTGTTGATCCTTACGGCAACGAATTCACTCACCAGCACTTCACGTTTGATGCGTTGGGCAACATCCGGACCTGCGAGACGACCCTCAAGAGCAATGTCCAGAATACGGCCACGTATCACTTCGATAATGCGAAGGATCCCTGTCAGCTCAGTCGTGTGACGCACAGTCAGACGGACACGAAATATGGATATCCGGCGGAAATCCAGCTGGAGTATGACGATGCGGGGCGAATGAAGAAGGACGAAGCAGGGCGCAAACTGGATTATGACGCGCTGGGACGTCTGCAGGCGGTCGGAGAGGCAGGCGCCTATGGCTACGATGCACATAACCGCATGGTGTATCAGAAGGTGAATGCCACGGACGAAGCGCACCGTCTTTATTACCGGGGAGAGCGACTGGTGTATGAATGGATCACGCAGGGTGGCGGGAGCCCGAAGCCAGGAGACAAGCAGGTGCGACTGGTTCATGCGGGGGGCGCCTGTGTGGCACAGGCCACATCAGCGGATGGCAAGACCGCCACGGTGCTGACGGGTACGGATGGCAAACAGAGCGTAGTGATGCTGGCCTCCGGCCAGCAGACCGAAGGTCGGACGTATACACCGTACGGCTACTGTGACAGCAGTGGCGGCCACCAATCTGACTGACGACAGTAACTGACGAAGCTTCTACGCTACTCGGGATTGGATCTCAAGCGCGGTGGGGAGCGGCCCGCCCGGTGACATTCGGCTTGTGCCGGGACGACACAGCGCAATCCGGAGCAGTCACAGAGAATCTGACAATGAACACGAGCATATTGGGCTATAACGGCCAGCGGCGGGACGCGGTGAGTGGCACGTATCACTTGGGCAATGGCTATCGGGCATATAACCCGGTGCTGATGCGCTTTAACTGTCCGGACAGCTGGAGTCCGTTCGGTGCGGGCGGCATCAATCCGTATGCGTACTGCGATGGTGATCCGGTCAACCGGGCCGATCCGTCAGGACACCTGAGCAATGGCAGCATTTTTGGGTTGGCTGGAGGGTTGATCGGCGGCATCGTACTTGGCGTATTGACCGCTGGATTGGCGCTACCCGCTGTGATTGCAATTGATGCGACGTTTGCGGTGGCGGTTCAGGGTATTGCTATGGCCATTGACCACGAACGCCTGGACAGCATGGGCGCGGGTGGCTGGGCGTTACTTGCCGGTGGCTCCCTGCTGGCATCAGTCGGCGGGGCGGTGGTAGGCAAGGTGCTCGGTGCACTCAAGGGTACAGCCAGCAGGCCGTTTGGGGGCCTGATGATGGAAGGTGAGGGGGGCGGGGCCGCTATACCTTTGCCAGGCCTATTTCGCAATCCACGGTTTCATGGGCTGTATCAGGGGCAAGGGGGGGGAGTTGAGGATATCGCATTCACCTACGAAGACCAGATATGGGAGGGGGCTCGCCTGAATATAGTAATGCGCAGTGGGAACATACGAGGCATACCTGACGCCCATCCGACACGCTTCGCTTTGGGCCGGTGGAATGGGCAGCAATATGTGCGCGCACTGTATCGTGCTGCGACGATTGTTGACAGGACCCCTGATCGCGATTATGCAGAGTACCGGTTGCTCGTATCCCGTGCTGCTCAGGGAGCACGCGGTCGCAGCTTGGCCATGGCATTTAGAAGGGCATTGGAAGTGAGGGGAATAGATAGCCCCGTTATTGCTACTGCACTCCCGGTGCATGTCCAAGGGCCTGTTGTCGACCATATGCGCCTCTGGATGAATAATTTAAACAACAATGGACTTATACCGTCTCCTGCCCTAATGCAAGGCCAGTTTGATGTGATAGCAAACGATTTTGCCGACGAAGTGAATGTGATTTACCCAGACCCTGCTATTACTGCAAATCAGTCTTGGAGCACGTTTTTGCGCACGTATAGCTGATGGGGAGTTGGCAATGCGAAATCCGGCTGGCGCCGGGGCGACATGACGCAAGCCGGAGCAGTCAAGAGGATCTGACAATGAACACGAGCATATTGGGCTATAACGGCCAGCGGCAAGACCCGGTGAGCGGCACGTATCACCTGGGTAATGGCTACCGGGCATATAACCCGGTGCTGATGCGATTCAACAGTCCGGATGCGTGGAGCCCGTTTGGGGCCGGAGGCATCAATGCGTATGCGTACTGCGCAGGCGACCCAGTCAATTATGCGGACCCATCGGGACACCTGAGCTGGCAGGCGTGGCTGGGTATCGGTATGGGCATTGCCGGACTGGCGCTGACGATTGTGACGGCGGGAGCCTCGATGGCGGCCGCTGGTGGTGTCATGGCCGCCATCGAGTCGACCTCGGCGGTCTCACTGGCGGTAGGAATAACGGGTGCGCTTGCGGATGTGAGCGCCATTGCCAGTGGGGCAAGCGAGGATGTGGATCCGCAAGCGTCAGCGATCCTGGGGTGGGTGTCGATGGGAACCGGAGCGGTAGGCCTGGTCCAAGGTGGGATAGCGCTGGCCAGGCGGGCAAATTCGCTTTACGAGACCGGCGTTAGGTTAGTCAGTAAATTGCAGCGGGTCAACGGCCGAATTGGCATCCCTATGTCGGGGGAATTTCGTCGTCCACGATTTTGGGGCCTTTACGGAAATTTCCAAATGTCACTCACTTTCGAAGATGAAGCGACTAACGGGGGGCCGCGCCTTAATATCGTAGTGGGAACTCTGCTTGATTTGGACTTCAACAGTATGCGCGCGATCAGAGGTGACGGCGATTTTCTTAGCCCTACCTCGCTCGTCAGGCGCCTCGAGGCGAGCGGAGTTGTAGGTGATACTTATAGTGAGTACCGATTGGTGATGAATTACGCGGCACAGCAATATGGAACTCAAAATTTTGCAGCATACGTTCGTCATGAGCTGATCAGAATTCTTAATGTGGATCGTCGTACTGTGGGGGTGATCGCTTCTCGGGGTGAAGTCAGGATTGACAGTCCCGTTGATATGTGGATTGGAGATCGGATGAATCAGATGAATTTGCCATTAAATGCCGATGCTTTACAGGGGATTCTTGACGGTGCTGAACAGGCGTTTGCGGGGCAGTCAAATCTTTTTACCCTACGATCAGAACCCGACTGGGTCCGCTATCCTTATGGTGTGGCGAGCAGTTTCGATGGATAGGAGTAAGATCTCGAGCAAGGTACTGAGCCACAACCTACCGATTGCTTCGGCATCATTGGCGTCGTTCTTGTCTGTGTACTGGGCTTTGCGTGGACGGCTAGTCTTTATACGAGAAACGGAACATTCAGGTCCATGGCTTTATCGGCTAAATGCATGGCTCAACGTTATCGGGGGATATGGACGCTTCCTCGAATTCGACCGACCTTAATCGAAGTCTGATGGCTTCCTCTTCGCCAATTTGGTTAGTTTGACACTTCTTGTGTCATGACATCGGTTTTTAACCTGATGGAGATGCAGAAATGATGAGACTCAATTTCATGAAATGGACAACATGCTTGATGCTTGTTCTTCTGTGGATCCCAGCGCGCGCCATCGATATCGATCAGGTTGGGGATGCGGTGGTTAAAGATCTGCGTGACCGATACCAAAACACAACAGTGGGTTGTGGTGCCAATCAGAAATTGCCGGCATTTGAGTGTAGCGGAATCATGTTTCGCGCCACAGGACACGGGGATTATGACCCATGGGATCCCAGCCCTATTTCATTGAGGACGGGCGGTATTTCTTTTTCATATTGGCGCGCAGATATTATTTCTGGGGTATTCGGTGATTTACCCAATGGATATGTATGGAATGCTCCAGAAAGAGCGGAGGCAAATGGAAAGAAACAGCCATATGTACTTTGTTATTTCCCGGTGAATGCGGCAAGCGTTAATCGAGGTGGGGAAAGTGGATGCGGAGAGCTCCTTGACTACATCGATAACAGGCCAGTTTATTATTTTTCCGGCAGTAGCCCTTGTCAGCTTCAAGGTATCTACACAGCGGAGGATTGGTATGAAAAATATTTTCAACCGTCTGTAAGTTTGTTGAGATTATGTGGATTTAATGTAAGAGATTATCGAGATGGTGCTGTGGGAAATGCACAAAAGGCTTTCCATCAGGGCATTCTCGCCTCCACATTAATGTGGAAAAATTGGGCCGATATCGGACCATTATTCAAGAACAATATAAATAATGAAATTATTGTTAGAACTTGGGGTAACGGTGCTCGAGATCAATTGCCCATTCAAGCCTTTTTTTACACTGCAGAAGCGGGGAAGCGGTATGCAATGAACGATCAAGGGCTGTTCTACAAGGAAACCGGTCAGCTCTTGCCCGTAATTAAAGTAAGTTCGCCAGGCCCAGAACCTGGGAAGATGACCTTCACATATCAGCATGACGACCAGTCAGTACAGCCTTAGTCGTTGTTTCAGTTTTTCGTAAAAATGGATCTGGCGACCGCTGTGTAACATAATTTAACCACCCAGTGTACTGGAGGCACTATGAGTTTCGTAAAATCAACGTGGCGATTGTTGCCAGCGATCCTTCTATCCGTTGGAATAATTGCGGGGACACCCGCTCAAGATATACCGCGACCCGATCAATACCCGAAAGAGTGCCAACCGGGAAGTAAGAGCATGCCAGGTTGGTTACATACTCTGGTGGAGAAAGGGCAGGTCAACGAATTAGATTATTTAAATCAGCCTTGGTATGAGACATGGCTAAGCACAACGCTAAGTGTATGTCCCGACCTGGCGCATGTATATTCTGGCGACGGCCCTCTGGTTGGCAAGGTTCTCTGGCGAGGGGATCGACTTCCACTATTTCGCGGTGGTGTAGGTCGAGATCCGAATGAGGTTTTTACTTATGGATTTTACCCTTGGAAGTATGATGGTATCGTGAAGTTGTACAGTGGCTCGCGTAACCTTGAGTCGCCCATCGTAAACACGGGTTATCAAGCCTCATACGATTTTGATATTGGCTTTGGCGTCTTGTCGGGTAACGAGGCCTATTTGATTGATGCGCCGGGTGGTATTAACCAGAGCGAATCGAGTGGGTATGCCTCCCAAGGGGAGCTGCCGAAGCATGCCATGGCAGAAGCGAATATCGGCGTTTATCGCAATGTAGTCGTCTTCCCCGGAGGGATTAAGCGTGAATACATCAAGGGTGCATTCAAGGTCAATACCAAGAACCATAAATTGGAGTATTTGCCTAATCCCAACTATTCTTCCTCCCAACCTGGAGCTGATGAATTTGACATTGTTTTGGCTGATGCCCTTGCTATCGATGGAGGTAATGCACGTCTCTTAGCTTCCCCGGAGGGGGCTCGGGTTGGCAACATTGCATATCGCTACAAGAAGGGAACACAGGTAACGATCACTCTCAAGGATGGCGGCATCTTTAGCTCGGACAACTGTTGGCATGTCAATACGACTCCGCGAAGCCAGGCAACAGCAGAGCCGTTGTCGTTGACTGCCGAAGATGAAGTACTTCCGGTATTCGTGGTCTGGAGGGGGTCATGCAGGGCAATGAGCTTATCCACGAATCGGTAGTGGCCCTAATGCGCACACCGATCTGACGTAGCCTCACGCGCCGAACAGGATTGGTGATCATGGACGCCGCCCACATCTGCGCGCGAAACCGTGTATCCGCAGCTATTTCCGAGCGATACCTGTCGACTGGCTTTCCCCCCTCAATGAGGGGGGGGCTTGGCCTCGAATCGGTGGCTCTCTCTTGGCCCAAGTCGCCTCGCCAGGTCCGTCCCCCTATGCCCATTTATTTCACCGCGAAAGGTTGCTACGGGAGCGCTTCAACTTAGGTGTGCCTCTGTGTCTGGCCAAACCCTTCGCCGCCTCACAGCAGACTGATATGCAACTTCTCGGCGCTCGGTGGCGACGAGATCGTTATCATCTTTCGCGACGGTGCTCCGAACAATTCCTATATCGAGGCCTTTCATCATTACAGTCAGGTCTACGCCCGATCACCGCTTAGGACTGCGGGATGTCGCGCAACCTCATCTGCACGCAGCGCAACAACATGTTGTGGATGGGACTTTGGCAAAGTCAGGAGCACGTTCATTTGCCCACCGAGTAGGGGGAGTAATGGAACGAGAACTGGGATATACCCGAATTTCGCTATAAAGAATAATTGATGGTATGCGGCATAAACTCATCGATCCAAGGTGTCGCGCGCACTGGGTTGCCTAGCGATTGCTGGAGGGGTATTAATCTTTTCTCGATGAAGTGCAGGCAATGCGGGCGTGGTGGTCGCCAGAGGATTCATCATCAAGCGAGCCTTTAAGGCTGCATCATTGACCGAAAGAATGCCGGCAGGCAGAGCTGGCCGGGGGCGTATGAATTTAGCGAGTGTCCCCCGCCGAAGCGGGCGAGGCGGATGTGTGCCACGTATGATCTTACGTAGACGCTCCAAGCCCGCATGTCGGATGAGTTCCGCATCGAACAATTGTATATTACGCCCACACGAGAACTCCCTCTCAAATTGTCGTGACTACCGGACAAAATCCAAGTTTCCTTTTAATGGGCTGAAACTAGAGTAGTGAATTCTCGGAGATTTCAGGGATCCATAAAATGGAATGTTTTTGCATCAATGAGACATGTGAATTTCCATTCGCATTGACATCTGTCTTTTCTTTTATATGGCATCGCATCCACTTATCTATTGGATGCATCCATGGCACGCTGCTTCCTGAATCCCATCTCTAGATTGAGTTGGCTTTTTGGGCCAAGTCTTATTTTGCGGACGTAAGCTCATTGCTACACTGGTATCAGACTCCAGCGTTCCCTACCCTCCCTGATGAGCTGGAGTTTTTGGGTTGGTGACTTCTTCGATACATCATCGTTTGTAGTCACCAGCCGTTTTTTTTGCTGATTGCGTTATGCCCCAGAAAGCAGGCGCGATAATCATCGGGCACAATTATCGGATTTTTGTCGGCGTTGTGCCAGGTTTCAGCAAAGGCTTCTACCTTGGGATTCATTTATCTTCTTCTGTGAAGCGAAGGCTGTAGGTTCTTGAACGGCAGCGATGTTTCCCGTGTGGGTATTTTCTTTTAGGTTCAGATGAAAAAACTTCTCGCGGCGCTCGCCGCCACCGTACTTTCCCTATTCGCACTTTTCGCCTCTGCGCAAACTCTGTCGCCTCCGACTATCGCCGCCAAGAGTTGGCTGCTGATGGATGCCTCGGCCAACCAGGTGATCGCCTCCTCCGATCCCGACCTGCGCATCGAGCCAGCCTCGCTGACCAAGCTGATGACCGCCTACCTGGCTTTCGCTGCGCTGCGCGACAAGCGCTTGAGTCTGGAGCAGGAAGTCAATATTTCGGTGAGTGCTTGGAAGGTTGATCCGAGCAGTTCTAGGATGTTCGTTGAGCCAAACAAGTCTGTCTCGATCGACAATCTGCTCTATGGACTGATATCAGTCTCCGGCAATGATGCTGCTGTAGCCGTGGCCGAATCCGTGTCCGGAACTGAAGATGCTTTCGTGCAATTGATGAACCGAGAAGCTCAGCGTCAGGGCCTGACCAATACCCATTTCAGCAATCCGCACGGTTTGCCCAGTCCGGGCACCTATACCTCCGCGCATGACTTGGCCATTTTGTGCCGCAACCTGATCAACGATTTTAATGAATATTACAAACGCTATTATTCGGTGAAGGAATTCACTTACAACAACATCACCCAGCCGAACCGCAACCGCCTGCTGTGGTTAGACCCGACGGTGGACGGCATGAAGACCGGCTATACCTCTAGCGCCGGCTATTCGCTGATCACCTCGGCTCATCGTCCGGTGTCCAACGGTGAGCGTCGTTTGATCTCGGTGGTGATCGGCACCGTGTCCGACCAAGCGCGTACGCAGGAAAGTCAGAAGCTCTTGGCTTGGGGCTTCCAGAACTTCGATGTGGTGAAGTTGTACGCAGAGGGCCAGCCGGTCGATACGCCTGATGTGTGGAAGGGGGCTCAAGGCAAGATCAAGGTTGGTTTCAAAAACGATGTCTACATTACCATTCCTCGAGCCACTGCCGACAAGGTCAAGACTAAATTGAACCGCAATGGTCCGTTGATAGCCCCGATTTCCGAAAATGCCAAGATCGGCACCCTGCAAGTCATGCTCGGTGACAAGACCGTGACAGCGCTACCGGTGGTAGCGCTGGAATCGGTCGGCCCGGGCGGTTTCTTGGGCCGAGTGTGGGACTCGCTGCGCCTGATGTTCAAGTCATCGTTCTCCTACCCAAACTAAAAACCACCATCGGATTCCCATGGCGGTTTTTATTTTTGCTGTACTCGCCCTCGCGAACGCGGGTGTAGAGTGAGGTCCACGGTGTATCAAGGGGAGTGTGGGTGATGTGCTGGGTACTGTTTTCACAGAGACAGCGGCCTCAAAAAATTAAGATAATCCTTACCCGAACCAGCCGGGCTAAATAAGGCGGTCGATGAAACGATGCCCTGAGTGTCAAACGAACAGGGTGTGTTAGCTAGCCGACGGGCACTAGACGCGCGAAGTTCTGCCGGATCGGACTGAAATCAGAATGACCACGTGGAAATTGCATGAAACACACTTTCGATAAGTCTTCTTATCGCAGGTCACAATGAAACCATGCGGGGCTTTCGCTCACTTGCTGGGACGCGTTGCTCATCTGAGCTGCCATCAATAGCGTCCAAGCAGCCTA
The DNA here is from genome assembly GCF_000282135.1 of Herbaspirillum sp. CF444. Classification (GTDB taxonomy): domain Bacteria; phylum Pseudomonadota; class Gammaproteobacteria; order Burkholderiales; family Burkholderiaceae_D; genus Herbaspirillum. The sequence continues at coordinate 17,502 of NZ_AKJW01000058.1, forward strand.
GTGCACTGTCTTTGATGGCCTTGCGGACTTCGCTTCGCACTTGGGCTAAATCCCAATTGAATATCTAATTCAACGAGTAATATGCAGAAAAATTATTTGCCATAGCAAAATAAGTGCTTATCTTGTTTCACAAAGCACGATGTCAATTCACATGATTATGAAGTCCGAATGGAGACGCACAAAAATTTGACGGGCATCGATCAAGTATTTTTTGGTAGTGTGGTTTCACGCGTATTTTGTTGATAAAGAATGACTTGGGAAAGGAGCATTCCATCCTCCTATGATTTAACTTTCTGTCAAAGGATAGAACCGATGAAGTCTAGAACACCAGGCATCTTGTTTTTGACGATACTCCTATCGGCGGGTTTTCATATCGCAGCATTCGCCGACGACGTAGTACTTCACCCAAGTCAGTATCCAGCGGAGTGTCAGCCGAGTAGCAAGACCTTACCGCCTTGGCTTCGTGCGCGCGTAAAGAAAGGACAACTTGCAGCGGTAGATTATCTCAATCAGCCTTGGTATAAAGCATGGGAAATGGTCACGCTGAGCCGGTGTACTGATCTGACTGCGGTTGCAACGGGGACGTTCGACGCTGATTTGGTTGCACGTGTTATATGGCGCGGTGATCGTCGGCCCCTGTTTCGCGGCGGGGCCGGGCGCCCACCGGAGAGTATCTTCACCGAGGGCTTCTACCCTTGGAAATACGACGGCGAGCTGGTAATGCCCACCGGTGGGGAGAATAAGCGCAGCGCGCTGGTTAACACGGGCTATCTGGCAAGTTATGATTTTGCTTCAGCCTTTGGGGTTTTGCATGGTTTGGAAGCTTATCTTATCGATGCTCCGGGAGGAATTAATCAGGATACATCAAGAAAATTTATTGCTGGCAATGATGATTATTTGCCAAAACAGGAGATAGCTACGATGCCTGAGACAAATACTCTTGGCTATATGGCGTATAACGTAGTGGTTTTCCCGGGTGGAATCCGACGCGAGTATATCAAAGGGGTATTTCGCCAAAATGCTGCAAAGCAAGTCGAGTATCTGTCCAATCCTAATTATCTGGACACGCAACCCAAGGATGATGAATTTGATGTCGTGCTGTCGAGTGTAATGGATGCAGACGGCCGTCGGGCTACGATCAGCGTCACCCCGCAAGGGATTGCAGTTGGCAGCATTGCCTATCGCTACAAGAAGGGCTCGCCAGTGACCATTGCTCTCACCGCCCCTGATTCATCGAACAGTGATATGCACTGCTGGTACGTTAACGCGGCTCGACGGAGTGAGGCGACCGCCGATGCACTGACATTGACCTCCGCTGACGAGCAGCTTCCTGTGGCCGTTATCTGGCGTGGCTCTTGTAAGTGATTGGAGCCGCCGAGGCGGGGAGGGGCACTCCTGTTTTTTACTGTGCCTGGGTACTTGCCTTCGGGGAGCAATCTCTCCTATTTGGGCCGAGTCTTATTCAAAATGGAGGTGACTACGATGAGCATTGTCACTGACTGTGTACAGAGCTTACGCAGTTTTATGATGTAGATCATCTCTGCTGTTGGCAGGCGATAGTTTAGCCAAGGGCGCAGAACAGGCAATCCAACGGGCGAATAGATGCCGGACTTCACATCAAGTAGGCAAATAGGAGAAAACATGGAAATGGCCGTAGGTTATAACGGCCAGCGGCAAGACCCGCTGAGCGGCACATATCATCTGGGCAATGGCTACCGGGCATATAACCCGGTGCTGATGCGTTTCAATTGTCCAGACAGTTGGAGTCCATTTGGGGCAGGGGGCATCAATCCGTATGCGTACTGCGCAGGCGATCCGATCAATCAGGCAGATCCGTCGGGCCACATGAGCACTGGGCAATGGATCGGTCTTGGTCTTGGGCTGGTGGCCGGCATTGCGCTGAGCATCGCGACGGAGGGGGCGGCGCTGCCGGCGGTGCTCAGCCTGGCAGCCACGGTCACGGGGGACGCCGCCATTGGTGCGGTAGCAGAAAGTGTGGCAGAGGCTGTGGACGGTCAGCGGGTGGACTGGGTTAGCGTGGGGTGGGCGGCCGGGTTGGGAGGAGCCGGTTCGCTGATCGGGTGGGGCGGAGGAAAGATGGCCATCAAGGCAACAGCAGGTCTCCGGACTCGACTGGGCAATCTCATGCATATGGGCTTAAGCGGGCGGGGAGCGTCGGCTGCTGGTGCCGCCATGGCCGAGAACGTCGTTATTCCCACGGCATCGCTGGAAGGAATTCCTCCCGAAGCATTTAATGAAATTGCCTTCCATTTGAATGGAAGGGATCTTCAAGCCCTAGCGGAAACCTCCAGAACCCTTCATGCAAACGTGTTGGGTTATGAGGATCTTCAGTTCACTGGCATAACTCAAATTCGGCCATCTTGGGTGGGGCCAAACACGAGGTTAGTCAGACAGATAAATGGTAGGTTTGGCCTGATACGTATAGAAGAGTTGATGAGAGCAGACCCCATTTTTGCCCCTATTGCTTACTTTCGAGACACTCTACGGTGGGCACAGGCGACCGTTATGGGGAGGGCCCCGTATCGGGCAAGACTAGTGTTAAGTCGGGGGATACCTCATATAGGGCTAAGCGGCGAGGAACAGCTCATACGTTTTCATCCAAGATCGCTATTTCACGCCCGTTTCTTCCCAGAAGGAGCCGAGCTCTCACCAGAGGATAGGTTATGGGATCATGATTATGCGACCTACTTGAATCAACACATGCCTGAACCATCAGAATATCCCGTCCAGTCATGGCGCTCGTCATAGCACTGCCGCCAAACGGTGATTTTGCTCCGGATGCCGTATAGTCAGGCGTCCATTATCCAAGAGCGGTGGTTGATTTCAGTCAGCAACAACGAGAACTCATCGACCATCAGCGGCCCCAAGCCTGCTCTACGCCTCTGACCTTGGCTGCACTGACGGCGGCCTACAATAGCCGAAAGCCGACGCTTGGCACATGCATTCATCACACCGATCATGGATGCCAATGCGTTAGTGCCTTGTATCGCGATGCGTTGGAACAGTTCGGTTTGCTTGGTTCGATGAGCTCGTCGACTAATCCTTATCAGAATGCGCAGGCCGAAAGCTTCATGAAGACGCTCAAGGTCGAAGAGGTCTATCTGGCAGGTTATGAGAAATTCAGCGATGTAGCCGCTAGGTTGCCATACTTTATCGAAGAGATTTACAACGAACGGCGCATGCACTCAGCGCTTGGGTATCAGACACCTAACTAATTCGAAGCACAATACGCTCGGCAAGCGGCTTCATTTCTCGATCAACCTTGGCCTAGCGGTGATGTCGGGTTCATCTCAGTAAATCTATATGCTCCCTCCTGTTCTCCTATTTGCGCCAAGTCTTATTCCGAATGGTTGCGACTACGTTGCAGGATACGGAATTGAAATCCACGGCGAATAGAAACCGAACCTTACATTGAGCAGGAGAAAACATGGAAATGAGAGACGTTTTGTTGGGCTATAACGGCCAACGACGGGATCCGGTGAGCGGTACATATCACCTGGGCAATGGCTACCGGGCATATAACCCGGTGCTGATGCGTTTTAATTGTCCAGACAGTTTGAGTCCGTTTGGAGCTGGAGGGATTAATCCGTATGCGTACTGCGCAGGCGATCCGATCAATCAGGCGGATCCGTCGGGCCACATGAGCACGGGGCAATGGATCGGTCTTGGTCTTGGACTGGTGGCCGGCATTGCGCTGAGCATCGTGACAGACGGGGCGGCGATGCCTGCGGTACTCAGTCTGGCGGCCATGGTCACGGGGGATGCCGCTATTGGTGCGGTAGCAGAAGGCGTGGCAGAGGCGGTGGACGGTCAGCGGGTGGACTGGGCTAGCGTGGGGGGCGGGGCCGGGGTGGGTGTAATTGGTTCGCTGATTGGATGGGGAGGGGCGAGGGGTATTCGAGCAATAGCACGACTCGGGCGGGGGGCAGCACGGGCAGGGCAATCTGCTGGGAGCCCAGTAGTTCACGAAATTGAAATGCAGGTGATTAAGCCTAAACTTACAACATTATTCAGTGGGAGGTATTACCCCGTTGAGAAACGCATTCTGGATTTCCTCGACACCGAGTCTATCCATAACCTTCGTCAAGCATCAGAAGAGACCTTCGGAGAGGCTGCGAGCAGTGCGATGGTGCGCCGGGGGCGCCTAGAAGAAACCGGTGTTCCGCCTGCTGAAATCAAGTATGAGGATTTCGTCAGGCGCTGGTCCAGGTTGTCAGCCAATGAGCTCGAGAGCAAGCTGGCGCATGTTAGGGATCGTGAAAGGCTAATCGTGAATCCCGCATTCAGGTCATGGATGGAGAAAAATTTCCTTGGCCTAGGAAGAAGCCGCCCGGATCGTAGTACTTGTTGGCCAAACATGTTAGAGGTGCATTTTTGTGAGTATGAAATTACAGGTTTTGATTTGCCGTCAGAAGCTATTTATGGCCCCTACCGTCAGCAATTTCTTGGTTTTCTACGGGGATACCGGGAGGATTTTTGGCAAGCTCTGAGACGTTGGGACCGATCGGATAGTGGATTTTGGGTGGGATTCTGACCGATTGATGACTAGCGCCAACGCAAGATGGCGTTGAGTCGGCCATTTGAAGGCATCATCGAGAAAAGGAATACGAAAGATGGAAATAGCAGACGTTCTGTTGGGCTATAACGGCCAGCGGCGCGACCCGGTGAGCGGTACATATCACTTGGGTAATGGCTACCGGGCATATAACCCGGTGCTGATGCGTTTTAATTGTCCAGACAGTTGGAGTCCATTTGGGATTGGAGGCATCAATCCGTATGCGTACTGCGCAGGCGATCCGATCAATCAGGCGGATTCGTCGGGCCACATGAGCACGGGGCAATGGATCGGTCTTGGTCTTGGGCTGGTGGCCGGCATTGTGCTGAGTATCGCGACGGAGGGGGCGGCGCTGCCGGCGGTGCTCAGCCTGGCAGCTACGGTCACGGGGGATGCCGCCATTGGCGCGGCAGCCGAAGGCGTGGCAGAGGCGGTGGACGGTCAGCGGATGGACTGGGCTAGCGTGGGGTGGGCGGCCGGGTTGGGAGGAGCCGGCTCGCTGATCGGGTGGGGCGGAGGAAAGATGGCCATCAGGGCAACAGCAGGTCTCCGGACTCGACTGGGCAATCTCATGCATACGGGGTTGAGCGGCCGGGGGGCGGTCGGAGGTTTAGTCAATCCTCTTGCTTCAGGCCAATTTCGCTTGCCTCACCTGTTAGGTCGTTATGTAAGTGATAATAATGAAGAGCGCCTCGCATATACGTTCATAGACGGAACAGCCCCTAGGATAGACGGGACCAGTGCTGGGGGGCTGCCGCGTCTGAATATCGTGGCTGGAACTGTGCGCAGGGACAATACTTTGCATGCGGTCATAAGTTCTGGCGCGGGAGGCGAGATGAGTGTTGACGCATTCGTCAGACGCGTCCACCAGGATCGACTTGGGCCTACAGCAGGTTATTTTGCTGAATACCGGTTGCTTATGGATCAAGCAGGAATGCCGCATGGTACTACCGCTGCTTTTGCATCAAGGTTTCGCGAAAATCTACGTGCGTCGGCAGAGAATCCCATACGGGTGATCGCTTGTCGCGGAAATGGCGCGTTTGACGATTGCCTGTTGCACTGGTGGTGTAATGGGCACGTACAACGCAACTACCCGGGGGTAGGAATAACTGACCAACATATAGCTACGATTTTAAACGAAGCAGCGGCTGAATTTGCGGATTGGCAAGCCTCTTTTTATGGCTCAACATCAAACGACTGGGCTCGTTTTCCTGGGGCAAGGCCGACTGATTTCAATGGGACAATATAGCTGGACTTGCTCCTGCATGACTGGTCATACAGGAGTAAGTCCAGTTACAGACTGCAGGCAGGGCTGTACGGAGTTGATGATGTAGATTAACTTCTGCCATTGGCAGTCGATAGTTTCGCCAAGGAGTTGGAGCAGGCGAGCCATGGGAGAATAGAGGCCGAGCCTCATCACATCAAGTAGGAGAAAACATGGAAATGACAGACGTTTTGCCTAAAAGCATACAATGTCGGTTCAATGCTACGCTGGCTGGTACGACATAAGTCTAAGGGAGCGAACTTCTGAGTCGATTGTGAACGTTGGCGTCAAATATGTTTGGGCTAATTTTGCTAAAAAATGAGCGCATGCATAGTGGTCCTTTGGCATTGAGGTTGTATGAATGCCAGATCTTATAGGCCATTGCACTGATTTTCAGAAGTCCAGTTCTAGGTATGGTTCAAAATCATATTCCCCATCGCCGGATAGCCCATCTGGACATGGATGCTTTCTTTGCATCGGTGGAATTGCTTACCTATCCAGAATTACGTGGTCGGGCTGTCGTAGTGGGAGGGCGAAACACCGATAGGCCGATAATTCTGGAAGATGGTAATAAGTGCTTTGCACGACTTGGAGATTACGTCGGTAGGGGCGTGGTGACGACGTCAACTTATGAAGCCAGGGAGCTTGGCGTATTTTCTGGCATGGGCCTGATGCGTTCCGCAAAGCTTGCGCCAGACGCTATCATTCTGCCTGCCAATTTTAATGAGTATCGAGAAAAATCGAGGCAATTCAAAGAAGCTGTTGCTTCTATAGCTCCGAAAATTGAGAACCGAGGTATCGATGAAATTTTTATCGATTTAACCGATCTCGAAGAGGAAAGTCAATCGCTTGCTCTTCGTATAAAACGAGCCGTATTCGATGCTACGGGTTTAACCTGCTCAATCGGTATAACGCCGAATAAGTTGTTATCTAAGATTTGCTCAGATCTTGAGAAGCCCGATGGTGTAACCATTCTTCACTTTGAAGATATGAAAGAACGAGTCTGGCCTCTTTCAACAAAAAAAATAAACGGGATTGGACCAAAAGCCTTCGAAAAGCTTAAGAGCTTGGGTATACACACCATTGGTGATTTGTCTAAAGCATCACCGCAACTTTTAATGCGGCATTTTGGTAATACGACTGGCGAATGGCTTAATCGCTCCGCACAAGGTGTTGATGATCGGCCTGTCATATTGGAATCGGAGCCAAAATCAATTAGCCGCGAAAGTACATTTGAGCGAGATCTTCACGCTAAAGTAGACCGCGATAAACTATCTGAAATATTCACCGACTTGTGTATGCGTGTTTCTGAGGATCTCAAACGCAAAGGATACGCATGCAAGACTGTAGGTATTAAATTGCGCTATTCGGATTTTCATTCAGTAACTAGAGACATTACATTATCTCTTCCAGTTACCGACGGAGCGAATATTCGAAAGGCTGCTGGTGAGTGTTTGAAACGAATCCCACTTAATCAAAGAATCCGCTTGCTAGGAGTGCGCGCAAGCGGATTAGTGCGCCTTGCCGACCTCGCTAACCATACTCTGTCGAATCAGGGCGATCTGTTCAGTTGAGGCCTATTCATAACCCATTGCTACATGTATGACGCAATTCCGCCATTGTTATTGCATATTCCAGTGAGCTTGGTCACACAGTTCAGCAAGATGGACATACCGTGTTCAACAACGCGAACGCACACGCTAAACTCGATAGCAAAAGATCAACTTAGCACGCAAGCGCTGCGTCTGAAATCGACCCGAGGGGGAAAGTCACTCCGCCTCATATTGACGAAACTTCGCCTATTTGACCGCCATCACCCGCTGGTCTGTAAATCTCTTTCAGTGAGCACGTACTCCGAGGTATCGTTGAGCCGCTGAACTGCAAGATCAATGAATGCCCGTGCGCGGGCCGGCTGCGAAGACCTGCTGCCGAAATAAACAAAATAGCTTGCGTAGTCCGGCATGTGGCTGACAAGGATGGGAATCAGGTGACCCGATCGGATGTAGGGTGCTGCCGTTACACCAGCGAGCTGTCCGATTACTTTGCCGGCGAGGACTGCTTGTAGTTCAAAGAGCTCGTCGTTGCTGTAGAGCGCTGGTACGACCGGCTGGTCGATCATTTGGTCGCCAAGCTTTACACGCCAGGGAACCACCTTTCCTGTGCTCGGATGCCGATAGGCACTGCAGCGATGTGAAGCAAGGGCTGCCACGGAATCAGGTACTCCATTTTGTTCGAAGTACGCAGGTGAACCGCAGATGGGCATCTGTACCGGGAACAACCGCCGCGCGATGACTCCTTCATGGGGCGAAGGCCCGAGGCGAAAACCCACATCCACCCGATCCTCCACCCAGTTGCCGATCCGGTCATCCAGAAGTACGTCAGGCTGAATTCCTGGGTGCATGTCGCAAAATTCCTCGACCAAGCGCCAAAGAATAGGCTGGAACGTCGTTCGCGGTCCAGTGATGCGAAGGGGACCGGCAAACTCGTCCTTCGCCGATTTCGCCCTTTGAAGTGCTCGCTGCATTCCCAGTACCGACGGCTGGACGTCTTCGAACAGCCGTTGCCCCGCATCCGTCAGCGACATCACTCGCGTGGTGCGATGGAACAAGCGTGCGTCCAGATGAGCCTCCAGCTGGGCCAGCGCCTTACTTGCCGCCTGTGGACTGATGCCTAGCGCCAAAGCCGCTTTGCGAAGGCTGCCCAGCTCTGCCGCCTTGATGAAGGTCGTGATGGACCGGAGCTCGTTGATTGCCATGAGGGCCTCCTATAGCCACAATTATCATCAATTTTATGCCAATTCAGCAACCTGAATGTCACTATTCAGATGCCAGTGTGTCGCCTACACTTCTTTCATTGAATTTGAAATGAGGAGCGATTCATGCAACATGTTGTCCTGAACAATGGTCTTCACATGCCTATCGTTGGCTACGGTGTCTTCCAAATTGCCGACGCCGATGAGTGTCAGCGCAGCGTGGTCGATGCCATCGAATCTGGTTACCGATTGATTGACACCGCCGCTTCGTACATGAACGAAGAAGCCGTCGGCAAAGGACTGCGCTCAAGCGGCATCGCGCGCGACCAACTGTTTGTCACCAGCAAGCTGTGGGTCCAGGAAACCGGTTACGAGCGCACGCAGCAGGCCATTGAGAAGTCTCTGCGGCGATTGCAAGTCGATTACCTCGACCTGTACCTGATCCACCAGCCGTTCGGTGACGTCCACGGGTCGTGGCGCGCGATGGAAGATGCTTATCGCGCCGGCAAGCTGCGCGCCATCGGTGTCAGCAATTTCCATCCGGACCGCCTGATGGATATCAAAGCGTTCAACGAAATTGCGCCGGCGGTCAACCAAGTCGAGGTCAACCCGTTCCAGCAGCAGCTGGAAGCGGCCCCGTTCATGGCTGAAATCGGAGTACAGGCTGAAGCGTGGGCTCCGTTCGCGGAGGGCCGCAACGGTCTCTTCGAAAACGAAGCGTTGGTAGGTATCGCTGCGCGGCACGGAAAGTCGGTCGGTCAAGTGGTGCTGCGCTGGCTCGTGCAACGAGGGATCGTCGCTCTTGCCAAGTCAGTGCGCAAGGAACGTATGGCCGAAAACATCGCCATCTTCGATTTCGCGCTCGACGAGGCCGATATGACTCGCATCGCAACGCTCGACACCAACACAAGCAGCTTCTTCTCGCATCGCGATCCTTCCATTGTCAAATGGATGTCCGAGCGCAAGCTCGACATCTGAGTGACGACATGAACGTCGCTCTGCCAAGGTCTCATCGTGCCGTACCGTAACCGGCAGGCTCAAAAGCAAAAGGCTCTCTCATGAAATCACTCCTTTGCATCGCCCTGACTGGAGCGGCAGCCGCTGCCGACGCGCAGTCCATCGGTACCGCCGCGGTTGCTCCGGTTGTCGAGGTACGTTCGGCGTCAGTTCAGCCCGTCGCTACGGGAGCGGCCGATACCTTTACCGGGAGTGTGCGCATCAGCTCGCCCTTCCAGGCATTGGAGCCAGGCAAGACTGCAGGCGCCACGGTGACCTTCGAGCCCCGCGCCAGAACGGCTTGGCACAGCCACCCTCTGGGACAGACCCTGATCGTCACGGCCGGAGAGGGTCTGGTTCAGCAAAAGGGGCAGCTGGCACAGGTGATCCGCCCCGGCGACGTTGTCACCATTCCCGCGAACGTGCTCCACTGGCATGGTGCCGGCCCCAACGGCTCAATGACGCATGTTGCTATCGCGGAAAAGGAAAACGGTATCTCGGTGACTTGGCAAGACAAGGTCACCGATCAAGAGTATCTGGCCGCCGTGAGCAGTGCGGACCCCGGTCCCACTGTAGGTGCAAAATCCCATGCGTACCCCTCATCCGAAACCTTGTCGCCCCGGCAGCGTGCCATTCCGCTCATTGCAGCCTTCGTGGCGAGCAGTGATATGCCCAGACTGAACTTCGCGCTGAATCAAGGGCTCGATGCCGGCTTGACCGTCAGCGAGGCCAAGGAGATTTTGGTGCAGCTCTATGCCTACGCAGGCTTCCCAAGAAGTCTTAATGCACTCGGTGAACTGCTGGCGGTAGTCGAAGTACGCAAGCAGCGTGGGATCAAGGATGCCCAAGGGCGTGAGCCCAGCAGAAAGGTTGCCACAGGCGAGGAGCTGGTGACGGTGGGCAGAGCGAACCAGACGGAGATTTCCGGTGGACCGGTACAAGGAGCTGTGTTCGACTTCGCACCTCCCATCAATCAGTTCCTGCAGGCTCATCTGTTCGGCGACATTTTCGAGCGCGACAACCTCGATTGGCAGAGCCGCGAACTGGCGACCGTGGGCGCACTCGCAGCAACCCCAGGGGCAGAGGCACAGTTACGCTCCCACATGCGGGCAAGCCTGCGCGTGGGCTTGACCGCCGCGCAGTTGGGCCAGCTGACGCGAGCTCTGGCCGAGGAGGTCAGCCCCGAAGTTGCCGCTCGTGCGAACGAAGCGCTCACACAAGTCCTGGCCGCTGCATCGAAAGGCTAAGCATGAACATCAATCGAACCCTGATGACTACCGTCATCGCCATGACAACTTTCGTCACTGGCTGCGCGATCCAGCCCAACAGTTCCGGAAACGCCTCCGCCCCTCTGGTGATCCAAGCGCAAGGTAGCTTCGCTGTCGGAGGCGCCGTGTTAAAGGCTCCTGGCAACTACGACAACAACAAACCGACGACTGCGGGGCAGAGCTTCCATGGTGACCACCTGTACGCCTTCTATCAGGTGCCGCTGCACCCCAAGCCCTTGCCCATCGTTATGCTGCATGGCGCCTTCCAGTCGGCGCGCAGTTGGGAAACCACTTCGGACGGCCGGGAGGGTTTTCAGACTTTGTTCCTGCGCCGCGGCTTCCCAGTCTATTTGGTCGACCAACCGCGCCGTGGTCGTGCCGGCAATAGCACCGTTGCGGCATCAGTCGCTCCAGCACCGAACGACCAGCTGTTCTTTGACCAGTTTCGCATCGGAAAATGGCCGCGATACTTCGATAATGTGCAATTCGACCGCAAGCCGGAGACGCTGGACCAGTTCTTCCGCTCGGTTACGCCCAACACCGGCCCTTACGATGCCGACGTGATTTCGGACGCCATGGCAGCGCTGTTCACGAAGACCGGACCAGCAATCCTCTTTACGCACTCGCAGGGTGGAGGCCCAGGGTGGCTGACAGCCATCAAGACACCCAACGTCAAGGCCATCATCGCATTCGAGCCTGGCAGCGGCTTCATCTTCCCGCAGGGAGAACTTCCACCTGCAATGCCCAGTACAGCAGGCCCCTTGGCGCCGGAAGCTGTGTCGACAGAAGACTTCGAGAAGCTGACTCGAATCCCTATCGCCATCTACTACGGCGACAACTTCCCGACAGAGCCAACTGCCGAGCGAGGCCAAGACAACTGGCGCGTGCGACTTGCCATGGCCCGCATCTGGGTGGATGCGGTTAACAAGCATGGCGGCGACGCCCGGCTGGTGCATCTTCCCGAGTTGGGTATCCACGGAAACACGCACTTCATCATGTCCGACCTGAACAATGTGCAGATCGCCGACCTGGTGTCCTCCTTCCTCATCCAAAAGAAGCTCGATTGAGCTCTTATACCTGGACGCTCTTTTGCGGTCCGTGTCCTAGAAAATCGGATTCCACATGACCCACAACACCATCGACGTGAAGCGCCGCGAGTTCCTCGGAAGCTCCACGCTCGCTATTTCCGCAATAACCCTTGGAGTGCCACTGATGACCCTTGCAACCCCCGCGGCTGCAGCCGACTATAGAAAGAACCCCTTTACATTGGTGTACGGTGATGCAATCACCGCCAATGTGCCGGGCGCAGTCAACATCCATCCTGTGAAGTACCAGCTCAATGGCCTGGACATCGTAGCCAACGTCTACACGCCGGCGAACTTCGACCCGGCGAAGAAGTACCCCGCGGTCGTCGTTGCTCATCCCAATGGCGGGGTAAAGGAACAAACCGCCGGCCTATACGCGCAGCGCCTGGCGGAACTGGGCTATATCGCGATTGCAGCCGATGCAGCATTCCAGGGAGGCAGTGGCGGACTGCCGCGCTCCGTGGACACACCCACGAACCGCATTGAGGATATTCACGGGATGGCAGACTTCATCACCGCTTATCCTGGCGTGGACGCGGAACGCCTCGGCTTGCTCGGCATCTGCGGCGGCGGAGGCTATTCGCTGGCTGCTGCCAAAACCGATAAGCGCTTCAAGGCGGTGGCAACACTGAGCATGTTCAATTCAGGTCGCGTCCGACGCAACGGATTTGCCGACTCGCAGCTCACTACGATCCAGCAGCGTCTGAAGCAAGCTTCGGATGCAAGGACCCAGCAGATGGCCGGCGGCAAGATTCTCTATTCCGGTGATGCGGACATGACAGACGCGCAAATAGCAGCGTTGCCGTTCGAGATGTATCGGCAGGGCTATGAATACTACTGGCGCACTCACGCGCATCCCAACTCGACCTTCAAGTACACAACGAGCAGCCTGCTCGACTTGATGCGATGGGATGCCACAGATCAGATCGCGCTGATCGAACAACCACTGCTGATGATGGCTGGCAGCAAGGCCGATAGCCTCTACATGACGGAAGAGGCGTTCGCCAAAGCGATTGGTGCCAAGGACAAGGAACTATTCAAGATCGAAGGCGCCACTCACATCGAGACCTACTGGGTGCCCAAGTACGTGGAGACTGCGGTAGCCAAACTTACGCCGTTCTACGGCAAGAACCTATGAAGTCTTGGTAAGGAACTCAGGGCAAGAATCGCGTAAAGAGTTCGATTTGGGATCCAGTGACATCCACCGCAGCCCCCTTGCGATGAATTGTCAAAAGGGAGGTTTGTCAGCCTCTTAGCTTCTTGCTCGACTAGGTGACCAATTTAATCCAGTTTGAGTGTCCAGCTCAGACCGGATTAAGTGTCCAAAATCTACTGTCGCCTGCAGTTATCGATGATTCCAGGATTATGCAAAATCGGTCACGTTCGCCCGGAATGGGCGGTCACTCTGAATCAGAGTGACCGCAATTTATGCAAAAAACTCACTAGCGTAAATAAGTAATTCGGCGCGACGAACGTGGCCAGCAGACGTACAAAAAGAGTGTTAAAAATTTGAGGTTCGTTTTTTCATCAACTTTCGTAGATCGCATCGGGTGTTCAGAAACCAGTCTAACTCATCCATTTTTTGAGCTCTGAATTTCTCAAGTTCATCCTCTAGTACAGAACATTTTGCGTTCAGATCTGCGATTTTTTTTACCAATATATTACGTGGGGCGCTAGAGTATTTCAATTTTGCCGTTCCAGCTGTCTGCCGCTGGAGTCCTTTAGCTGTCGAGAAGGCTTCTGCAATCAGTTTACGCCCCTCCCATTCCTTCTGACTAAGCATCTGCCGCGTAAATTTGTGTTTACAGAGATGTTCTGTATGAGCAATTACATTTTTCCAGGTGATCGGGTCATCATTGTCTGGCATCCGCTCGATTATTTTGCATATGCGCTTGGCGAGGGTCTTAGTCAATATTTCTTTGCGCCCAACTGTTTGTGAAGGTTTTATGTCAGTCGTTGTTGACGCTGTCGTCATCTTCATCTCCGTTATTGAGTTTAGAACGCTCGTCGTGAAGCGGGGCTGCAGTAGGGGCGAACTGCGGGTACTTTGAAATAAGCCATTTTTCAGTCTCGGCGATCTTTTCGCGACCACCATTTGCTTGTATTGCCATTTCAAGTCCAGGTGTTGCATTGTAGGAGGGATTGTTATATCGGATTAAGGCTCCAGACGGTACAAATTCGTCATCAAAGATCTTTACAAATCCCCTTGTTACGAATGCCTCTTCTAATCTCTTGGCAAGCAACTTATCTTTGAGTAGATCGCGTAACGCATGAAAATCATCAATAAGTGAATCTGCTAGCTCATCTGTGCTCAGGCCCTTTTCTGCCAAGAGTAGAATGTGGTTTGCGAATGCATCCGGCTCGTCGGCAATCTGGCGGTTGTGTTCGCGAATGAGACGTTCGAGTTGGACTGCGACAGACTTCTGAATCATTATTGCGCGTTTGCGCAAGCGTTCATTAGTTGGGAGGTGCCCCTTCGTCACGATGTTGTTATTGCAAGGTGCACATGAGTCGTAATTTGTGCAGGCGATCTCGTGATGTTGATGAAGGCATATGCCGTACCATTGTGGATACAAAATAATGATCTGTTCGCTTACGCGAGCAATGGGGCGATCTTCTATGGCAGTCATCACTCGTTCCATGCTGGTCACGCTGATATTTGCATCTGCTGCCGTGATGAATTCTGAATGCGTGGAATAGCGCTCTGCCAGTTTCTTTGTTTTCTCAATTCCTCGCGATAAATCTTCCAATTCGGTTGGATTCGGCATGCTACCGAATGAGGCCAATTCGCTTTCGGTACGTCCGTCGTAAGAGCGGATTTGCGACATAGATGACCGATTTGCCCATTTATTGAGAATGGCATCGGAAAGCCCTTCACCATGGATGAGGGCTTGAGTGGTCAGCCATCGCCGAGGATCATGTGCATCTAGTTCCGCGTATTGACTCACACCATTCACTGGCATGGTGATGCCTAATTTTTTGAATACGGTTTCCTTGAGGCGTCGCCGAATCGTCCTGTAGTCCAATGCCCAGGGGATGCAGGGCATGTCTTCTCTATCGCACAACACTAGCATGTGAGATAACTTTCCTTTATAGGTAACAAAACGGGAGAACTCCCTGCATTTTTTCAGTGCTCTATGTACTTGCTGGAGGAGATCCTTTTCAGCAACTTCAAATGGAATGAAGTTAATCTCCTTCATGCATGTAGGTCGACCGACCTTGTTATGCGTGCGTGGATTTTGGCGGCGGACCACGTGGGTTTTATTTCGCTCGAATATCAAATGTGGTGAGTGGCTAGCTTTATCTTCCCGATTGAAGATGATCATGCTCAAATCGGTGACAGAAATAAGTGTACCTCTAAGGTGTTCTAAATTCTGAGGTAGATAAAGTTTGTTTGGATTAGCTTCATACCATTCGACTAGCATCCGAGAATTCTTACCACATTCAATAATCAGTCTGGTTGAATAGTTGAAGACATCTATCATGAAAGAGAGACCTGGTTTGGGACCCCATTGGGTACCTTTAGATCCTTTCATGTTGATCAATAGCAGCTGATGAACGAGATCGAGGTCTTGGCCAGCCTCGTCGGTGCTTCGTTGGGTGTAGTCTTCGAGCACTATATGATCGTGAATTGAGGAGCATCCAAGTTCGTTTATTCTGCTAGGAGCGCACAGGAGTCGCATACAGGCAGCAACAGCAATACGCTCTGAGTTAGATAATCGGCTGTCGTTGTTCACAACGGCGTTGAATGCATCGTTCAATGCTTCAAATTTCCGATCAATATTTTCGAACCTCTCCTTTTTTGACTTTTTATTATATTCAGAGAAGATCTTATTCAGATGAGATCTTGTGGCAGTACGAAGGCGATACCCTAAAGAAGGCATTACGCCACGTTCGCCAAGTAATGTTATTTGTCTCTGCAGGGTATAGAGGGCGCTCTGTAATGGGGATGCTTTTATTGGGTCGGCAAGTGCATCTTCTATAAACATGTCTTCCAGGCGCCATATGTCTGCGAGATTGATCTCCCAAATAGCATTTGAATTACATCTATTTAAGTAGCGAAAAGTTCGGATATATTTTTCGATGTGATTTTTACTGGCCAATAATTCTTCCGTGGCAAGGCAGCGAATTACCTTTTCAAATGATTTATCTTTCCCCGAAAAATCTGAGAGGGGAGTGGAGAAATGAAAGTCCGGGAAATTTTCGCTAAACGTGCTACGTAGATGCCAGATATCAGAATCGAAGATAAGGCTTGGGAGGCGAAGAGTAAGACGTCGCTTGCATTCATGTTCCCACTCCTCAAGTTTTTCTGAGTAATGGCGAAATGATATGGAATTGGCGGCTATATCCATAATTTTCAACTCCGCGATTGTGTATCTAAGAATCGATCGCAGACAGCGATGATTAACATGATGCGGATCTTGATTCGCTCTGCTTTTTCCACCATTACCTGGTAGGGTGTTCCCATTTTTTTGTAATCACTGATTTCCAGTTCGATTACTTTCAGGTTCAAGCTGTGGTCGACGTCAAAGCAGGGGATGAATTTGTCGCAATCGTAGCAAGTGAATGGCGCAAATTGGCACTTTAACGTTCGTCCACATTCCCCCGTGAGAATGGTCTCCCCAGTGTCCACATCGTCCGAGTATATGGCCTTGTCTACTGCCACTGGGACATTTTTAGAACGCATTTTTATGACAGACGGAAGATGCTGCTCAAAGGACGGTTTGATAGATTGTCCTAACTTTTCGTCCCAACCGTGAAATGTAATATCGACATAGATCCTAGCTGTCGAGTCAGTAACATGTTTTAATACTGCCATTATCGAAGTTGCCGAGCAGCCTAGTTTTGCCATGCGGGTGCCAATTGTATGGCGTAGCCTTCGTGCATTAATTTTGATGTCTGTAGCAAGCTTCTTGTTTATTGGCTTGCCATAGGAGCTGACAAACGAACTGGACGTCTCTAATTGCCCGTAATGGGTGTTCGGATATGCGTGGAACCATCCTATACCGTCCGTCACCATTTTTTGGGCAGGGAAGAGTGCTAACTTTCCTATGTCTTCGGAAGATACAATGTTCCCAAACTTTGCAATAACTGCTTGTCTTTGTTTTTGCAGCAAACTCCATACGTTTTCGCTAACTCGATAGGTTATTTTTTGAGGTTTATTAACTCCGCTTTTCACCGGGCAAATTCGCACAAAATAGTCTTTGGTTGTGGTACTGCTTTCCAAATCTGAAATGAGGATTTGTCGGTAGCTTTCTGGGCGCAAATACAAAGAAAAGGCAAGCCACATGTGGCTGTATAGGCCAATATCTATTTCACCGGTTTCGTACAGGTCATTGCACTTTTTCAGTACATCTATGCACTGATTTGTCGACAATGAAGATTTGAGAACACGGTCTACTTGGCGGCCAAAATTTCCCTTCTTGTGTGTTTTAATCGGGAAGTGATCAATAATAATTTCTCGCGCGAATAATGGCGAGTGTGGATAAGTTCTGAAAAAGTTTCGCAAGCTATCGGTTGCGACGTGGGACATATCATCGGTAATTGATGCGAGAACTAAAAGAAAGTCACGGTCAATTTCTTTTTGGTGATGAGGCAAGTTTCCTGTTGCCGCCACCTTTGAAAACAAAGAGGAGATATTCCGATGGTAGGTGCTGAGCGTGGTAAGGACGATCCTGTAGCTTGCTTCAATGAGGATGTCTTTGTACGCAAGAAGGAAGTCATATGAATAGTGACCCTCCAATGACGTGAGGTCGACATCGTAGATTCTCGTAAAACGCGCATCCTCTGCACCGCATTCTTGAGAGATCGTGAATACTAATGGTCGGTCATCATCCCATTGGAAAGTCATTAGCCCGGCAGTTAAGTAAGTCATTTCTTGCTCCTACTTTCTACTCCTTTAAATAACTCCTCGCTAAAGTTTACTAAATCAATATTCGCCTGATCGCTGAGGGCACGGGCAGCATATCGAAGCGGTTGAGTGCTTCCCGCGGTCCATCCAAAGCGAATTCGCATCATGTCTAATACGCTTTCATCTGTCCCCTTGGACTCCAAGAAAAAGCTGGCCGCGGAATGGCGTAATACATATGCGTTGAAGTGATAATGTCGCCTTTTCCATAGCGTGCGATCATCTGTTGCATCGAGTAATCCACGTAGTTTCAAGCGCTCTCCCAACTCACTGAACAATGTAGTGATTACCGAGCGATGCTTAATCGGCGAACCATTCTGGCTCAGAAAAAGGAATCCACGGCTATTATTGTTAAGTCGTTTTAGCTGAATGTCGTTACGTTCGGTGTCCAAATATTCTTGAATCGCGAATGCTGTGAACGGCCAGAGTGTTATGGTTGTTTCACTCGCGCTGTTCACCTTGGTGCTATCGCCAAGTTTAAGTACGGGTGTTGATGAACTTACAAAATCTCTGCGATCGCGATGATCTTCGACTCGCAAACGATTGCCTTTGAAATCGAAATCTGATCGAAGAATATTTCCAATAGCTCCTGGACGAAGACACTCACATGCAAGCAGTGCGATAGCTCTGTCACGAAGTATTGTTCTTGATAATCTCCCTGATTTTGTAAGAAAAAACTCTTCAGGCCACACAAAAATAGCCCGAATTATTTCCATAAATTTATTGATAGGTAGGCTTTGAATATCGTGATGGTGGCCCTGTTTCGATCCACGAATTGCGCGCTTGATGCGATGTGCTGCTGCATTAAACTCGTGTCGAGTATTGGCGCGTAGATCAGGGGCAATGAGATTGGGAGCCAGGAACACATCGTGGTAGAAGTGAATATAGTGCGCTATGTACCATAGGCGCGTTTTTGCGGTATTCGGCGATACTGCATGGGGCATCTTCTCGGGACGTTTTCCAGCGCGCGCACTTGTGAGTGACACGATCTTGGAGTCACTCGCTAATTCAATCTCAGGGAGAGGCCTAAAGCAAAGCCCTATTAGTCTGGCTATCTCGTCAAGGGTTAAGCAACGCCCTTCTACAGCACGAGCGGCTAGCTCTATGTTGTGAACAGAGCAGAAACGGTAAAAGATTCTGAGAGCTTGACTTGCGGAATCAACAGAATGGGCATTGTTATGCTCATTGGTCAGAAATTTACTGAAGGGGTAGTGGATCGTTCCGTCGTCATGCAGAAGATATGCATTGCGGGATCCATATATCTTGCGCATCGCTTACCTCGACAGAAGAGATGTTAGGACTCTTCCATCTATAGTTTGCGTTGTTGGTAAATTCAAGAAGATAAAGTACTTTTTTTATTTTTTCTCTTTTTTCTTTCCAGGTTGAATGAGCGATTCAGTATAAAAATACATTCCCCCTATAAATACGCCATAAGATCTCGTCGATGCCGCGGTCTTCAATCAACGGGGCAATGCCTGCAACGGCTTTCTTGAACAGGCGCGAATAGTGCCGGTACGAGTCGAAATCCACCGGCAGCAGAATGGCGTCGGGCGCCAGTTGCGCCGCCTTCATCATGCCCATCGCCGAGAACACTCCCAGGGCGCGCGCCTCGTAGGTTGACGTCGTGATGACGCCGCGGCCGACATAGTCGCGCAGCTTCGCGAAGTCGCGCATGCCGTCTTCGCGCATGACCGGTTGGTGCACCGAACGGCCGCCGATGACGACCGCCTGGCCGCGCAACTCCGGATAGCGCAGCAATTCAACCGATGCGTAGAACGCATCCATGTCAAGGTGCGCGATGCGGCGAATGGCGGAGTTCATGGGGCGGAGAGCGTGGGCGATCGAATCCGGCCGGGATGGCCGAATGCAATCAATAGTGTGGCGGTCTTTCGTTTTCGATGGAGCGCTGTTCGCCGACGCTGTTGGCGGTGTCCTTGACTTGTCGCGCCAGCGTGGTCAACAGCTTTTCCAACTCATCGATTTTCTTTTGTTGCTCGTAGACGATCTTGTTGAGCGCATCGACGGTGTCTTCCTGATGCGTCAGTTTCAGTTCGATGTCGACCAGACGTTCTTCGTCGATCATGATGTTTTCTCCTTGTCGGTTGACGGCGTGTTCAACCAACGCAATGCGCCTCGTGCGGCAACGCGCCCGCTGGCGAAGCAGGCGGTCAGCAGATAGCCGCCGGTAGGCGCTTCCCAATCCAGCATCTCGCCGGCGCAGAATACGCCGGGCATGCGATGCAGCATCAGATCATCTTTCATGGCTTCAAATAGTACACCGCCGGCGCTGCTGATGGCTTCGTCGATAGGCCTCGGTGCGCGCAACCGGACCGGCAGTTCCTTGATGGCCTGCGCCAGCTTGTGCATGTCCCGGAAATCCTCCGCGCTGGTGCATTCGCGCAGCAGCGCCGCTTTCGCGCCCTTGAGCTTGAGGCGGCTTTGCAGATGGCTGGACATCGAGCGCGCGCCGCGCGGGTGTTGCAGCTCGCTCAGCACGCGCGAGGGCGTCCAGTCCGGCAGCAAGTCGAGATACAGCGTCGCCGGCGTGGAAGGTGTCATTGCATCGCGCAAGGGCGCCGACAGCGCATAGATCAGACCGCCTTCAATGCCGGTGTCGGTGATGATGCATTCGCCCTGGCGGCGCAGGGGCGTGCCGTCGCTCAGCATGACGGTGGCGGCGATGGTCTTGAGCGGCTCTCCGGCAGCGCGGCTGCGGAAGTGTTCGCTCCAGTCGACGTCGAAACCGCAGTTGGACGGCTGCAATGGCGCAAGATCGACGCCGCGTTCGCCCAGCAGCGCCATCCATGCGCCATCCGAGCCGAGCCGCGCCCAGCTGCCGCCGCCCAGTGCAAGAATGCTTGCAGAGGCGGAGACGGAGATTTCTCCGTCAGGCGCGGCGAAGCGCAGCTTGCCCTTGGCATCCCATCCTTGCCAGCGATGCCGCATATGAAAGTGCACGCCGGCTTCGCGCAGGCGATGCAGCCAGGCGCGCAGCAAAGGCGCTGCTTTCATGTCGGCAGGAAAAACGCGACCGGAGCTGCCGACGAAGGTGTCGATGCCAAGTCCGTGTATCCACTCGCGCAACTGGTTCGGGCCGAAGTCTTGCAGCATCGCCGCAATCTCGTTGCGGCGCGCGCCGTAACGCGAGAGGAAGCCGTCAATGTCTTCCGAATGCGTGATGTTCATGCCGCCTTTCCCGGCCAGCAAAAACTTGCGTCCCACCGACGGCATGGCGTCGTAAAGATCGACCTGCACGCCATTCAACGCCAGCACTTCGGCGGCCATCAGGCCGGCCGGGCCGCCGCCTATGATGGCGACCTTGGCGACGCTTTCCGGATCAGTGGCGGGATGGGGCACTGTATTTCTTTTCCAGTCTGGCCACCAGCATGGCCAGGCAAATGGTCATCGTGAAGTACACCACCGAGATGGTGATGTACGGTTCCCAGTAGCGGGAGTAGCTGCCGGCGACGGTGCGCGCGGCGTAGGCCAGTTCGGCCAGGCCGATGGTCGACACCAGCGAGGAGTCCTTGAGCAGCGTGATCGCTTCATTGCCCAGCGGCGGCAGCATGCGGCGAAACGCCTGCGGCAGGATGATGTAGCGCATGCGCAGGCGATAACCCATGCCCAGGCTCGATGCCGCATAGCTCTGGCCGCGGTCGATCGACTGGATGCCGGCGCGGAAAATCTCGGAAATGTATGCCGCCGCATTGAGCGACAAGGCCACGATGCCGGACACGAAAGCGCCGTAGTCCTGTTTGATGGTGCGCGCCAGTTCGCCGGAAATCAGCAGGCCGTGGTCCTGATGGATCAGCACCGGCATCACGGCGAAGTGGATCAGCAGGATCTGCACGAACAGCGGCGTGCCGCGAAAAAAAGCCACGTAAAAACCGGCAATCCACTTGGTCGCGCGCAACACGTATTTCCACGCGCCGTGCTGCACGTCGGCCAGCCGCAGCATGCCCAGCAACAGGCCCATCACGGTGCCCGCGATGATGCTGATCACGGCGACTTCCAGCGTCATGAAGAAGCCCTTGACGAACAGCGGCGCGTAGCCTTCGATGATGCTCCAGCGGAAATCCATGGTGAAAAGTCGAGTAGTGGACATGAAAAATGCGCAATCCGGCTGGATTACGCATTTGTTCGAATTATACCGCAGCGCCGCTGCCAGCCTTGATTCTATTGATCGGAAGCTGGCTCCGGCGGCAGGTAAAAATTACTTCTTCGCGCCGAAGTATTTTTCGCTGATCTTGTCGAACGTGCCGTCGGCCTTCAGTTCGGCCATGCCCTTGTTGACCTTGTTCAGCAGCTCGGTGTTGCCCTTGCGCACGGCGATGCCGTAATACTCTTTCGGGAAGCCGGCGTCGGAGACGGTGCGCAGCTTGCTCGACGGATTGTTGGTGATGTAGTTCTTGACCACCGCGTCATCGGCCACGACTGCATCGACGCCGCCGGTTTCCAGTTCCTTCAGGGCCAGCGGGGTGGAGTCCAGGCGCTTGATGTTGGGATTGTTCTTGCCCAGCAACTGCTGCACGATCTCGTCGCCCGAGGTGGCGCTCTGCACGCCGACCTTCAGGGTTTTCAGATCGTCGAACTTCTGCACCTTGGCGTCGTTGGCCGGCACCGCGATCAGTTGCGTCGCTTCAAAGTACGGCTCGGAAAAATCCACCGTCTGCTTGCGCTCGTCGGTGATGGTGATGGCCGAGATCAACAGGTCGCGGTCGCCTTGCGCGAGGAAGTTGAAGAAACCTTCAAACGGCGTCGGCACGAACTTCACTTCGATGCCGATCTTTTGCGCCAGCGCCTTCATCACGTCGATGTCGAAGCCGACCACATTTTTTTGTTCGTTTTCTGCGGAGAACGGCGCATAAGCCGACTCCACGCCGACCAGATACACCTTGGTCGCCGGAGCTGCCGGCGCTTGCGCGACCGGTTCATCTTTTTTGCCGCAAGCGGACAGGGTGGCGACCAACGCCAATACAGGGACGACTTGCTTGAAGAACTTGCTCATGACCAACCTTGTAAAAATGAAAACAACAGGAGATCCGAAGCCGCGCGCGGGCAGGTGCTTTCGGGAGATTCGGAAAGGGAGGAATTGTAAACGTTTACGAATGGATTTCGCACTATAGGCTGAGTAAGCTGTTGTCTGGTGTGCGAAAGTTGAGTCGTACGCAACAAGCGTGTTGCATCAATCATCATATGGATATCATGCAAGAGACCCATGTCGCGCCCGGCCGCCGGAAGCGACCGCGGCGTCGGGATTATGCTTTTTCTGCCACGACGAAGATTTCATTGGTCGGCACTTCCACATATTCCGGGAGACCGGCAAGGGTCGGATTAAAAGCCGTCCGATAATCTGCGGGGGTTCTGCTGAGCAGGCGATCCAGGTAAATGGCGGATTTTTGCATCATCATGTACGGACGATGCTCAACGAGTTTCAATCCGCATTTTTCAAACAAGGTATTGAACGCCTTGTGCGTCCAATAGGTCAGGTGTTCCACCGGTTTGTAGTAATAGGGGATGGGCCCTTCTGCATCGACGGTCGTGATGATCATCTTGCCGCCGGGTTCCAGCATCGGCGTCAGTTCCTTGATGGTCGCCATCGGATCGTTCAGATGCTCCAGTACACCCCACAAGGTAATGAACTCGAATGAGTTCACCGGTAAATCGGAGAGTTGTCGATAAACGCGCTCGACGCCGGAATCTTTGAAATCGATGCCATAACATTGTTGGCCTGCGAGGGTGACGAAGCTGGCGTCACCGGTACCGAAATCGAGCATGGATTTTTGCGGTGTGTAGCCATATGCCGCCAGCGCGGCGATATTGCGACCGGCGTTACGCAGGACGACGTCATCTGCTGCGCGGATATCGGTATAGCCGGTATAAAACGCAGAGAGCTCGTCAAGCGTCGGCACGGGATAGGTGTGCTCCAACCCGCATCCGGTGCATTTGAAAATCCGGTAAGCACCTGCCTGCATGGAGTAGTTCCCCGCCGGAAGCAAACAAACAGGGCATGTCACTGGCGATGTGTGTTGAGTCATTGTGATTCCCCTTTGTACAATGTCTTGTGTGCATTGTCGATGGACTGGATCGATACTTTCGTGAGCGGTCATTGTGTATCAATTCTGATGTCCCTGGTGTGAAAAAATTCAAATTTCCCGTGGTTTTTGCAGCAAGGCTTTGAGATTCGCCAGCCGGTTTTGTGGTGTGATCACTTCTTCCTCTTTGGGCACGGCGTCGCCGACATCGAGGTTCATTTCCTTGATGAAGCGGGACGGATCGCAGGCCGTGTATTCGCGTGCGCGCTTGCGGCGTTTGCACCAGCTGATCTGCAGGCTGCGCTGGGCGCGCGTGATGCCGACATACATCAGGCGGCGTTCTTCCTCAATGCGCGCAGCAATGGTTTCGGCCGGCGCATCGGCATCACCCTTGTGCGGCAGGATGCCTTCTTCCACGCCGATCAAAAACACGTGCGGATATTCCAGCCCCTTGGAGGCGTGCAACGTCGACATGCGTACCGCATCCTGCTCTTCGTCCTTGCCTTCGAGCATGGTCATCAGTGCGACCATCTGCGTCAGTTCCAGCAGATTCTTTTCATCGCCTTCGCCGTCCTTGCCGCCGTTGCCGCGTTCTTTCAACCAACTGGTGAAGTCGACCACGTTCTGCCATTTGCTTTGCGCCTGGCGCTCGTCGAAGGCGTCGTAGACGTAGCCTTCGTAGTTGATGGCTTCCATCATGTCGTCGAGCACCTGCGCCGCGTTCTCGCCGCTGCCGGATGGACCGGGACGGCTGGCGCGCGATTCGAGGTTGTTGATGAAATCGCAAAACTGGCGCAGCGGCAGCAATTGCTTGTCGGGCAGCTTGTCCTCGAGAGAGCCCTTGTATACCGCTTCGAACAGCGAGCACTGCCATTGACCGGCCACCGTGCCCAGCACTTCCAGCGTGGCCTGTCCGATGCCGCGACGCGGCGTGGTGACGGCGCGGATGAACGCCGGATCGTCGTCCTGATTGGCGATCAGGCGCAGGTAGCTGATGATGTCCTTGATTTCCGCGCGGTCGAAATAACTCTGTCCGCCCGACATTACATAAGGAATGCGTTCGCGCCGCAAGGCTTTTTCAAAGATGCGCGCCTGATGGTTGCCGCGATACAGAATCGCATAGTCGGAAAATTTTGCGCGCCGCTCGAAACGATGCGCCGACAGCATGATGGCGACCTGATCGGCTTCCGCTTCGTCGTCGTCCATCGCCATGACCTTGATCGGGTCGCCCAGGCCGTGTTCCGACCACAGCGCCTTTTCAAACAGCTTGGGATTGTTGGAAATGACCGAGTTGGCGGCTTGCAGAATACGCGTGCTGGAACGGTAATTCTGTTCCAGCTTGATCAGGTGCAAATTCGGAAAATCGATTTGCAGCGTCTTCAGATTTTCAATCGTCGCGCCGCGCCAGGCATAGATCGCCTGATCGTCGTCGCCCACGGCAGTGAACATCGGCTTCTTGCCGATGCCGCTGACCAGCAGTTTGACCAGTTCGTACTGGCAAGTGTTGGTATCTTGATATTCGTCGACCAGCAGGTAACGCAGGCGGCGCTGCCAGCGATCGCGCACTTCTTCATTGTTGCGGAACAGTTCCACCGGCAAGCGGATCAGGTCGTCGAAGTCGACCGCCTGATAAGCCGACAGCGTGGCGACGTAGCTGCGATAGATGCGCGCGGCGACCGCCTCTTCTTCATCGACGGCATTCCTGAGAGCCAGGTCCGGATCGACCAGGCCGTTTTTCCATAGCGACATGGAATTCTGGATGCGGCGAATCAATTGTTTGTCGGTCGTCACCGCCAGATCTTGCACCAGCGAAAAACAATCGTCGCTGTCCATGATCGAGAAGCGATCCTTCAACCCCAGGTTCTTGGCCTCCTGGCGCAGGATCTTCACGCCCAGCGAGTGGAATGTCGACACTGTCAGGTGCTTGGCCTGCTTGGGTTCCTTGAGCAGCTTGGCGATGCGTTCCTGCATTTCCAGCGCAGCCTTGTTGGTGAAGGTCAGCGCGGCGATGTGACGCGACTCGTAGCCGCAGTTCTCGATCAGGTGGGCGATCTTTTGCGTGATCACGCGGGTCTTGCCCGAACCGGCGCCGGCCAGCACCAGGCAAGGACCGTTCATGTACAACACAGCTTCGCTTTGCGGAGCGTTCAGGCCAAATGCGGGGGCGGCAGACATGCGGGGATCGATTCGGTACGGTGGGGATAACGCGCCATTGTAGCAGGCCGGGCAAGCCGGGCCGGGGCCTTCTGTGGGACAATGGCGGCATCCAGAAACAGGCCGAAGCATGAAATTCAACCACTTGATTCAAATCAACGATCCGCTCAATCCGCTGATCGACAACCTGACCCGCGAACAGCTGTGGCGCGGCCTCGTCATGCGCGCCGAAGCGCCGCAATTGTTCATGGAACATCTCGACGAATGCCGGCTGTCCGACAAGACCGCCGACTCGGTCAAGCGTATGTTGCGTTACGGCGAATTGCGCATTCACGACATCGTTACCTATGAGCCGCTGCAACGTGTGCATTATCAGGTGCCGGCGCAGGGAGAAATCCCCAACTCCACAATGAGCATGACCATCGAAGAGCCGGAGGAGGACGCGCTGTTCGTGCGTTTCGAATACGACGACGGCGCGCCGGAAGAAGTCGATACCGAGAAGGCCTTCTACGACCAGTTCCGCCGCTCGGCGTATGAAGAGGCGGACATCGACACCATCCGCATCATTCGCGATCTGATCATCAAAGGCTCGCTGCACTAGCAGTCGTTCGCCGGGGAGAGGGGATTTCTGATGAACTCTTCCACCGGCGCTGGTGATATGACCTTGTTTGCGAAGACATTTGGCAGCTTGCGCCTTGCACAATACGCGCGATTTACATGTTGTTGATCAGCGTATCCGCGGCCAATATCAGTGGCTTATATATGGCATTGAAATTGTCGGACTGTTTGGCCGCTTCGGTGACTCCGCCAAATTTTGCGTAAAACAGATTTTTGACGGAATTCCTGAACAGGTCGACATCTTTAATTCGTTTGCGCAGGCGATAGTCCGACAGATGTCGCAGGATCAGGATGGCCATTTCGAATGATGCCCGGCCTGTATGGACATAAACTTCATCCGACGAAAGTTGCGAGGCAACTTTCCGGAAGCACCCACAGTATTCGTCTTGAAAATGAAATTTTTCGGGATACATGGCGGCCATTTCAATCGCCAGATTCCAGTCGTGTCCCCGAAACTCCCCCAGGCCATCAACAGATACCTGCCTATTCAGCGAGAGATCGTAAGGGATGCTGTCCGGGCCGTGCTTTGGTAGAAAATCTTTGCGGAAGACCGTTGTGCAGAGAAATGCATAGTGGTCGAAACCGAGCAAAGCGCGAAAATCATCGGCGCCGTTAAAGTGCCTGGCTTGCCATCCGGGGTGGTGCAGTTCAGTGATTTGATCGCCATCCAGAATGGTGTATTTGCCAAATCCCACATAAGCGTCGCGCTTTACCGTTTCCTCCAGCAGCCGGCCCATTTGTTCCGGGTAGAAAAAATCGTCGCTTGCCATGAACATGACATATGCCGTGTCGACATGGTGATACATCGTCATCAACGAGGCCATGGCGCCGATGCTGGCTTTATTCTCAAACACGCGAATGCGCGAATCTCCGGCGTACTTGGCCAGTATCGCGGCCGTATCGTCGGTGGAGGCGTCGTTGCAAATGAGCAATTGCGATACCGGTGAGTGCTCTCCGAAAACGACGTTGGAAATGAGATTTTCGAGATAGATGCCGTGATTCTTGGTTGGGATGAGCGCAGTCAGCATGGATGAGGATAGATCGGTGTCAAAGTAAATTTTACGGAAGATCGAAACCTGGAGAGCGGTGCCATTTTCATGTTCAACCGGGATCCCTGGGCCAGCGCGAATCAGGTCATTTCCTTTGCCGTTTTCAGCGGTGGAAATGGACAAGGCCTGATGAATTTTTACTTGGTTCTGCTGCAAGAGTTTGCGGCACCTTTAACGGCGGTTCCGCCGTGTCGCGTCCGGCCGCGAAGAAGCCGTCCGACACATCAGTCTATGTTGCCGCAATCTTAATTCGGCGGCAGATGTGGCAAAGCGGCAATAACAGGTCAAATCCGGTACTTGTTCTTCTTTTGATCCGATATCCGTCAAAACCGCTGTTTTATGCGGAATAGCGACGGGTGAAACAACGCAAAAACCGTCCTGTTCGCATCGGCGGCTTTTGCAAGTTGTAAAGATTTGTTCATTGCAAGTCGATGGATTCAGTGCAGTACATAAGCGATGGCGAGGTTGACCAGCGCGCCGCCCGCAATCAGCCAGGCAAACAGCAACCCGCCCAGCAGCAAAGGACGCATCCCGGCGCGGCGCACCGACGACAGGTGCGTGGTCAGGCCCAGCGCCGCCATCGCCATCGCCAGCAGGAAGGTGTCGGCGTCGAGCAGGGCGCCGGTGACGGCAGCCGGGATGGGAAATAGCGAATGCAGCGCGACGACGCCGATGAAGGCGAAGGCAAACCAGGGGATGCCGGCCATGTGGGAAGCCTTGCCGCCGCCGGCATGCGTCGCCGATTTGCCGCGTTGCACATAAGCCGACAGGATCAGCAGGAAAGGCGCCAGCATCATTACGCGCACCATCTTGGCGATGACCGCGGTGTTGGCGGTGTGCTCGTCGATCGACCGCGCCGCCGCCACCACTTGCGCCACTTCATGTACGGTCGAGCCGATGTACACGCCGAAGTCGGCATGGCCCTGCCAGAAGTTCAGGCCGTGCAACAGCGGGTACAGGAAGATCGCCGCCGAGCCGAACACCACCACGGTCGAGACCGCAACGGTCACCTGTTCGCTGCGCGCGCGCAGCACCGGTTCCGTCGCCATCACCGCCGCCGCGCCGCAGATCGAGCTGCCGGCGCCGATCAGCATGACGGCATGGGGTTCCAGTTTGAATACCTTGACGCCGATGAACCAGGCAAGCGCAAACGTCGACGTCAGCATGCAGGCGTCGATGACGACGCCGCTGATGCCGACTTGCGAGATGTCCTGGAAAGTCAGGCGCAGGCCGTACAGCACGATGCCCAGACGCAGCAGGTTTTGTTTGGAAAACGCCACGCCGCTGCCGCAACCGGCGGCGATGCGCGGGAATGCCGTGTTGCCGATCAGCATGCCAAGCACGATGGCGACCGTCAGCGCGCTGAAACCGTGCGCCTGCAGCCAGGCGTTCTTGCCGGCTTCGATGGACGCCAATGCCAGCGCGGCGCTCAGCGCGAGGCCGGGGATGAAACGCGCCAGCGGGGGTGTCGGAACGGCGACTGCGGAGATCGGCGAGGTATTCATGATGTGCCTGTCATTCTTGGGTGATCGGAATGAGGGCACTTTAACGCGCGGTAATTTAAAAGAAAAACACGTTATTTTGTTAATATCTACCCAAATAATAGGTAGATAACGGATGGAACGGTCGATCCAATGAGAATTACTTTGCGGCAATTGCAGATTTTCCTGGCGGTGGCGCAGTCGGGCAGCACCACGGCTGCGGCGGAAGCGGTGGCCTTGTCGCAATCGGCGGCCAGTGCCGCGCTCAACGAACTGGAAGGCGGCTTGAACGTGCAGTTGTTCGATCGCGTCGGCAAACGGCTGGTGCTGAACGACAACGGCCGTCTGCTGCTGCCGCAGGCGCAGCACATGCTCGACGCCGCGCACACCATCGAGCAGCAATTCCTGGCGCCCGACCAGGCTGGCGCCGAACTGCATATCGGCGCCAGCACCACCATCGGCAGCTACATGCTGCCCGCGATGGTTGCCGCCTACCGCCGCGATCACCCGCAACTGCGCGTGCGTGCGCTGGTGGCCAATACCGCCGACATCGTCGCCGCCGTCAGCAATTTCGAGGTCGACGCCGCCCTGATCGAGGGACCGTGCCATGCCGGCGATGTGCTGGTCGAACCCTGGATGACGGACGAGCTGATCGTCGTGGCCGCGCCGACGCATCCGCTGGCGGCGCAAGGCAAGAAACTCACGCTGAAGAAACTGAGCGAGGCCGACTGGCTGCTGCGCGAAACCGGCTCCGGCACGCGTGAAGCCGTCGAGCACGCCTTGCTGCCTTACCTGCATCACTTGCCGTCGGCCTGCGAGTTCGGCAATTCGGAAGCGATCAAGCGCGCCACGGCGGAAGGCATGGGCATCAGTTGCCTGTCGCGCGCGGTGGTCAAGGATTTGCTGGAGTCGGGACGGCTGATCGAACTGGCGACGCCGCTGCCGGTGTTGCGCCGGCACTTTTATCTGGTGCGCAACAAACATCGCGTGCTGTCGCTGCGGCTGGCATCGCTGCTGGAGTTCTTTCGCGACTGGGCGCTGCAGCGCGAACAGGGCTGAGGCCGGGCGTCATTATTTGCGCGACGAGGCGGGAAAACGCACTTTCACGATCAGGCCATGATGCCGGTCCGGATTGTCGGCTCCCTCGTTGGCGCCGTCTGACAAGATGATTTCTCCGCGATGCGCCGAGGCGATGTCGCGCACGATCGACATGCCGAGGCCGGCGCCGTGCGGATTGGCGAGCTGCGCCGCCGGGGCGCGATAGAACGGCGCGAACACGCGCTCGCGGTCGGCGGCGGGAATGCCCGGACCGCTGTCTTCCACTTCCAGCACCGCATGCAAGTCGTCGCCGATACGCTGTTCGAATACGCGCATGCCGATCTTGCCGTGCGCGGGCGTATAGCGGATCGCGTTGTCGAGCAGGTTGACGACGAGTTCGTGCAGCAGCAGCGGGCTGCCGTCGATCAGCACGTCGCCGGCGGCATCGAAAGACAGATCGATGTGCTTGGCGACGGCGTGCTGCGCCAGTTCCAACGCCACCTGGCGCGCCGCGCCGGTGAGCGAGACCGGTGCGATGCCGCCTTCGGCCGCGCCATGTTCGGCGCGCGCCAGCGTCAGCAAACGATTGGCCAGATGCACGGTGGAGTCGGTGGTGCCGGCGATGCTTTCGACCAGTTCGCGCAGGGCGCGCAGGTCTTGATGCGCGCGCAGGCGGTCGGGCGTGCGGTCGAATTCGCGCAGCGCCAGTTCCGCCTGCGTCTTCAATACCGTCAGCGGCGTGCGCAACTGATGCGAGGCGTCGGCGATGAAGCGGCGCTGTCCGGTGATCAGGGTTTGCAGGCGCTCCATGTAACCGTTCATGGCCAGCACCAGCGGACGCATTTCCTTGTGCACCCGGTCGGGATCGAAATCGGACAAATCGGTCGGCGCGCGCGACTCGACGTCGCTGCGCAATTGCATCAGCGGGCGCAGCACGAAGCGCACGGCAAACCACACCAGCAGCGCCGCGACCACCACCAGCACGCCTTGCCGCCACATGGTGTCGAACAGGATCTTGCGCGTCATGCCGCGCCGCGCATCCATGGTTTCGCCGACCTGGATCAGGGCGATGCCGCGCATGCTGTCGTCGTAGACCGGTTGATGGAGCGCGGCGATGCGCACCGGCTGGTTGTGGTAATCGGCCTGGTAGAAACGCACCAGCGCCGGATAGGCTTCCGAGCGTTTGACGTCAGGTGGCAACGGCGGCAGGTCGTCGTAGCCGGACACGAATTCGCCTTTCACGCCGGTGACCTTGTAATAGATGCGGCCCAGCGTGTCGGTCTCGAAGCTGTCGAGCGCCACGTACGGCACGTCGGCCACGACATGGCCGTTGACCACCGAGACGCGCTCGGCCAGCGCGCGCGTCGATGCCAGCAGCGAGCGGTCGTAGGCGATGTCGGCGACTTCCAGCGCATTGTAGTAAACCGACACCGCGTCGAGCGCCACCAGGATTAGCAACGGCACCAGCAGCCAGCGCATCAGCTGGCTGCGCAGGCTGCCGAGCCTGGCCATGGCGAAATGTCGTATCATCCGGCGGCTTGCAGCAGGTAACCGAGGCCGCGCAAGGTGGTGATGGAGACGCGGCCCTCTTCGACGGCGTCGAGTTTCTTGCGCAAGCGGTGGATGTAGATCTCGATGGCGTCGACGTTGGCGTTGTCGTCGAGCGAGAACACTTCCTGAAACAGTTTTTCCTTCGGCACCGTGCGGCCCGCGCGCGTGATCAGCGCCTCGAGCACGGCATGTTCGCGCGGCGTCAGCGCCAGCATGGCGCCGCCGTAGGTAAACATGCGCGACACCGTATCGAAACTCAGTGCGCCGCAATTGACGGTGACCGCTTCATTGCCCTGGGCGCGCCGCAGCAGCGCTTTGACGCGCGCTTCCAGTTCCACCAGTTCAAAGGGTTTGGCGAGATAGTCGTCGGCGCCGAGGTTGAGTCCGTTGACGCGGTCGTTGAGTCCGCCGCGCGCCGTCAGGATCAGCACCGGCGTGCGGCTGCCGCGTCCGCGCAGGCGCTTGAGGACTTCCAGGCCGTCCATCCTCGGCAGCGTCAGGTCGAGAATCACCAGCGCATATTCCTGCGTCAGCAGCAGGCTGTCGGCATCGGCGCCGTTGTTGGCGCACTCGACGGTAAGATGCGCGTCCTGCAAGGCCTTCGACAGCCAGCGGGAAAGTTCGACGTGATCTTCGACCAATAGAATGCGCATGATGACAATGAGAAATATGGTGCGGTGCAATGAGGCACGGACCGGATACAAGGATCAAATACAAGGACTGAATCCATGAATGAATCACCACAGGGCGGCAATCGGCAAACACGGATAGCTGCGGATGCTAACAGATGCGCAGCCTTTGCAATAGCGGGTTGGCGCGGAGGCGATCTGCCCGACGGCTCGTTTCGCAACACTGAAAGCCGAATGAAAGTTTGGGCGGGTAGCATGCGCCCACATCATCGAATCAATAAAAACAAAATATATAAAGTGGAGACCCGGCATGATCCCAATACGTACTTGTACTTGTACTTGTATTCGCGCGCGCATTTTCACCTGTCCGTTGCACTACGCCTGATCGCCGTCATGACGTCGACCATCCGGCATTCCATGCTGTTGCTGCTCGCGGGCGTGCTTTCGCTGTGCGCCCTGTCCGCGCAGGCGACGGAGTGTATCGTGCCGGCCAAGCCGGGCGGCGGGATGGATGGCGCCTGCAAGATGATGCGCAAGGTGCTGCCGGCGAAAGAAGGTGCGCCCGAGATCAAGATCAGTTATCTGCCCGGCGGCATCGGCGCCGTGGCCTGGAGCTCGGTGGTCTCGCAACGGCGCGGCGGGCCGGACACGCTGGTGACGTTTTCGGGCGGTTCGCTGCTGAACCTGGCGCAGGGCAAGTACGGCAAGGCCGCGGTGTCGGATGTGCGCTGGCTGGCCGGCGTCGGCACCGACTACGGCATGATCGCCGTGCGCAGCGATGCGCCTTACAAGAATCTGCGCGAGCTGGTCGAGGCCATGGGCAACGACCCGGGCAAGATCACCATCGGCGTCAGCGGCACGGTGGGCAGCCAGGACTGGCTCAAGGTAGCGATGATTGCGCGCCGTGCAGATATCGATCCGAAGAATTTTCGTTTCGTCGCGCTGGAAGGCGGCGGCGATTCGTTCACGGCCTTGCAGGCCAATCACGTGCAAGTGATTTCCGGCGACGCCTCGGAAGCCGCTGCCTATATCAAGGAAGGCAAGTTCCGCATCCTCGCCGTGCTGGCCGAAGAACGCCTGCCCGGCGTGCTGTCCGGCGTCGCCACCGCGCGCGAGCAGGGTTTCGACGTGGTGTGGCCGATCATTCGCGGCTTTTATATGAGCGCGCATGCGTCGGACGCCGATTACCAGCGCTGGGTCGCGATCTTCGACCGCGCCATGGCGACGGAAGAATTCAAGCGCCAACGCGCGGCCAGCGGCCTCTATCCGTTTTCCATGACGGGCTCGCAACTGACCGAATACGTCCGCAAGATCGTTGAGCAATATCGCAAGCAATCGCAGGAACTGGGGCTGGTCAGATAAGCACATTGAAGAACATTGACCGGGCTCTTCCTGCCCACCATAAAACCTAAAGGAGATTTCGCATGTCCGTTCGTGTATTCGTGAAGCGCCGCATCACTGTTGCCCTGGCCCTGGCTCTGCCGCTGGCCGGTTTGTCCTCGTACGCTTTGGCACAAGTGCCGGCCGGTTATCCCGCCGACTATGCCAAGGTCGTCGAAGCGGCGAAGAAAGAGGGCAAGGTTGTGGTCTACAGCACGACGGACTCCAAGGCGGCGGAATCGCTGATCAAGGATTTCAGCGCGCTGTATCCGGCCGTGAAGGTGGAATACAACGACATGAACTCCACCGAAGTCTACAACCGCTTCATCTCCGAAGCGGCTGCCGGCGGCGCCACTGCCGACGTGATGTGGTCGTCCTCGATGGACCTGCAGGTCAAGCTGGCGTCGGAAGGTTACGGCCTGGCCTACAAATCGCCGGAAGCCGCCGCCATCCCGGCATGGGCGAACTGGAAAGACACCGCCTACGGCACCACCTATGAACCTGCCGCCATCGTTTACAACAAGCGACTGGTACCGGAAGCCGAAGTGCCGACCACGCACGCGGAATTCACCAAACTGCTGACCACCAGGCTCGACAAGTACAAGAACAAGGTCACGACCTACGACATCGAAAAATCCGGCGTCGGTTTCAGCCTGATCACCCATGACCTGAAACTCAATCCGCAGTTCTGGGACTTCGCCAAGGCCCTCGGCGGCGTGGCGGTGCGCGTGCAGTCCTCGACCGGCACCATGCTCGAACGCATTTCCTCCGGCGAGAACCTGATCGGCTACAACATCCTCGGTCCTTACGCGCTGACCCGCGCCAAGAAGGATCCGTCGATCGGCATCGCCTTCACCAAGGATTACAACCTGGTGCTGTCGCGCGTGATCTTCGTCAACAAGTCTGCCAAGAACCTCAATGCCGGCAAGTTGTGGATGGACTACATCCTGTCCAAGCGCGGCCAGACCATCATCGCCAATGACGCGCAATTGTTCGCCATCCGCGGCGACGTGACCGGCGCCACCACATCGGCGGAACTGAACAAGCAACTGGGATCGGCGTTGAAGCCGATGCCGGTCGGCACCGAATTGCTGGAGTACCTGGACCAGACCAAGCGTCTGGCTTTCCTGAAGCAATGGAAGGACGCGGCCGGCAAGAAATAAGCTGCCGCGCGTCTTCTGCAACAAGCAGTCCGGCTAACCGGCCGGGCTGCAGTTTTCAAGACATCACCGTTCCTCTCTTCGTGTGGGAAGTCGCTTTTGCGCCTTCCCTGGCCGGAGGCTTGTCCGGACTTTCGGATGGGAAGCGGCACGGAGCTGTCTTCTTCTTAGGTGGCAACATTTATGCAAACACTTTCAACCCCTCAACGCCTCGAGCCTGCCGGCAAGCGTTTCCGCATGCGCCTGAACTGGCCGCGCGGCGTCGTTGTCGCCCTGGCGTCGCTGGCCATCTTCGTGCCGCTGCTGCTGATCTTCTATCAGAGCTTTTTGTCGGCGCCGTTCTTTGCGCCGGTGAAGACGCTGACGCTGGATTCCTACCGGTTCATTTTTGACGATCCGGATTTCCGCCAGGCCTTCGTCAACGGCTTTTATCTGGCATCCGGCCTGGCGCTGATCGCGGTGCCGCTGGGCGGCATGCTGGCCTTCCTGATGGTGCGCACCGATTTGCCGGGACGCAGCTGGATTGCGCCGATGCTGCTGGTGCCGATCTTCGTGTCGCCGATGGTGATCGCGTTCGGCTATGTGGTGTCGATGGGGCCGGTCGGCTTCTATACGGTGTGGGTGCGCAATTTCTTGTCGGTGTTCGGTTTCGAAGGCGATCCGTGGAACGTGTATTCCTTCCCGGCCATCATCGTCATCGCCGGCCTGACGCACGTGCCGCACGTTTACCTGTACGCCTCCGCGGCGCTCAAGAGCCTCGGTTCCGACGTCGAAGAAGCCGCCCGCGTCTCCGGCGCATCGCCGCTGCAGGTGGCGCTCAACGTGTCGCTGCCGATGATCATGCCGGCGCTGGCGTATTCGGGCGTGCTGGTGTTTTTCCTCGGCTTCGAAGTGTTCGGCCTGGTGCTGGTGCTCGGCGATCCGGAAGGCCATCTGGTGCTGGCGACCTATCTCTACAAACTCACCAACAAGCTCGGCACGCCTTCGTATCACCTGATGGCGGCGGTCGCGGTCTGCCTGGTGGCGGTGACGATGCCGCTGGTGATGCTGCAACGCTGGCTGCTGAAGTCGGCCAACAAGTACGTTTCGATCAAGGGCAAGGGCGCGCGCCAGAAAGCGCTGCCGCTGGGCAAGTGGCGCTGGATCGCGTTTGCGCTGATCGCCGGCTGGCTGTTGTTTACCGTGATCGTGCCGCTGTCGGGCATTGCCTTGCGCACCTTCGTTTCGCACTGGGGCGACGGCGTGACATTGCTTGACGTGCTGACGCTGCAAAACTTCCGCGACGTCTGGGATCAGCCGTCGCTGGTGCGCGGCATCATCAACACCGTGCTGATCGGCGTGATCGGCGGTGCGATTGCCGTTGCTTGCTACAGCGCGATCGCGCTGGCGATGCACCGCAAGAACGACGGCATCACCCGCTTCCTCGATTACAGCGTGCTGGTGCCGCGTGCGGTGCCGGGCCTGCTGGCCGGCTTGTCCTTCCTGTGGGTGTTCCTGTTCGTGCCGTCCTTGCTGGACAACTTCCTCAAGGGCTTCGACAACGACGTCGCGCGCTGGCTGGTGGACAGCTTCATTCCGCAGTTGCGCTCGCTGCGCTCGACCATTTTCTCGGTCTGGCTGGCGTATTCGGTGGTGTGGATGGCTTACGGCCTGCGCCTCATTACAACTGCATTGTTGCAAGTTGGTCCGGAGCTGGAAGAAGCGGCGCGCGCCGTCGGTGCGCAGCGCGGCCAGGTGACGCGCGACGTTACTTTGCCGCTGGTCAAGTACGGCCTGCTCGGCGCCTGGCTGATGGTGTTCCTGATCTTCGAACGCGAGTATTCGACCGGCGTGTACCTGCTGTCGCCGGGCACCGAAGTGATCGGCTCGATGATCGTCTCGATGTGGGCGGCCGGCGCGGTGGAACTGGTGGCGGCGCTGTCCTTCATCAACATCACGCTGGTGGCGATCGGCCTCGGCATTGCGCTGCGCTTCGGCATCAAGCTCCACGATTAACTTATCCAATACACGAGGCTGCGGCGCAATGACGTCGGCCGCAGCCCGCAACCAAAGGAATCATCATGTCAGAACTTACCGTCAACGACCTGCATCTGGACTACGGCAGCGGCGCCGGCGCCAATCCGATTCTCAAGGGCGTCTCCATGCAATTGCAGCGCGGCGAAGTGGTCGCTCTGCTCGGACCTTCCGGCAGCGGCAAGACCACGCTGCTGCGCGCGGTGGCCGGGCTGGAATCGCCCAAGGCGGGCACCATCGACATCGCCGACCGTCGCGTCTTCGACGGCTCGCGCAAGTTTGAAATGCCGGCCGAAGAACGCAACCTCGGCCTGGTGTTCCAGTCGTATGCGCTGTGGCCGCACAAGACCGTGTTCGACAACGTCGCCTACGGCCTCAAGCTGCGCAAGATGGGCAGCAGCGAGATCGCCGAACGGGTGAAGGCCGTATTGTCGCAACTCGGCCTCGGTCATCTCGGCGAACGTTTCCCGCATCAACTCTCCGGCGGCCAGCAACAGCGTGTCGCGATCGCGCGCGCACTGGTCTACAACCCGCAAGTCATCCTGCTCGACGAGCCGCTGTCCAACCTCGACGCCAAGCTGCGCGAAGAAGCGCGCGCCTTCCTGCGCGAGCTGATCGTGCGTCTCGGCCTGTCGGCGCTGATGGTGACGCACGACCAGGGCGAGGCGATGGCGATTTCTGATCGCATCCTGTTGCTCAACAACGGCAAGATCGAACAGCAGGGCACGCCGCAAAGCATGTACCAGACGCCGGATACCCTGTTCACCGCCGAATTCATGGGCAGCAACAATCGCCTGCCCGGCAAGGTGCTGCAGCGCGACGGCCAGCGCGTCACCTTGCAGGTCGAAGGCGGCACCGTGCTCGCCACGGCGCGCGGCGGCAGTACCGGCAACGACGTCACGGGGATCATCCGCCTCGAACAAGTCCGCATCGCCGATCACCAGACCGATAACGCCATTCGCCTTCCCCTGTCGACCTGCATGTATCTGGGCGATCGCTGGGAGTGCCTGTTCAAAGCCAAAAGCGCGGACAGCACAACGGTCGGCTTGCGCGCCTACGCGCCGCACAAGCTGGAACAGGGCGAGTACTGGCTGACCCTGCCGGAGCAAGCGCTCTGGGCCTTTTAATTGATTCACTCAGCAGGGAGGAGCATGAATAAAAAAATGTCACAGGACCATAAAAACGATTTTTACCAAGGAGAACGAAGAGTGCAAAAGAAACTATTGGCAGCAGCAATCCTGTCGGCCCTGAGCGGCGCGGCGGCGGCACAGAGCAACGTGACCGTCTACGGCCTGATCGACACCGGCATCGAATACGTCAACAACGCCGGCGCCAACGGCGGCAGCGTGACGCGCATGAGTTCGGGCGCGATGAATACTTCGCGCATCGGTTTTCGCGGCACCGAGGATCTGGGCGGCGGATTGAAGGCGATCTTCCAGTTGGAAAACGGCTTCAAGCTTGATACCGGCGCCTTCGACGGCGATGCCAACCAACTGTTCAACCGCCAATCCAACGTCGGCCTGGAAGGCAGCTTCGGCCGCGTCGTCGCCGGACGTTCGTTCAGCACCACCTATGACTTCATCCTGCCGTTCGACCCGATGGGTTACTCGGCGCAGTATTCGTGGGTGACGTCCGCCGGCGCCACCGGCGGCCGCAAGGACGGCATGCCGACCGGCGTGTCGAACATGATCAAGTACCAGGGTGATTTCGGCGGCGTCAAGATCGGCGCGATGTACGGCTTCGGCGAAGTGGCCGGCAGCGTCAGCGACACGTCGAAGTATGGCGTCGGCGTGGCTTACGGTACCGGTCCGTTCTCGCTGGCGACCACCTACGATCGCGTCAACGGCACGGCGGCGGTTGCCGGCGGCGCCTATGACAAGACCACGACGGTGCATCTGGCTGCCGGCTATCAGGTGATGGAGGAACTGAAGTTCAATCTCGGCTACCGTTATTTCAAGAAGACGCAGGCATCCGGCGCGGCTGATTTGCGCAGCGATTTCTACTGGGGCGGCGCGACGTACAAGTTCACGCCGGCATGGAGCCTGATCGGCGCCATCTACTATCAGAATCAGAAAAATCTGGTAACCGATGCCGATCCGATCATGTATTCGCTGCGTCTGAAATACGCCTTGTCCAAACGCACCGATCTGTATGCCAGCGGTGCCTATGCCAAGGCCAAGAACAATCAACTGGTTGGCCTGTCGCGTGACGATGTCGGGTTTGGCAACAGCCAGACCGGTGTGACACTGGGCATGCAACACCGGTTCTAATTGTAGAAGCCGCTAAAAATGAAGCTGGCGTTGTTGCACCGATAAAGTACTGTCTGCATCGGTGCGCCCAGTCAGCTTCATTTTGTAGCGACTTCCACCGGTTGTGATGATGTTAAAAAAGCGAGGCTTCGGCCTCGCTTTTTTTTATGAATCGGCAGAAAAGCGGAATCAGTCTTGCGGATCGATCGGCTCGAACACGCCGGCGCTGCGGTTCTTTTGCACCTGATCCCATGCGAAAACGCGGCCGTTCATCGCAACATAGACGCCGTGCGTCAGCACCTGCGCGACGCCGCAGGCAAAGCCGAAGTTGAATTGCGCGTCCGATCCCTGGATGGCGTAGGGAATCATGGCACCGGTGATCACGATGGTTTTGGCGAGCTGGGCGGCGCCCAATACGCGTGCGGTGTCTTGCATCGTATCGGTGCCGTGGATGATGACGATGGCGTTTTCTTCCGAGCGGTCGCACGAGGCCAGCACGCGGCGGCGGTCGATGTCCTGCATGTCGAGCGAGTCGAGCAGGGGCAGTTCTTCCAGTGTCGCGGGGACGGTCAGGCGTGCCCGCGCGATCACTTCAGGCAGGTGGCTGGTGGTGAACCCGAGCTGGCCGGCGATTTCGTCGTAGTGTTTGTCGAAGGTGCCGCCGGTGGCGATGATGCGTAAAGTCATGATGGTGACGAATCAGAAAGAATGAGTCGTTGCCATCATACCCCACATCTCGGCACCAGCAGCACTGTGCGGCCTCAGGCTGCCATGAGCTGCAGCGTCGAGCCGGTATTTTCGGCGGCCTGTTCAGCCACCTCCGGCGGCATCGGAATCTGGCCGTCGATCAGCAGCGCGAACAGGCGTTCGACGTCGATGGCCTGGATCAGCAATTGGCCATTGTTGGCCTTGATGACCTGCGTCACCAGCATCGACGCCCCTTGCACGGCGAAGGGCGTGTGGATGATCTGGCCGGGATTGAATTGCGGTACGGCGTGCAATTCATCGACCAGCAGGCCGATGGTGTGCTCTCCTTCGCGCACGATCATCACCTGGCTGCTGCCGCTGACGGTCGAGCGCGTGCCGCGCATCATCTGACCGAGGTCGAAGACCCAGATGAATTCTTTGTGCTTATTGTCCGCATCGTCGCGCTGCAAGCCCAGCACGCCGATCTGTTCCACACGCGATCCCATCGATGTCGGCAGCACGGCGCTGTAGGGAACCGCCTCCACAACATGCGCGGCCGAGATGGCGAACAGATTGTTGTCGCTGAAGAAGGTCGCGTATTCGCTGCCGTCGGTGATGGTAGGATCGCTCTCCAGCAGGAACTGGCGGCTGTCGGTTTGCGAACCTGCACCTTGCACCGCGCCGAAGGATTCGAAGACGACGGCGATGATGTCTTCCTGATAGCCGTCGCTGACCTTGAATTCGCGATAGCCGCTGGACACCGAGCAGGCCACGATGGCGTATTCATTGTCATGCACGGTGACTTGCGACGCGCGTCCGCCGTTGGCGATAGCCAGCAGCGCCGGATCGATTTCGAGCGTGTCGCCGACGGCGCGCTTGTCGTCGGTGGTCGAGATGATGCGCGCGTTGCGGTCGATGTAGAAGGCGGTCATCTTCTTCTTGCCGGTGATGCCGCTGGCCAGCATGTTGGAAAATTCCGGCGTCGAATCGAAAACGATGCCGATGCCGCCGACCACGGTGGCTTCATTCTCGAGATCGCGAATTGCCGCGTGATAAATGTAAGTGTTCTTGTCGTCGTACAGCGGCGTAGTAGCAAACTGGCTGACGTAGTATTGCTGCTGCGTGCGCAGCGACAGCACTTGCTTGAGGCTGTCTTCATCGACATGCGTGCCGATCATCGCGGCGGTATTGTCGCCGGTGCTGGCGACGATGCGTCCGTGCCGGTCGTAGACAAAGATGCGTGTATACACGGTGTAAAGACCGTTGATGTAGGCAAGGATGTTGGTCATCTTCTCCACCGTCGCCTGATCTTGCTCCGGCTGCGCCAGAGCGGTACGAAGCTCCGGCGTCAACGCCCACCAGCGGCAGTCGTCGGAGCGTTCATACAGATTGCGGTCAAGCAGGTCGACCAGCAGGCTGGTGGTGAATTCGGCGTCGCGCATGCCGGACACCAGCACGGTCTGGTAGAGGTCATGGATCGACTGCGCGAACAATTCATTGCTGCGATTGCCGGTCTCGCTGATCTGGTCGAGGATGGTCTTGAGCTTGAGCATTTCGCCGCGCTGGCCGGCGGTCATGACCTGGCCGTTCCAGACGATGCGCTGGATGGTCTTGGCGGCGGTCATGATGTCGAACAGCGGCGGGCAGAAGGATTCCGCATGCGACAGCAAGCCCTCGGCGATGTCGGACGGCAGCTTGGTCAGTGCGTCGCTGATGACGCCGCTGAAGGCGACTTCCACCGGAATCATGACCTGGCCTTGCCAACCGCTCGGTCCCGGATAGCCCTGATATCCATCGGAAGACACCGTGCGCACCAGATATTCGCGGCCGCAGAACAGCATCAGCGATGCATTGCCGTCGCGGTTGACCGGCACTTCGGTGCCGACCGGAACCCACAGCTTGTCGGCGCTGGCGATGACGCGGTTGTCGGCGTCCAGCAGCAGCATGTTGGAGCGCGATTCGGCATCGCGATGCGAAGAGAAAATGCCGGCCATCTCTTCTTCGAAATGAAAGCACAGGCAGAGGATGCCGACCACCGCACCAGTTTGGGGATGCTGCATGCGGCGCGAGTAAATCAGCGCGCGTTCCTTGCCGGGCCGCAGATCGCTGAAACGGAAGGTCTCGACATAGGCATCGGAGTTGAGCGTCTCGGCGATGAGCGCGTCGGTACTGTGTTCCAGCGGTGTCGCCGGATCGATCTGCACGAGCACGTTGCCTGCCGTGTCGAGCAGCATGATCTCGTCGTAGACGGTGTATTTGTTGCGGTACTCGCGCAGGCGATAGCGGATCGCGTCGGTGTTGTCGGTGATGCCGGCGACGAAATTGCACAATTCGCGATCAGTGGCGAGAAAGCCGACGTCGGCGGTGCGCTCGAACAGATTGCGGACCACGATGTCGATCACGTATTGCGCCTTGGTGCCGATCTCGGTGAGCACGTTGCGGACTTTTTCCTGGACCAGGCTGGCCACCAACTCGCGTTCAAGGCGGCTGAAGCCGGTGCGCGTCGCCGCCATGGTCGGCAGGATGGTTTTGGCTTCGCCGGGGCAATTCATTTTGGCCGAGGCTTCGATTACGCGCCACATCAGATTCAGCTCCTGCAATGACTGTTCGCATTTCGTCACATCGCGCATGTATGGCAGGAAGGTCTCGGTTTGAATCGCTACGTGTTCGCTCATGTTGTCCCTTTAATTGAAGAAGTCCGCAAGAACCTATCCGCGCCGTGCTTATGTTTTGTAAAAATTTCTGAGTTAAT
This sequence comes from Herbaspirillum sp. CF444, assembly GCF_000282135.1. Taxonomy (GTDB): domain Bacteria; phylum Pseudomonadota; class Gammaproteobacteria; order Burkholderiales; family Burkholderiaceae_D; genus Herbaspirillum. The sequence goes on from NZ_AKJW01000058.1 coordinate 60,147, forward strand.
GTCGACGCTCAGTTGTCACTACGCAAATTGCGTGCCACGCATTTTATTGATGAATCGATATTCATGTTGTCTACAAGATGGTCTGCAAAGCCGCGTACAGACTAGGTTTTTAAATTTCCACGTGGAAATTTCGAACGGGTTTGAAAAGGAAGAGAAACTGTCGCGTTGAATTTTGGGGAAGCAGGCACACCTAAGTCCGGGCGACGTCACATAACAGTCATGCTGCCGTCAGTCAGAATTTTTATAGTTGGATAAAATTGAGGGGATATGAAACCGATTGCTCCCGGCACCGTCATCTTTCATCGTCATCGCGGCTATGGCGTCATCGTCTCCGTCAACTTATTGACGGGGTGGATTTCTGCGCGCTTCGGCAGCGAGGTGCGCACGCTCGATCTGAATCTGTCTTCCGATGAAGTGCAGCACGCCGACGGCACGCCCATCCTGTTTCGCCGCGCACCGCCGGATCGCATGCCGCATGCGCGGCTGATGGCGATGGTGCGGGAACTGCATGCCGCCGGTTATCAGCGTTTGTATTTATACAGCTGGCCCAAGCCGTCGGGTTTGCATTGGCGCTGGCATTTGTTCGCGGGACCGCGGCAATGGAGCGAGCGTCCCTGGCGCGAAGGCTGGTACGGTTCGGGCGCGGATTACAACTTCAATCCTGTTTTCGGCTGGGGCGATGTGCCGGGCGCGAGTGCGCAGGAACTGGCCAGCGCACTCGCGCAATTCGATCCGCATGGACTGGCGCAGGCGCTGGGCCGCGATGAAGATCACACCGAGTGGTTCGCCTCGGTGTGCGATGCCTTGTTGCCGGATCATGCGTACAGCATGGGATGGGATCACGCCGGGCCGATGCCGGAGCAGTTGCCGGTGATTGCCGTGCGGCGCGGTGTCGCGCCTTACGCCGGGCCGCCGTTGTCGTGGCCGCCCGGCTGGATGCATCTATGGAAGGTGTCGCATGCGCAGTATGCGCCGCCGATCCCGGTGAGGATCAAGCCAACGCCTCAGGATTGAGGACGTTCTTCGGCGTGCCGGCGGCGAAGTCGACGATATTCTGGAACGCCGCGCGGAAATACAACTCGTAGCCGTCTTTTTCCACATAGCCGAGATGCGGCGTGGCGACGACGTTGTCCATGCGCAGCAGCGGCGAATCCTGCGGCAGCGGTTCGGTTTCGAATACGTCGAGCCCGGCGAAACCGGGACGGCCTTGTTGCAGCGCTGCTTCCAGCGCGCCTGCGGCCACCAGTTCGGCGCGGCTGGTGTTGATGAAGGTGGCGGTCGGCTTCATCTGTGCCAGGTCTGCAGCAGTGACGATGCCGCGCGTGGCATCGTTGAGGCGCAGATGCACCGAGACGAAATCCGACGTCGCAAAAAATTCTTCCTTGCTCTCTGCCGCGGTATAGCCGTCTTGCTGTGCCTGCGTGCGGCTGGCGTCGCGACCCCACACCACCACCTTCATGCCGAAGGCTTTGCCGTAACCGGCCACCATGCGGCCGATCTTGCCGTAGCCCCAGATGCCGAGCGTGCGGCCCTTGAGTGCGACGCCGAGGGGATTGTGTTCCGGTACGGCGGAGACTTGCTGCCAGATGCCGGCCTTGAGGTTGGCGGTGTATTGCGGCACGCGGCGCGCGGCGGCCATGATCAGCGCCCAGGTCAGTTCCGCCGGCGCGGTCGGATCGCCGACGCCTTCGACGATGGCGATGCGCTGCGAAGTGGCGGCGGCGACATCGACGTGGCCGCTGACTTTTCCGGTTTGCGAGATCAGTTTCAGCGCCGGGAGTTTTTCCAGCAATGCCTTGTTGAAGACCGTGCGTTCGCGAATCAGTACGACGGCGTCGAAGGGCGTCAGACGCGCGACCAGTTGCCCGGCACCGCGCACGCTGTTGGTGAACACTTTGACGTCATGTCCTTCCAGCATCTTGAAGCAGTCGAGCTGGCGGACGCTGTCCTGGTAGTCGTCGAGGATGGCGATCTTCATAGGGTCTCCGGAGGGCGGTCGGTGTTGAGGAAAACCACATCATAAAACGCCCGCCGGATTTTTGCCGCGACCTTTTCAACGGCAAGAAGATCAGGCTGCCATTTCGATCACCAGCTTGCCGCGCGCGCCACCGGCGTCGATGACGTCATAGGCAGCATCGGCCTGATCGAAGCCGAAGCGGCGTTCATCGACCTGCACGACGAGCTTGCCCGTTTCGACCAGCTTGGTGGCTTCTTGCATGATTTCGCCATGATGAGCGCGATCCTTGCCGCTCAGCAGCGGCATCAGCGTGAAGACTCCCGAGTAAGTCGCTGCGCGGAACGACAGCGGCGCCAGGGCGTGCGTGCCCCAGCCGAGACAACTGACGACGTGGCCGTGGTAACGGCGTGCGGCGACGAAGGAGGCATCCAGCGTGGCGCCGCCGACGGTGTCGTAGACGATGTCGAAGCCTTCGCCGTCGGTGTATTGCTGCACATATTCTTCCACCGTGGCGGCGCGATAGTCGATGAAGGTGGCGCCGTAGGCGGTGATGGTGTCGCGTTGTTCGGCCGAGCCGGTGGCGTAGACCTTGGCGCCGAAGGCGATGGCGATCTGCACTGCGATATGGCCGACGCCGCCGGCGCCGCCATGCACCAATACCTTTTGACCGGTGCGCACGTGCGCGCGGTCGACCAGGCCTTCCCAGGCGGTGATGAAGATCAGCGGCAGGGCGGCGGCGTCGCGCATGCCGATATTGGATGGCTTGCGCGCCAGCAGGTCGGCGTCGACGGCGGCAAATTGCGCCAGCGAACCTTGTACGTTGCCGACGCCGCCGGTCATGCCGTAGACCTCGTCGCCGATGCTGAAGCCGGCGACGCCGGCGCCGACGGCTTCGACCACGCCGGCCATGTCGATGCCGAGGACCGCCGGCAATTGCGCCTGGGCATGTCCGGCTTTGCCGGCGCGGATCTTGGCGTCGAGCGGGTTCAGGCCGCTGGCGAGGATGCGCACCAGCACCTGGCCGGGGCCGGCGACCGGGAGGGCGATATGGGTGACTTGCAGCGGTGTGGCGTGCGCGTTGAGCAGGACGGCTTGCATGGTGTTCATGACATTTCCTTTCGATGGTGATGGCTGGGCGCCGAGTGGTGTGTCTTCAGCGATGGAGCCAGTGTAGAGAGGGAAAGGACGCAGAAAAACGGGGCAGGCCACAATACAGAATGATGAAAACGTGGATAATCGATTGCGGCCAAAAACGGCACGCAAGACGCAAAACTTAAAAAAGCGAGAAGAGCATGGACCGACTGGATGCCCTGAAAGTGTTTTGCAGCGTGGTCGAGGCCGGTGGCTTCAGCCGCGCCGCCGATCGTCTCGGTATCTCGACGTCGTCGGTGACCAATCAGATTTCCGCGCTGGAGGCGCACTTCCGCATCAAGCTGCTCAACCGCACCACGCGCAGCATGTCGCTGACCGCAGAGGGCCGACAATGCTACGAGCAGGCGCTGAAGTTGCTTGGCGACATGAGCGAGCTGGAAGAGGGGCTGATGCAGTCGAACGCTACGCCTGCCGGCACCTTGCGGGTCGACATGCCCAGCGTCATCAGCCGGCAGTACATTGCGCCGGCCTTGCCCAAATTCCTTGCGCAATATCCGGACATCGCGCTGAAGATCACCGTCGGCGACCGCATGATCGACATGGTGGAAGAGGGTGTCGACGTGGTGATCCGCATCGGCGATCTGCCGAGCTCCAACCTGATTGCGAAAACGGTGTTCAAGACCAGTTTCATGACCTGCGCCTCGCCGGCTTTCCTCGAGCGTCATGGCGCGCCGAAGACGCCGCAGGAGCTGCCGGATTTCGCTTGTCTCGGCTTCCTCAATCCCAAATCGCGCATGGTGCGCCCATGGCAATTTACCCACGGCAAGGACAGCTATACGCACATCCCGCAAGGCGCGCTGGCGATGGACCATGTGGAGTCGCTGATCGAGTCCGCCAAGGCCGGTTGCGGCATCGTGCAGCAGATGTCGGTGTCGCTGATTCCGCCGGTGCGCGGCGGCGAGCTGGTGCCGGTGTTGCAGGACTGGCTGGCGCCGGGGCCGGACGTGTCGGTGCTGTTTCAGCAGAAGCATCATCGGGCGGCGAAAATCAAGGCTTTCGTCGATTTCGTCGCTGCTGTCTTTTAAACATCATTTTTCATTTATCCTCATTTTCTTCTTTGCTGCTGCACAGCAATGTCGGTCAGGCGCTGACAACAAATCGGTCGTTTGTCCTGCGGCACTTTGATATTCCCACGATGTCCATTCAGTAAGGCTTCGGCAGGCGAAATCTCAGGAAATACCTTTTGCTGCACTGCTTCGTAATGAAAAAACGCGATCGCGTTAAAAGCAAATTTCCTACTACATTAGTCGGTTACTTTTCACTACAATTAAGCAGGGTACGGGTGTACAATCGCCGCCTGATTTTCATAAAAGCAGCGGCTGCGGAGCGATTTCCGGCAGCGCATTTATGAACGGTTTCAGTGATGACCACGGCTCATCCGGCCTGCTGACCTGAAGCATTCGACAAGACCGCCGTACCACCGGCTGATGGCGCCACCCGCCTCGCCGGCTGCATGCAACGACGATCCTGCCGTGCCAACGAATTCGATTTAACTTTAGGCATTGGAGGTAGTGTTTATGAATCAACCTGTCATGGAAGGCGTCGCCGCAGTGAACGCCCCCGCTTTCGTCAAACACCAGAAACTGATCAACTGGGTCACCGAGATCGCCGCGCTGACCAAGCCGGAAAGCATCTACTGGTGCGACGGTTCGCAGGAAGAATACGATCGCCTGTGCGCCGAGATGGTCGCCGCCGGCACCATGAAGAAGCTGAATCAGGAAAAACGTCCGAACAGCTACCTGGCCTGCTCCGATCCGTCGGACGTGGCGCGCGTGGAAGACCGTACCTTCATCTGCTCCAAGAACAAGGAAGACGCCGGCCCGACCAACAACTGGACCGACCCCGCCGAAATGCGCACGACCCTCAACGGTCTGTTTGCCGGCAGCATGCGCGGCCGTACTTTGTATGTCGTGCCGTTCTCGATGGGGCCGCTGGGTTCGCCGATCGCGCACATCGGCGTGGAATTGTCGGATTCGCCTTACGTTGCCGTGAACATGCGCATCATGACGCGCATGGGCAAGGCCGTGTACGACGTGCTGGGCGCGGACGGCGATTTCGTGCCGTGCGTGCACACCGTCGGCGCGCCGCTGCAAGCAGGCGAGAAAGACGTCGCCTGGCCATGCAACGCCACCAAGTACATCGTTCACTACCCTGAGACCCGCGAGATCTGGTCTTTCGGTTCCGGCTACGGCGGCAATGCGCTGCTGGGCAAGAAGTGCTTCGCACTGCGCATTGCGTCGACCATGGGCCGCGATCAGGGCTGGCTGGCAGAACACATGCTGATTCTCGGCGTGGAGTCGCCTGAAGGTAAAAAACACTACGTCGCAGCAGCTTTCCCATCGGCGTGCGGCAAGACCAACTTCGCGATGCTGATTCCGCCAAAAGCCTTCGACGGCTGGAAAGTCACCACCATCGGCGACGACATCGCCTGGATCAAACCTGGCCAGGACGGTCGCCTGTATGCGATCAATCCGGAAGCGGGTTATTTCGGCGTTGCCCCGGGCACCAACGAAAAGACCAATTTCAACTGCATGGCGTCGCTGCGCGCCAACACCATCTTCACCAACGTCGCACTGACCGACGACGGCGATGTCTGGTGGGAAGGCATGACCAAGGAAGCGCCTGCGCATCTGATCGACTGGCAAGGCAAGGACTGGACGCCGGCAATCGCCAAGGAAACCGGCCGCAAGGCTGCGCATCCGAACGCGCGCTTCACCGTCGCCGCGACACAGAATCCTGTGATCGATGCTGCATGGGACGATCCTGCCGGCGTGCCGATTTCGGCCTTCATCTTCGGCGGTCGCCGTTCGACCACCGTGCCGTTGGTGACCGAAGCGCGCAACTGGGTGGAAGGCGTCTACATGGCCGCGACCATGGGTTCGGAAACCACTGCCGCCGCCGTCGGCCAGCAAGGCGTGGTGCGCCGCGATCCGTTCGCGATGCTGCCGTTCGCCGGCTACAACATGAGCGACTACTTCCAGCACTGGCTGAACCTGGGCCGCAAGATCGCCGCCTCGCCTGCCGAACTGCCGAAGATCTACTGCGTCAACTGGTTCCGTACCGACGCCGACGGCAAGTTCGTCTGGCCCGGCTTCGGCGACAACATGCGCGTCTTGAAGTGGATGCTGGAACGCATCGAAGATCCGCAAGGCGTGCGCGTCGGCGGTACGCCGCACATCTTCGGCGTGTCGCCGCGTTACGAAGACCTGCAATGGGACGGCATCGATTTCACGCCGGAACAGTTCGCCCTGATCACCTCGATCGACAAGGCGGCCTGGTCCCAGGAAGTCGAGTTGCACACCGAGCTGTTCGACAAGCTGAAGCACAACTTGCCGAAGGAACTGGTCGAAGTGAAGGTCGCGCTGGAGAAGAAGTTGGCGGCCTGATCCCGCCGATGAGCTCTCTGCACTGTTAAGGAAAACGGCTGTCGATTTTCGATGGCCGTTTTTTTATGGCCGCAGATAGTCTGCAGCACGCTGCGCATGTGGTCCTGCACCTTCACCGGGCGGCGTGTTTGTCTTGGACTGGTCACACGCGTGTTGCCGTGCTGAAGTAATATTGCGACGGGAACGAAGCCCGTCTCCCGATTTCTACTGAACGGCAAGTCAGCAGTGTAAGCGATCGCCTTTGGCGGCGCAGCGGGGAAGGGTAAAGCCCATGGTTGCATATGGCGTCTTCGTGCCCATATGCCTCTTATCCCTTGTTACACGCAGCATGCCGTTTCATACGAATGTCGATAGTCAAATGCAATCGAAAGTATTAAACAAATAAATTTGATTAATATATAGAGGCACTTTACTATCTCTTCACTCTCTTTCAACCCCTAAGTAAAGGAAATGCAATGTCCCTGATCAATACGACAATCAAGCCATTCAAGGCAACTGCTTACCACGACGGCAAATTCGTCGACATCACCGAAGCAAGCCTGAAGGGCAAATGGTCCGTGTTCGTGTTCTACCCAGCTGACTTTACTTTCGTCTGCCCGACAGAACTGGAAGACCTGGCCAACAACTACGCTGAATTCAAGAAGATGGGCGTGGAAATCTACGGCGTGTCGACCGACACCCATTTCGCGCACAAGGCATGGCACGACACATCGGACGCCATCAAGAAGGTGCAATACCCACTGGTCGGCGATCCAACCACAACGCTGGCTCGCAACTTCGAAGTCCTGATCGAAGAAGAAGGCCTGGCACTGCGCGGTACTTTCGTCATCAATCCGGAAGGCCAGATCAAGGTTCTGGAAATCCATGACAACGGTATCGGTCGCGACGCATCCGAACTGCTGCGCAAGGTCAAGGCAGCGCAATACGTTGCTTCGCACCCAGGTGAAGTTTGCCCGGCGAAGTGGACTGAAGGCGCAGAAACCCTGAAGCCATCCCTGGATCTGGTCGGCAAGATCTAAATCGCCGATTGGGCTACTGCGCGGCCCGACCTCAAAGCTGTGATGCTCACCGTACATCCGTACGGCTGCGCTTCTCGCTTCGACCTCGGACCGCTCGCTACGCCCACTCGACGATTTAATGCATTAGTTAGTATTTAGAAGTAAAGAAACAAACACTGAAGTACCAGTCCGGGCTCGGCGCAAGCAACGCCGCAGAGCTCACGAGGCCGAGCGACGGAGTCCGGACAATATTGAAATCTCACATCAGAGGAAAGTGGAAATCACCATGTTGGATGCCAATCTCAAAGCCCAATTAAAAGCCTACCTGGAAAAGGTCACGCAGCCTATCGAGATCGTCGCGTCGCTGGATGATGGCGCCAAGTCTCGTGAGTTGCAGGAGCTGCTGCAGGAAATCGTCACGCTGTCCGAGCGCATCACGCTGGTCGAGCGCAACGATCACGCTGCACGCAAGCCGTCCTTTTCATTGAATCGCCCCGGTACCGATATCAGCGTGCAGTTCGCCGGTATCCCGATGGGCCACGAATTTACGTCGCTGGTGCTGGCGCTGCTGCAAGTCGGCGGCCACCCCATCAAGCTCGACGACAAGGTGATCGAACAGATCCGCAATCTGGATGGCGATTACACCTTTGAAACCTATATCTCGCTGACTTGCCAGAATTGCCCGGAAGTCGTGCAGGCGCTGAACGTGATGGCGATCATCAACCCGCGCATCCGTTCGGTGACGGTGGACGGCGCGCTGTTCCAGGACGAAGTCGAGAAGCGCCAGATCATGGCCGTGCCGACCGTCTACATGAACGGTGAAGTGTTCGGCCAGGGCCGCACCGGCGTGGAAGAAATCCTCGCCAAACTCGACACCGGCGCCGCAGCGCGCAAGGGTGAAGAACTGAGCGCGAAGGAAGCCTATGACGTGCTGATCGTCGGCGGCGGTCCTGCCGGCGCGGCTGCTGCGATCTATGCAGCGCGCAAGGGCATCCGCACCGGCGTCGTCGCCGAACGTTTCGGCGGCCAGGTGCTGGACACGCTGGCGATTGAAAACTTCGTCTCCGTCAAGGAAACCGAAGGCCCGCAGTTCGCGACTGCGCTGGAGCAGCACGTCCGCGCTTACGACGTCGACATCATGAACACGCAACGCGCCGAAGCACTGGTGCCGGGTAACGGATTGATCGAAGTCAAGCTGGCCAACGGCGGCGTCCTGAAGGGCAAGACCGTGATTCTGTCCACCGGCGCGCGCTGGAGGCAAGTCAACGTGCCGGGCGAGGACGAATACCGCAACCACGGTGTGGCTTACTGCCCGCATTGCGATGGTCCGCTGTTCAAGGGCAAGCGCGTGTCGGTCATCGGCGGCGGCAACTCCGGCGTGGAAGCGGCAATCGACCTGGCCGGTATCGTCAGTCATGTCACGCTGCTGGAATTCGCTGCGGAGTTGAAGGCCGATGCGGTGCTGGTGCGCAAGCTCAAGAGCCTGCCCAACGTCACCATCGTCACCTCGGCGCAGACTACCGAGATCACCGGCGACGGCAAGAAGGTCAACGGCATCAGCTACAAGGAACGTGTCAGCGGCGAAGTGAAGCACGTCGAACTGGAAGGCGTCTTCGTCCAGATCGGTCTGGTGCCGAACACCGAATGGCTCAAGGGTACGGTTGCCCTGTCCAAGCACGGCGAAATCGAAATCGACGCCAAGGGCCAGACGTCTATCCCCGGCGTGTTCGCAGCAGGCGACGTGACGACGGTGCCGTACAAGCAGATCGTGATTGCAGTGGGTGAAGGCTCCAAGGCAGCGCTGAGCGCTTTCGATCACCTGATCCGCACTTCGGCGCCGGAAGAAGCGCCGGTCGTCGCTGCGAAGGAAGCTGTCGCAGCCTGATAGCGATTGACGTATGCGTTTCAGTAGTAAGCCAGACGTAAAAAAGCCACCGCGAGGTGGCTTTTTTATTGCGCCGAAACTTCCCGGCGCCAAGCGATGTTGCGGGATTACTTGAACAGCAGGCGCATCGAATCCCACGCACGGCCGAAGATGCCGGCAGGACCAACCGATTCCAATGCCACCAGCGGCAATTCGGTGACCACCTTGTCGTCAATCATGACCTTCAGGGTGCCGACCTTGGCGTTTTCGGAAATCGGCGCGATCAGCGGATCGTTGCGTTCAACGCGCGGCTTGATCTTGTCGGCGGTGCCCTTCGGTACCGTCACGTAGACGTCGCGCAGGAAACCGATCTTGATCTTGCCTTGCGAACCCTTCCACACGTCAGGCGTGTCGACGGCCTGGCCCTTGCTGTACAGCTTCACCGCGTCGAAGTTCTGGAAGCCCCAGTTCAGCAGCTTCTGGCTTTCTTGCGTACGGACTTGATCGGAGACGGTGCCGATGACCACCGAAATCAGGCGGCGCTCGCCGTTGGCGACCGGACGCTTGGCGGAGGTGATCAGCGAATAGCCGGCGCTTTCGGTGTGGCCGGTCTTCATGCCGTCAACGGTCGGATCCAGCCACAGCAGGCGATTGCGGTTCGGCTGGGTGATGTTGTTGTAGGTGAATTTCTTGACCGAGTAATAGGTTTTGTAAAACTCGGGGAAGTCGTTGATCAGGTTGCGGCACAGGATCGCCAGATCGCGCGCGGTCGTGTACGTATCCGGGCTGGGCAAACCGTGCGGATTGCTGAAGTGCGTGCCGGTCAGGCCCTGGCGTTGCGCCTCGCGGTTCATCAGCACGACGAAGGCGTCGGTGGTGCCGGACACGGCTTCGGACAGCGCCACCGCCGCGTCATTGCCGGAGACCGAGATCAGGCCGTACAGCAGGTTGTTGACCGACACCGGCTTGTTCGGTTCGATGAACATCTTGGAGCTGCTCGGATCGACCTTCCATGCGTTGACGGAAACGTTGATTTCCTGATTCAGGTCGAGACGCTTGTCGCGCACGGCGGCGAAGGCCAGGTAAGCCGTCATCAGCTTGACCAGCGATGCCGGTTCGACGCGCATGTCGGCTTCTTGCGAAGCCATGATCTGGTTGCTCGAGGCATCCAGCAGGAGCCAGGATTTGGCGGCGACGCCGGGAGGTGGAAGGGTCTGGGCACTTGCTGCCGAGAAAGTGACCGACAAGGTCAGGGCGGTTGCGGCAACAGCCGCGAGTAGTTTTTTCATCTTCAGGTGTAAAAATGTGTCCCGCCGGACTGCTCGCGGGACTGTCGTTTGAAAAGAGATGAGTGAACATCGCACCGGGATTATAAACGCCGAGCCTGACAATAAGGCTTTACGGCGTCTGTTTGCTTGCAGTGTCTTCCTGTTTCATGGTCCGTAGCGAGAGGCCGTCAGCCGGTGACGACCGGAGCGCAGGATACCGGAGTGTACTTCAGTACACGAGGATTCCGAGCACCGGACGGCGCCGGATCACGGCCTCGCAGTAGGAGCATGGGACAGGAATCAGCGATGCCACATTTGGACTATCAGGTTCTTGATATGTTGCAGTTTGCGATGAAAAAAGTGATCGGCGCCGGGAATCACGATGACTGGTAATTCCTGCGGACGCGCCCAGTCGAGAACGGCAGTCAGCGGAATCGTGTCGTCCAGCTCGCCGTGAATCAGGATGGTATTGGCCGGCGCCTCCGGCATCGGCCACTTGCCGGCGGCGGTGCCGACCAGCGCGAGGCGTTCGGCCGGCGTGCCTTCGGCGATCAGGCGCTGTTGCAGTTGCGCCTGCACGAAGGTGCCGAACGAGAAGCCGCCCAACGCCAGCGGCAACTCCGGATATTGCCGGCGCATGTGCGCGAGCAGCAGCGCCATGTCGTCGGTTTCGCCCTGGCCGTGGTCATGCACGCCTTCGGATTTGCCGACGCCGCGGAAATTCATGCGCACCGTCACGTAGCCGAGCGCCAGGAAAGAACGCGCCAGCGTCTGCGCGACCTTGTTGTCCATGGTGCCGCCGAACAGCGGATGCGGATGGGCGACCAGCGCCAGGCCGCGCGGCGCGGCGAATTGCTCGGGGTCCGGCAGGTCCAGCGCGCATTCGAGCGGGCCGACTGCGCCGGGGATCAGGAACGATTGTGTTTGGGCGTTCATTGCGTGCGTGGCATTCAGGTGTTCAGATTTTCAGGCGATCGACGATCTTGCCGCCGACGATGTGGGAGTCGATGATTTCATCGATGTCTTGATTGTCGACGTAGGTGTACCAGGTGCCTTGCGGATAGATGACAACCACCGGGCCTTCTTCGCAGCGTTCCAGGCAGCCGGCCTTGTTGATGCGGACCTTGCCTTCGCCGGCCAGGCCGAGTTGCTTGATGCGTTTTTTCGCGTGCTCTTGCGCCGCCTGCGCGCCCTTGTCGGCGCAGCAAGTGCGTTCGCCGGGTTTGCGTTGATTCAAGCAGAAGAAAACGTGGTGTTCGTAGAATGGTTTGTCTGGAGTATCTGTTGTATCTGCGGTGTCTGCCATATCGGGAGCTCGGGGGGAATGGACCAAAGGCACCATGATACACCTCGTTATTTCTGGCCGCCCGGCTTGCGGTGCACGGGATGATAGAGGAACCACAGCGCCAGGAAGGGCCACAGCACCGAGAGGAATTGCGCCGCGCCGTCGAAATTCAGGAATTTGCCCTGCACCCAGGTTTGCAGCGTCGATATGAAGTAAGGGTTGGCGGGCACGGCGTTGGTTGCCAGCAGACTGAAAATCAGGGCCAGTCCGGCCACGCGCCGCTGTGCGTTGAGCGGTGCGAACGACAGGCCTGCGACCATCAGGCCGCCGATGATCATGCCGCCGGCGGCGCCCGGCGTGAACCAGACGAAGGCGTTTTCAGGGGCGAAGAACAAGGCGCAGGCCAGCGACTTGATGAAGACCGCGGCCAGCAGATAGCAGGCCGTCAATGCGTTGCGCGGCGCCTGCTTGCGCAGCAGCAGGAGCATGGTCAGCATGGCGCCGGTCACGCCGCAGGCGGTCACGATGATCTCGGCCAGCCAGTATTGTTCGGCGCTCAGTTGGGCATTGTTGGTCCACCAGGTCGCCAGGTCGATGGGGGTGTCGAGCAGGTCGGAGAGCAGGGCGGACAAGGGCGGCACCAGGTGGCCGAGGCCGAACAGCGGATTTTGCGGATAGATCAGCGCCAGCGGCCACAGCCCGACCACCACCAGTCCGCGGCTGGCTTCGCGCGAGAACCAGCGCCGGCGCAATTCGAGAAAACGGCTTTCACGCAGGAAATAGCGTCCGCTCCAGGCGCCCAGCAATGCGCCGAGCACCGTGCCGCAACTGTTGGTAATCAAATCGAGATTGGACGGGATGCGCGTCGGCAGATACGTCTGTACCGCTTCCATCACCGTCGACAGTGTTATGCCGGCAATGATGCTGATGATCACGGCCCAGTACGAACGGAGGCGCGGATACAGTGCAAACACCATCAGTGCGCCAAACGGCGCATAGCCGACGATGTTGGTCCACAGGTCGAAACCGGTCCAATAGTAGGGCAGGCGCGCCCACAGGTAATCCCAGGGTTGCAGGCCCATGTCGCGCCAGCCGGTGAACGGATACCAGCTGGCGTAGACGATCAGCAGCGTATACATCAGCAGGCTGACGCGCGCGAATGACGAGGCGACGGGCCTTGTTGCAGATGCCGCGGATGCAGCAGATGCCGCAGCAACTGAGGTCGACTGGGCGGCCGGCGCAGGCGGTTGTGGAGGTCGGTGGGAGGCATCCATGCCGGCGAGGGTACCCGATTTCTTCGTCGCTTGCATCAACGACAACCGTTACAATGTGCGCCATGTACGCCACCGATTCCCCATCCTCCAGCGCTGTGACGGCCACGTCCACGATTTCGGCCGCGCGCATTGCCGCATTGATCGCGGCATCGAGCAATGAGCACGCCAAACCTGTCGCGATCGAGGTGGTCGCCCAAACCGGCTCGACCAACGCCGATTTGTTGGCGCGCGTCGCCACGCTGGCGGCACCGACTTTGCTGGTCGCCGAATCGCAGACGGCGGGCCGGGGCCGCGCCGGTCGCGCCTGGCATACGACGGCCACTTCGGCATTGACGTTTTCGCTGGCGTGGAAATTTCGCCGCCCTGTGCATGCGCTGATCGGCCTGCCGCTCGCCATCGGTGTCGCATTGGCAGAAGCGCTGGTGGTGTTCGGCGTGCAGGTCGAATTGAAATGGCCCAACGACGTGCTGCGCGACGGCGCCAAGCTCGCCGGCATTCTGATCGAGACGGCACAAGACAAAGCGGCCGACGCCGGCACGGTGGCATCGACCTGGACCGTGATCGGCATCGGCGTCAACCTCGCCATGCCGCAGGATTTGCAAAACCGCATCGGACGCGCGGTCGCCGACGTGTCCGAATTGCTCGGCCATGACCGCGAGCGCCTGCTGGCCTTGTTGCTGAGCGCTTTGTCCGACGCGCTGGCCGAATTCGACGTGCAGGGATTTGCCGCGTTCGCGGCACGCTGGAATCGCCTGCACGCCTATGCCGGACGCGCCGTGCGCATCCTCGACAACGACCGCGTGGTGCACGAAGGCACGGCCGTCGGCGTGGACGACAAAGGTCGTTTTTTGATGGATGCCGCGGGCGGACGCATTGCCGTGGTGGCGGGCGACGTGTCGTTGCGGTTGCAGGAGTAACGCCATGTTGCTGTTGATCGATGCCGGCAATACGCGCGTCAAATGGGGCGTTCCGCGCGACGTCGCGTTCGCGTCGGGACAGACCGATCGCTGGCTGCATGCCGGTTCGGTGGCGCGCGGCGAGGTGGCTGATTTGTCTGCGGCGTGGAGCGGATTGCAGATTGCGCGCGTCGTGGTTTCCAACGTTGCCGGACCGGTTCTGCGCGAGGCATTGCTGGCAGTATTGCAGGGTGTCTTCGGCGCAGGAATCGAGGTGACCTGGTTCGCGTCGCAAGCCGAACTGGCCGGCTTGCGCAACCGCTATCAAAATCCCGCCCAGTTGGGATGCGACCGTTTCGCCTCCGCCATCGGCGCGCATGCGCTGTTTCCGGGCCGCGCGCTGATTGTTGCCACCTGCGGCACGGCGACGACGGTCGACGCCGTTACCGCTGGCGGCGAGTTCATCGGCGGCATGATCCTGCCCGGTCTCGGCGTGATGGCGACGTCGCTGGCGCTCAATACGGCCCAGCTTCCGCAGATACAGAGCATCAGCGAGACGGTCACTCCCTTTGCCGACAACACGACCGACGCCATCGTCGCCGGCTGCATCGCGGCGCAGACGGGCGCCATCGAACGCGCAGTCGTCCGGCATCGCGAGCTGCACGGCGACGTGCTGTGTGTGCTGGCCGGCGGCGCCGGGCCTGTGCTGGCGTCGTATCTGGCGATGCCGTGCGAAAAGGTCGATAATCTCGTGTTGATCGGGCTGCATGTGGCAGCGAGCGTCTGAGGCTTTCTCTTTCTTGGTGAATCGGGCTGACCGTTATCTATGCTGAAATTGTTTTTTTGGCTATTGCTGATTGCGAATGGCGTTTTGTTTGCGGTGAATCGCGGCTATCTGGGCGCGACGGCTTCCGAACGCCACGAGCCCAAGCGCATGGAGTTGCAGTTGCAGCCGGAAACGCTGACGATCCTGCCGCCGAACAGCGAGAAGCTGGTGGCGCCGGCCAAGGCTGCGGCACCGCTTGCGGCTGCTGAAGCCGACAAGAATGCCAAGCCTGCCGTCGAGACGCCAGCTGTGCAGGCCGAGGCCAAGTCCGAATCGAAAGCGGACACCAAGCCTGATCCTAAGAGCGCAGCCAAGGCAGAAACCATCGCTTGCACCGAGATTGGCAATTTCAATACTGTCGAGGCGCGCAAGTTCGAAGCCCAACTTGCCGGTCTGCACTTGTCCGTCAAGCCGGTGTCGCGCAGCATTCAGGAGGCGGGCAGTTACATGGTTTATCTGCCGTCGCAAGACGGCAGGGATGGCGCCGACCGCAAGGCTGCCGAGCTGCGTCGCCTCGATATCCAGGATTTCTACGTGATGCCGGAATCGCAACCCAATCCGGCGCTGCGCTGGGCGATTTCGTTGGGCGTATTCAAGACCGAGGAAGCCGCCAAGGCCTACATCGGTCAGTTGATCTCGCAAGGCGTGCGCAGCGCGCGCATCATCGCGCGCAATGTCACTTCGACCAGGCAGACATACCAGTGGCGCGGCATTGACGGAGCGACCAAGGCTTCCCTGGACAGCCTCAAGGCAAAATTCCCGAATCAGGAGATGCGCAGTTGCGCGGGCTAAGGCCGGCGCGGGTTACGGACCCGGGTCGATTTGGCGGGAGTGCCGATAAAAGACAACATCCGCAACAATAGCTGCGCGCTTTCCATGTAAAATCGCGGACATTCCGAACATCTCTTCCCAGCTCAGGATTTGCGCTATGACCGACTTGACCGATCTGACCGACGTTGCCCCTCAAATCAAGGCCGAAATTCTGGCCGAAGCCTTGCCGTACATCCGCAAATTCCATGGCAAGACCATCGTCGTCAAATACGGCGGCAACGCCATGACGGAAGAGCGCCTGAAACACGGTTTCGCGCGCGACGTCATCCTGCTCAAGCTGGTCGGCATGAACCCGGTGGTGGTGCACGGCGGCGGTCCGCAGATCGACAATGCGCTGAAGAAGATCGGCAAGCAAGGCACCTTCGTGCAAGGCATGCGCATCACCGACGAAGAAACCATGGAAGTGGTGGAGTGGGTGCTGGGCGGCGAAGTGCAGCAGGACATCGTGATGCTGATCAATCACTACGGCGGCCAGGCAGTCGGCCTGACCGGCAAGGATGGCGGCCTGATCCGTGCGCGCAAGATGCGCATGCCGGACAAGGAGCACCCGGGCGAATTCCTCGACATCGGTTTTGTCGGCGAGATCGAAGCGATCAATCCGGCGGTGGTCAAGGCCTTGCAGGATGACGCCTTCATTCCGATCATTTCGCCGATCGGCTTCGGCGACGATGGTCAGGCTTACAACATCAACGCCGATGTGGTGGCCGGCAAGATCGCCGAGATCCTGCACGCCGAAAAGCTGATCATGATGACAAACATTGCCGGCGTGCAAGACAAGAAGGGCAATCTGCTGACCGATCTGTCGGCGCGCGAAATCGACGAGATGTTCGAAGACGGCACGATTTCGGGCGGCATGTTGCCGAAGATCTCGTCGGCGCTGGACGCCGCCAAGTCGGGCGTCAATACCGTTCACATCATCGACGGCCGCATCGAGCATTCGCTGTTGCTGGAAGTGCTGACCGAGCAGGCATTCGGTACGATGATCCGTTCGCACTGATCGTTGCGGCGTAAAGGAAAAGGCGCTTCCGGGAAACCGGCGGCGCCTTTTTCATTTGTATCTGGTGCATGGAACGCCGGATCCTAGTAAATGCGTTCGACCGTATATCCCTGTTGTTTCAGTAATGCCGGCACGCCCGTGGGGCCGACCAGATGCAGGATGCCAATGGCGGCGAAGACGCCGTCCTGCCGTTTCAGCAGCGCGGCGATGCGATCGGTGAGCAAGGGATTGCGCTGGTCCAGCAACACTTCCTTGGTAAAACGGCCGACGAAACTCTTGTCGCTCTCCATCTCGTCCAGCAAGCCTTGTAGACCTTGCAGGTTGCCGGTGCGCCAATATTCGGCCAGTTCCACCACCTTGGCTGCGCCGGCGGGGTCATTCAACTCTTTGATGGTGTCTTCCAGCAGCAGGTCTTGCTGCGACTCGCTCAGTGCGCCGAACAAAGCCAGTTGTGTTGCCGCGCTCTCCAGTTCGATGATGGGCTTGTTGCGTTTCTGGATGAGGTTGGCGAGGTAGCTGTCGACGGCAAGTTCGGAGCGGTAGCCCTTGCTGTCGAATTCCTGGATGGTCAGCAGGCTGGCGATCATCCACGGGCGGAAGCGACCGACTGCGTCGGGCGGGACATGGTATTTCTGCAACGCAGCCCGGACTTGTTGCAACAGCTCGGGATTCAGTTCGGTGAGATAGCTTTTTCCGTCGGGATAGAAACCGTATTGCAGGACTGCTGCCTGCATCGCCGGAATTTTCTGCGGATCGATTTCCAGCGCGATGGCGGGAGCTTGTTCCAGCGCCTGCATGACGCGAGGTTCGAGCGGATAGAAATTGTCCGCGCCGACGTGGATGGTGCCGAACAGATACAGCGTGTGATGTGCATCCCGGACTTTGAACAATGCGCCATGCCGTCCGTTTTCTGCTGCAGCCTGTGTCGCACCGGCGGCTTCCGCCATGGGCAGATAAAGACCAAGCGTCCAGGCGAATATCACTATAATCAGACGTCGCACCATTTCGTATCCTTGTTCACTTCATCCAGTTTCATCGTGCCGAATACTACACCGCTCTGGCTTTTCGATCTCGACAACACCCTCCACAACGCTTCCCACGCGATCTTCCCGGCAATCAACGCCAACATGAATGTGTTCATGGAACGCGTGCTGAAGGAGCAGGGCCTGCCGTCCGACGAGGAGGCCGTCAATGCGTTGCGTCAGCGTTACTGGCGTTTGTATGGCGCGACCTTGCTGGGGATGGTGCAGCATCATCAGGTGCTGCCGGACGATTTCCTGCGCGAGGCGCACCACTTCGACGACTTGTTCGACATGATCCGCGCCGAGCGTGGTTTGCTGAACATGCTCAAGCGTTTGCCGGGTCGCAAGATTTTGCTGACGAATGCGCCGTTGCGTTATTCGCGGGACGTCGTGCGCTATCTCGGTCTGCACCGGCATTTCGACCAGCACATTTCCATCGAATCGATGCGTGTGCACCGGCAATTGAAACCCAAGCCGTCGCGGCAGATGCTGCGCAAGCTGCTGGCGCGCGAGCGTGTCGCCGCTCATCGCTGCGTACTGGTGGAAGATACGCCGGCGAACCTGAAATCAGCGAAGGAACTGGGTTTGCGCACGGCGTGGGTGACGCAATATTTGACCGGAAATCCGCATTTCTCTTCGGCCGGAGTGCGTCGCATGTTGACGATGCATCCGTCTTACGTCGACGTCAAGGTGAGATCAGTGCGGCAATTGACTGGCCATTTGCGCCGCTTGGTCGCGCGCGCTTAATCGGCGCAATCCGCGCACCAGCCCTTGATGGTCAATTCGATTTCGTGGCTTTGAAAGCCTTTGCCCAGTGATTTTTGCAAGGCGGTCTGGAGCTGTGCCGCCGTGGTCTGGCGCTTGCCGGACGAAGGCAGGACGCTTTCCAGAAAACCTGCTTCGCCGCTGCCGTCGAGGCAAAACACACGGGCGCAGCGAGTGCATTTGAAGTGGCCGTGCTGGTGTTGCGGGTGGCCATGCGCATGCTGATGAGCGCCATGGTCGTGATGTTCCGCGCCGGCGCCGGCGTTGTAGCGGAAAATGCGGTCGTCGCTGGCGATTTTGTGCGCCAGCCCGGCTTCGGTCAGACAATCGAGCGCGCGGTACAGCGTGACGCGGTCCATGTCGACCAGTTGATCCTGAATATCCTGATGCGACACGGCGCTGCGCGCGCTGAGCAGTGCCGCCATGACGCTGACGCGCGCCTGCGTCACGCGCACGGACGCGTCGCGCAATTGCAATTCAGCCAACGCTTGCGCTTTGGCCGGGACCGGGGCTTGGGCGAGAGCGGTTGGCATGACGGTGTCGGCTGGTTTGGATTTCATGGGACGTTTGCTGGGGTTCCGGCTTTGAAGTAAAAGCCTATGGACGAATTATGCCGCAATTCGCCGCAGCAAGCGTTCCGCGCGCGCCAGGCCGGTGCAATAAAGCATCGTCGCGCGTCCCTTCATGCGATTATTTCGGAGCAACTTTCTTGGCGCGGGGATGGGCGGCGTCGTAGACCTGTGCGAGGCGCTGAAAGTCGAGTGAAGTGTAGACCTGCGTTGCCGTGATGGATGCATGGCCGAGCATCTCCTGGACTGCGCGTAAATCGCCCGAGCCTTGCAAGACGTGCGAGGCGAAGGAGTGACGCAACACGTGGGGGTGCACGTTCGTCGCCATGCCCAGCGCCTGGCCATGGGCTTTGATGCGCAATTGCGTCACGCGGGCCGACATGCGGGCGCCGCGTTCGTTCAGGAAAAGAGCGCGGCGGTCGGCATCGGCGTGTTTGGCGAGAACGCTTTCCCGTGCCGCGAGCCAGTTCTTCAGCGCCAGCATTGCAGGTTGCCCTACCGGCACGCCACGCATCTTGTTACCTTTGCCGGTGACGGTGACTTCGCAACTGTCCATGTCGATCCAGCCCGACGAGGTATATTCCGCTTCGTGGTGGTAGCGTGCGTCCAGGCCAACCAGCTCGGATACACGCAGACCGCTGGAATACAGCAGTTCAAACATGGCGAGATTGCAAAGCTGGGCCGGCGCTTCGGCATCCTTGAGCGGATTGCTGTGAGACACCAGATGTACGGCATCGTCGGCAGCCAGCGCCTTGGGCAAGGGCTTGGCTTTTTTGGGCGCCTTGACGCCATCGACGGGGTTCGATTTCAACCCGCCTTGTTCCGACAGCCATTCGTAAAAACCGCGCCACGCCGACAGTTTGCGCGCGATGGAGCGGGCATTGAGGCCCTTGCCGTGCAACTGTGCGGCGAATTTGCGGATCTGGAAGTGAGAAACGGCCGCGAGCATGATGCCGGCAGTCTGCGCCAATGCACTCAGTTCAGCCAGGTCGCGTGCATAACCGGTGATAGTGTGGTGCGACAGCATGCGTTGGTTCTGCAGGCTGTCGAGATAGCCTTCGACGTGACGATCAGCAGCGACTTGAGTGGATTCGGTGCTCACACGGGTGGTCGAGGAGAAAAGAGATGTTTCAGTGTAGCAGGCAGGCCAGGGCTGCGCTGGCGGTTTCGCCGATGCGCGTCAGGAAATCGGTGCCCATGTCCGCCGTAAAACGGCTCGGATCGGACGAACCCAGCACCAGCAGGCCAAACGCTTCGGGCGCCGCGCCGACACGCAGTGGCAGCATGGCGATGGATTTGACCGACGCAGCGTCTTCGAGCCAGCCGGCGGCTTCGAATTCGTTGTTGGGGCCGCAGAACGGCGTGGTCAGGCCATTGGCGAAAATGCGCGCGTCTTCCGATACGGCTGCGGTGAACCAGTTGCCGTCGTGTTTTTCGGCGATGTTCCAGAGTCGCAGCGTAACTTGGGGCACATTGAAGATGGTTTGCAAATTGCCGGACAAGACCTGGGGCAGGTCGCTGTCGTTACGGGCCAGCAGCAGAGAACGCGTCCACGATTGAAATTTGCTGGTGATCTCGTCATTTTCTTGTGCGATGCGCATCAGATCAGCCATGTGCAACTCTTGCACCTTGATCTTCTCACGCAGGATTTCCATCTGGCGCTCTTGCAGGGAGATGGCGCGTCCCAGCAGCGGGCTGGTGAGTCGGATCCGGCCAAGCAACTCCGCATGCTCTTCGAAGAAGTGCGGATGGTCGAGCAAATAGTCGGCAATCGAATCGGAATCCAGAGGAGTCATGTGCATGCTTGTTGGGTTGAGTGTTTTACGGCATGGCATGCGAAGCGCAGCCGGGCTTGCATATCCGCAATATCGCGAGATTATCTACGCTATCGTCGGTGCTGACAACTTTTTAATCAGGCTGTCGGAGCTGCGTCTGCCAATAAAAACGGGCTTACATGATTGCTCATGTAAGCCCGAATTGTTCAATCAAGTTCTGATTCCGGCGTTTGCACGCCAGAGGTCAGAGACTTAAATTAGAACTTGTGGCGGATACCAACAGCAACTGCTGTTTGGCTGGAATCAACACCACCTGTTGTTGCATTGCCAGTTGCATCGCCGAACACGCCGGTGTTAGCCATGTTGGAAGCACGTGTGTTAGCAACGAATGCGTACAGGTCGGTACGCTTGGACAGCCAGTAGTCTGTACCCAGGCTGATTTGAGTCAGCTTGCCCTTGGATGCGGAGTTGAAGTCAGCACGTGTGTGTGTGACTGCGCCCAGCAGCTTCAGGGATGGGGTCAGGGACCATGCAGTACCCAGTTCATAAACGTCGATCTTGTTAGCTGTACCCAGAGTCGAAACAGCGATCGATGCTGGAGTAGCTGTGTTCAGACCTTGCTTGACGCGCGAGTAGTTACCGTACACGCGTGCTGGGCCGAACTGGTAGCTGGCAACAACGTTCAAAACCTTCAGTGCCGAATTGCCGGCTTGAGCGGAATTCGGTGCGTAGTAGCCAGCTGTAGTCGATGTCAGCTGAGTATCGCTAGGTGTCGAACCTTGCTTCGATTGGTAGTAGTTCAAACCCAGACCCAGTGGGCCGTTGTCGTACTTACCACCCAGACCGAACGATTGGCCGGCTGTCGTTTGACCAGCTTGTTCGCCGAAACCGTAGATCAGGTTACCGGTGAAGCCACCCAGGTTGTTGGTGGTGTAGCTGATGG
This sequence comes from Herbaspirillum sp. CF444, assembly GCF_000282135.1. Classification (GTDB taxonomy): domain Bacteria; phylum Pseudomonadota; class Gammaproteobacteria; order Burkholderiales; family Burkholderiaceae_D; genus Herbaspirillum. Next base: position 81,955 of record NZ_AKJW01000058.1, read on the forward strand.
AGTTGTTGGTACGTGTACCTTCCAGGCGGTCGATGTTGTGACCGACTGCGCCGGTGAGGCCACCGAAGTCGTTAACCGATGTGTATGCGCTGATGGTATCTGCGTAGTCAGTTTGACGACCCAGCAGAACAGTACCGAAGCCACCGTTCAGACCAACAACCGACTTACGACGGAACAGGTTCGAGGAAGTCACTGCGTCGGAACCTTGCAGGCCGCCGTTGTCGTTGGTGAAGCCAGTTTCCAGTTGGAACACTGCATTCAGACCGCCGCCCAGATCTTCAACGCCCTTGAAGCCGATACGGGAACCTTGGATGATGCCGGAATTCAGACCAAACTTGGAGCCAGTGCCAGTGCCAGCTGCGGTGACAGCCTTGCTTGTGTAAACAATGCCGGTATCAACGATACCGTAGATTGTGACGGAGCTTTGTGCTTGTGCAGCACCTGCAAACGCGCCGAGAACGGCCAGTGCAAGCAGAGATTTTTTCATTTGACATCCTTCTATAAAAATAGTCTTGAGGATCCGTACATCTAGTCGGATGGTGAGACATTAAGGGTTCTCATTAACCATGGCCTCAGATTGGTCGTTTGGCGGACAGAGTTTTGGTTGAAATTCCGAAACCCCTGCACGAGTGTTGTTTTTTTCTAACGCTTTAGCCCTGGTTCTCTGTACGGGACGCATTTTTGCGATTTGCCGATGTCATGGCGTTATCAAATTGTTTTGACGGCAACAAAATGGCGTTTAAAGACTTGATTTGTTGTTTTAAAGCTCCATATTGTTTGCTAAATAGACGGATTAAAAAAATATAGTGATTTATGGGGGATAATTTTTTCCTTCGAAAGTGGGCTTGGATTGATTTATGGCGAGTCGGGAAGATCTGGCAATTATTCGGGCGGCGCGCGCCGGGCAGGCTGAGGCGCAGTTGGCCTTGGGACGGCGCTATCTGTTTGGCGGCAACGGTTTGCCGCAAAGTTTCGCGACGGCGCTGCATTGGTTGGATCGTGCTGCACGCCAAGGGGCCGCTGATGCCTGGTCGCTGATCGGCGAACACATTCCTTATGACGTGGTGGCACAGGCGCCGCGGCCGCTTGACTATGTGCTGTGGTACGAGCGGGCATTCGACGCCGGTCTGAAAGCGGCCGGCCTGGCGTTTGCACGCCTGGTGCTGGCGTATCGGGCGCAGGCCGAGGCCCAGTCCATGCTGGGCAAGGCAATCAAGGTGCTGGAGGCGGAAGCGCATGCCGGTACTGCCGAGGCGCAATGGCTGCTGGCGCAGCAGCAGGCCGGCGGGCAGATTGCCGGTGCGGCGCCTGCAGTCGCCGGAGAGTCCCGGCAAGAAGCGACGCAAGCTGCCGCCAAATGGGCGCAAAAAGCGGCGGATGCCGGCGTCGGTCCGGCGCAGTTGTCATTGGCCGACGCCGCCTGGCTTCGCCATGACCGGGAAGATTTCATCCGGCGGGCTTTGCCGCTGGGGCGTTCTCTGCTGGCGCAATATGGCGCCGATCTGCCGCAATTGAACGCTCCCTCGGAGGCGCTTGCACGGTATCTGGGCGACGGCAATATTGTTTTACTGTCCCGTCTGGCGCAGGTGTTGTCGAAAATCGAAAATCTTGATGTCGACGAAGCGCAACAATTGCTGGAGCTGGGCGCCTATGCCGACGACAAGACAGCGCAATTGTCGCTGGGGCTGTTCTTTGCGCGCATGCAGGAAGACGGCGGCCGCGCTTTTCCCGATTTCGGGTCCGCTAATTATAAGAAGGCGATCCGCTGGCTGACCCAGGCCGGGGAGCGCGGGTTGGCGTCGGCGTGGTTTGCCTTGTCGCGCATCTATTTGAAGCCCGAGTTCTCCCAGCGCAATCTGGCGGATGCGCAGCATTACCTGGAGCGCGCTGCCGAAATGGGGCACTCGCTGGCGCAGCTGGAATGCGGCAGCAGCGCCTGGCGCAATCGCCGCGACGATCCGTCCAACGATGTGCGGGCGGTCTACTGGTTGCAAAAGGCGGCGGCGCAGAACAATGCCGATGCCCGCGATCTGCTGGATAAAATCGCCGATCGTCCGGCGCCCGCCGATTGGGCGGTCGAGGCGCGGCGTCACATGACGCGTGAATTTCTGAGCGCCTACCCATTTTTGGCGGCGCGGCTGGAATTGGCGATCCTGTTCGGGCTGACGCGACCGGAGGCCTTGCTGATCGACCTGAAGCAGGCCGATTGTGGCCACTGCCTGGTGGTCGATATCCGTGACTACTATGCGCGCAGCAAGCGGCGCCTCATATTAATAGAGACCGGCGACGAGCGGCAAGTGCTCAATCGCATCGGTCGGCTGTTCGAAGATGTCGATTGCAGCCTGAACGGACCGGAAGGCAATTATCGCCAGCGCATGTATCGCCTGAAAACAGCCTTGCCCCAGGCTGCGGACGAGCGCGAAGAAGAGAGCGATCTGGCCGAAGAGTCCTGACTCCTTTAGCAAGGGCGCAGAAATAAAAAAGAGATGGCAAGTTGCCATCTCTTTTTTATTGGTGGAATGCCGTAGCCAAAACAGCGGTCAGATTTCGATTTCGCCTTCAAACACCGAAACCGCCGGACCGGTCATCATTACCGGCAGACCGGGGCCGGCCCAGTTGATCACCAGTTCTCCGCCGTGGGTTTGCACGGCAACGGGCGCATCCAGCAAGCCGCGCCGGATGCCGGCGACGACTGCGGCGCAGGCGCCGGTGCCGCAGGCCAGGGTTTCGCCCGCGCCGCGTTCAAAGACGCGCAAATTGACGTTGTGGCGATTGACTACCTGCATGAAGCCGGCGTTGACGCGCTTCGGGAAGCGCTGGTGATGTTCGATCGCGGGGCCGTCGATCAGCACCGGCGCGGCTTCGGTATCCGCCACGATTTGCACGGCATGCGGATTACCCATCGACACCACGGAAATCCACGTTGTCTTGCCGTTCACGTCCAGCGGCCACAGCGTATCGACGCCTTCCGTCTTGCCGGACAGGCCGGCGGCGTCGAACGGCACTTGCTCCGGCGTCAATATCGGCGCACCCATGTCAACGGTCACGCGCCCATCGTCTTCCAGGGTCGGCTCAATCACGCCGGACAAAGTTTCCACGCGGATAGCGCGTTTTGTCGTCAGTCCCTTGTCGCTGACGAAGCGGGCGAATGCGCGGGCGCCATTGCCGCACTGCTCGACCTCGCCGCCGTCGGCGTTGTAAATACGATAGCGAAAATCAATGCCCGGCGACTGCGTTTTTTCCACCACCAGCATCTGGTCGGCGCCGATGCCGAAACGGCGGTCGGCGATGAACTTCCACTGATCTGCAGTCAGATCGATGTTCTGGTTGATGGCGTCCACCACAACGAAGTCGTTGCCGGCGCCGTGCATTTTGGTGAATTTGATTTTCATGACACTTATTATAGATGCCGGATGCGCTTAGTCATCCTGGCCGTATACATTAGTTAGGCCTTCAGGCTGGGTTTTAAAGCGCTTGTGCGCCCAAAAATATTCCGCCGGGGCTTCCAGCACGCGCTGCTCGATGAAGGCATTCATTTTGCGCGTGGCTTCTACGATGTCGTCACCCGGGTAATTTTCCCAGGCCGGATAGAACGTGGTTTTCCAGCCTTGGTAATCCGGCAGGAAGGTGGTGATCATGGGGATGACGTTGGCGTGCGTTGCTGCGGCAATGCGTGCAGTGGCGGTCAAGGTGGCAGCCGGTCTCCCGAAGAAGGGGACAAATTCGGCGTCGCGCAGGCCGAAGTCCATGTCCGGCAACATGATGAAAGGCAGGCCGTCGCGCATGGCGCGGATGATGGGCTTGACGCCTTTTTCGCGCGATAGCAAGGTCACCGGACGGAAGCGGGAGCGGCCTTTAAGCAGTGCCTGGTCAACGACTTCGTTTTGTTGTTTGGAATAAATAGTACAAATGGACAGGTCTGAATTAAGCACCAGCGCGATGCCGGGAATCTCCAGGCAGACGAAATGGGGGCAAAGCAGGATGGTAGGGCCGGATTTGATTACATCCACCGGCACGCCGGAGTCGATCCTGATCAGGCGCTTCAGGCGTTTTTCCGAGGCCCACCACAGAATGCCGCGTTCCAGCGCGCTGCGGGCATACGCCTGGAAGTGCTGCCTGGCGATGGTTTCCCGTTCCGCCTCCGACTTGCCGGGAAAGCACAGCCGCAAGTTGGTCAGGGTAATGTGGCGGCGCGGCTTCATGATGATGAACAGCAACGAGCCCAAGCCTTCGCCGAGGCGGCCCAGGATCGGCAACGGCAGCCAGTGCAGCAGCCACATCATGGCAATCAATGCCCTCATTGCGCCGCTCCCGGGGCAGTGACGCCGGGCGGCGTCTTGTAGCGGTTATAGCTCCATATATATTGTGCGGGGCAGCGCGAAATCAGTTTTTCCATGGCCAGGTTGATGGCGCGCGCTTGTTGCTCCGGCGTCTCGCCCAGTTCTTCCTCGAAGGCGACGAAGCGGATCACGAAGCCGCGCCCCCATGACAGGCGTTCGGCATACGACAGGATGATCGGCGCGCCGCTCATCTGATGCATCTTGGCCGACAAGGTCATGGTGTATGCCGGTTTGCCGAAGAAATCCGCCCACACGCCTTCGCCGTGTTGCGGTACCTGGTCGGGCAGCAAGCCGATCGCTTTGCCCGCTTTCAGTGCTTTGAGCAGAACGCGTACGCCGGACAGATTGGCCGGCGCCAGATGCAGGTTCGGGCGCGAACGCGCGCCTTCGATCAAGGGTTTCAAGGCGGCCTTGCGCGGCGGGCGATACAGTGCCGTGAGCGATGTTTGTTCGGCAATGGCTTGCGCGATGATTTCAAAGCAACCAAGGTGCGGCGTCAGGAAGACCACGCCGGTTTTGGCGTCCAGCGCTTGTTGCGCCAGTTTCCAGTTTTCAATACGGGCGGTGCGCAGGACGCGTTTGGGAGAGGCGCACCAGACGAAGGGCAATTCGAAGATGCCTTTGCCCGATTCGTTGATTGCAGCAAACAAATGTTGCCGGTAGCCGGCGCGGGTCAGATTCTCTTTCAGGCGCTTGCGGTAGGACGGCGAAGCCAGGTAGACAAGCCAGCCCATCGCGATCCCGGTGAGGTGCAGCAGGGGCAGCGGGAAAAAAGATAGCAGGCGGAATAAAGAAAAAATCATACTTGCCGTTACCGTGAATAATGCCGTGAAATTGCCGAATTTTTGCAAGAGGCGTAAAATAGCACGAAAGCCGTCGAGTTAATGACAACTTGCGAGACGGGATATAAATTTCGCTAAAGCGTCGCAGGCTAGGGATTAGCCGCGACATCGGTTAAATCTCTATATAGCAGGAGCCTGTGATGTCCAATGAATTTCTCTTTACTTCCGAATCCGTCTCGGAAGGCCACCCAGACAAAGTAGCCGACCAGATTTCCGATGCGATTCTGGATGCCATCTTTGCACAAGATCCACTGTCCCGCGTCGCCGCCGAAACCCTGTGCAACACAGGCCTGGTCGTACTCGCCGGTGAAATCACCACACGCGCCAACGTCGACTACATCGACGTCGCCCGCGAAACCATCAAGCGCATTGGTTACGACAACGCCGACTACGGCATCGACTACAAGAGCTGCGCCGTGCTGGTCGCCTACGACAAGCAATCGCCGGACATCGCCCAGGGCGTCGACGAAGGCAAGGGCCTCGACCTCGACCAGGGCGCCGGCGACCAGGGACTGATGTTCGGTTACGCTTGCGACGAAACGCCGGAACTGATGCCTGCCGCGATTTACTACGCACACCGCATCGTCGAACGCCAGTCGCAATTGCGCAAGGACGGCCGCCTGCCATGGCTGCGCCCGGACGCCAAGTCGCAAGTCACGCTGAAGTATGTCGACGGCCGCCCGGTCGCCATCGACACCATCGTGTTGTCGACCCAGCATGCGCCTGAAATGGAGCACAAGGCCATCGAAGAAGCGGCGATCGAAGAAATCATCCGCCCGGTCGTGCCGGCTGAATGGCTGAAGAATACCCGTTACCTGATCAACCCGACCGGTCGTTTCGTCATCGGCGGCCCGCAAGGCGATTGCGGCCTGACCGGTCGCAAGATCATCGTCGACACCTACGGCGGCGCAGCACCGCACGGCGGCGGCGCATTCTCCGGCAAGGACCCTTCCAAGGTCGACCGTTCGGCAGCTTACGCCGGCCGTTACGTCGCCAAGAACATCGTGGCCGCCGGCCTGGCGTCGCGTTGCCAGATCCAGGTGTCGTACGCCATCGGTATCGCCAAGCCGACCTCGGTCATGGTCACCACCTTCGGCACCGGCAAGGTCAGCGATGAAAAGCTGTCGCAACTGGTGCAGGAGTATTTCGACCTGCGTCCCAAGGGCATCGTGCAGATGCTGGACCTGCTGCGCCCCATCTATCAGAAGACCGCCGCTTACGGCCACTTCGGTCGCGAAGAGCCGGAATTCTCGTGGGAACGCACCGACAAGGCTGCTGCACTGAAGGCCGCCGCCGGTCTGTAATTCCTCGGCGCAATCCGGTTCTTGCGGCCGGATTGCTGCGGTGTGTTGGCATTGCACACCTAAAGGATTTACAATGCCTTTCCGTATCAAGGAGCGTTGCGACAAGACATCGATCTTGCCAGGCTTGATACCGTCACCAAGCAACTGCGCTCACGTTACTTTTTTTCTGATTTCTTGAAAGGAGGGCGTGAGAACGCCGCAGTCATGACTACCAATTCCACTACCAAAGACTATGTGATCGCCGATATCGGCCTGGCGCAATGGGGCCACAAGGAAATCAAGATCGCAGAAACCGAAATGCCGGGCCTGATGGCCATCCGTGAAGAATTCGCAGCCGCTCAACCGCTGAAGGGCGCGCGCATCACCGGTTCCATCCACATGACCATCCAGACCGCCGTGCTGATCCAGACGCTGGAAGCGCTGGGCGCCAAGGTGCGTTGGGCATCCTGCAACATCTATTCGACGCAAGACCACGCTGCCGCGGCAATCGCCGACAAGGGCACGCCGGTGTTTGCGTTCAAGGGCGAGTCGCTGGACGACTACTGGGAATTCACGCACCGCATCTTCGAATGGCAAGGCGGCGAGAACGAACAAGCCAACATGATCCTCGACGACGGCGGCGACGCAACACTGCTGCTGCACCTGGGTACGCGCGCTGAAAAAGACGCATCGGTACTGAACAACCCGACTTCGGAAGAAGAAATCTGCCTGTTCAACTCCATCAAGAAGCGCCTGGCCAGCCACACCAACTGGTACTCCTCGCGCCTGGCGCAAATCAAGGGCGTGACCGAAGAAACCACCACCGGCGTGCACCGCCTGTATCAGATGCACAAGGACGGCAAGCTGGCCTTCCCTGCGATCAACGTCAACGATTCCGTCACCAAGTCCAAGTTCGACAACCTGTACGGCTGCCGTGAATCGCTGGTCGACGGCATCAAGCGCGCCACCGACGTCATGATCGCCGGCAAGGTTGCCGTCATCGCCGGTTACGGCGACGTCGGCAAGGGCTCGGCGCAAGCCATGCGCGCCTTGTCGGCACAAGTCTGGGTCACTGAAATCGATCCGATCTGCGCACTGCAGGCGGCAATGGAAGGCTACCGCGTCGTCACCATGGATTACGCCGCCGAACACGGCGATATTTTCGTGACATGTACCGGCAACTACCATGTGATCACGCACGATCACATGAAGAAGATGAAAGACCAGGCCATCGTCTGCAACATCGGCCACTTCGACAACGAAATCGAAGTCGCCGCACTGAAGCAATACACCTGGGAAAACATCAAGCCGCAAGTCGACCACATCATCTTCCCCGACGGCAAGCGCATCATCCTGCTGGCGGAAGGTCGTCTGGTCAACCTCGGCTGCGGCACCGGCCATCCGTCCTATGTGATGAGCTCGTCGTTCGCCAACCAGACCATTGCCCAGATCGAATTGTTCGTCAACACCAAGAACTATCCGGTCGGCGTTTACACATTGCCGAAGCATCTGGACGAAAAGGTTGCACGTCTGCAGTTGAAGAAACTCAATGCCCAGTTGAGCACACTGACCGCGGAACAAGCTTCTTACATCGGCGTGAAGACAGACGGCCCTTACAAGCCTGATCACTACCGTTATTAATTAGCTGACCGGGCAACGTGGATTACAGCCGTGATTGCCCGGTTGTTCAACAGCTTTACCCGCCATCGGCCGGATCGCAGCAATTACGCAGATTGTTGAAATCCGGCCGATGCGCCGCTCGAAAGGACATTTCATGACGCGTTTGCTGATTCTCTGGTTGATCAATGCGCTGGCCTTGCTGGCCGTGCCTTACCTCATGCATTCGGTGCAGGTCGACAGTTTCGGCGCGGCCCTGATCGCTGCGCTCATTCTCGGTTTCGTCAATACGCTGGTGCGCCCGGTGCTGGTGATCCTGACTTTGCCGGTGACGCTGCTGACGCTGGGCTTGTTCATCCTCGTGATCAACGGCCTGATGTTCTGGGTGGTGGCGCAACTGGTGGGTGGTTTCCACGTGGCGGGTTTCTGGGCGGCCGTCGGCGGCGCGTTGTTGTACAGCATCGTCTCCTGGGCCTTGTCCACGTTGCTGCTGAAATCCGGGCGCAACTGATTGCGCGGTAATCTGATTACGGATTGATTCTTCCATGACACAACATAATTTCAGTATCGAGTTTTTCCCGCCGAAGACGCCTGAGGGTACGGAAAAACTGCGCGTCACGCGCGCCAAGCTGGCCGAACTGCAGCCGAAGTATTTCTCGGTCACGTTCGGCGCCGGCGGTTCGACGCAGCAAGGCACGCTCGACACGGTGCTCGAGATCATGCGCGAAGGCCACATCGCCGCGCCGCATCTTTCCTGCATCGGCAGCTCGCGCGCGACATTGCGCGACATCCTCAGCAATTACAAATCGCACGGCATCAAGAAACTTGTCGCCTTGCGCGGCGATTTGCCGAGCGGTTTCGGTGCAGTCGATACGGCCTCCGGCGAATTCCATTATGCCAATGAGCTGGTCGAATTCATTCGCGCGGAAACCGGCGACTGGTTCCATATCGAAGTCGGCGCCTATCCGGAAATGCATCCCCAGGCCAAGTCGCCGCAGGACGACGTGCAGAACTTCGCACGCAAGATCAAGGCCGGTGCCGATGCCGCCATCACGCAGTATTTCTACAATGCCGACGCCTATTTCAATTTCGTCGACGAAGCGGAAAAGCTGGGCATCAGCGCGCCCATCGTGCCCGGCATCATGCCGATCACGAATTACACGCAGCTGATGCGTTTTTCCGACATGTGCGGCACCGAAATCCCGCGCTGGATCCGTCTCAAGCTGGCCAGCTACGGCGACGACGGCGAGTCGATCCGCGCCTTCGGCTTGGATGTCGTGACACAACTGTGCGAACAGTTGCTGGAAGGCGGCGCTCCCGGCCTGCATTTCTACACGCTCAATCAACCTGCCGCGACGATGGCAATCTGGCAACGCCTGGTCGCCTGAGTCATCCGGAGAGATTGGATCGCAAGCAAAAAAGCCGGCAGATGCCGGCTTTTTTCATGTCCTTGCGTGACGCTGCATCACCCGATTCAGGCGTCAGTAATAATCAAGTCCAGTGCGATATCGTGCGCCTGTCCCTCAAAATCCACCTGCGCATCGGCATAGGCGATCCCGATCGCCAGCGGATGCGGCATCTGCGCCAGCGTGCGGTCGTAGAAACCGCCGCCGTAGCCCAGCCGCAGCCGCGCGGCGTTAAACCCCAGGCAGGGAATCAGCAAAGCCTGCGGCTGTACGATCTCCCCATGCACCGGGACGGAAGTCCCCATGGCATCCTTGACCAGCGTTTCCCCCGGTGTCCAGCGCACGAATTCCAGCGGTTGCTCTTTTCCGCGAATAATCGGCAGCGACAGGTGCACGCCTTGGGTACTCAGCGCGTTATAAGCCGGATGCAGATCCGGTTCCTGCCGGATCGGATGGTAGACACCGATGCTGGAAACCTGCCGGGTCTGCAGCCAGGCCAGCAGGCGCGCGCAAATGGCGGCTTCCGCCGCGGCCTTGGCGGCAGGCGTCATGGCTTTGCGGGCCGCCAGCAAGCGGGTGCGCAGCGCGGATTTGTCCGAAGCCGGCGATGCCGTTATTGCCGTGGTCAGGGCAGTGTCGGACGGCGTGGTGTCGCGTGCTATCCTTGAAGTCGTCATCTGTCTCAATCTAAGGTTGTATAAGAATGCAATTAAAGAAATGCGTGGTTGTGATCACCTGCGCCGCAGCAACGGCAGCGGCACTTGGTTTTGCGATGCCGGCCCATGCGCAAAAACGTCCTTCCGCCAACGCCGCGTCCGATGACGTCTTTCTCGCCTTGCGCGACGCCGCCCGCGCGGACGATTCGGCGACGGCGATGAATCTGGCGGCGCGTCTGCCGGATTATGTCATTCCTTCTTATGTCGACTATTATCGGCTCAAACCGCGCGTGCGCGATTTCACCGCGCCGGTTTCCGAGATTCGCGATTTCCTGACGCGTTACGACGGCAGCGCCATTGCCGACCGCCTGCGCAACGACTGGTTGTTGGCGTTGGGCAAGACCGGCGACTGGACGACTTTCGACGAGCAGTATCCCTTGTTCGTCCTCAACGACGACGTGCAGGTCAAATGCTTTGCTCTCAATTCACGCGCCCTCAAGGGCCAGAATGTCGCCGATGAAGCGCGCGCCTTGCTGACCAGTCCCAAGGACTACGGCCAGGGTTGCAGCGACCTGATCGGCACGCTGGCGCAAAACCACCAGTTCGGCGAAAGCGACCTGTGGGCGCAGATCCGCCAGGCGGTCGAGGCCGGCAACACCACCGTGGCGCGCCGCGCGGCGATCTTCACCGACAACGGCGACGTCAGCCTGCAACAAGTCATCGACAAGCCGGCGCTGATGCTGGCGCGCGGTCCGGGGCAGGGGCGCACCGCGCACGAGTTGTACATTATCGCCATCGGCCGCGCCGCCAAGGGCAATCCGCAGCAGGCGGCGAGCTTCCTCGGCAGCGCTTCCGGGCTGACCGCGCAGGAGCAGGCCATCGCCTGGGCGCAGATCGCCTTGCCGGCGTCGATGAAGTTGATGCCGGAAGCCATCGATTACTGGCGCAAGACCAAGGATGCGCCGCTGTCCTACGAATCCTATCAATGGAAGGCGCGCATCGCCTTGCGCGCCGGCGACTGGAAAATGGTCAGAGCCACCATCGACGCCATGCCCGGCTCCTTGCGCAACGACATCACCTGGACCTACTGGCTGGCGCGCGCGCTGAAAGAGGACGGCCAGGCCGAAGCGGCGCAGCGCCTGTTCCAGTCGATTGCCTCCAACGTCAGCTTCTACGGCCAACTCGCCACCGAAGACCTCGGCCAGAAAATCGTGATCCCGTCGGGCCCGGTGCCGCCGACGCCGGCCGAGATCGCGCCGATGGCGCAGAACACCGGCTTCAAGCGCGCGCTCAAATTCTACGACCTGAACATGCGCTACGAAGGCATCCGGGAATGGAACTGGGAACTGCGCAAGATGAATGACCGCCAGTTGCTCGCCGCCGCGGAATTCGCGCGCCAGAGCGACGTGCTCGACCGCATGGTCAACACTTCGGACCGCACCAGGCTGGAGATGGATTTCACCCAGCGCTTCCCGGCACCGCACCTGACCGAGATGAGCGCCAACACGCGTCCGCTGGGCCTGGAAAACGCCTGGGTCTACGGTCTGATCCGGCAGGAATCTCGCTTCATCAAGAACGCCAAATCCTATGTCGGCGCGTCCGGCCTGATGCAATTGATGCCGTCCACCGCGAAGTATGTCGCCAAGAAAATCGGCCTCACCGAATTTACGCAAGACCAGATCAACGACATCAACACCAACCTGCTGCTCGGCACCAGCTATCTCAACATGGTGCTCAACAATCTCGACGGCTCGCAGGCATTGGCGACGGCGGCCTACAACGCCGGTCCGGGGCGTCCGCGCACCTGGCGCTCTACCCTGAGCCGGCCGGTGGAAGGCGCGATCTTCGCCGAATCGATTCCGTTCAACGAGACGCGCGGCTACGTCAAGAACGTGATGTCCAACGCGACCTACTATGCCGCGTTGTTCGAGAACAAGCCGCAATCACTGAAACAGCGCCTCGGCACGGTCGCACCGCGCACCAATACTCCGACCGATTTGCCGTGATCCTGTATTAAGCAGACAGCGCTACGGTGAGGCATATAAGTAAAGAAAGCGATAACTGACCATGGCGTATAAAAACATACTGGTAATCGGCGGTTCCGGTTTCATCGGCAGCCAGGTGGTGGCGCAACTGGCGCGCACCACCGCCAGCCGCGTCGTGGTGCCGACGCGTCGCTACGAGCGCAGCAAGCATTTGCTGGTGATGCCGACCGTGCGCACCGTGATCGCCGACGTGCACGACGAGACAGCGCTGGACGCGTTGTTCGACGGCATCGACGCCGTCGTCAATCTGGTCGGCATCCTGCATTCGCGCAGCGGCCCCGGCGGCAGCGCTTATGGTCCCGATTTCCTGCAGGCGCACGTGGATTTGCCGCGCAAGATCGTCGCCGCCTGCAAGCGCCATGGCGTCAGACGCTATCTGCACATGAGCGCGCTCGGCGCCTCCGCGCAGGGACCGTCGATGTATCTGCGTTCCAAGGCTGCCGGAGAAGCGGCTGCATTTGCCGACAGCGATATCGCCACGACAGTGTTCCGTCCATCGGTGGTGTTCGGTGAAGCGGACCGGTTTTTGAACATGTTCGCGGCCTTGCAAAAACGGTTTCCGCTCATGCCCTTGGGCGGCGCCGACGCCAAATTCCAGCCGGTTTATGTCGGCGATGTGGCGCAGGCATTTGTCGCCGCCTTGCAGCATGAATCGACCAGCGGCAAAACCTACGAACTGGCCGGGCCGAAGATCTATACCCTGCGCCAGCTGGTGCAACTGGCCGGCATCTATTCCGGCCATCCGCGTCCTGTCGTCGGTCTGCCGCCGGCATTGGCATCTTTGCAAGCCTTTTGCCTGGAACATTTGCCAGGACGCATGATGAGTCGCGATAATCTTGCTTCCATGCAGGTGGATAATATTGCCGGCGGGCCGATGGCCGCGGAACTGGGCATCACGCCGACTGCGCTGGAAGCGATTGCACCGCGCTACCTTGCGGGCGTGCACATGCAGCAGCAAATGGACGCTCACCGGCGCGGCGCGCGACGCTGAACAGGGTTAAGAGCAAGACAAGTCATCAAAGGACAGACAGCATGCAAAACACCGAACTCGATCCAACCCTGTCGGCCACGCTGGAAAAGGCAGGCAAGAATGCCATCACATTGGTCATCGGCAACAAGAACTACTCATCCTGGTCGATGCGCCCCTGGGTGGTGCTCACCGCGTTCGACATTCCTTTCCGCGAAGTCCGCATCTGCCTCGACCAGCCCGACACCGCCGGCAAGATCGCCGAATATTCCGCCGCCGGCCGCGTACCGGTGCTGCTCGACGGGCAAACGCACATCTGGGATTCGCTGGCGATCTGCGAATACCTTGCCGAACAATTCCCTGACCGCGCGCTGTGGCCGCAAGAAACCTCCGCGCGCGCCGTGGCGCGCAGCATCGTCGCCGAAATGCATTCCGGCTTCACCGGCCTGCGCAGCGCCATGGGCATGGACATCCGCGGCAGCTACCCGGGCAAGGGGCGCACGCCAGAAGCGCAGGGCGACATCGGCCGCGTGTGCGAAATCTGGGAGGACTGTCTGTCCGAATTCGGTCATCACGAATTCCTGTTCGGCGATTTCTCCATTGCCGATGCCTTCTATGCGCCGGTAGTGATGCGCTTCCGCAGCTATCACGTGTCGCTGGCGCCGGCGCTGCAAGCCTACGTCGACCGCGTCGTCGCGCACCCTGCGGTGGCCAAGTGGATTGCCGAGGCGCTGGCCGAAAAAGAAATCCTGCCGGACCATTGAGCTCTCCATGAAGATCTACGTCGTCGGCGGCGCGGTGCGCGATGAACTGCTCGGCTTGCCGGTGCAGGATCACGATTACGTGGTCGTCGGCGCCACGCCGGAAGACATGCTGGCCCAGGGCTTCCGGCCGGTCGGCAAGGATTTTCCGGTGTTCCTGCATCCCGAGACGCAAGAGGAATACGCGCTCGCGCGCACCGAGCGCAAGACTGCGCCGGGCTACAAGGGCTTCGTCTTTCACACCGACAGCGCCGTCACGCTGGAACAGGATCTGGCGCGCCGCGACCTCACCATCAACGCCATCGCCAAGGGCGAGGACGGCGTGCTGGTCGATCCCTATCGCGGGCAGGAAGACATCCGTCGCCGCGTGTTCCGCCATGTCTCGGATGCCTTCGTCGAAGATCCCGTGCGCATCCTGCGCATGGCGCGTTTCGCTGCGCGCTTTCCCGATTTCACCGTTGCGCCTGAAACCAATGCGCTGATGCAAGAGATGGTGCGCGCCGGCGAAGTCGATGCGCTGGTGCCGGAACGCGTGTGGCAGGAACTGGCGCGCGGCATGATGGAGCAGACGCCGTCGCGCATGTTCAACGTGCTGCGCGAATGCGGCGCATTGGCGCGCATCCTGCCCGAACTGAATGCACTCTGGGGCGTTCCGCAACCGGCCAAATATCATCCTGAGATCGACACCGGCGTGCACGTCATGATGGTGCTCGACTACGCGGCGAGCCGCTCGTATTCGCTGGGCGTGCGCTTTGCCGCCTTGATGCACGACCTCGGCAAAGGCACCACGCCGCCGGACTTGTGGCCCAGCCATCACGGCCATGAAGGCCGCAGCGTCGAATTGGTGCAAGGGATTTGCGATCGCCTCAAAGTCCCCAACGATTGCCGCGATCTGGCCGTCATCACCGCGCGCGAACACGGCAACGTCGGTCGTGCGTTCGAGCTGCGTCCGGCCACCATCGTCAATTTGCTGGCGCGTTGCGACGGCTTTCGCAAGCCGGAACGATTCAAGGAAATGCTGCAGGCATCCGAGTGCGATCGCCGCGGCCGCACCGGTTTCGAAGACGTCGAATTTCCGCAGCTGGGCTATCTGCTGGGCGCACTGAAAGTCGCGCAAGGCGTCGACGCCGGCGCCATCGCGGCGAAGTACAGGGAGCAGCCGCAACGCATTCCCGAAGCGATCCTGGCGGCGCGTACCGAGGCCGTGACGGACTACGCGGCTCAGGTTCGTTAAACTGCGTCCATGTCAAAACTCACCACGCAACTGCGCACCCGACTGGAGAGTCTGAAGCGCCTCATCATCGAGGCTTCGGACAAACCGCTGATCCTCGTCAAGGAGCTGTCGCCGCGTTCGCGCCGACATCTGCTGCGGCATTTTCTGGCGCTCGAAGAAAAAGACCGGCTGTTGCGTTTCGGCACCAAACTGTCCGACGAACTGGTGACAAGTTACGTGGAAAAAATCGACTTCGCGCGCGACACCATTTTTGGCGTCTACGATCGCAAGCTGCGTCTGCTGGGCGTCGGCCATCTGGCCTTTGCGCCACGCGAAACCTCACGCGTCTCCGGCGCCACCATCAAGGCGAAGGTGGCCGAATTCGGCGTCTCGGTATCGGCGGCGGCGCGCGGCATGGGCGTGGGCACCAAGTTGTTCGAGCGCGGCGCCATGCGTTGCCGCAACGCCGACGTCGACACCTTGTACATGCATTGCCTGTCGTCCAACAAAGTCATGATGCATATCGCCCGCAAGGCCGGCATGGAAATCCATCGCGACTATGGCGAGGCCGACGCCTATCTCAAACTCCAGCCCGCCAACTCCGTCACGGTCTTCCAGGAGGCGATGGAAGAGCAGGTCGCCATGATCGATTACATCGTCAAGGCCAACATGCGCGCGCTGTTCAAATGGGTGGGCAAGGTCACCGGCATCGGCAAGCCCAAATCCTGAGCCCGGCTTGATCCGGATCAGAGATCCATGCCAGGGTTGGATGCAAACCGGTCAGAAGGCGCATAATACGGTTATCAACGCGGCTATCAACATATCTCAATAATCATTTCCATGGAAACCACCGTCTCAACCGACGATTTCTTTGCCAGCGTCGCGACAAAATCCGACAGCGGGGCATTGCGCGGCGATTACACGCACGCCGACAAGAACTACGTCGTGGCCCAGAACTGGGCCGGCTACACACCTGAACAACACGCGCTGTGGCGGCGTCTGTACGAGCGCCAGGCCAAGCTGATTCCCGGCCGCGCCTGCGACGTCTTCCTCGACAGCATCAAGGCGCTCGACGTCTCGCAAGGCATCCCGCAATTCGACCGCACCACCGAGGCGCTGTACAAGGCCACCGGCTGGCAACTGGTCGCGGTGCCGGGACTGGTGCCGGATCATACCTTCTTCGAGCATCTGGCCAATCGCCGTTTCCCGGTGACGGTCTGGCTGCGCGAAGAACACGAGTTCGACTACATCGTCGAGCCCGACGTGTTCCATGATTTCTTCGGCCATGTGCCGCTGCTGTTCAATCCCATCTTCGCCGAGCATTTGCAAGAGTACGGCAAGGGCGGCCTCAAGGCGCTCAAGCTCGACGGTCTGGCTTTCCTGGCGCGCCTGTACTGGTACACGATCGAGTTCGGCCTGATCCAGAGTCCCGAGGGCTTGCGCATCTACGGCGCGGGCATCCTGTCGTCGGGCGGCGAGGTCGAGTATTCCCTGCGCGGTTCAGGGCAGAACCAGCAACCGAACCGCATCCCGTTCCAGCTCGAGCGCGTCATGCGCACCCTGTACAAGATCGACTCGTACCAGGAAACCTACTTCGTCATCCGCGACTTCCAGCAACTGTTCGACGACACGGCGCCGGATTTCACCGCGCTGTACGAACAATTGAAAGCGCAGGATGCGCTGCCGGCCAATACCTTGTTGCCGGGAGAGCACAACTTTCTGGTCGGCTGACCAGGCCTTGTCTCCTTGCCAAGTCATCAAGCCCCTGCATGAAAAACAGGGGCTTTTTTCATGCCGTCAGCGCTCAGTCAGTTTCACCCTCAGCCGGGCTCCCGGCGTGTTGCGCCGTGCGTAGCGGCAATAAGCCGCTTGTGCTACTGTAGCCCCATCAAAAGAACGAAACCATTCGCCCACAAGGCGGAAGCGTTTTAAGCAGGATCTTGAACAGATCCATGTGCAAACAAAGACACGATTTTTGGCACGGAGACAAGCGCATGAACGCACCCCTACCTTCCAGTCAACGCCTGTTGCTGGATGACATTTCCCTCGACGACAAATACACGCTGGAGCGTGGCCGGGTTTTCATGACCGGCATACAGGCATTGATACGGCTGCCGATGCTGCAGCGGCAATGCGACCTCCAGGCCGGATTGAACACCGCCGGTTACGTCACCGGCTATCGCGGTTCGCCGCTGGGCACGGTCGACCAGACCGCCGCCAAGGCGAAAAAATACCTCGATGCCGCGCACGTCAAATTCCATCCCGGCATGAACGAAGACCTGGCCGCCACCGCCGTGTGGGGCACGCAGCAGGTCAACCTGTTCCCGGGGGCGCAATACGACGGCGTGTTCTCGCTGTGGTACGGCAAAGGCCCCGGCGTGGACCGCTGCGGCGACGTCTTCAAGCATGCCAACATGGCGGGCACTTCCCGGCATGGCGGCGTGCTGGTGATCGCCGGCGACGACCATGCCGCCAAATCGTCCACCACCGCGCATCAGAGCGAACACATCCTGAAAGCCTGCGGCATCCCGGTGCTGTATCCGTCGTCGGTGCAGGAGTATCTCGACTACGGCCTGCACGGCTGGGCCATGAGTCGTTATACCGGCTTGTGGGTGTCGATGAAATGCGTGACCGACATCGTCGAATCCGGCATGTCGGTGATGATCGATTCACAACGCGTGCAACCGATCATTCCCACCGATTTCGAACTGCCGCCGGGCGGCGTCAACATCCGCCAGCCCGACACCGTGCTCGAGCAAGAAACGCGGATGAACGTCTACAAATGGTACGCCGCACTGGCCTACGCCCGCGTCAACAAACTCAACCAGATCATCTGGGACAGCCCGCATGCGCGCATCGGCATCGTCACCGCCGGCAAGTCCTACCTCGACACGCGCCAGGCGCTCTACGATCTCGGCATCGACGAACAAGTTGCGCGCGACATCGGCATCCGTCTCTACAAGATCGGCATGACCTGGCCGCTGGAAGCCGAAGGCGTGCGCGAGTTCGCGCAAGGTCTCGATGAAATCCTGGTGGTCGAAGAGAAGCGCCAGATCCTCGAATACCAGATCAAGGAAGAACTCTACAACTGGCGCGACGACGTCCGTCCGCGCGTGGTCGGCAAGTTCGACGACACCGGCGAATGGAGCGGCTCGCCGAGCCAGGGCCATGGCAACTGGCTGCTGCCGGCGACCTATGAACTGAGCCCGGCGCAGATCGCGCGCGCCATCGCCACGCGCATTTCCAAGTACTACGCCGGCCATCCTATCGAACAGCGCGTCAAGGCGCGCATCGCCTTCCTCGAAGCCAAGGAAGCCACGCTCAACGTCAGCACCAGGCCCGATCCCAACAAGGACCGCATTCCGCATTTCTGCTCGGGCTGTCCGCACAATACTTCGACCAAACTGCCCGACGGCAGCCGCGCGCTGGCCGGCATCGGTTGCCATTACATGGTGACCTGGATGGACCGCGAGTCCTCGATCTTTTCGCACATGGGAGGCGAGGGCGTGACTTGGGTCGGGCAGGCGCCGTTCACCAGCGAGAAGCACGTGTTCTCCAATCTCGGCGATGGCACCTATTTCCATTCGGGTTTGCTGGCGGTGCGCGCGGCGGTGGCGGGCAAGGTCAACATGACCTACAAGATTCTGTACAACGATGCGGTCGCGATGACCGGCGGACAAGAGTTTGACGGCCCGCTCGATCCGGCCATGATCTCGCGCCAGCTTGCAGCGGAAAACGTGCGCCCCATCATCGTCGTCACCGACGAGCCGGACAAATATCCTGCCGGTACGCCGTGGGCAGAGGGCGTGACGATCCGCCATCGCAGCGAACTCGATGCCGTCCAGCGCGAACTGCGCGAAGTGCCGGGCGTGTCCGCCATGATCTACGACCAGACCTGCGCCTCGGAAAAGCGCCGTCGCCGCAAACGCGACGCCTATCCCGATCCGGCCAAGCGCGCCGTCATCAATGAAGCGGTGTGCGAAGGTTGCGGCGACTGCAGCGTGCAATCCAACTGCCTGTCGGTGGAGCCGCTGGAGACCGAATTCGGCCGCAAGCGCCAGATCAATCAATCGTCCTGCAACAAGGACTATTCCTGCGTGAACGGCTTCTGCCCGAGCTTCGTCACGGTGGAAGGCGGCAAACTGAAAAAAGCCAAACGCGTCGCCGTGGAAAAGACCGAAGCCGCTGCGCAAGGGCCGGTGTTGCCCGAGCCGCAATTGCCGGCCATGGGCGACAGCTACGGCATCGTCGTCACCGGCATCGGCGGCACCGGCGTGATCACCATCGGCCAGATCCTGGCGATGGCGGCGCACGTCGAAGGCAAGGCTTGCTCGGTGCTCGACATGAGCGGCCTCGCGCAAAAAGGCGGACCGGTGATGTCGCACGTGCGCTTGTCCGATCATGCCGACGATCTGTATTCCACCCGCGTCGGCACCGGCGCTGCGGACCTGGTGATCGGTTGCGACGTGATCGTCACGGCCAGTCGCGACGCCTTGTCGCGCATGGGCGAAGGGCGCACGCACGCGGCGGTCAATTCGACGCAGATGCCGACGGCGGCCTTCGTGCGCAATCCGGACTGGCAGTTCCCGACGGTGTCTGCCGAGGGCAGCATCCAGAGCGCCTGCGGCAAGGATCGCGTGGCCTTGATCGACGCCGGCAACATCGCTACCGCGTTGATGGGCGACGCGATCGCGACCAACATGTTCATGCTCGGCTACGCCTGGCAACGCGGCTGGGTGCCGTTGTCGGAAGGCGCGATTCTCAAGGCCATCGAACTGAACGCCTTGTCGGTTGATTTCAACAAGCAGGCCTTCGGTTGGGGTCGCGCCGCCGCGCATGATGCGGATGCCGTGGCGCTGGCT
This sequence comes from Herbaspirillum sp. CF444, assembly GCF_000282135.1. Taxonomy (GTDB): domain Bacteria; phylum Pseudomonadota; class Gammaproteobacteria; order Burkholderiales; family Burkholderiaceae_D; genus Herbaspirillum. The sequence continues at coordinate 101,947 of NZ_AKJW01000058.1, forward strand.
GCGCGCCGCAACGGCATGACCGCGCAAGTGATCGACTTCAAGCGTCCACCGTCGCTGGAGGAGGTGCTGACCAGGCGCGTCGACTTCCTGACGCAATATCAGAACGCCGCCTATGCGCGTCAGTACAGCGATTTCGTCGAGCAAGTGCGTCGTGCGGAATCTGCCCTGGGCGAACCGGCCAAGGCGATGAAGCTCAGCACGGCGGTCGCGACTTACCTGTTCAAGCTGATGGCCTACAAGGACGAGTATGAGGTTGCACGTCTCTACACCGCGCCGGCTTTCCGCGAAAAAATCGCCGGCATGTTCGAGGGCGACTACCAGCTGAAATTCCATCTGGCGCCGCCGTTGCTGGCCAAGCACGACAGCAATGGTCATCTCATCAAGAAGGAATACGGTCCATGGATGATGCGCGCCTTCGGCGTGCTGGCGAAGCTGCGTTTCCTGCGCAACACGCCGCTGGACGTGTTCGGCTACACGGACGAGCGCAAGCAGGAGCGCGCGCTGATCGGCGACTACTGCAAGACGGTCAGTGGATTGCTGAGCAAGCTCAGTGCCGACAATCTTGCACAGGCCGTGGCGATTGCGCGCATTCCTGAAGAGATTCGCGGTTACGGTCACGTCAAGGATCGTCATCTGAAAGCTGCGAAGCAGAAGGAAGCGGATTTGCTGCGGATGTTTGACGCCGGGCAGAAGCCGCATGTGCCGGAAGGTGGGAAGCAGGCTGCCTGATAGTCCTGCAAATAGCATTAACGCTCACCGTCGTCCCAGCGAATGCTGGGGCCCAGTGTCGTACAGCGTTCAATGGATTTTATTGGATGCGACGAACGCCGCTGGGTCCTGACTTTCGTCAGGACGACGGTGTTTTTATTTTCGGGCGTGAGATTTGTTACGAAGCGCGGGGGCACTTGCCGCCGCTGACGCGTTCGATCCCCGCGAGATCGCGCCAGCTTTGCACTTCGCTGAAACCGCGCTGCGCCAGTAATGTGCGAACGGCTTCCGCTTGATCGTACCCGTGTTCCATCAACAACCAGCCATCCGGTTTCAGATAAGTCGCCGCGCCGTCAACGATGATGCGCAAAGCCGACAAACCGTCGGCATGATCCGTCAGCGCACCGATCGGCTCGAAGCGCAAATCGCCTTGCGACAAATGTGCGTCGCCGGCGACGATGTAGGGTGGATTGGAAACGATCAGATCGAGCCAGGGCTGAGGCGTTTCGCCGAGCGCCGCGTACCAGTCGCTGCGCAGGAAAGTCACCTTCGCGCCATGCCGATGTGCATTGCTAGCCGCAACTTTCAAAGCGCCTTCACTGACATCCAGCGCCGTCATGGCAACATCCGGCCGCGTGTGCGCAATGGCAACCGCGATGGCGCCGGAACCGGTACCCATGTCGAGCGCCTTGCACTGTTGCGGCAGGCGTTCCAGCGCCAGCTCCACCAGCAATTCGGTATCGGGACGAGGGATCAGGACATCCGGCGTGACCTGCATGGCGAGGCCGAAGAATTCGCGCTCGCCGACGATGTAGGCAATCGGCTCGCCTTGCAGGCGGCGGCGAAACAGCGCGGTCAATTGCTCCGCTTCTGTCGCCGTGAGCAGGCGTTCGGATTGCGTGATCAGCTGGATGCGCGTCAGTTGCAGCGCATGGCCGATCAGGATGCGATTTTCCAGGGTGTCGAGCGGCGCGCCACGCAGCACGTCGGCCAGGCTGATGCCTGGCGGGATGTCCGGAAAATCGCTCATGAAAGCTTAACTGCGGATTAACCGCGAATCAACCGCGCTTGAAGACGCGACGCGCCAGCAGGATGGCGATGATGGCGAACCAGATCAGCGACCATTGCGGAATCGACAGGCCGAGGAAAGGGTACGGCGTCGCGCACAGGCCGTCAGCCTTGAACAGCGTCGGGAACAGGTTGGCGGTCGGGATGGTGTTCAGGGAAGTTTCGAGCGGGTCGATACCGCAGGAAGTGCCCGGATGCGCCTGCACCCACAGATGCCAGCCGGCAGTGGCGATGCCGCCCAGCGCAGCCAGCATACCCAGGCCGGCGCCAGGTTTGGCGGAACCCGGCGGCAGGAAGGCGAAGATGATGCAGATGATGGCGATGGCCACGAAGATGTAACGCTGGATGATGCACAACGGACACGGCATCATTTCTTCGACGATCTGGAGATAAAGGGCGGCGCCGAGCAAGGCGATGCACAGAAGGGCGACTGACAGAAACAGGGATTTGGACGATTTCATGAGCGTTTAATTTTGATGTTGTTCGAAGGTGGCTGCACTTGAAGCTGTACCTCAGAGAGGCCTTCGTGCAATTGGTTCCGGCGCTGCTGCATTGTGCCACAGGCCGTGACAATGCCGGGTTACTGGTCGTTTCCGCGGAACAATTGCACGCACGCTCAGTCGGGGCGGCACAATCTCTTATTCGTCGTCGCCCAGTTGTGCCAGCAGCTCCGCCTGGTGTTCCGTGATCAGGGCATTGGTCAATTCTTCCAGATCGCCGTCCATGATGAAGTCCAGCTTGTACAGCGTCAGGTTGATGCGGTGATCCGTCATGCGTCCCTGCGGGAAATTGTAGGTGCGGATGCGCTCGCTGCGGTCGCCCGAGCCGATCAGCGATTTGCGCGTGGCGGCTTCCTTGGATTGCTGTTCGCGCAGTTGCACGTCCTTGATGCGCGCCGCCAGCACTTTCAGCGCCGAGGCCTTGTTCTTGTGCTGGCTGCGGTCGTCCTGGCATTCCACCACGATGCCGGTCGGCATGTGGGTGATGCGCACCGCCGAGTCGGTCTTGTTGATGTGCTGGCCGCCCGCGCCCGAGGCGCGATAGGTGTCGATGCGGATGTCGGCCGGATTGATGTCGACGTCTTCGACTTCATCGGCTTCCGGCATCACCGCGACGGTACAGGCCGAGGTATGGATGCGGCCCTGGGTTTCGGTGGCCGGCACGCGCTGCACGCGGTGGCCGCCCGATTCGAACTTCAGGCGCGAGTAGGCGCCGAAGCCGGCGATGCGCACGATGACTTCCTTGTAGCCGCCGATTTCCGATTCGGATGCCGACATCATTTCCACCTGCCAGCGATTGCGCTCGGCAAAGCGCGTGTACATGCGCAGCAGGTCGCCGGCGAACAGCGCCGATTCGTCGCCGCCGGTGCCGGCGCGGATTTCCAGGAAGATGTTGCGCTCGTCGTTGGGATCTTTCGGCAGCAGCATTTTTTGCAGGTCGCCTTCGAGCGCTTCCATGCGCGCCTTGGCGCCGTTGATTTCCTCTTGCGCGAACTCTTTCATGTCGGGATCCGACAGCAGTTCCTGCGCCGTCGCGATGTCGTTCGCCGCTTGCGAATAGGTATGGTACAGCGCCACCAGCGGGCCGAGTTCTGCGTGCTCGCGCGTCATCTTGCGGTAGTTGTCCATGTCGGACGTCGCGTCTTCCTGCATCAGCAGATTGTTGAGTTCTTCCAGCCGTTCGGCGAGCTGGTCGAGTTTGGCGAGCATGGATGGTTTCATGGGCTTACTTTACGTTGAAGAGGGGGTGATGCGATGCCCGCTGAAAACATGGGCAGACGAGAGCCGGCGATCGCCAGGATCACGGCGTACGAATGAAGTCGCTAACGCTTGGTGCGGAACAGCTGCGGCAGCAGCTGGACCAGTTGGGTGCGCTCGTCGCCTTGCGCGTGATGCAGGGCCTGTTGCGGGCCGTGCAGGAATTTGGCGGTGAGGCCTTTGGACAGTGCGTCGAGCACGGCATCGATGTCTTCGCCCTTGGCCAGCAGCTTGCGCGCGCGTTCCAGCTCGGCCAGGCGCAGCGATTCGCCGGCGTCGTGCAGATCCTGGATCACCGGCACGACGGCGCGGCTGTCGATCCAGTGCATGAAGGATTGCACGCGGGTTTCGATGATGGCTTCGGCTTGCGCGACGGCGGCTTGGCGATTTTCGACGCCGCTTTGCACGACCGATGCCAGATCGTCGACGGTGTACAGGAAGACGTCGTCCAGACGGCCGACTTCGGATTCGATGTCGCGCGGCACGGCCAGGTCGACCATGAAGATCGGTTTGTGGCGGCGGGCCTTGACGGCGCGCTCGACCAGGCCGAGGCCGATGATCGGCAGCGACGACGCGGTGCAGGACACCACGATGTCGAACTTCGACAATTGCGTCGGCAGATCGGCCAGGCGCAAGGCCGAGCCGTTGAAACGATGCGCCAGCGTTTCGCCGCGCTCCAGCGTGCGGTTGGCGACGGTCAGCGATTTCGGGTTTTGCGCGGCGAAGTGGGTGGCGCACAGCTCGATCATTTCACCGGCGCCGATGAACAGCACGTTCTGGCCCGAGATGGAGTCGAAAATTCGTTGCGACAAGCGTACGGCAGCAGCAGCCATCGATACGCTGTGCGCGCCGATTTCGGTCGTGCTGCGCACTTCCTTGGCGACCGCGAAGCTGCGCTGGAACAACTGGTGCAGATAGGTGCCGAGTCCGCCGGCGGCATCGGCCTGGCGCACTGCGTCTTTCATCTGGCCGAGGATCTGCGGTTCGCCCAGCACCATCGAATCGAGCCCGGAGGCGACGCGGAAGGCATGGCGTACGGCGTTGTCTTGCGGCAAGGCATACAGGAAGGGGCGCAGGTCGGCGTAAGAAAGCTTGTGATAGTCGGCCAGGAAATGCGCCGTGCTGTCGATGGCGTCGTCGACGCCTCCATGTGAGGCCGTGTTGGCGGCGTACAGTTCGGTGCGGTTGCAGGTCGAGAGGATCGCCGCTTCGCCGGTCTGCGCCAGATTGGACGCCAGATCGGCACGACCGAACCACGCACGCGCCGAAGCCACCGCCTGACCGATCTGGTCAGCCGGGAACGCAACCTTCTCGCGCAGGGAAACCGGCGCGGTGGTGTGGTTCAGTCCGACGGCAAGCAGGTGCATGGCGTGTTTACGGGGCTAGACAGCGTAAAAAATGGAGAAATATCAACTCCCTATTATACCCGCTGCACGTAAAGGGGTTTTGAACTGTATCAATAATGACTATATGCGCAGACTATCGAACGATGTCGGCGCAAGGCCGGGGCTGAGGGTCTGCAGCAATTTTTGCCATATGGGCAATTATTTCCTGCACGTATCGTTCCGGCTGCTCCAGATCGGGAAAATGCCCGCAATCGGCGAAGCGCCGGATATCCAGTTGCGGCAGGTATTCCCGCAGCGATTCAGGCGGCGTTACCCGATGCGAGCGGTCTTGTTCTCCCCAGATCAGGGTGCAGGGAATCGCGAGCGGGGCCGGGATGTCTGTGAGAGCGGTTTCACGCAGCAGACCTTGCACGACTCCCGCGAGACAAAAACAACCGCCGGCGTCGAAGGATTGCCGCGTCAGTTGCTGGAACGGCCTCGCATCGGTCTGTGCCGGCAGGGCGCTGCGATGCCAGAGTTGCGCCAGCTTGCGGCGCGCCAGCCAGGTGATGAACTGACCCGCAACCGGAAGGCGCAGCGGCCGTGGAATCATGCGGTAAGCCCAGGCCTGCATGGCCGGCAGCGACGGCGTTTGCGACAGCATCAGGCTGGCGATGCGCGCCGGCGCCAGTTGCGCCGCCCGGATGGCGTACAAGCCGTTGGCGCAACTGAAGGCCAGCGTCGCCCGCGCGATGCCGAGCTGGTCGAGAACGGCGAGCACGGCGCGCGCTCCCTGTTCCAGGCCATGTCCGTAGCTTGCCGCCGGCAGCGAAAAGCCGAAACCGGGCATGTCAAAGCACACCACCCGGAAATGCGGTGTCAGCAGAGCGATGAGACGCCGGTAATGGGCCACGACATTGGGGCCGTCGGGAGTGAAGACGATGCAGGGACAATCGGTGGGCGTGTTGTCATTGCCGGGTTCGTTTGCCGAGTCGAACACGTGCACGCGTCCCGCAGCGGTCTCGACGTACTTCAGGTTCGCGGGCGCCATGGGAACATGCGCCAGCGATGCCGACAGGCGCGTCAGGAAATAGTCGGTGCGGGATCCCGGCATGGGTGCTTACTTCCTTGTAACCGGCGTCGCCAGCCGCTCCAGCTGATAGCCGTAACCGTATACCGTCGTCAGGCGGAAACCCTTTTCCGGCTTCAAGTCCAGCTTGTTGCGCACGCGCGAGATATGGGTGTCGATGGTGCGGGTCGGCAATTCGGTTTCATCTTCCGGGCCCCAGACGCTTTCCTGCAAATACGCACGCGACAGCGGTCGGCCCAGGTTGCCGAACAGTAAAACGGCGAGCGCAAATTCTTTTTGCGTCAGCGTTGTATGGATGCCGGCGTGGGCGACGACATGTGCGGGCGACTCGAAGATATAGTCGCCGAATTGTTGCACCTGTTTTTCGCTATGGTCCGGATAGGAGCGTTGCAGCAGGAGTTTGACGCGCGCTGCGACCGCGTTGCGTCGCAGCGGTTTGAATTCGCTATCGATCAGGCGTTCGTCGGCAGGTTCTGCGGGCAACGTCGTCAACGCCGCCAGGTCGGCTGCGCTATCCGTCGCCAGCAGCAACACCGGGATGGCGGGCGTCTTCGCCATCTGCAAGATGTCCGCCAGATGCGCACCGGCGCTGGCCACATCCACGATCAGCAATTGCGGATGCGCACGGCGCAGGTCGGCGCGCTGCTGCACGCCGAGGCAATCGTGCGCGGGCAGGCTGCGTGCGATCAGGGCGATGTCGGCGGCGGAGTTGCTGAAGACGGCGATGTGCATGGCGCGCTGGAGAGGCGTTTCCCGAATGAGCAAAGTACAGACCCGGAAAGCATTGCGCCGGATCGAGTCCGGCGCAATGGTAATGGGCAGAATGTTTAAGCCGCGTCGGAGTCCGGCAACACCACGTTCACGTCCAGCACCTCCAGGTTGCCCTGGCGATCCAGCGAGATCTTGATGTCGTCGGCGTTGACCTTGGTGTATTTGGAAATGACCTCGATCAGCTCCTTGTGCAAGGCCGGCAGGAAGTCGTATCCCTGGCCCTGGCGGCCGCCGCGTTCGCGCGCGATGATGATCTGCAGGCGTTCCTTGGCAGCCGTGGCGCTCTTCGCCTTGGGCGGAAACAGGAAGGAAAGCAAAGCCATGTCATTTACCTCCGAAAATACGCTGGAGCAGGCCCGGCTTTTCGTAGCTGGTAAAGCGCAGCGGCAAGTCTTCGCCGAGGAAACGGCTGACCAGATCCTGATAAGCCTCGGAAACGTCGGTCTCTTTCAGGTGGATCGCAGGATTGCCCTGGTTGGACGCGTGCAGCACGGACTCCGATTCAGGAATGATGCCGATCAGCGGAATGCGCAGGATTTCCTGCACGTCGGTGTAGGACAGCATTTCGCCGGCTTCGACGCGCTTGGGCGAATAGCGGGTGATCAGCAGGTGTTCCTTGACCGGCTCGCCGCCGCTCAGGGCGCGGCGCGACTTGGCCTGGATGATGCCGAGGATGCGGTCGGAATCGCGCACCGAGGACACTTCCGGATTGGTCACGATGATCGCTTCGTCGGCGAAGGTCAGCGCCATCACGGCGCCGTGTTCGATGCCGGCCGGCGAATCGCAGATGATGTATTCGAAGTCCATCTTTTGCAGGTCGCCCAGCACGCGTTCCACGCCTTCTTCCGACAGCGCGTCCTTGTCGCGGGTTTGCGAAGCCGGCAGGATGAACAGGTTGTCGCAGTGCTTGTCCTTGATCAGCGCCTGGTTCAGCGTTGCTTCCTGGTTGACGACATTGATCAGGTCGTACACCACGCGGCGTTCGCAGCCCATGATCAGGTCGAGGTTGCGCAGGCCGACGTCGAAGTCGATGACCACGGTCTTGTGTCCGCGCAGAGCCAGACCCGATGCGAAACTGGCGCTCGACGTCGTTTTGCCGACGCCGCCTTTACCGGATGTCACAACGATGATTTTTGCCACAAAAGACTCCTTAGAAGATCAGATTCAGATTTGATTGTTCGAATACTAAATTATTTGCTGGTATTGATCGGCAACACGTCGATGCGGTCGCCGGTCAGGCGCACCTGCACCTGTTTTTGCGCCAGTTCGGGCGGATGTCCGTTCTCAAAGGTACGGTAGACGCCGGCAATCGATACCAGTTCCGCTTCCAGGCTCGCGGCGAAGATGCGCGCGCCGGTATTGCCGCTGGCGCCGGCCAGTGCGCGGCCGCGCAAAGGGGCGTAGACGTGGATGCTGCCGTCGGCGATGATCTCGGCGCCGTTGTTGACCGCCGCCATGATCACCAGATCGGCGCCGCGCGCATAAATGCGCTGGCCGGCGCGTACCGGCGTGTCGATGATCATCGTGGCTGCGGCCGGTGTTACTTGTGCAACCGGTGCTGCCTGTGTTGCCTGTGTTGCCTGTATTGCTTGCGTTGTCTGTGCCGGTTGAGCAGGCGCTGCAACCGGGGCCGGCTGGGGCGCTGCTTCTGCCTCGGCGGCGGCGTCGGGTTGCTGCGGACGCGGCGCACCGCCGTCGATGGAGAGTCCTTGCGCGGCGATTTCGGCGTGCAGTTCTTCCGGCGCGTTGCGTACGGCGACCGCATTGAGGCGATAGCGTTTGAACAAGGCCACCAGCGCGGTCCAGTCGATGCCGGCAGCCCCGGTGTCGAGGGCGCCGATGTCGAGCACGGCGAATTCGTCTTCAAAGAAGTCGGACACGCCGCCGGTCATGTCCTTGAGCGCTTTGTCCAGCGCTGCCGGATCGGTTTCATGCAGGATCGCGGAAATGGCGACCACCGTGGATATCTTGATTTCGATCGGTTTACGAGCTTTTTGCATAAATTGTTCAGTGCCTGCGTTTTCCTGCGGGAAAACGGTCAGGTTCATTGCGTTCGGGGGAGTCATCTCAAACCGTCTTGCGCCGGCAAACGTGCTGCCAGCCTGTATTGGTTTGGCATTATACAGTCAGCCGGGCAGTCAGCCGAGCGGCAATTTCAGGCTTCCAGCAAGGTTTTGAGCGTCTCCAGGTCGCGCGTCACCCAGGCGGTGTCCTCGTTGAATTTGTCATCGCTCATGCCCGGTTGGCGGAACAGGATGAAGGTCAGCTCGCAACCGTCGCCGTTGGCAACCACGCGCATGGGGATGAATACGCTTTCTCCCGAGGTCGTCACTACCTCATGATCGAGCACGCCGACATCGTTGGCTGGCGCAAAACGGACTTCCAGTTTGCCTTCCGGCGTATCGGCGAGCCACTTTCCATCGATTTGTTCAATGCCTTTGCCAAGCCCGGAGGCCCATTGCGGCATGTTGGCGGGATCGGCAAGAAAGTCGTAGACGTCCTGCAGGCGGCGCTCGATGGTGACGTGGAGAAGGCGGGTGGGAAGAGGCTTGGGCATGGTCAGGTCTCCGTAGGCAAGGAGTCTATTATGCGGCCTGAAGAAGTGAAGCGAGCGGACAAAAAAATGCCGGAGACAGCGATGTCTCCGGCAGATTGCTACATTGGCAAGCCAGGCGGATAGTACGATCAGCCCGGTACCTTGCCTTCCACGCCTTCGACGTAGAACTTCACGCCGTGCAGGAAGCCGTCGTCAGCCACGGCATCCTTGGCGACTTGTTCCTTGCCGGTATTGTCCTTGATCGGACCCTTCCAGATCGGCGCCGAACCGTCGGCGATGCCCTTCTTGCGTTCTTCGACCAGTGTCTTCACGTCGGCCGGCAGTTCAGGATTGAAGCCGCCCAGGTCGATGCCGCCTTCTTTCAGGCCGATCCAGGTGCTGCCGGTCTTCCACGAGCCATCCAGCACGGCTTGCACGCGCGCCGTGTAGTACACGCCCCAGTTGATCATCGATGCCGCCAGATGCGCCTTCGGGCCGAAGCTGGTCATGTCGCTGTCCCAGCCGAATGCGTAGACGCCTTTTTCCTGCGCGGTCTGGACGACGGCGGCGGAGTCGGTGTTTTGCATCAGCACGTCGACGCCCTGGCCGATCAGCGTGGTGGCGGCTTCACGTTCCTTGCCCGGATCGAACCACTTGTTGACCCAGACCACGCGGGTGGTGGCCTTCGGATTGATCGAACGCGCGCCCAGGGTGAAGGCGTCGATGTTGCGGATCACTTCAGGAATCGGCACCGAGGCGACCACGCCCAGCTTGCCGGACTTGCTCATCTTGCCGGCGACCACGCCTGCCAGGTAAGCGCCTTCATAAGTACGCACGTCGTATTGCGCCAGATTGTCGGCGGTCTTGAAGCCGGTGGCGTGTTCGAATTTGACGTCCGGGAATTCCTTGGCGACTTTCAGCATCGCTTCCATGTAACCGAAGGTGGTGCCGAAGATCAGCTTGTTGCCGTCGGTCGCCAGCTGGCGCATCACGCGCTCGGCGTCGGCGGCCGATTCAGGGACGTTTTCGACGAAAGTGGTCTTGACCTTGTCGCCGAACTTGGCTTCGACCGCCTTGCGGCCGTTGTCATGCGCGAAAGTCCAGCCGGCGTCGCCCACCGGTCCGATGTAGACGAAAGCGACCTTCAGCGGGTCTGCCTTGGGCGCAGGAGCGGCTGCAGCAGCAGGCGCGGCGGCCGGTGCCGGTTCTTCTTTCTTGCCACAGCCGATCAACGAGGCTGCGGCGATGGTGGCGAGCATCGCAATCGAGGCTCTGCGCGAAATTTTCATTAGTTTCTCCCTGGACTTAAGCGTTGTTGGTAAATAAAAGCAAAACAGCAAGACAGCAAAATCAAAACATCAATCGAACTACATAAAAAACTGCGCAAGAACTACAAACTCAGGATGCTCCCGGGCGGAACGGCTTGCCCAGCGAGGCCGGCATGTTCAGGCGGATCCAGTCCGGATTGCGCGAGATCAGCGCCAGCACCACGATGGTGGCGACATACGGCAGCATCGACAAAATCTGCGACGGAATCGTGACGCCGATGCCTTGCAGATAGAACTGCAGAATCGTCACGCCGCCGAACAGCAGGGAACCCAGCAAGACGCGTGCCGGGCGCCAGGTGGCGAACGCCGTCAGCGCCAGCGCGATCCAGCCGCGACCGGACACCAGGCCTTCGACCCACATCGGGGTATAGACCAGCGACAGATAGGCGCCCGCCAGGCCGCAGCAGGCGCCGCCGAACAGCAGCGCGATGAAACGGATGCCGCGCACCGAATAGCCCAGCGCATGCGCCGACTCCGGCGACTCGCCGACCGCGCGCAGGATCAGGCCGGCGCGCGTGCGGTACAGGAACCACGCAATCGACGCGCACAGCAGCAGCGCCACATAGCTCATCCAGTGCTGGTTGAAGAAGGCCGGGCCGACAAACGGAATGCTGTTCAGGCCGGGAATGCCGGAACTTTGCGACGGCAGCGCCAGGCCGACGAAACGCTGGCCGATGAAAGCCGACAAGCCGGTGCCGAAGATCGACAGCGCCAGTCCGGTCGCCACCTGGTTGGTCGCGAGGATCAACGCCAGCCACGAGAACAGCGTCGCCATCAGCATGCCGCAGATCGCGCCCGCGAAGAAACCCAGCAGCGGGCTTTTGGTGGTGTAGCCGACCGCGAAACCGGCAATCGCCGCGACCAGCATCATGCCCTCGGCGCCGAGGTTGAGCACGCCGGCGCGTTCGTTGATGAGCAGGCCCATGGCCGCCAGCAGCAACGGGGTGCCGGCATTGATCGAGGCTGCGATGAGAGGAGCGAGTTGGTCCATTGTGCTTATCCTTTTTGTTTCCAGCGCAGGCGATAGTCGATCAGCGTATCGCAAGCCAGCAGCAGGAACAGCAACATGCCCTGGAACACGCCCGTGATCGCCGACGGCAGGCCGAGGCGAGATTGCGCCAGCTCGCCGCCCAGATACAGCAGCGACATGATCAGTCCGCCGAATACCGCGCCGACCGGATGCAGGCGGCCGATGAAGGCCACGATGATCGCCGCGAAGCCGTAGCCCGGCGACACCGACGGCAACAACTGGCCGATCGGTCCGGCGATTTCAAATGCACCGGCCAGGCCGGCGAAGCCGCCCGAAATCAGCAGCGACACCCACAAGGCGTTGCGGCTGGAAAAACCTGCGTAGCGCGCGGCATGCGGCGCCACGCCGCCGACCATCAGCGAGAAGCCGCGGAAGCTGCGCATCATGAATACCGCCATCACGATCGCCGCGACGATGGTGACCACAAAACCGACATGCAGCCGCGTGCCGCTCATCAGCATCGGCAGCATGAACTCGCTGGAAAACACTTTCGATTGCGGGAAATTCATGCCGTTCGGATCCTTCAACGGACCGTTGACGGCGTACATCAGCAACAGCTGCGCCACGTAAGTCAGCATCAGCGACACCAGGATTTCATTGGCGTTGAACTTGTCGCGCAAGAGCGCCGTGATGCTGGCCCAGAACGCGCCGCCGATTACGCCGGCCACGATCATCAGGATCAGGCCGACGCCGCCGGAGACGGCGTGATCCGGCACGTCGATCCACACCAGCATCGCGCCCGCGCACAAAGCGCCGACGGTGAACTGGCCTTCGGCGCCGATGTTCCAGATGCTGGCGCGGAAGCACACGGCAAGACCGAGCGCGCACAGGATCAGCGGGATCGATTTCAACAACAATTCACTGATGGCGCGCTTGCTGCTGAACGGATCGACCAGGAAGACTTTCAGTCCCGCAACCGGATCCTTGCCCAGCGCCATGAACAGCAAGGCGCCGAGCAACAGCGTCAGGATGATCGCGATCACCGGCGACAGATACGTCATGCGGCGCGACGGCGTGCCGCGCAGCTCGAGACGGAAGGGAAGACTCTTAAACATGGGCAGCCTCCGATGCACCAGCATCCGGCGTTTCGTCATGCCACAATCCGCTCATCCACAAACCGACCTGTTCGCGCGTGGCTTGTTCGATCGGGATGGAGGGCGACAACTGTCCCTTGGCAATCACATGCAGGCGATCGCACAGGGCGAACAATTCGTCGAGTTCTTCGGAGATCACCAGTACCGCACAGCCTTCCTGTTTGAGCGCCAGGATTTCGGCGTGGATTTGCGCGGCGGCGCCGACGTCGACGCCCCAGGTCGGTTGCGCGACGATGAAGACGCTGGGTTTGCGCTCCATCTCGCGGCCGACGATGAATTTTTGCAGGTTGCCGCCGGACAGACTTTTCGCCAACGCATCGGGACCGCTGGCCTTGACCTTGAAGCGTTCGATGATGGAGGCCGCGATCTTGCGCGTGTAGCCGAAATCGATCATGCCGTGCTTCACGTACGGTACCTTCTGATGCGACAGCAGCATGTTGGCCGACAGGCTCAGCGTCGGCACGGCGCCGCGGCCGAGGCGTTCTTCCGGCACCAGGCCGAGGCCTTTCGCGCGGCGCGGATTGGGCGCCAGATGACCGACGGCGCTGCCGGCCAGCATGATCATGTTGGGCGCGGCGCGCTGGTCTTCGCCGGACAGCGCCGCCAGCAATTCCTGCTGGCCGTTGCCGGAGACGCCGGCGATGCCGACGATCTCGCCGGCGCGCACTTCGCATTCGATGTCTTTCAATTCCGTGGCGAACAGATGCGCCTTCGGCAGACACAGGCGATTGACGTGCAGCTTGCGCTCGTTGCGTTGCATGCCGGAATGTTGCGGATTCCGTTCGCGGCGCAGGCGCACCAGCTCTTCGCCGATCATCATGCGCGACAGGCCGGCGCTGGTTTCGTTGCGCGGATCGCAGTTGCCGGTCACGCGGCCGCCGCGCATCACGGTGGCGCTGTGGCACAGCGCGCGGATCTCGTCGAGCTTGTGGCTGATGTAGAGAATGCTGCAACCTTCGTCGGCCAGCTTGCGCAGCGTGACGAAAAGCTTCTCGACCGCCTGCGGCGTCAGCACCGAAGTCGGTTCGTCGAGGATCAACAGTTGCGGATTGGTCAGCAGCGCGCGCACGATTTCCACGCGCTGGCGTTCGCCCACCGACAGCGTGTGGACGTGGCGATTCGGCTCCAGCTCCAGGCCGTATTTTTCACCGGTCTGGCGGATGCGCGCGACCAGGTCCTGCATGTCGGTATCCGACTCCAGGCCCAGCGCGATGTTTTCGGCCACGGTCAGCGTGTCGAACAGCGAGAAGTGCTGGAACACCATGGCGATGCCGAGCTTGCGCGCGATGTGCGGATTGGCGATATGCACCAGTTCGCCGTTCCAGTATATCTCGCCGGCGTCGGGTTTGACGGTGCCGAAGATGATCTTCATCAGCGTCGATTTGCCGGCGCCGTTCTCGCCGAGCACGGCATGGATCTCGCCGGGCGCGACGCTCAGATTGATGTCGTCGTTGGCCAGCACGCCGGGATAGGCCTTGCGGATGTGCGCTATGTGCAGGCGGGAAGATGGTGCTGTCACGGATTCCCCTTCAGAGACCGGCGCGCTCATGCGCGCAGGCGGTCTTTACGTTATTCAAATGATCTGCGGAATTTACCATAGCCACATTGTCGACAATCAGGAAAATGATCACTTGTTGCCGCCACCGTGGTTACCCCGATGCGCCCAACGCGTCGTGCGTTTTTCGATGATCGCAAACAACTCGTACATCGCCATCGCCATGGCGCCGATGACGACCAGGCCGGCAAAGGCCAGCGGCATCTTCATGGACGAGCCGGCGGACACCAGCAGGTAGCCGATGCCTTCGTTGGAGGCGTTCATCTCCGACACGGTGGAACCGACGAAAGCCAGCGTGATGGCAACCTTCAGCGAGGCGAAGAAATACGGCAGCGAGCGCGGCATGCCGACCTTGAGCAGGATGTCCATGCGTTTGGCGCCGAGCACGCGCAGCACGTCTTCCAGCTCCGGTTCCAGCGTGGCCAGGCCGGTGGCGATGTTGACCATGATCGGGAAGAAGGAAATCAGGAAGGCCGTCAGGATCGCCGGCCCGGCGCCGATGCCGAACCACACCACCAGCACCGGCACGAAGGCGGCCTTGGGCAGCGCGTTGAACGCCGTCATCAGCGGGTAGGCGGCGGCGTACAGCAGCGGCGACGAGCCGATCAGGAAGCCCAGCGACACGCCCACCGCCACCGCGATGGCGAAGCCCACCATGGTGACCCAGAAGGTGCTGATGGCGTGATGCGCAATCGGGCCGGCGAATTCAATCATGGCCTCGATGATCGCCATCGGGCTCGGGAAGATGAATTCGGAGACTTCCAGCACGCTGCAGAGGAACTGCCAGATCACCAGGATCGCCAGCAGCAGTATCCAGGGCGCCAGCGTGCGCGCGGCTTTGTTCAATGAAGAAGGTTTTTTCATGTGCGCCTCGGCTCAAGTATTTCTGACGCGGCCGATATGCTCGCGCAACTCGTGCACCAGGGCGTTGAAGGGATCGGTGTAAGTGAGTTCAAGTTCGCGCGGACGCGGCAGCGGATTTTCCTTGCGCGCCACGATGCGGCCGGGCCGCTTGCTCATCACATAAATGGTGTCGGCGAGGAAGGCGGCTTCGCGCAGATCGTGCGTGACCAGGATCACGTTGAATTTGCGTTCGGTCCACAGGTCGCGCAGCACGCACCACAGTTCTTCGCGCGTGAAGGCGTCGAGCGCGCCGAACGGTTCGTCCAGCAACAGCATCTTCGGCTCATGGATCAGCGCGCGGCAGATCGAGGCGCGCTGCTGCATGCCACCCGACAGCTCCCACGGAAACTTGTCGGCGTATCCGTCGAGGCCGACGGTTTTCAACAGCTTGAGCGCGCGTTCCGTGTACTGCGCCTTGTTCTTCTTGAAGTCGTTGCGGTACGGCTCGACGATCTCCAGCGGCAGCAGGACGTTGTCGAGCGTGGTCCGCCACGGCAGCAAGGTCGGCGCCTGGAAGGCCATGCCGACGAACTTCAGCGGACCGGTGACCTCGGCGCCGGCGATGGCGACGCTGCCGCGGGTCGGGCGCTTGAGGCCGGTCGCCAGTTTCATGAAGGTCGATTTGCCGCAGCCGGACGGGCCGACGATGGCGATGAACTCGCCCTGCCTGGTTTGCAGGGAGATGTCTTCCACCGCGAACTCGTCGGAACCGTCGTAGGACAGAAAGACGCGACGAAAATCAACGAAGGTATCGTTCACGATTGTTTCGATGGCTTCAGCTTGCAACATCATTTCCCGAAAACGTTGAGCGCTTCTTTGGACGGCAGGTAAGCGGCGGTCCAGATCTTCTCCGCATTGACGCGCGTCTTGGTGCCGTAGGCATCCGACACTTGCGACGCCATCAGCGTCAGGCGCGGCAGGAACACCTGGCCGTAGCCTTCCGCCTTGGCATGCGGCGTGGCGATGGCGCTGGAGATGGCCAGCTTGAGGCGGCGCAGTTCCAGCTTCTCGTCGATCAGGCCGTCGCGTTCCTTGAGCACCTTGATGGCGGCTTCGGGATTGGCCAGCACGTCTTTGGTCGCCTTGGCGAAGGCGCGCAGGAAGCCCTTGAGCGCCTCCGGATTGGTCTTCATCAGGCTCTCGTTGGCGATGATGGCGTTGCCGTAGAGCTTCACGCCGTAGTCCGGGTACATCATGATGTTGATGTCGGCGTCCTTGATGCCGCGCGCATTCAAGTTCAGCAGCGAGGTGAAATAGAAGCCGGTGATGGCGTCGACGTCGCCGCGCGCCAGCATGGTTTCACGCAGCGGCGGATCCATGCTGATCCAGTTGGCTTTGGACGCGTCCAGGCCGTTGGCCTTGGCGAAGATCGGGTAGCCGCGGCGGCCGGCGTCGAACACCGGCGACCCCAGCTTCTTGCCGACCAGGTCGGCCGGCGTCTTGATGCCGGTTTTCTTGAGCGAGAAGATGGCCGCCGGCGTGTCGTTGTAGACCATCATCACGGCCATCGGCTTGCCCGGCGAGCTCGGATTGTTGGCGGTGAATTCCATCAGCGCGGCCATGTCGGCAAAACCCATGTCGTAGGTGCCGGAAGCCACGCGATTGACCGCATTGCCCGAGCCGCTGCCGGCGTCGATGACGACGTCCAGTTTCTCCTGCGCAAAATAACCCTTGGATTTCGCCACCAGGAACAGCGCGGACGGACCTTCAAAGCGCCAGTCGAGCTGGAACTTGATTTTGGTCTCTTGCGCGAAGGCAGATGCGCAGGCGGCGCCGAGCAGCAAGGCGGCGGTGTACTTGAAGAGTTTCTTTGCGTGCATGGTTGGCTTCCTTTTTTAATTCATTGATCCGTGTTCGACCGGCCTGGCGCCGTCCCTGATGCTGTCGCCAATGCGGCCGTATTTTGTGAACCGGTTCTTGCAAACAACGTGTTGTGAAAAGCATTTACTGTGCCAAGAACGCGTGACGTGTCCTGGCTGCCGGTTGGAGGCGGTTTTGCCGGGGCGGCTGGGCAGGGGAGAAAAAGCGTCGTCGTTGTCGACTTTTTGGGAGGCTCTGTTTTGTCGACAATATAAAAAATATTTTGCAACAATTTGGTGCTTTGATGCACCCGTCTAGCAGCGATTGCACTAAAAACAGTATTCTTACTCGCTTGTAAGCCTTGCAAAGACTGGATCAGGTGCTGATTGCCGTTAAGTACCCTCGTTCTATATCCTGTCGACAATTTATTTGCACAGGCCCTTGTTTCGTCGGTGAAATGCCCCTTCCCATGTGCGGCTTTCCTCTCCTGCCGCACGACGCCGATGCAGGCGTGCGGCCTTGTCATTCGGTACGACGCTTTCTGTTTTTAATCGCCCCTCTGTTTGTCGACACTTTTTACGAGGCATGCTTTTTTGCTGGCACGGCGTTTGCATTAACGAACCCGGCGGATTGAGCTTCGGCGAATGCCGGCAGCAACATGACCGACCTTGTTTGAATGGGTGAGCAAATGAAGGAGCACATGGCGCGTGACTGAACAAACCGGGCAAACGATAAAACGCATGCTCGATGAAGCAAGTCATCACGCGCTGTGCGCATGGGATCCGGATTTTATTTTTCATGAATTGTAAAAGGGAGAAACGTATGAAGAAAAGTGCAATGGGGATGTGCTTGACTACTGCAGCGCTGGCGGTGTCGGCCATGGGCAGCATGTCGGCCAATGCTGCGGATTGGGCGGATAATTCGGTTGGGATTCGCTACGGCACCAAGTTTGCCGAGCCGTTCAACTCGCAGGATATTTCCAAGAAGATCGTCAATTTCACGCATGCCAGCGGTTATAAATACGGCACCAACTACCTGAACATCGACCTCCTGAATTCCGATAGCAAGGACAATGAAGCGCAAGAAGCGTACATCGTCTATCGCCACACGCTGGATATCGGCAAGATCAGCGGCAAGGACCTGTCCTTCGGCCCGGCACGCGGCCTTGGTTTTACGCTGGGCTTCGATTGGAACACCAAGAACGATCCAGGCTACAGCTCGCGCAAGCGCATGTATGTCGCCGGTCCGACGCTGATGATGGATGTACCCGGCTTCTTGAACATCAGCCTGCTGGCCCTGTGGGAAAGCAACCAGCCGCTGAATAACGGCGTACGTCTGTCCAGCCGTTATTCCTACGACACGCACCCGATGTTGAATGCAGCCTGGGGCATCCCATTCGGCACCAGCGGCTTCGCGTTCGAAGGCTATGTGAACTACATCGCCGCCAAGGGCAAGAACGAATTCGGCGGCGGCACCGCGCCTGAACTGAACTTCGACGGCCAGATCATGTACGACGTCGGCATGCCGCTGGGCATGGGCAAGAATACCTTCCGCGTCGGTCTGGAATATCAATACTGGCGCAACAAGTTCGGCAACCCAAGCACTGTTCCCGGCTCGTTGGCCAAGACGCCTATGCTGCGCGCCGAATACCATTTCTAAACGGTTGAACGCATCTCACGATGATTGATGAGATGAGTTCGAAATGCCGGGTCTTCGGACCCGGCATTTTTTATTGGGCGAATGGATTGATAATGGACGTCTTCGCCATGCCATTGGCACAAGTCCTGCTCATGGCTATTGGCGGTAAGCCGGTCAGGTTTTGTCAACAAAGCGGATCGGCGTTTGTGATGAATTGGTGCCGGGGCTGCACTAATTTTGACGCGCTGCACTAAAACAGGTTTTGTGCGGAGCCTGCGCAGAATGGGGTTATGCGGGTAGTAAAAATTGTCGACAATGATTGTCTGAAATCGGTGTCGGCAAACAAACGATATAAATCATTTTCAACGAATTGACGAACTGAAAAGCGGGGCACAATGGAAGCATACATCTTCGACTGGCTCAACCTCTTGCTGCGCTGGCTGCACGTCATCACGGCGATTGCCTGGATAGGTTCGTCGTTTTACTTCGTCTGGCTCGACAACAGCCTGACCCGGCCGGAGGATCCCGGGCTGCTGGAGAAAGGTGTCGGCGGCGAGCTGTGGGCGGTGCATGGCGGCGGCTTCTACAACCCGCAAAAATACCTGCTGGCGCCGAAGACCTTGCCGCAAAACCTGCACTGGTTCTTCTGGGAGTCCTATAGCACCTGGCTGTCGGGCTTCGCGTTGTTCTCGGTGCTGTACCTGTTCAATGCCGGCACCTTCCTGGTCGACAAGCACGTGCTCGACATGACGGCGACCACGGCGGTGTTTGCCGCGCTGGGATATCTGGTGGCGGGCTGGGTGGTGTACGACGCCATTTGCCGTGTGTTTGGCGACAAGCCGGGCGGCGATCGCGTGGTCGGCGTGCTGGTGACGATCTATGTCGTGGCGGCGGTGTGGGTGGCTTGCCACGTGTTTTCCGGCCGTGCGGCTTTCCTGATGACGGGCGCGTCGCTGGCGACGGTGATGAGCGCCAACGTGCTGTTCTGGATCATTCCGGGCCAGCGCAAGATGGTGGCGGCGATGCGCGCCGGCCAGAGTCCCGACCCCATCCACGGCAAGCGCGGCAAGCAACGCAGCGTGCACAACACCTACTTCACGCTGCCGGTGATCTTCGCCATGCTGTCGAACCATTACAGCATGACCTACAGCGCCGCCAACAACTGGCTGGTGCTGCTGCTGATCATGCTGGCGGGCGTGCTGATCCGGCAGTTCTTCGTGCTCAAGCACAAAGACGTTTTCAAGTGGCGGTATCCGGTGGCAGCGGTCGTGATCCTGGCCGGCGTGGCGGCATGGATCGTGCCGAAGTCGGCGTTGCAGCCTGCACCTGTTGCCGGGGCGCCGGCCGTTTCGTTTGCACGGGTGCAGCAGGTCATCGAGACGCGCTGCATTCAATGCCATGCCGCCAAACCGACGCTCATGCCGGTGCCGGGCAAGGGCATCCTGCTCGACAGCAAGGACGGCATTCTGCAGCACGCCCAGCAGATTTATCAGCAGGCCGTGGTGCAAAAGGCCATGCCGCTGGGGAACATGACCAACATCACCGACGATGAGCGCGCTCTGCTCGGGACATGGTTTGAAGCAGGGGCCAAGGCAGAATAGGACGATTCAGGCGGAAATGAAAAAAGGCTGAACATTGCGTTCAGCCTTTTTTATCGCGCGTCGCTCAAGTTATTTCGCAACGTAGGGATGTTGCGCGCGCCAGTGATCGGCGATGTCGATGCGGCGGCAGATCCAGACGCGCTCATGCGACTGCACATAGTCGAGGAAGCGTTGCAGCGCGGCGAAGCGGCCCGGCCGGCCGAGCAGGCGGCAATGCATGCCGACGGACAGCATCTTGGGCGTTTCTTCGCCTTCCGCGTACAGCACGTCGAAGCTGTCCTTGAGGTATTGGAAAAACTGCTCGCCGGTGTTGAAGCCCTGCGGCGTGGCGAAGCGCATGTCGTTGCTGTCGAGCGTATACGGCACTATAAGGTGAGGTTGCTCGCTGCCGTCGGCCAGCGCGACCCGGGTCCAGAACGGCAGGTCGTCGCCGTAGTAGTCGGAGTCGTAGGTAAAGCCGCCGTGTTCGACCACCAGCCGGCGCGTGTTGGGCGAGTCGCGGCCGGTGTACCAGCCTTGCGGATGGACGCCGGTCAGCGCGCGGAAAATCTCGACGGCGGCGCGCATGTGTTCGCGCTCGGTCTCGATGTCCATGTTCTGATAGTGAATCCAGCGCAGGCCGTGGCAGGCGATCTCGTGGCCCAGTTCGACAAAGGCCTGGGTGACCTCGGGATGACGTTGCAGCGCCATGGCGATGCCGAACACCGTCAGCGGCAACCGGCGTTTTTCGAACTCGCGCAGGATGCGCCAGACGCCCACGCGCGAGCCGTATTCGTAGATCGATTCCATCGACAGGTGGCGCGCCGGATAGGCGGCCGCGCCGATGATTTCGGAGAGAAATTGCTCCGACGCCGGGTCGCCGTGCAGCACCGAATTTTCGCCGCCTTCTTCATAGTTCAGGACGAACTGCACGGCGATCCTGGCCCGGCCCGGCCAGTTGGCGTGAGGAGCGTTGCGACCGTAGCCGATCAGGTCGCGCGGGTAATTGTCTGCTGGTCGCATGTATTGCATGTGTTCTTTTGTAATGATGATGACCGTGTTCGCCGATGCTTCACGGCTCCATATTGCGGTTCGGAAGCCGTATTGTCGCTCAGGCGCCCTTTCCCAGCACCGAGCGCAAATCGAAGTGATCGTCGTCGCTGGGACGGACGCGGTCTTCGCATAAGTGCAAATGGTGTGCCATGTGTTGTTGCGCCAGCGCGATGTCGCCGCTTTCCAGCGCCGCCAGCACGGTGTCGTGTTCGTCGAAGGAGCAGGCATTGTGTCCCGGCGCTTCGGTCTTGGCGATCATCAGCGTGGTGCGCGAGACCAGTTTGCGCAGCGTGTCGACCAGCAGGGCGTTGCCGGTCAGTTCCGCCAGCGCCAGGTGGAACTGGGCCGACAGCCGGATCCAGCGCGGACGGTCGCCGGTCAGGTAGGACTGGCGCTCTTCCTCGACCATCTTGCGCATGCCGGCGATCTGGCGCGTGCTGGCTTCGCGCCCGACCTTGTCGAGCACCGCGTATTCGATGATGTTGCGCAGCTCGAACATGTCCTTTACCTCGGTGTTCGACGGGCTGGCGATGAAGGCGCCGCGGTTGGCTTCCAGATCGACCATGCCTTCCGTGGCCAGGCGCGACAGCACTTTGCGCACCGTGTGGCGGGCGGTATCGTAAATCTGGCACAAGACCTGCTCAGTGAGCTTGGTGCGCGGCGGCAGGCGATGTTCCATGATGGCGTCGTAGATGTCCTGGTAAATACGTTCTTCCACTGCCGGCGATTGTTCGCGGGCGGCGGTTTGCGAGGCCAGGAAGGAGCGGGATGTCTTGGTTGATTTGGTCATGGCTGTTTAAGAATGACATCAATGAAAGAAGATGGCGCTGCCACCGGATCCAGAGCAGGAGTCGTACCGGTGCGCAGAATTGTCAACAATGGATAAATTGATCGGCAACAATTTGGTGAGTGCTTGCACCAGAATTGACGATTGCAGCCCTTGGCTGCACCACGACGCAATGTGGTGAGGAAATCTGGTTGCGGCGCAATCGACAGCAATAAGCCGCGTGGCGACAATCTTCAGCGCGTATTGACGCTGCAGAGACTGGCAATTTTTATTGTCGACAATTGTTTGCTGGTTTTTCATCAGAAATTGCTTATGCGTTTTGACGATTCTTTTTTATCTTATGCAAGAACCGTACTTGCTGCGAATTTCTTGTTTTCAGTGTGCTGACGATTGCCGTCAAAGGTCTCTGCCGCTGACGACTCAAGTCTTTTACAATGATCCACTGCCCGGCACGATCACCGCATTTTTACCGTTTATTTACAGGCTCCCTTATGTCGTCATCTTTCGCATCCCTGCATTCCCTGGTTACTTCCTTTCTTGACAAAGAACACGATGCCCAGACGCGGTTTCTGCAGGAACTGGTGCGCGTGCCGTCGGACAATCCCGCCGGCGATTGCGCCGCCCATGGCGCGCGTGCCAAACAATTGCTCGAAGAACTGGGCTTTGACGTTGAGGCCCATGCCGTGCCAGACGCCCTGGTCAAAGCCAACGGCATGATCTCGGCGACCAACCTGATCGTGCGCAAGCGTTTCGGCGGCGGCGGACCGACCATCGCCATGAACGCGCACGGCGACGTCGTGCCGCCGGGCCTGGGCTGGAGCAAGGATCCCTACGGCGGCGAGATCGTGCAGGACGCCGAACACGGTCCGGTCATGTACGGCCGCGGCGTGGCGGTGTCGAAGTCGGATTTCGCCACCTACACCTGGGCGCTGCTGGCGCTGATCGCAGCGGAGAAACAAGGCGTCGCGCTCAACGGTGCGATCGAATTGCAATTCACCTACGACGAAGAAGCCGGCGGCGACATCGGCCCGAAGTGGATACTGGAACAAGGCCTGAGCAAACCGGATTACGCGGTCTCGGCCGGTTTCGCCTACGGCATTACCTCCGCGCACAACGGTTGCCTGCATCTGGAAGTCACGGTCAAGGGCAAACAGGCGCATGCCGCCATGCCGCACACCGGCATCGATGCGATCGAAGCCGCCACCGGCATCTTGCAAGCCTTGTATGCCTACCGCGCAGAGTTGGCGAAGAAGAAGTCCCGGGTGACCGGCATCAATCACGCGACCCTGAACGTCGGCCTGATCAAGGGCGGCATCAACACCAACGTGGTCCCCGACCTGGCAGTGTTCCGCCTGGATCGCCGCATGATTCCGGAAGAGGCGGGCTTCGACGCCGAGGGCGATCTGCGCCGCGTGATCGATGCCGCCGCCGCACACTATCCCGGCATTGAAGTCGGCGTGCAGCGCACCCTGCTGGCGGAGCCGCTGGCCGCGTTGCCGGGCGTGGAAAAGCTGATAGGCGCGTTTCGGCGCAATGCCGAAGCCGTGCTGGGCGAGCCGGTTGCCGCGCATGGCGTGCCTTTGTACACCGATGCGCGCCATTACACCAAGCAAGGCATCCCGACGATCCTGTATGGCGCCGGACCGCGCACGCTGATGGAGGCGCGCGGCCACAACTCGGATGAAAACCTGCGTCTGGACGACCTGCTGAAGGCGACCAAGGTGGTGACGCTGGCGCTGGGTGAATTGCTGCAGTAACTCCTGACTGTCGTCCTGACTTTCGTCAGGACGACAGTGGTACTGGGATTTAGTGCGCGGCGGCGTACTGATCGAGTTCCGTGCCCAGGCGGGCTTTTTCAGCGGCCGGGATGAAGCTGGCCTCGATGCCGTTGCGCGCCAGTTGCAGCAACTCTTCGCGCGTGAGCGCCAGCGCCGAGGCGATCGCCAGATAGTTGGCGTTCATGTAGCCGCCGAAATAGGCCGGATCGTCCGAGTTCACCGTCACCGCCAGACCGGCGCGCAGCATGCGGGCGATATTGTGATCGGCCATGTCGTCGACGACGCAGAGCTTGAGGTTGGACAGCGGGCACACGGTCAGCGGCATTTTTTCGCGGATCAGGCGTTGCATCAGCGCCGGATCCTCTTCGCTGCGCACGCCATGGTCGATGCGCTCGACCTTGAGCACGTCGAGCGCGCTGACGACATATTCCGGCGGACCTTCTTCGCCGGCATGGGCGACCAGATGGAAGCCGAGCTCCTTGCAGCGCGCGAACACGCGGGCGAATTTCTCCGGCGGGTTGCCGCGCTCGGACGAGTCCAGGCCGATGCCGTTCCACAGGTCCTGGTACTGGTCGCGCAGGGGCAGGGCGGCGTCCAGCGTGACGAAGGCGTCTTCTTCCGACAGATGGCGCAGGAAGGACATGATCATGGCGCTGGAGAAGCCGTGGCGGTCGCGTGCTTCGCGCAGGGCGCGGGCGATGCCGGCAAACACGACGTCGATGGCGATGCCGCGTTCGGTGTGCGTCTGCGGATCGAAAAAGATCTCGGCGTGACGCACGTTGTCGGCGCGCGCGCGCTCGATGTAGGCCATGGTCATGTCATAGAAGTCCTGTTCGGTGCGCAGTACGTTGGCGCCGGCGTAATACAGGTCGAGGAAGGATTGCAGGTCGGTGAAGGCGTAGGCCGCGCGCAGCGCTTCGACCGAGGCGTAGGGCAGCTCGACTTTGTTGCGTTGCGCCAGGGCGAACAGCAATTCCGGTTCCAGCGTACCCTCGATATGCAGGTGCAGCTCGGTTTTGGGCAGTGCTTCGATGAAGGCGCGCAGGTCTGCGGGCAGGGTTGGGGGGGCGGAGGAAATCATGGCTGGCCTTTGTATGGAACTGAAACGAATGAACTAAGCGATGGCGTATTTTCTCAGAAAACCCGGGGCCGGCTGAAAAATTGAAAACTAAACCGGCCGCCTGCTGACTAAGCCTGCAGGCGATGCCGAAATAAAGACGTAAAGATTTTGTGAAATCCATCGTATCGCCGGATTTGCATGCTTTAATGCTGTGCCGTCAATGGGACCAAGTGCGGGATCAGAATGAAAAAGATAATTGCAACGACGATGACATGCAGCATGCTGGCGGGAGCGGGAATGACGCTCTCGGGCTGCTCGTTGATGTTCTGGAAGAAAAAGGAAGATCCGACGCTGGTGCCTTTCTCGACGATTTCGAGCGGCGCCTACCAGAGCTTCGTCAAGAATTGGGACGATAAGGATCAGCCGGTGCTGTGCGCCCTGATCCGCTCCTCGGGCGAATGGAACTACTGGTTCCAGCCGGCCGCGACGATGCGCCATAAAAACGCGCTGGCGCCGTCGTCCGAGTATTTCGAAACTCGCCAGTTGATGCTGGCCACGCGCGTCGTCCAGGCGCCCGACAGCAGCGAGCGCGGCCAGATTTTCACCGCCGACAAGGTGACAATGAGGGGCGGCGTGCTGAAGCTGGAATACCGCTTCGTCCAGCCGGCCTCCGGCGCGACCTATCAGATCAAGGATTTCCTGCTGGTGGAGATTCCCAAGGATCGTTACACCACCGGACCGGTGCAGTTCGTCGAGAATGGCCGCACGGTGTGCGAGATTTCGCGCTGATCATTGATTGATTCCGGGGTCGTCAACAAAAAAGCCTGAGTGACAAACACTCAGGCTTTTTTGTTTTCAACGACCGCATTGACGTGTAACGAGTACTCACTGCGTCATGCCGAGAAATTGCTGCAACTCCGGCGTTTTCGGATTGGCGAACAATTCTTCCGGCGGGCCGATTTCGTGGACCTTCCCCTGGTGCATGAAGACCACGCGGTCGCACACTTCGCGGGCGAAACGCATTTCGTGCGTGACCATCAGCAGGGTCATGCCGTCGTCGGCCAGGCTGCGCACTACCGCCAGCACTTCATTGACCAGCTCCGGATCGAGCGCCGAGGTGATTTCGTCGCACAGCAAGGCTTGCGGCTGCATGCTCAGCGCGCGCGCAATCGCCACGCGCTGTTGCTGGCCACCCGACAACTGCTCGGGGAAGGCGTCGAATTTCATGCCCAGGCCGACGCGTTCCAGATTCTTCCGGGCCAGCTCGCGCGCTTCCGCTTCCGGCATGCCCTTGACGATCATCGGCGAGATCATCACGTTGCGGCCCACGCTCAGGTGCGGGAACAGGTTGAACTGCTGGAAGATCATGCCGACCTTCAGGCGCAGCGTCTTGAGCTCCAGTTCGCTTTGCCCGAGATAGGCGCCGGCGACGCTGATGGAGCCTTCGTCGATGGTTTCCAGACCGTTGATACAGCGCAGCAGGGTGCTCTTGCCGGAACCGCTCTTGCCGATGATGGCGATCACTTCCCCGGCATCGACCGACAGGCGAATGCCCTTGAGCACTTCGTTGTCGCCGTAGCGTTTTTTGACATCCTCAATGGCGATGAGCGGCATTGAATTTCCTTTCCAAAAATTGGCTGTACTTCGACAGCGGCCAGCACAGGGCAAAGTAAAAAAGTCCGACGACGGCAAACACGGTGAACGGCATGAACGTGGCGTTGGTGATCACGGTGCCGGCCTTCGACAGTTCGACGAAGCCGATGATCGAGGTCACCGCCGTGCCCTTGATGATCTGCACGCCGAAGCCGACGGTGGGCGGAATCGCGATGCGCAGCGCCTGCGGCAGGATGATGTGGCGCATCTGCTGCATGTGGCCCATGGCCAGCACCGAAGAAGCTTCCCACTGGCCGCGCGGAATCGCTTCCACGCAGCCGCGCCAGATTTCCGCGAGGAAGGACGCGCTCCACAAGGTCAGCGCCAGGCCGGCGGCGAGCCAGGCCGGCACTTCCATGCCGAACAGGGCCAGCCCGAAAAAGATCAGGAACAGCTGCATCAGCAGCGGCGTGCCCTGGAATATCTCGATGTAGAGCTGGGCCGCGCGGCGCAGGAAGGGACGCTTGGAGATGCGCATGAACAGGACGATCATGCCCACCGCGCTGCCCAGCAGGAAGGTCGCCAGCGATAGCAGCACGGTCCAGCGCCCTGCCAGCAGCAGGTTGCGGACGATGTCCCACAAGGAAAAGGAAATCATGAAGCCCTCCGCGCAAAGATGAACTTGTCGCCGATCAGGCGCAGGAACTGGCGCAGCAGGATCGCCATCAGCAGATACACCGCCGTCGCCACGAGGTAGGCTTCAAAGGCGCGGAAGTTGCGGCCCTGGATGAAGTTGGCGGCGAAGGACAACTCTTCCACGGCGATTTGCGAGCACACCGCCGAGCCCAGCATCACGATCACGATCTGGCTCGACAGCGCCGGCCAGATTTTTTGCAGCGCCGGGCGCAGGATGATGTGGCGAAACGCCTGGATGCGCGACATCGACAGGCTCAGCGCGGCTTCCATCTGCCCGCGTGAAATGGCATTGACGCCGGCGCGGATGATTTCGGTGCTGTAGGCGCCGAGGTTGATCACCATGGTCAGAATCGCGGCCTGCATCTCGCTGATCTGTATTCCCAGGCTGGGCAAGCCGAAAAAGATGAAAAACAGCTGCACCAGAAAGGGCGTGTTGCGTATGAGCTCGACGTAGGCGCTCACGATGGGCTTGAGCCATCGCGGTCCCTGCGTGCGCGCCCACGCTCCGAAGATGCCGACGGCAATGCCGATGACGCCGCCGACGGCGATCAGCTCGATCGTCGTCAGCACGCCCTTGACCAGCACGTCGGTATAGTCGAAGGTCGACAGGAAATCAAAGTGATAGGCCATGTGGTTTCATTTTCTGAAAATGGTGGTCAGCGTTGAATCACTTGGAATAAAAGGCCACCGGGTCCCGACGTTCGCCGGATGCTTCTTGCTCAGCAAGTTTTAAGCCATCCCCGCTCGTTCCGGTGCATGCCGGGATCCGGTGTCATTACAAAGCAATTACAGGTTCGCAGGCAGCGGCAGCCCCAGCCATTTGACTGTCAGTGCGCTCAGTTCGCCGTCTTTCTTGATTTCAGCGAGGATGGCGTTGATCTTGTCCTGCAGCTTCTTCTCGTCCTTGTTCAGGCCGATGAAGCACGGCGAATCCTTGATCAGGAATTTGGTTTCAGGCTTCTTCGGCGGGTTCTTGGCGATGATGGCGGCGGCGACCACGTTGCCGGTCGCGACCAGTTGCACCTGGTTCGACAGGAAGGAGCTGATGGTGCCGTTGTTGTCTTCGTAGCGCTTGACGGTGGCGCCGGCCGGAACGATCTTCGACAGTTCCAGGTCTTCCACCGAACCGCGGGTCACGCCGATGGTCTTGCCCGCCAGATCGGCGGGGCCGCTGACTTTTTGATCGGCCGGACCGAACACGCCGTTGAAGAACGGTGCGTAAGCGGCAGTGAAGTCGATCACTTTTTCGCGTTCTGCATTCTTGCCCATGCTGGAGATGACCAGGTCGACCTTCTTGGTTTGCAGGTAAGGCACGCGGTTGGCGCTGGTGACGGGAATCAGGTCAACCTTGACGCCCAGTTTCTTGGCGATCAGGGTGGCGACGTCGATGTCCAGGCCTTGCGGCTTGAGGTCGGAAGTGACCGAGCCGAACGGCGGGAAATCCTGCGGCACGGCGACGCGCAGCACGCCGGCCTTCTGGATGTCGTCCAGCGCATCGGCGCGCGCGGCGGAAGCGGAAATCAGCAGTGCGCCGGCCATCAGGCCAAGCAGAAGTTTCGAGAGTTTCATCATGATTCTCCAGGTTGAGATGAAGTGAAGGAAATGGCCTTGGTTTTTTTACCGGATCGCGCAGCGGTTTTTTTCAGCTTCGCGGGTGTTGCAAAAGAGTTGCCGACGGCGGACACGGGCGCCAGCGCCTGGCGCAGCTGCCCCAGCGGATCGCTGATGCCGACCTTGTTGAGGCCGGCTTCGACGTGTTGCAGGTGCTCGTGCATGAGTTGCTCGGCGGCGGCCAGATCGCCGCGTTCCAGGGCGGCGACGATATGCACATGCTCGGCGCAGGAGTCTTCGGCTTGTTCCGACGACTGGTGCAGCATGGCCGTCAGCGTGGTGCGCGCGGTCAGGTCGCGCAGGGTGTCGGACAGCAGCGTGTTGCCGAGGCATTCGCACAGCGCGACGTGGAAGTCGCCCAGCAGGTAGCTGCGCGCGCCGACGTCGTCGCCCTCGATGGCGGCCTGTTCGCGCCGGATATGGTCGCGCAGTTGTTCGATGGCGGTCTTGGTGATCGGACGCGCGTGACGCAGCAGGCCGAGTTCGATCACGCGGCGCGCTTCGAAGGCTTCGCGCGCGTCGCTCGGCGTCGGTTCGATCACGAACCAGCCGCGCCGGGCGCTGACCGTGACGATGCCGCGCGTGACCAGGCGCGTCAGCGCTTCGCGTACCAGCGTGCGGCTGACGCCGAACAATTCGGACAATTGCTGTTCGCCCAGGCGCGTGCCGGGGGCAAGCTGCTTGGCGAGGATCGCTTCCATGATGCGGCTGGCGATCTGAATCGAGGATTTGATGGCGTCTGTGCTCATGTCCCCACTACAGCAATATGCATGCCATGTATTTCAATCTGATATACAAGATTGACGTACAGAAAGAACGTGCCGGAGGTAGGCGGGAGGAGGCGTTCGAATCGCGCAGTCAGGCGGGTTTTCCGTGCAATGCCTTGCCGGTTGGGCAATGGCGGCGATTCACTTTGGGACGCTGGAGATCACCCGAATGGTGCATCTTGTATACCAGTTCCCGATATCGGCGCATTTCCTGATGACAAAAGCTGGCGGCTCGCTGTCGGCGACGGCAGCGGGCGGTGAGCAGCTCTATATAGTGGAGAACTAGTTTTTGGAGGTTTCCAGCGAGGCATTGCTGTCGGCCGGCGCCGGCAGTGATTTGGCGGCGGGCTTGCGCGCCGTGCGTCCGCTCAGGGCGCCGCCTTCGTACGGCACGCGGCCGGACGGCACCACGGCGGAGGCCAGTTGCACGTGGCCTTCCTGGTCGTCGAAGAACATGTGCGCGCCAAACGCGTGCAACACGTCGGCCTTGGGCAGGCCGCCGAGGAAGAAGGCTTCGTCGACCGTCACGTTCCAGGTGCGCAACGTGTGGATCACGCGTTTGTGCGCCGGGCTGTTGCGGGCGGTGACGATGGCGATGCGCACCGGGCAGGTGGCCGGCGTGAATTGCTTCTGGATTTCCGACAGGGCGAACAGCAGCTTGGCCAGCGGACCTTCCTTCATGGCCTTGTTGCGATGGCGCTGCTCGTGGCGCACGAAGGCTTCCAGGCCTTTTTCGGCATAGATGCGTTCGGACTCCGGCGAGAACAGCACGGCGTCGCCGTCGAAGGCGATGCGGATCTGGTTTTCCGGCGCGATGTAATTGCTCGGCGCGGTATACAACTGCGCTGCGGCGACGCCGCCGTCGATGGCGTCCTGCACGTCGTCCTTGTCGCGCGACAGGAACAGGTCGATCTTGAAGGCTTCCAGATAGTGCACGATAGGCTCGCCGCCGGTGAAGGCTGCACGGCTGATGTCGAGCTTGTGCGCCTCGATGGCGTTGAAGGCGCGCAGGCCGGTGTCGGGCGTGTTGCGCGAGATGACCACCACTTCCACCAGGCGGCGGCCGGGGATCAGGTGGTTCAGCTTGAGCAGCGCCTTGACCAGCGGGAAGGCGGTGCCGGGCAGCAGCGGATCGTTCTCGTGCTCGCGCTGATAGGCGGTATAGGCTTCCACGCCTTCGTTGTCGAAGATGGCGTTTTCGTGTTCCAGATCGAACAGTGCGCGCGATGAAATGCCGATGACCAGCATGCCGGAGAGATCGTAAGCCATGTCTATATAACCAGTGTCGGACTGCAGAATGTGATCCGTGCAGTGTGCCACAGATGCCATTTTCACCCTAGTTTTGTAGTGCTTTCCATCCATGCAGGACGGGCATGAGGGGCGTTCGCGTTCTCTCTGTCGCGCATTTGCGCCGTATCTCCATCAAAAAGCGTCATATTGCTTTCATTTTTGACAAATATTGCTGAAAAGTATTTTGTAGCGACGGATTGCATCGCGCTACATAAATTTGTATGATGACCGGATAACTTCATCAAAAACGACGAGACATTCATGTTCCAAAAGATTCCTGTGCAGGCGCTCAGCGATACGGTAGCGCGGCAATTGCTGGAGAAAATCGACCTGGGCGCGTTCCCCCGCGGCGGCAAATTGCCGACCGAGGCCGTGCTGGCACAGGAATTCGGCGTCAGCCGCACGGTGGTGCGCGAAGCGATTTCCCGGCTCAAGCATGAAGGCGTGGTCGAGCCGCGCCAGGGCAGCGGCGTGTTCGTCACCGAACAGGCGGGCATCAAGCCTTTGCGCATCGACTACACCGAAGTCAGCTCGCCGGAAGCGGTTCTGCAGATCGTCGAGCTGCGCCGGGCCATCGAGGCCGAAGTGGCGGCGCAGGCTGCCAAGCGCCGCACCGATGCCGACATGGTCGCCATCGACAACGCGCTGGCGCGCATCGGCATGGACGTCAAAGAGGGCGGCGACGGCGTGGCCGCCGACGTCGCCTTTCATCGCGCGCTGGCGACGGCGACGCGCAATCCGTATTTCATCAAGACGCTGGAATTCCTCAGCCAATATCTGGAAGCCGCCACCACCGTCACGCGCGGCAACGAAGCCCGGCGCGACGATTTTTCGCGCCAGGTGCGGGAAGAGCACGAGGCCATCGTCGCCGCGATTCGCGCCGGCGACGAGATGGCGGCGCGCGCGGCGGCGCAGACGCATATGTTCAACGCGGCCCGGCGTTTGAGCCAGGCCGGGTAGCAAAAACTTGCAGTAAAACCTTTCAATCAAGGCGCAATGTGCCGGTCCACGATCTCAGCGATCCACCGCCAACGCCGCCGTAATCAATGGAGTCGACGATGTCTGAAAATGTAGGTGTGATCGGTCTGGGAGCAATGGGTCTGGGCGTCGCCCGCTCGCTGCTGCGCGCAGGTTTTAACGTGCACGCCTGCGACGTGCGCAAGGAAGTGCTGGACAAGTTTGCGGCCGAAGGCGGCGTCGCCTGCGCCCATCCTGCCGAGATGGGCAAGGCGGTCGACGTGGTCGTCACGCTGGTGGTCAATGCCGCGCAGACCGAGACCGTGCTGTTCGGCGAGAATGGCGCCGCATCGACACTGAAGGCGGGCAGCGTGGTGATTTCCAGCGCGACGGTAGCACCCGATTTCGCGATCGCCCTCGGCCAGCGTCTTGCTGAAAAAGGTTTGCTCATGCTGGACGCGCCGGTGTCGGGGGGCGCCGCGCGCGCCGCATCGGGCGAGATGACGATGATGACTTCCGGCCCCGCCGACGTCTACGCCAAAATCGAAGACGTGCTGAAGGGCATGGCCGGCAAGGTCTATCGCCTGGGCGACACCCACGGCGTCGGCTCCAAGGTCAAGATCATCAATCAGCTGCTGGCCGGCGTGCACATCGCCGCCTCGGCCGAAGCGATGGCGCTGGGTCTGCGCGAAGGCGTCAATCCCGACGCCTTGTATGAAGTCATCACGCACAGCGCCGGCAATTCGTGGATGTTCGAGAACCGCGTGCCGCATATCCTCAACGGCGACTATACGCCGCTGTCGGCGGTCGACATCTTCGTCAAGGATCTGGGACTGGTGCTCGACACGGCACGCCGCAGCAAATTCCCGCTGCCGTTGTCGGCTGCCGCGCATCAGATGTTCATGATGGCGTCGACTGCCGGTCATGGCGGTGAAGACGATTCCGCGGTGATCAAGATTTTCCCGGGCATCGATTTGCCACAGTCGAAACAGTAAAAAGCAATACAGGAGTTGACCATGTCCCAAGCCAAACCTTTGCTCGGCTGTATCGCCGACGATTTCACCGGCGCCACCGATCTCGCCAACATGTTGGTGCGCGGCGGCATGCGTACCGTGCAAACCATCGGCATCCCCGAGCAGATGCCTGCGGTCGCCGCCGACGCGCTGGTGATCGCGCTCAAGTCGCGCACGATTCCGGCAGCCGAAGCGGTCGAGCAATCGCTGGCCGCTTTGCGCTGGTTGCAGCAGCAGGGCTGCACACAATTCTTCTTCAAATATTGCTCCACGTTCGATTCCACCGATGCCGGCAACATCGGCCAGGTGACCGACGCGCTGCTGAAAGAACTGGGCGCCGATTTCACCATCGCTTGCCCGGCCTTCCCGGAAAACGGCCGTACCATTTATCGCGGCTACCTGTTCGTCGCCGATGCCTTGCTCAACGAATCGGGCATGGAAAACCATCCGCTCACGCCGATGACCGATGCCAATCTCGTGCGCGTGCTGCAGCGTCAGACCGAGTCCAAGGTCGGCCTGGTGCGTTACGACACGGTGGCCAAGGATGCCGCCGCCGTCGCCGAGCGCTTCACCGCGCTGCGTGCCGACGGCGTGAAGATGGCCATTGCCGATGCCGTCTCCGATCGCGATTTGTACGTGTTGGGAGAAGCCTGCGCCGAGCTGAAACTGGTGACCGGCGGTTCGGGCATCGCGCTTGGCTTGCCGGAGAATTTCCGCCGCGCCGGTTTGTTGCATGCGGCAGGCGAGGCGGCGCAATTGCCCGAGGTCGGCGGCTTGTCGGTGGTGTTGGCAGGCAGCGCATCGAAGGCGACCAATGCGCAGGTCGCCGAGTGGAAGACAAAGCATCCGGCGCATCGTATCGATCCGCTGGCATTGGCGCGCGGCGAAGCCGTCGTGGAGCAGGCGCTGGTTTTTTCCGATGAGTACATTCAGAAAGAGCCGGTGTTGATATACGCCACCGCGACGCCGGATGAAGTGAAGGCCGTGCAAAAAGAACTGGGCGTCGCCAAGGCGGGCCATCTGGTGGAACAGGCATTGGCCGATATCGCCAGGGGTTTGCGCGAACGCGGCGTGCGCCGGTTCGTGGTGGCCGGCGGCGAGACTTCCGGCGCGGTGGTGCAGGCGCTGGATGTGCGCGCATTGCGCATCGGACCGCAGATCGATCCGGGCGTGCCGGCAACCGCCACGCTTGATGAGCAGCCGCTGGCGCTGGCGCTGAAGTCGGGCAATTTCGGCAGCGTCGATTTCTTCGAGAAGGCCTTGCGCTTCCTCGGCGGAGCCAAGCAATGAACCAGCGCACGAGCAAAGAAAATCAATTGCGCGAAGAAATCTGCCGCACCGGCGCCAGTCTCTATCAGCGCGGTTATACCGTCGGCTCGGCCGGCAACATCAGTGCGCGTCTACCGGATGGCGAAGGCTGGCTGATCACGCCGACCGACGCCTGTCTCGGTTATCTCGATCCGGCCAGTATTGCCAAGGTCGATGCCAGCGGCAATTGGGTGTCGGGCGACAAGCCGTCCAAGACGCTGGCGCTGCATCGCATGGTCTACGACAACAATCCGGAGATGCACGGCGTGGTCCATACGCACTCGACCTACCTGGTCAACCTGAGCATCAAGGGCGTGTGGTCGCAGGATGACGTGTTGCCGCCGATCACGCCGTATTACGTGATGAAGGTCGGTCACATTCCGCTGATTTCTTATCGCCGTCCGGGCGATCCGCTGGTGGCGGAGCAGGTCAGGCAACTCGCCAACAAGGTACGCGGCGTGCTGCTCGAACGCCTCGGCCCGGTGGTGTGGGAAAGCTCGGTATCCAAGGCGGCCTACGCACTGGAAGAACTGGAAGAAACCGCCAAGCTGTGGCATCTGGCCGGCGGCAATGTTGCACCGCTCAATGACGCGGCGCTGCAAGAGTTGCGCGAGGTGTTCAACGCGCGCTGGTAGCCATTCAGCGATCCGGATCGGCTCCGACAAAAACAAAAAGCAAGCAAACAGGGACGCCGCTCAGAGCCGGCATCCCGGCGGCAGCATTCACTTTTTTTGCCGGCCAGGCGCCAGCCGATTCTGTTTCAGTACGTCAGATTTTTAATGCAAGCACCATAAACCAACGGCCGTGGGAGCGGCCTTATACCAACAGGAGATTGTCGTAGCATGACTGCATCAACCACACTCGGAGCCGAATCTAAGCTCAACCTTGGCTCCAGCGCCAACGAACAAGAAAAGAACCGCGTCTACGCCAAAGTATTCTGGCGCATCATGCCTTTCCTTATGCTGTGCTACGTCATCGCGTATTTGGATCGCGTGAACGTCGGCTTTGCCAAGCTGCAGATGTCGGTCGACCTCGGCTTCAGCGAAACCGTGTTCGGCCTCGGCGCCGGCGTGTTCTTCATCGGCTACTTCCTGTTTGAAGTGCCGAGCAACATCCTGATGCACAAGGTCGGCGCGCGCGTCTGGATCGCCCGCATCATGATTACCTGGGGCATCCTGTCGGCAGCCTTCATGTACGTCGAAACGCCGATGCAATTCTATGTGCTGCGCTTCCTGCTCGGCCTGGCTGAAGCCGGCTTCTATCCCGGCATCATCCTGTACCTGACTTACTGGTATCCATCGCATCGCCGCGCCAAGGTGATCGCCGTGTTCATGTCGGGCATTCCGGTTGCCGGCATTCTCGGCAATCCGCTGTCGGGCTGGATCATGGACGCCTTCCACGGCACCACCGGCATGCACGGCTGGCAATGGATGTTCGTCATCGAAGCGATTCCTGCCGTGCTGATCGGTCTGGCGACGCTGGCCTATCTGGACAACGGCATCGTCAAGGCAAAGTGGCTGAGCGACGATGAAAAGAAATTGCTGGCGGACGAAATCACCGCCGACCAGCAGGGCAAGGAAAGCGTGCACTCGTTCGCGGACATCGTCGGCGACAAGCGCGTGTGGCTGATGTGCCTGATCTATTTCTGTTTCGTCATGGGGCAATATGGCCTGACGCTGTGGATGCCGACCCTGGTGAAGGCGACCGGCGTGACCGGCAACCTGCACATCGGTCTGCTGAGCGCGATTCCTTTCGGTTGCGCCATCGTCGCGATGAACCTGATCGGCCGCAGCGCCGATGCGCGCCGTGAACGCCGCTGGCACTTGATCGTGCCGGCCATGATGGGCGCGGTCGGTTTTGTCGGCGCCGCCCTGTTTGCCGACAACACCGCAATTTCGATTGCATCGCTGTCGCTGGCCGCCGCCGGCGTGCTGACCTGCGCACCGCTGTTCTGGTCGCTGCCGACTTCCTTCCTGTCTGGCGCCGCTGCCGCGGTCGGTATCGCCGCCATCAATTCGGTCGGCAACCTGGCAGGTTTCGTCAGCCCGTACCTGATCGGTTATCTGAAGGATCTGACGCACAATGGCGCGACCGGCATGTACATGCTGGCGGTCATGCTGGTGGTCGGTTCTGCCGCCGTGTTGAAGACTTCGCCTAAACTGGTGAATAAATAACCATTACGAGTAAGCTTACAGGCGCGCATTCGAACAAGGTGCGCGCCTCCATCCCAAGGAGATCACGATGCTGCGCTTCGCCGCCAACCTGAGCATGATGTACAACGAACATGCTTTCCTCGATCGCTTCGCCGCTGCCGCCAAAGATGGTTTCAGCGGCGTTGAGTTTTTGTTTCCCTATGATTATCAGCCGAAAGAAATCAAATCGCGTCTCGATGCGCACGGCCTGACGCAAGCCTTGTTCAACGCGCCGCCGGGCGACTGGGCCGCGGGCGAGCGCGGCATCGCTTCCCTGCCGGGACGCGAAGACGAATTCAAGCGCAGCATCGACACCGCGCTGAAATACACCGCAGTCATCGGCAACAAGACGCTGCACGTGATGGCGGGTTTGATTCGCCCCGAGCAGGATCGCGCCAAACATCGCGCCGTCTACATGGACAACCTGTCGTACGCCGCGCATCACGCCGACCTGGCCGGCGTGACGGTGGTGATCGAG
Organism: Herbaspirillum sp. CF444; assembly: GCF_000282135.1. Classification (GTDB taxonomy): domain Bacteria; phylum Pseudomonadota; class Gammaproteobacteria; order Burkholderiales; family Burkholderiaceae_D; genus Herbaspirillum. Next base: position 138,713 of record NZ_AKJW01000058.1, read on the forward strand.
CCGATCAATACGCGCAACATCCCCGGCTTCTTCCTCAATCGCCAGGACGACGCGCAAGCCATCTGCGCAGAAATCGGCGCGGAGAATCTCAAGGTGCAGTTCGATTGCTACCACTGCCAGATCGTCGAGGGCGACGTCGCCGTCAAGCTCAAGCGCGACATGGCCGGCGTCGGCCACATCCAGATCGCCGGCGTGCCGGAACGCCATGAGCCAGATATCGGCGAGCTGAACTATCCGTATCTGCTCAAACTGATCGATGCGCTCGGCTACAAGGGATGGATCGGTTGCGAGTACGTGCCTGCGGCAGCGACCTCGGACGGACTGGGCTGGCTCAAGGCACTGGCGGAGCAGGGACTGACCGAACTCAAGCCGCGCTGATCCGGCCGATTCTGAACGAAAAAGCGGAACAAAAAAGCGGAACGACCTGTGAGGGGCGTTCCGCTTTTTTCATTGTTGCGCGTCCTTTACTGATCTTCCGGCCTGATCTGTGTGGTGACGCTGTGTTTGGTGTGGCACTTGATGCAGGTAGCGTAGTGCCAGATGGCGCTTGCGGGAATCTTGTAGCCGCTCTTGAGGCCACAAGGGCCGCAGACCAGCTGGCCTTGCTCGGGGATGTTCATGTTGTGTTACTGCGTGATGATGGTTGCTCGAAGTCGCGGAGCCGTCCTGCGGGGGAGTTAATGAAAATCAAGTAAAAGCATTAACCAGGGACAACAGTTCACAGACTGGTAGTGATTTTACTCCGGATTGGAAAAACCTGCCGGGAGGGGCGAGATTTTTACATTGATCAAGAGCGCAAACGTCGGGCATGTGGTTTGTCAGATCGATGCAATGGGGGAGATGGCATGCAGAAATCGCAAAAGCGAAAAAACAGCATTACGCAAGTCATGCTGCCTTCGGGTACAACTTGATTTTGTCGGTACAAAAAACGCGAACAGCGAAGTGGAGGCATGTCGACCTCGCACGACGTCTCGCATGCCAATCAACGATGCCGGCAGACTGCCGGCGCGTGGTGCAAACGGATGACGTTATGCTCCACGCGTATCGGATGTGCCGTTTGTACATTCTTCCAGAACATCATCCTTCTGAAATATCCGATAAGGATTTCTCCTTTGCCTTATGCTCTTTTTGATGCAGGGAATTTTTTACATCGTCCAGCGACGCGCCGTTTTTTACGGCAGACGCGATGTCTCCGGGGTCAACCCCGTCCTTTTTAGCTTCCTTGAATAAACTCTTGATATCGTCATCCGAAGCTCCCTCATCTTTGAGTGTATGCACCGTATTCATAAAATCGCCAAAACTGATACCCATCGTACTCTCCTTGGATTTAAATAACTTCATGCTCGGGTCAGTAAGTGGATTGGCGCTGATGAATGGTTCCAGAGATCGGGATTGACAGATGATGCTGATCGGACAACGCGCCGCCGTCAGAAGACATTCGGTTTCTTTTTTGCCTATATGCGTTGAGCCAGAAGACGCTTACGCCCCTGGGGGCCATGGTCAAGAGCCGCGATCACGCAATTCGCGTACGCCTTTACCCAACTTGCGACGTAATAAAGTACGCAAAGTGGTGCCATCTTCATACCCTACCAGGCTGGCAATCCGTTCGACACTTTCATCGCTGGTCTGCAACAGATGCACAGCCCGCTCCACGCGCAAATCCTGAAAATATGCCAATGGTGATTTTCCCAATATGGTTTGCATGCGACGTACCAGCGTGCGCTCGCTAGTGCCGATTGTCGTAATGGCTGCGTTCATGGAAAAACCTTGTGCCAGATGCTTCCTTGCCCACTGTTCAAATCGTTCCACGATGGGATCCGTGTGCGCGACGTGATCAGGAATGACGAAAACGGCTTGCGAGGCACGCGATTCAATGAGCAGATAGCGCGCGCATAATGCAGCTAGCCCGGGACTTTGGCTACGCACGATGCTCAATCCCAAATCAAGGTGTGCCAGCGCTGCACCTGCAGTGGTGAAGCAAGATGAATTGACCAACATTCTGCTTTCATCGATGGCGACTCGCGGATAACGCTGTCGAAATAAAGATGACAGCCACCAGGATGTGGTCGCGGTTTGGCCATCGAGCAGGCCCGTCTCTGCCAAAACGAAGGTCGCCGTGCAGGCCGCCCCCACCACGGCACCTTCTTGCGTCCATTTCTTGATCCAGGTTCCGGCATCTTTTACCTCTCGCCGTGCCAACGCCGCAGTTAACGACAGCGGCATCTTCGCTCCCAATGCCGGCACCAGCACCACATCGGGGCACGGCAAGGTGACTGCCGACAACACCGGCACCGTCAGTCCTTGTGCTGTCTGAACCTTGCGCCGCACGCCGACCAAGCGGACATCGAATTGCACGGAGATTTGCTCCTGTTGAACTAATTCGTTTGCCGTGCCAATCACGTCCATCAGCGAAGACAGGCCCGTATCGAACACGCCGTTAAGAGCAAGTATATAAATGAGCATGGCTGAAATAGTATCATTAATGGCATTTCTGCCACTATTGATTTTTTAAGGCGGCTCCTACAATTTGCTCTCATTCACAACGTGTAAGGGAATATGATCATGGTCAACGTCGCACTGCTCGTCCGAGTAAAAGCCAAGCCAGGTAAAGAAGCGGAAGTTGAAGCGTTCTTGAAAAGCGCTTTGCCGCTTGCCAATCAAGAGGCAGGAACAGTTGTTTGGTTCGCGTTTAAATTAAGTCCATCCGAGTTCGGCATTTTCGATGCATTTGCCGATCAGGCGGGGCGGGATGCCCATCTTGCAGGGCCGATTGCGGCAGCGCTCATGGCAAAAGCTGCCGATCTTTTGACTGAACCGCCACGTATCGAAAGAGTCGATGTATTGGCCGCCAAGCTAAGCGTCTGATTTTCGCGAACAAGAACCGGATACGGGGTTTCCAGCCTCCCCGCCCCGTATCCAGCGTCTATCCGACTGACGAGTTTGAACCGTACTCTATTACGCCGATGGACCAGGTTTTCGGCAAGAGGCGGCGCTCATGGACGATGCAGGCGTTCTGATGCGCATGCTGAATCTGGCCCCGTTGCGGTGAGCTGCTGGACGGGCATGGCGCGCGCAGTGCTATGGCTTGCTCGCCAGACGCAGGATATGTTCACGATGGCGGGGATAGGCCGCCAGCAGAACATCGACATCGGCCAGTTCAAATTCGCTGAATTCAAATCCCGGCGCGACCGTGCATCCGGTCAGCGCAAATCCCGCAGGATCCACGCATTCGGCCGCAAACCACAAGCCCGCGGGAACGACCGCCTGAAATACCGCATCCGGATGTTCGATGGCATTGCCCAGGCGCAGTGTGGTGAGGGAGCCATCGTCGCCAAGCACATGGACATCCAGCGGCGTGCCGGCATAAAAATGCCAGACCTCATCCGATCTGATCCGATGCCAGGACGAATGCGCGCCGTCGCAAAGCAGGTAATAGATTGCGGTTGACGCGCTGCGTGCCTGATCGATATTTTTGGCCTCTTGGCGGAACACGTTTGCGTTCGAACGATAAGTCTCGCGGAAAAAACCGCCTTCGGGATGCGGTTGCAGATGGAGGCGTGCGATCAGGTCGTTTTTGTCTGATGTGTGGATAGGCATGATAGACAGGAAAATGAGCGGGATGCCAAGAGCATAGCGGAAAGCGGATTTGTCGTATGCGGATTTTCTGCGAGGCGGCGCCAGAGCCTGTTAACAATGGATTTCCATGGCATCGGCTACAAGTTCGTGCGCATCGAACAGCAATGCGATATGCCGCATTTTTTTGTTTTTGTAGGGCGCGGGCAAGAATTGCAGAACGAAAAAAAAGCCCAGCCGAAGCTAAGCTTTTGTATTCTTGGTGGCCCGGGGCGGAATCGAACCACCGACACAAGGATTTTCAATCCTCTGCTCTACCGACTGAGCTACCAGGCCAAGAGGCCGAATTATAGCAAGATAATTTTAGAATGCAAAGGGTGCTCCCACTTTTTTTATAAAAAGTTTGTTCGGCCCATTTGTTTCTTCGTTGTTTCTTGTTCGTTGCCTGTTGGCGGCCCCTTTATTGATGCCGCGTTTCCGGTGTTTCTTGCGATGGAGATCAAGGAAGGCGCTGCCGCGAAGCCGTTTATAATGCTTCCCCATGAATGGTCATACATTAAATTCTTCTGCGGCCGCTGCGCGCAAGGCGACGGATGCGCAGTCCGGCGATATTTGCATCGTCGGCAACGGCGCGATCGGCAAGACCGCCGCGTTGGCCCTGGCGCAAGCCGGCCTGCGCGTCAATTTGCTGGCGCCGCCGCCATCGCCGTCGCCGGCTGCAAATGCCGAACCGGCAAGCTGGGACGTGCGCGTCTATGCAGTCAATCAGATCGCGCGCGACCTGCTGTCTTCCATCAAGGTCTGGGACGCGATCGATGCGGCGCGCGTGGCTGCCGTCGATGGCATGGAAGTATTCGGCGACGCCGAAAATTATCCGGGCAAGCTGGCCTTCGATGCCTACTCGGCGCATGTCGATGCGCTGGCCTGGATCGTCGAGGATCGCAATCTGAATGGCGCGCTCGACGCGGCGCTGAAATTTTCTCCCAACGTGCGCGTGACCAACGGTCGCGCCGTGTCGCTGCGCACGGACACACAGGGCGTCGATCTGCAGCTGGACAACGGCGACGTGCTGAAAGCATCTCTGCTGGTCGGCGCCGACGGCGGCCAGTCGTGGGTGCGTGGACAATGCGATATCGGACTCGACTATCGCGCCTACGGCCAGCGCGCCATCGTGACCAATTTTGCCTGCGAGAAGGCGCATCAGGGCGTGGCGCATCAATGGTTCACCGCTGCGGAAGGCATCGTGGCGTTGTTGCCGTTACCGGGCCGGCGCGTGTCGCTGGTGTGGTCGGCGCCGGATGCGCTGGCGGAAACCTTGCTGCGTCAATCCGCCGCGCAGCTGGCGCAGCATCTGGCCAAATATGCGAGCCATGCGCTGGGCGCCCTGACGCCGCTGGAGCCGGAACTGGTGCGCGATTTTCCGCTGACGCTGGTGAAGCCGCATGCCATGACGGCGGCGCGCGTTGCACTCATCGGCGATGCGGCGCACGTGATTCATCCGCTGGCCGGACATGGCATGAACCTCGGTTTTGCCGACGTCGCCGCGTTGCTCAACGTGATCGCCGCGCGCGAACCGCAACGCGATTGCGGCGATGCGCGCGTGCTGGGCCGTTATGCCCGCGCGCGCAAGGAAGAAGTGTTGCTCATGCAACTGGCGACCGATGGTCTTGCCCGGCTGTTTGAGACCAACATCGAGCCTTTGCGCGTGGTGCGCAATCTGGGATTGAACCTGGTGAACCATCTGCCTGTCTTAAAGCGGCGTTTGATGGCCCACGCGCTCGGCAAACGAGTTTAGAAAATTTACCTTATAGTGTGGGCAGAATTTGCGCGAATCGGTCAGTGAGCTATCTCGAACCGACTCCGAAGACTGTCCTTCCATTGGAATAAACATGAAAAAGATTTTTGCACTTCCTGCCGCATTCTCCGCAGTCGTGGCTGTTGCCGGTTTGTTGCTGGCCTGTGTCGGCGGTTCGGCATGCGCTGCCGATACCACCGAAGCCACCATCAAGAAACTGATCGAACCGCGTCTCGGCGAAGGCGCCAAGGTCGACGCCGTGACCAGGACGCCATACTCCGGCCTGTATGAAGTGCAGGTCGACGGCGACGTGATTTATACGGATGCCAAGGCGCAATACCTGTTCATCGGCCGCGTGGTCGATTCGCAAACCTATCGCGATTTCACCAAGGAAAAGATCCAGGCGATCAACAAGGTCAAGTTCTCCGACCTGCCGCTGGATCTGGCGATCAAGACCGTCAAGGGCAACGGCAAGCGTTTCATCGCCGTGTTTGAAGATCCGAACTGCGGCTATTGCAAGCGCTTCCAGAAGACTTTGCAGGAAGTCGACAACGTGACCGTCTACACTTTCCAGTACAACATCCTGGCGCAGGATTCGATCGAGAAGTCGCGCAATATCTGGTGCGCCGCCAACCCGAGCAAGGCCTGGAGCGACTGGATGATGAACGGCAAGGAAGCATCGGCCGCGCCGGCATCGTGCAATGCGCCGCATGAGCAAGTGTTGGCGCTGGGCCAGAAGATGAAGGTGACCGGCACGCCGACCATCATTTTTGCGGATGGCTCGCGTATTCCCGGCGCCATCGACGCCAAGACGCTGGAACAAAAGTTCTCGACGCTGAAGTAAGTTGCCCGGAAGAGTTGAAAACGCCGGCATGCTGCCGGCGTTTTTATTTGGGCGCGCGGTTTGTGCGACGGCAGATTTATTTCGCCGCCGTATGCAGCTGCATCATGCCTGCTTCGAACTTGCCTTCGCACAGCAGCGGAATCGCATCGAGACTCTTCTCGATGGCCTCGTTGATCAGTGCCTGTTCTTCCTTGCGCGGACGATGCAGCACGAAGTCGGCAACCGGTTGCTGCAGGCCCATGCTGCGCGGGTGACCGATGCCGATGCGCAGGCGCCAGTAGTCCTGTGTGCCGAGCGCGGCGGTGATGTCCTTGAGGCCGTTGTGGCCGCCTGAGGAGCCGCCTTTCTTGATCTTGGCGCTGCCGGGCGGAATATCCAGTTCGTCATGCACCACCAGCACTTCTTCCGGCGCGATCTTGTAGAAGCGCGCCAATGCGCCGACCGACTGCCCGGAGCGGTTCATGAAGGTCTGCGGTTCCAGCAGCCAGACCTCCTTGCCGCTGATGAATGTTTTTGCGGCCAGCGCGTTGAAGCGCGTCTCGCGTGCCAGGCGGGTGCTGCCGGCGAGGTTGTCTACCAGCCAGAAGCCGGCATTGTGCCGGGTTTGCTCGTATTCCGGGCCGGGATTGCCGAGGCCGACGATGAGACGGATAGACATACTGGATAAAAAGTTAACAATGAAAGCGACGATTATCGCGGATATCGAATCGCCTCGTCCAATTCCGGTGAATTTATCGGCGTAAACCCGCATGCAAGCGATTTATTTCATCTATTCGGCAAGAAATAAGTCCTGTCAAGATTGGCGCATGCGGTTGAATTGCGTATCATCCAACGCTTGTTTTTCAATTCCCGGATTTCATTGTCATGTTGCCTTCCATCGAACAACGTTTAGCTCTTGAACTCGTCGCCAAGCCGGCGCAGGTTGCCGCCGCGGTCGCCTTACTCGACGAAGGCGCCACCGTGCCGTTTATCGCGCGTTACCGCAAGGAAGCCACCGGCGGTCTGGACGACACGCAATTGCGCTTGCTGGAAGAGCGTCTGCGCTATCTGCGCGAGCTGGAAGGCCGCCGCGCCGCCATCATCGCGTCGATCGAAGAGCAGGGCAAGATGACGCCGGAGCTGCTCGACTCCATCGTCCACGCCGAAGACAAGACCCGCCTCGAAGACTTGTACCTGCCGTACAAGCCGAAGCGCCGCACCAAGGCCCAGATCGCGGCGGAAGCCGGTCTGACCGAACTGGCCGACGCGCTCATGAACGACCCGATGCTGAATCCGGAAGAAGAAGCCGCCAAGTACCTCAAGCCGGCCTTCACCACCGACAACGGCGACAACCCCGGCGTCGCCGACGCCAAGGCGGCGCTGGACGGCGCGCGCCAGATCCTGATGGAGCGTTTCTCCGAAGATGCGGAACTGCTGCAGGCATTGCGCGAATACCTGACCGACCACGGCGTGGTCGAATCAAAAGTGATCGAAGGCAAGCAGGACGCCGGTGAAAAATTCGCCGATTATTTCGATTACTCCGAAACCATCGGTACGATTCCGTCGCACCGCGCGCTGGCGCTGTTCCGCGGCCGCCGCGAAGAGATGCTGACCGTGACCTTGCGTCTGGATACGGAAGAAGAAAAACCGAAGTGGGACGCGCCGCATAACCCATGCGAAGGCCGCATCGCCGCGCGCTTTGGCGTCAGCAACAAGGGCCGTCCGGCCGACAAGTGGCTGGCCGATACCGTACGCTGGGCATGGCGCGTGAAGGTCTTCATGCATCTGGAAACCGAACTGATGACCGGCCTGCGTGAGCGCAGCGAAGCGGAAGCGATCAACGTCTTCGCCCGCAACCTGAAAGACCTGCTGCTGGCCGCGCCTGCCGGTCCGCGCGCGACCATGGGCCTTGATCCCGGACTGCGCACCGGCGTCAAGGTAGCGGTGGTCGACGCCACCGGCAAGGTGGTCGACACGACCGCTATCTTCCCGCACCAGCCGCGCAATGACTGGGAAGGCTCGCTGCACACGCTGGCCAAGCTGGCCGAGAAGCACAACGTGTCGCTGATCTCGATCGGCAACGGTACCGCCTCGCGCGAAACCGACAAGCTGGCGCAAGACCTGATCAAGATGCGTCCCGAACTGAAGCTGACCAAGATCGTCGTGTCGGAAGCCGGCGCGTCGGTGTACTCGGCGTCGGAATTCGCCTCGAAAGAATTGCCCGACCTGGACGTGTCGATCCGCGGCGCGGTGTCGATTGCGCGCCGTCTGCAAGATCCGCTGGCGGAGCTGGTCAAGATCGATCCGAAATCGATCGGCGTCGGCCAGTATCAGCACGACGTCGGCCAGTCGCAACTGGCGCGTTCGCTGGACGCCGTCGTTGAGGATTGCGTGAACGCCGTCGGCGTGGACGTCAATACCGCCTCGGCACCGCTGCTGGCGCGCGTGTCCGGTTTGAACGCGGCGGTGGCGCAAAGCATCGTGTCCTACCGCGATATGAAGGGCATGTTTGTCTCGCGCGCGGCGTTGCGCGACGTGCCGCGCCTCGGCGACAAGACATTTGAACAAGCCGCGGGTTTCCTGCGCGTGATGAACGGCGACAATCCGCTCGACGCATCGGCAGTCCACCCGGAATCGTATCCGCTGGTGCAAAAGATCCTGGCCGACATCAACAAGGACGTCAAAGGCGTGCTCGGCGAAGCGGCATTGCTGAAGTCGCTCAGCCCGTCCAAGTATGCCGACGAAAAATTCGGCGTGCCGACCGTGACCGACATCCTGAAGGAACTGGAAAAGCCGGGCCGTGATCCGCGTCCCGAATTCACCACCGCAACCTTCAAGGAAGGCGTGGAAGAAATCCGCGACCTGCGTCCGGACATGATCCTCGAAGGCGTGGTCACCAACGTGGCGGCCTTCGGCGCCTTCGTCGACATCGGCGTGCATCAGGACGGCCTGGTGCATATCTCGGCGCTGTCGAATACCTTCGTCAAGGATCCGCACACCGTCGTCAAGGCCGGCCAGGTGGTCAAGGTGAAGGTGCTGGAAGTCGACGAGAAGCGCAAGCGCATCGCGCTGACCATGCGCCTGTCCGACAGTGCGCCGGTGGCGGGCAGCAAGCCGGAACAGCGTGGCGATCGCAACGACGCGCGTCGCCTGTCGCAACACCAGGGACAGCAGGCGCGTCAGCAGGCGCCTGTGAACAGCGCGATGGCGGCGGCCTTCGCCAAGCTGAAGGGTTAAGCCGGAGACGTTCTGCGTCTTCGCATGAGACGCAGAACGATCTGACAAAGAAAAAGACGCGGCATGCCGCGTCTTTTTTTACGTCTGCAAAATTGCTTCGGCTCTTGCGATTCCTGTCTTGCAGAACAGGAATCGCGGCGGAACGTCGGCTCAATAGTTGGTGACTTCGGTCTGGATGGAAGTGACCGAGATGGAAATCGACACGGATGTGGACGAGGAGCTGGAGCTGCTGCCGTCACCTGTCGCCGGCGTCGAACCATCGTCGCTTGTCGGATTCTTGATGGAGGCGATGAAATCGGCGATGCCTTTTTTGAGGATCTCGTAAGTCTTATCGATGTTGCTGGCGATATCGCCATTGAGCACGTTGAGGCCCGACAGGATGCCGCGTGCTTCGCTGAAACCCTGGTCGACACCCTTTTGGATCAAGCTCATGAAGTTGTCGAAGGCGGCGTTCTGATCGGTGCCGGCATTGCCGTTCGTGCCATCGGCGCTATCCGTGCCGTCAGTGTTATTCGCGCCTCCCGAGCTCTGCGTGCTGCTGCCGAGGCTGAACATCTGAAACGCGCTCTTGATGAACGACAGAATGCGTCCTGCAGTCGCTTCAGGGCTGTTGTCCTGAGACGCTGCGTTCTGGATCGCATTGTCGCCCAGCTGGGGCTTGAGGATCTGGTTGATATTTTCAATCGCGGATTTGTAAACCAGCGCCAGCGGATCGTTTTGCGAGCTGATCGATACTTCGAGCGAGGCTTGCAGAATCGATGCATTGAATTGCTGTTTCACAATCTCGGGCGTCAACTTGGTTTGACCGGCGCCGTTGGCGCTGGTGGTCGTGCCGGTGCCGGTCGCCGCATCGGTGTTGTCCGTATTGGCAGGCAAGGTGTTGGTCTGCGGGATGGTGCTTAAGGTATTGAGGTCGGTGGTGCTGATTGCCATGGCAGTCTCCTGTACAAGGACCGCACAAAAAGAAGGGGGAAAGGCAGTCCATCCTCAACTTACGGCATCTGAAAAGGAATCTGAAGGTCAGAAAGGCAACTAAGGATGTCGGAATTTGCTGACAAAAACGAGACAATACGTATCGTTTTCGCTGGAGTTGCGTAAATATTTCTCTGTGGAAATCATCTTTCGAAACGATCTTCTCCGTTGTCCAGGCCCTGCAAACGATCGTTTCCCCATGACAGTCATGGGCGCAATTATCTAATGCACGATAGTTCCGCGCTTATCGATGGTTGTCGTGTCGACATAGGTCGAACCATGATGATTCGATGTTGAAAAATTGATCCGGAAGCCGCCGATCTTGTAATTTTTTTGATTGATGCCTTCCAGTGCGGAAATCAGTTTCTCGCGTGTCATGTTCGTCCCGGCGCGATTGAGTCCTTCGGCGAGAACCTTGGCGGCGATGAATCCCTCCAAACCGAGATAACTGAATTTCCGGATGCGGGCCTTGAGCATGGCCTGTTGATATGCGTGCACGATCGGCGAGGAGGCGCGCCACGGGAAGGGGACGACTTGCGAAATAATCATGCCGCTGGCGGCGTCCTGCAAATCGTCCGTGAGCAACGGGCTGCATACCAGCGAGGCGCAATAGAAATAGCCGAGATAGCCTTTGAGGCGCAGGGTCTTGATCAGATCGCCATTGACTTGCTGCGAGATGCTCATGAACATGATGACGTCCGGCCGCGCTTGCAGCAGATTATCGGCAATCTTGTCGACATCCCTGCCCAGGCCGCTTTCGGATGCCACCAATTCCGCTTTGGCGTGGGCGATCATGGCCTGCATCACTGCCGTGTAGGGCAGCCCCGCGGCATCATTGAAGATCGCAAGGCGTTTCAGCCCGATTTGCGAAAAATGCGAAAACAGGTATTTGTATTCATCCAGATAGCTGGCGCGGATCGTGAAGACATAGCGGTTGAACGGGGAATAGACAATCCGGGATCCCGTGATCGGCGCAAAGAACGGGATATTCTTCTGATTGACGATGGGCAACACCGCGCTGCTGGTCAGCGCGCTTGCATAGCCGAACAGCGCCACTACCTTGTCCGCGCGCAGAAACTGATAGGTGTTCCGGACGGCGAGCTCGGGGTCGCCTTTATCGTCGAGGCTGACCAGTTTGATATTGCGTCCGCGAACGCCGCCCTGGGCATTGAGCTGGGCGAAATAGACATTTGCACCGGCAAGGAACTGACGGCTGATGTTCGCATACTGGCCGCTGAGGTCGGCCGACTGGCCGAGAACGATGTCGCCCGGTTCGAGAATATCCGGCAGCTCGGCGTTGCTGTCGGCGGCGCCATGGCTATCTCCCGCGATGCAGGCGAAGAGCAGGATGCCGACGATATGCGATCTCCATGGTTGAACGAAGCTTTTCATGTGCCCACCTTTGCATGTCGTTCATGTGCCGTGGATGCGGCGCACTTGCGCCGGCAGCCACCTTGTCAAGGGTAGCAACGACAAAGGGAAGTGCAATGGGCGGACTTGGAATTCATCGAAAGAAGAAATAAATTTCAGTCGGCTTTGAAACTTACTGCGGGATTTTTTTAAAGTTCTTCCACCATGAACAAGCGACGATGTTCGCGCATGGCGTAGCGGTCCGTCATGCCGGCAATGTAGTCGGCCACCTGGCGTGCCTGGCGACGACGCGCATCGTCGTCCGCGCCGCCGACCTGATAGTCGGGCGGCAGCAGGTTGGGCTGGGCATTGAAGGCGGCGAACAGCTCGGCGATGATGCGGCGGGCTTTGCTGGTCATGCGATTGACCTGGTAGTGGCGATACAGGTTCTGGCGCAGGAAACGCTTGAGAATCGCCGCTTCTTGTTGCATCGGCTCGGAGAAGGCAATCAGCGGTGGCGCATTGCGCACGTCGTCGATGCTCTTCGGATCGATGGCGGCGATGTTGGCCTGCGAGCTGCGGATCAGGTCGACGATCAGCGTGTTGATCATGCGGCGCACGGTTTCGTTGATGGCGCGGCGGCCGGTGATGCCGGGATAAGCCAATTCGGCTTCGCGCTGATGGCGCGCGAAGAAATCGACCTCGCCCAATTGCGCCAGCGTCAGCAGGCCGGAACGCAGGCCGTCGTCGATATCGTGATTGTTGTAGGCGATTTCGTCGGCCAGATTGGCCAGTTGCGCTTCCAGTCCCGGCTGCTTCTTGTCGATGAAGCGCTGGCCGATTGCGCCGAGTTGCCGCGCGTTGGGCAGCGAGCAATGCTTGAGGATGCCTTCACGCGTTTCGAAGGTCAGGTTGAGACCGTCAAACGCGCCGTAATGCTGCTCCAGGTCGTCCACCACGCGCAGACTCTGGAGGTTGTGTTCGAAGCCGCCGAAGTCCTTCATGCAGCTGTTGAGTTCGTCCTGGCCGGCATGGCCGAAGGGCGTGTGGCCGAGATCGTGGGCCAGCGAAATGGCTTCCACCAGGTCTTCGTTCAGGCGCAGGTTGCGCGCGCAGGAGCGGGCGATCTGGGCGACTTCGATGCTGTGGGTCAGGCGCGTGCGGAACAGGTCGCCTTCGTGATTGACGAACACCTGGGTCTTGTATTCGAGGCGGCGGAAAGCGGTCGAGTGGACGATGCGGTCGCGGTCGCGCTGGAATTCGGTGCGTGAACCGGGCGCCGGCTCCGGAAAGCGCCGCCCTGCCGAGTTCGCTGCGTGTGCGGCATAGGGGGCGAGTTGGAGCGGCGCGTCTTGGGTCATGTCAGGAACTCATTTCATGAAGGTTCTTCAATGCAGCGCAAAACAGGAGCAGCGGGACGGAGGCGGTGATATCAGCTTTCCGTACATGCCGCCAGGGTCTGCAGCAGGATGTCTTGCGGTACCGTGGTGATCAGCGGTTGTCCCAGCGGCTTGACCAGGATGAACTTGATCTGGCCGCCTTCGTTTTTCTTGTCGACTTCCATCAGTTCCAGCCAGCGTTGCGTGCCGAGGTTCGGCGCGACCACCGGCAGGCCGGCAGCCTTGACCAGCGCGGTCAGGCGATCCCTGGCGGCGGTGTCGATGAAGCCCAGGCGCTGCGACAGATCGGCGGCCATCACCATGCCGCAGCCGACGGCTTCGCCGTGCAGCCATTCGCCGTAGCCGAGGCCGGATTCGATGGCGTGGCCGAAGGTATGGCCGAAATTCAGGATGGCGCGCAGGCCGCCTTCGCGCTCGTCCTGGCGCACCACCTCCGCCTTGATTTCGCAGGAGCGCTGGATCGAATACGCCAGCGCGGCATTGTCCTTGGCGACGAGCTTGCCGATATTGGCTTCGATCCAGTCGAAGAACGGCGCATCGATGATGGCGCCGTGCTTGATGACTTCGGCCAGGCCGGCCGACAATTCGCGCGCCGGCAGCGTGTGCAGCGTCGCGGTGTCGGCGATCACGGCTTGCGGCTGGTAGAAGGCGCCGATCATGTTCTTGCCGAGCGGATGGTTGATGCCGGTCTTGCCGCCGACCGACGAGTCGACCTGCGACAGCAGCGTGGTCGGAATCTGCACGAAGGGCACGCCGCGCATGTACGATGCCGCCGCAAAGCCGGTCAGGTCGCCGATGACGCCGCCGCCCAGCGCGATCATGGTGGTCTTGCGGTCGCATTTTTCCGCGAGCAGGACGTCGAACACCTTCATCAGGCTGTTCCAGGTTTTTTCTTCTTCGCCGTCCGGCAGCACGATGGCGGTGACTTGCTTGCCGGCGTCTTCCAGCAGTTTCTGCACCTGTGCCAGATAGAGCGGGCCGACCTTGTCGTTGGTGACGATGGCGGCGCGCTTGCCGGCGACATGGCGCGTCAGCAGTTCAGGGTTCGACAACAGGCCGTGGCCGATGGTGATCGGATAGCTGCGCTCTCCCAGGTCGACTTGCAGGGCGATGGTGGCGTGAGTGGAGGCGGTCATGGCGGGTTCGGCTGGTGTGGTGTTGATCGGTGTCGAGACAGCTGTCGAGGCGGCAACTTCGGCCGGCGACATCACGGCGGTCTGCTTGGGCGCCAGTTCGAGCTGGCTCAGGATGGATTGCACCAGAAACTGGACGTTCGGGCGGCCGGTTTCGATGATGAAATCGGCGACTTCACGGTAGTAGGGATCGCGCTGGCGCGACAATTCTTCGAGCTTGCGGCGCGGATCGGCGGTCTGCAGCAGCGGGCGATTCTTGTCGCGTCCGGTGCGTTGCAGGATCTGGTTGATGCCTGCACGCAGATAAATCACGGTGCCGCGCTGTTTGAGGTAGGCGCGCGTTTCGGCGCGCAGGATGGCGCCGCCGCCCGTGGCCAGGACGATGTCCTGTTGCGCGCTCAGTTCGCGGATGACGTCGGCTTCGCGCTTGCGAAAACTTTCCTCGCCTTCGATTTCAAAAATCACGGGAATGGATGCGCCGGTGCGCGACTCGATCTCGTGATCGGAGTCGACGAAGCGCTTGTTCAGTTTTTTCGCCAGGGCACGCCCTATGGTGGTCTTGCCGGCACCCATCAGGCCGACAAGAAAGATGCTTCCGCTCATATCTGGTTTTCACTACGGGATTGTCCGGATAGCGGATCGCCGGCGGGCATGTGTGCTGATTTTTGGCCCGTTCGCAGCGACCTGCCGCAACAGGCGATTTTACCGTTTGTTGCCCCTGTTGTCGGGGAAATATCGGTAAAAACCCGGCTTTCGGGCCGCTTCAGCGCAGGAAATTGCGGTCGGCGACGATTTTGGGCGTCAGGAAGATCAGTAATTCGGTCTTGTTGTCGATTCTGGCGGTATTTTTGAACAGATTGCCGAGCACCGGTATGTCCCCCAGCAAGGGCACTTTGGAGACGGAGGTCGATTCGGTCTGGGTATAGATGCCGCCGATGACGACGGTGCCGCCGTTTTCCACCTGCACCAGCGTCTTGACGTGTTTGGTGTTGATGGCCAGGCCGCCCGGCGTGGCGGTGCCGCGGCTGTCCTTGTTGATGTCGACGCTGAGGATGACGTTGCCGTCCGGCGTGATCTGCGGCGTGACCTCCAGTTTGAGATTGGCCTTCTTGAACGCCGTCGCAGTGGCGCCGCTGCTGGTGGCTTGCTGGTAGGGGATTTCTTCGCCTTGTTCGATCAGCGCAGCTTGCTGGTCGGCGGTCACGACGCGCGGACTGGATACGATCTTGCCCTTGCCGTCGGCTTCCAGCGCGGAGAGTTCCAGAGTGAGGAAACGATTGGCGGCGGCATTGAAGAGACTCAGCGCAAAGTTGCTCGCATGGGCGCCGCCGATGGCGTGCGCCGGCAGATTGACGGCCTGCGTGTTCGCATACGACCCCGGCGCCCTGGGCGCAAGGCCGGCCAGCTCGCCGACGCTGTCGTAGGTATTGCCCACGGCGAGATCGCCGGTCCTGGCCGAGAAGCCCAGCCGCACGCCGAGATTGCGACTGAAGGAATCGTCGGCTTCGACGATGCGCGCTTCGATCAGCACCTGGCGCGATGCGATATCGACCTTTTCCAGCAGTTTGCGGATGTTGTCGAGCACGGTCGGCGTGTCGGTGACGAACAACTGGTTGGTGCGTTGATCCACCATCGCGCTGCCGCGGCGCGAGAGGATGCTGTTGCGTCGTCCTCCGCCCGGGTTGTCGTTGCTGTAACTGTTGCCGTAACCGCCGCCGTTGCCGCTTCCGCTTCCGTTGTCGTCGCTGATGCCGAAGACTTTGCGAAACGCCTCGGCCTTCTGGTAATTGAGCTGGAACACTTCCGCGTGCAGCGGTTCCAGTTCGGCGATTTGTGCGCGCTGTTCCAGCTCCCGCCTTTCCTTGGACAGCAACTCGTCGTGCGGCGCAATCCAGATCACGCCGCCGTTGCGACGCATGTCCAGTCCGCGTGCCTGCAATACGATATCGAGCGCCTGGTCCCAGGGAACGTCCTTGAGCCGCAAGGTCAGCGCGCCGCCGACGCTGTCGCTGGTGATGATGTTGAGGCCGGTGAAATCCGCGATGACCTGCAAGATGGCGCGCACCTCGACGTTCTGGAAATGCAGCGACAGTTTGTCGCCGCGATACTGTTGCTGCGGACGTTTTCCGCTGCCGGCCGGCGCATGCAGGTCAATGACCAGTTGCGCATCCTTTTGATAAGCGTTGTATTCCCAGGGGCCTGCCGCGTCGATCAGCATGCGCACGCCGGATCCTTCCTGCATGCTGCGAATGGCCTGCACCGGCGTGCCGAAATCGCCGACATCGAGGTTGCGCCGCAGGGATTCCGGCAGGCCGGTATTGTTCAGCTCCGCGACCAGTTGCTTGCCTTGCCGGCGCACATTGAGCATGGTGGAGGCATCGGGCAAGTCAACGATGATGCGGCCTTCTCCTTGCGGGCCGCGCCGGAAATCGATGTTCTTCACCGTCGGAAGATTCTGGTCCGGCGTTGGCGGCAGGTTCGGCTTTGCCTGCGACGACAAGGGCGCATTCATGCGCAGCAGCAGGACATCGCCTTCCACGCTGACGTGGTACGGCATCGTCTTTGCCAGATTGAAGACGATGCGGCTGCGCTCGTCGGAGCGCGCGATCGTGTATGAGCGCAGGGCGTGCAGGCTCAGGGTCCGGCTATGATGGCCCGTCGCGTTGTCCGTCTCTGCAAGATCGATCGCAATGCGCGCCGGATTGACGATGGCAAAGTGCGGCGGCGTCGAGGCCGGCGCCTCGCGCAGTTTGATGCGCACCTCGGCATGGTCGTGCGTCTCTGTGGCGTCGATGGAGAGAATGGCGTTTGGCGCATGCCGTGCTTGCGCTTTCGCCGTGCCGGGCATCATGGCGCAGGCCAGCAGCGCAGCAAGCACGGTCGGCACAGCAAGCGCAAAGATGGCGGGCGGCAAGCCGCGGCGGATGTTCATTTCTTTTCTCCTCGCAGCGCCAGCTTCGCCTGACGAATCGTCCAGCCGCCTTCTGCGGCGGGGAGCAGTTCTTCCAGCTCGATTTCATCGTCGGCAATGTGCCGGATCACGCCGAAGTTCTTTCCTGCGTAATCTCCGGGTTTGGCCTGGTACACAATTCTGTCCGCTTGCAGCAAGGCATAGCGTCGCCCCTCTTGCGAAATCGTACCGACCATTTGTATCGATTCCAGTGGAAAATCTTCGAGCGGCTGAGCCTTGCCGCGTTGCGGCGGTCGTGCGCGGGGCAGGTCGGATCCGGCGTTTTGCGGACGACCGAAAGGCGCGCTGCCGGTTTCCGCGTCATACGACAAGGGAATGAATGCCGGTGCGGCGACGAATTGCGGTTGCGTCGCCGTCGTGTTGTTGCGCACCATGTTGACCCACGCCTGCAGCTGCGCCGGCGTTTCGCGTTCTTCGCAAGCGGTGAGGGCGACGACGAGAGGCAGGAGCATCGGGCCGAGGCGAAATCCCGGCGTCATTGCATGTTCCTTTCCGTTGCTTCACGGCTTTCGGCGGAAGGGCTTTCCGTATGGGGATGGTGGTAGCTCAGCGCGACGGCGTCCATGGCGACGGTGCCGTCGTCATGCGCGGACAATTGCAGATCGCTCAATACGACAATGTGCGGCATGCCTGCCATGCTTGCGGCGAAACGCCCCACGTCGTGATAGCGTCCGCGGAGTCGAATGCCGACCGTACGGACCATATAGTCGGCCGTGGCGTCCGTCTGTCCGGGCCTGGCGGATTCGAATGCCAGGCCATGCGTTTGCGCCGCTGCGGCGATGTCTTGCAGCGCGGCGTTGCCATCTCCGGACGAGGCCAGATGACGCTGCTCCACGTGCAGTGCATCGGCGGCTTGTCGCTGCCGGTTCTGCAGCAACGGCAGGTCGGTCGCCGTTTTCATTTTCGTTTCGTAGGTATTTTTCAATACGCGTTCTTCCTGTTCGCGGTTCTTTAAACGCGTTCTTGCCGGTTGCAGATAACTTTGCCAGCCCAGCAGCACGACCAGCGAAAATGCGGCAAGGCCGATCAGCGCTTGCTGGAATGGCGGCCAGTTTCCGGGTTGCCGGCGGTTCATTGCATGGCCTTGCTATTGAGTGCGGGCGATGTTCGCGCGGCAGGCGTGGTGTCCGTGACGATGACAAAATCATGGCCGGCGCCATCCCGGCCGTCGCTGCCCGATGGCGGCTGCGCGGTGTGCGTTTCCTGCAGTCGCGCATGACTGAGCACGCCCTCGCTGCCGTGCAAATTCGCGAGCAGTTGCAGGATGTCGGCGGGCGTTGCTGCGCTTCCGGTGAGCGTGATGTGCGCGGCTTGCTGTTTCAAGGTCCGCAAGTGCACGTTAGACGGCGTCTGGTTTGCCAGCGTCTGGAGGAGTTGCGTCGTCTCGTTTTGCTGTCGGCGCAATGCGGCGATGCGCTGCTGTCGTTGCGTCAGTTCGGCGATGTGCGTCTGCAGTTCATTCTCCTTGCGCAGCTGCGCATCGAGCTTGCCGTGTTCGTCTTGCAGCAATCGGACCAGCGCCGTCTGTTGCGCGATCTGCCGCTCAAGCAGCACGTCGGCGAGCGACACGCTGATGGCACCGGCCGCCATGGCGCCGCCCAGCATCCGGCAAAACTGCTGTTGCCGTTTCTTTTCTTCGGACACGCGATGCGGCAGGAAATTGAGTTTCACCATCGGTCGAAGCCCCTCAGCGCCAGCCCGCAAGCGACCAGGTAAGCCGGCGCTTCCGCGCGCAATCGTTCTGCATCGATATCGGCGGCAAGGACCATGCCGGCAAACGGGGCGGCAGCACCGCCGGCGCCGGCACGCAGCAATGCGGCCTGTGCGGCGTAATTTTCGGCGTCGGCAACGATGGCGTGCAGATCGAGAAATTCGGCGACGGCGAGGCGGTCTTCGACGCTTTCCCTGCGTGCCGCGGCTACCAGCACATCGGCTTGACCAGCAGGGAGTGAGGCCGGACCGACGATGCAAAAATCGATGCATGCGTCGGCGGCGCGATAATCCAGCAAAGGCGCGATGTGTTCTCTTGCCAGCGTTTCGAGTTCGCTCTCCGCATGGATCCGGTTGGTGCGAAAAGTGTGGACGACAACCGCGCCTGCGGGGATGCCGATGGCGGCATTGCGCGCCTGGAAGTCCGATCGTTCCCACAGTCGGCGCGCGGCGGCCATGACATGTTCAAGATCGTCGATGCCGTCTTCGCCGACGGCGCCGTCGGCAAGCGCTTCGCTGCCATACCCTTCCAGCACGAATGCGCCGGCCTTGCCGCGAGACAGCTCGACCATGCGCACGGCATGGCGGCCGATGTCCATGCCGACGAATGCAGTGTTCCGAGATGAAAAGAGGCGCGCGAGATCGATCACGATGGTTTTCCGGGCGGACGGGAGTTTTATCGACGGATGTAGCGGTGCAAGCGGACCGATACGAATAATTGTCGTTTTTGCAACTTGCGGCATCCTAGCAACAAGATTTGTTGTCTGTAAAGAAATTTTCCGTTGGACAATAAAAATCGTTTCTCTGGACAAAAGAGAAACTTATTGTCGGAAATGCTCTCAGAACACCGATTCCGCTTCGCCGCCGTCCCGGCAAGCGCATAGTGCGCCGGTCCGGGCGGTTACGGATTCCGTCAATTGCCGAATTTCCCCTCCTTGCAAGTCGTTATAATGCGAGGATTGTCTTTCTCAACCCCAGTCTCAACGCATGACCACCCCAGAAAACAACGGCAAAGCGCCAACTCCAGCTCCGGCTGCCGCGCCTAGCCCTGCACCAACTCCTGTCGCGACCCCCAAGAAACGCTTGCATCCGGTCATCCGCATTCTGCTGGGGACGGTGGGCGTGCTGGCAGCGCTGGTGCTCATGGCGGTGCTGGTGCTGGGGTTTGTGGTGACGCTGGCGTATCCGAAGCTGCCGGACCTCGATTCGCTGACCGACTATCGTCCCAAGATTCCGCTGCGCGTGTTTTCCGCCGACGGCGTGCTGATCGGCGAGTTCGGCGAAGAGCGTCGCAACCTCGTGCATATCAAAGATATTCCGGAGATCATGAAAAAGGCCGTGCTGGCGATCGAGGACGATCGTTTCTACGAGCACGGCGGCGTCGACTATCAGGGCATCGTGCGCGCCAGCTTCGCCAATTTGTCGGGCGGCGGCGGCGGCGCCAGTACGATCACGCAACAGGTGGCGCGCAACTTCTTCCTGACCAGCAACGAACCGACCTTCCTGCAAAAAGCGTCGCGCAAATTCCTCTACGAAATTCCGCTGGCCTGGAAGATCGAGCGCAACCTGACCAAGGACCAGATCCTTGAGGTCTACATGAACCAGATTTACCTCGGTCAGCGCGCTTACGGCTTCTCGTCGGCGGCGCAGATCTATTTCGGCAAGTCGCTCAAGGAATTGACCATCGCCGAAGCCGCCATGCTGGCCGGTTTGCCGAAAGCGCCGTCGGCCTACAATCCGGTGGTCAATCCCAAGCGCGCCCACGCGCGCCAGCAATACATCTTGCTGCGCATGCGCCAGCTCGGTTACATCACCGACCAGCAATACGCCAAGGCCAAGGATGAAGAGCTGCAGGTCAAGAGCGACAGCTCGGCCTTCGGCGTGCATGCCGAGTACGTGTCGGAAATGGCGCGCCAGCTGGTCTACGCGCAATTCAAGGACGACACTTACACGCGCGGCCTGAACGTCTTTACCACCATCACCAAAGCAGACCAGGATGCCGCCTACCTGGCGCTGCGCCGTGGCATCATCGACTATGAACGTCGCCACGGTTACCGCGGTCCGGAAGGTTACATGGAGATTCCGACCACTTCCAAGGAAGAGGCCGAGGACGCCATCGAGTCCGAGCTGGCCGACCACCCCGACAGCGACGACCTGGTCGCCGCCGTGGTGCTGGAAGCGACCACCAAGGAAATCACCGCCGTGCTGGCGACCGGCGACGAGATCAAGATTTCCGGTTCCGGCCTCGGCTTCGCCGGCAACCTGTTGAGCGAAAAAGCGCCGCCGCAAAAGAAAATCAAGCGAGGCGCCATCATTCGCGTGTTCCAGGACGGCAAGAACTGGATCGTCACGCAAATGCCGGAAGTCGAATCGGCTTTCGTCTCGGTCAATCCGAACGACGGCGCGATCCGCGCGCTGGTCGGCGGCTTCGACTTCAACCGCAACAAGTTCAACCACGTGATCCAGGCATGGCGCCAGCCGGGTTCGTCGTTCAAGCCGTTCATCTATTCCTCGTCGCTGGAAAAAGGCTTGTCGCCGGCCACCATCATCAACGATGCGCCGCTGACCTTCACGCAGACCGGCGGCCAGGTGTGGCAGCCGAAGAACTACGGCGGCAAGTTCGAAGGTCCGATCTCGATGCGCCGTGCGTTGCAGAAATCGATCAACCTGGTGTCGATCCGCATTCTTGAACGCGTCGGCGTCAAGTACGCGCAGGAGTACATCACGCGCTTCGGTTTCGACGCCGACAAGAACCCGCCTTACCTGACGCTGGCGCTGGGCGCGGGTGCGGTGACGCCGTTGCAGATGGTGGGTGCCTATTCGGTGTTCGCCAACGGCGGTTACAAGATCAATCCCTATCTGATTTCCAAGATCACCGACAATAACGGCAACACGCTGTCCGAAGCGCAGCCGGTCAAGTCCGGCGACGAAGCCAACCGCGTCATCGATGCGCGCAACGCCTTCGTGATGGACAGCATGCTGCGCGACGTCGTGCGCCACGGCACCGCGGTCAAGGCCTTGTCGCTCAAGCGCACCGACCTGGCGGGCAAGACCGGCACCACCAACGATTCGATGGACGCCTGGTTCGCCGGCTATCAGCCGAATCTGGTCGGGATTGCGTGGATGGGGTACGACCAGCCGAAGAGCCTGGGCGACCGCGAAACCGGCGGCGGTCTGGCCTTGCCGATCTGGATCAGCTACATGCAGAAGGCGCTCAAGGATGCGCCGATGGTCGACCGCACGGTCCCGGGCGGCCTGATCGAGTCGGGCGGCGAATACTATTATTCGGAATATCCGCCTAACGCCAGCGTGCGCGATCTGGGCATGGGCGACCACGGAACGACGGCGTCGCCGGAAGAAGAAAAGGCCAAGAACCAGATGAAGAACGAGTTGTTCTGACGTCGCATCGGGACGGTAAGGAAAAAATACAAAATGGCAGGCGGGTGATTCCCGGTCCTGCCGTTTTTTATGCCTGCAAGAAAAGTTTATGCCGTTTGCACGTACTGCTGATAACCGCGTGCGCGCAGTTCGCAGGCGGGGCAGCTGCCGCAGCCGTAGCCCCAGTCATGCAGCGCGCCGCGCTCGCCGAGATAGCAGGTGTGGGTGTCTGAACGAATCAGGTCGACCAGCGCCTGTCCGCCCAGGTCATTTGCCAGGCGCCAGGTGGCGGCCTTGTCGATCCACATCAGCGGCGTTTCCACCTTGAGGTGCGTCGCCATGCCGAGATTGAGCGCGACTTGCAGCGCCTTCATCGTATCGTCGCGGCAATCCGGATAGCCGGAGAAATCGGTTTCGCACATGCCGCCGACCAGCACGTCCAGGCCGCGGCGATAGGCCACGGTTGCCGCCACCGTCATGAACAGCAGGTTGCGTCCCGGCACGAAGGTGTTGGGCAAGCCGTTTTCCTGCATCGAGATGGCGACGTCGCGCGTCAGCGCCGTGTCGGAAATATTGCCGATCAGCGACAGATCGATCATGTGGTCTTCGCCAAGTTTCCTGTGCCATTCGGCTGAAAAGCCGCGCATCTTTTCCAGCAGCGTCGGCCGCACCTTCAGTTCGATGGCGTGACGCTGGCCGTAGTCGAAGCCGATGGTCTCGACCTTCTCATAACGCGACAGCGCCCACGCCAGGCAAGTCGTGGAATCCTGGCCGCCGCTGAAAAGCACCAGCGCGCGATGAGACAGAGAAGGGCGGGGAGTTGTCATGTTCTTGTTTCCGACGGTCATTGTGTTGATGTTGTCTTGTTGCCTGAATCGTTGTCTAAGCGGGTTTCTTGTTCACGCTGTCCAGCGTTTGTTCGATGAAATCGCCATCCGGATCGGTGAAGCGCAAGCGTGCAGGATACCAGTCCGACGACGGCGCCAGCCAGATGTCGAGCTTTTGTCCCTTGTCGTCCGGCGGCGGCGCGCGCAGCACGTGGACGGCGTTGATTTCACCCTGCCTGGTCTTGATCTTTTCGCGGCCGACGACCTTGAAGCTCCATTGTTCGGCGTCGCGCGGACCGGCGACGAAGAACAGCCATTCGGAGCCCGGCGTGAATTTGTCGGCATTGCCGCGCGCGACGGCGATCAACTGCCAAATGATGCTGGCGCGGTCCTGTTCGCCACCCCTGAGCGGATAATTTTCCGTCGATTGGGTGAAGTTGATGGCCTTGGTTTCGCGATTGAAGGTCGTGGTCGACGCTTCGCGACGGAAACGCTTGTCGACGAAGCGCGTC
This sequence comes from Herbaspirillum sp. CF444, assembly GCF_000282135.1. Classification (GTDB taxonomy): domain Bacteria; phylum Pseudomonadota; class Gammaproteobacteria; order Burkholderiales; family Burkholderiaceae_D; genus Herbaspirillum. Next base: position 162,394 of record NZ_AKJW01000058.1, read on the forward strand.
GGCGCCAGGCCGTAGTCGTCGATGTCGCCTTCGCTGGTGGCTTCCAGGATCTTGCCGAGCATCATGGCGCGGGTTTCGGTGGTGACGACGTACTTGGCGCCACTGTTGTTCCATTTGACCAGTGCCTCGCCCTGGACTTGCAGGCCGCTTTGTTTGGCCTCGATGGCGTAGTGCAGCTCGGCTGAAGGCGGCAGGCTGACTTTGCGCTTGACCACGGGATGCTCGGCGGGATCGGCGGCGAGGACGGACAGGGAGGCTGCGGTCAGCAGCAGTGCGCTGAACAGCCGCGAAAGCGCGCGGCGCGGAGAGGTGGATAGAGACATGTGGATTCACTTGAAAATTCGGCAACTGTCCGGTGGGCAATATACTTTGCGGGACCCGTGCCTACGGTTTTTCGGAGCGTAGCTGGGGGCTGGGTTCAACGCCTCAGCCCAAAACCCTAGTTTACCGAGTTTTGAGATTGGACAACGACATCTCCAAATAATCCCCGTTTGTTTCGGTAAACCTCAAACGGGCCGGATACCATTGCCGCGCCGGGTCCAGCCAGATGTCGAGCCGCTGGTCGTAGGAGCCCGGACGCGGCTGGCGCACCACGTGCCAGGCCTGGTGCGCGCCATCGATCAGGCGGATTTCTTCCTGGCCGACGATTTGCATGCGCCACACTTCGCCGTCGCGCACGCCTGCCACGAACATGTCGATGACCGCGCCGGGCACGAACTTGCCTGGGTCGCCGCGGCCGATCGCGGCCAGTTGCCAGATGATGCTGGCGCGGTCCTGTTCGCCGCCGGCACGCGGGTAAGTGGCGGTGGACGAAGAGAAACTGACCAGATTGCGCTCGCGGTTGAAGTGCGTGTTGGTGGCGGAACGGTTGCGTTTCGTTTCTGTATAAATCTCGGGCGAGACGCCGAATTGGCCGAGCTCGCCCTTGCTGGTGAAGGTCAGGAAGGTGATCTTGGCGAACATCCGGACATAGACTTCGCCGTCCACGTTATAGCTGTTGCCGTCGGTTTTCCATGCCAGCGTGCCGGTGCCGGACCAGTTCAGGTCATTGAAAAAGGCGTGGACGTCATATTCCAGGTCGGCTGACGGCGGCGGATCGAACTGGTATTGCGTACCCTGTCCGGCTTTTGGCGCGGCCTTGTCATCGGCGGGGGCAAGGGGAGGGAGGCTTGGTGTTGCAGTTGCATCCGCTTCCGTCTTTGCGGCGTCGGCAACGTCGCCGGTTGCCGGCGCAGTCGGGGCATCCGCCACGACCGGGAGGGCCGTGCTGTTTGCCGGTGTCGATGCCGGCGGCACTTTGGGCGCAAGCCTTGGTTTGACTTTTTGAACCTTGGGTTTGGTCGCGACCGGCAGCGAGACGGGTTGCCTGGGCAATTCCAACGGCACCAGCGCCACGCTGATGCCGGCCGACGCCGGATTATCGGTCCCGGATGCATTCAGGTAGGGCTTGCCCCAATGGATGGCCAGCAGGTGCAGCAGGATGGTGAACAAGACCAGCGCCACGATGCGCCATCGTCTGGTCGGAGGGAAAGCCTTTGTTTCTGTCATGGCGTAAGTGTAGCGCGGCTCCTGGTTGCGGCTCTGGTTTTCCCGGGCGCGAATGCAGCAATCTGCAATTGAACCCAAGTACAATGCGATTTTTTCGCCCGGGACTGCTGGTCGCCCGTGTGTTGTCCGTGTGCTGTCCGTATATTGCGGGGAATGAGAAATCGTTCCTTGATCGGCGGCGCGGCAGGTTGCACAGCCTGAGGAAGGAGCGCATGATCAAGTCGCTTTCTTCCGGACGCGCGGATATCGTGCGTACCGACGGCGGATGTTTCAATTGAGTGGATCGACAGGAGACTGAAATGCTGAATCACAACAACATGCCCGGCGCCGGATCGATAGCCGACACCATGGAATTCATGCGCAAGATGTGGGGCAGCATGGGCGCGCCCGCCATGGGGATTCCGTCGTTGTCGGTCGAGGAAATCAACAAGAAGATCGCGGACCTCAAAACCGTCGCTTCATGGCTGGAACTCAACATGAATATGCTGCGGGCGACCATCCAGACCCTCGAAGTGCAAAGCGCCACCTTGTCGACCTTGCAGGCCATGGGCGCCATCCTGACGCCGGGCGAAGGCGACGCTGCCGCTGCTGCGGCCAAGACCGCCTCGCCGTTCGGTTTCCCGGCCTGGCCGCCGCAATCGCCTGCTCAGGAAAAGGACGCACCGCGCAAAGCCTCGGCGCCGCAGCCGAAGTCAGAGCCGGAGCCGGCCGTGGAAGACGAGGAAGAAGCCGAAGAAGACATGCCGGAAGATGTGTCGGCGGCCGCCAATGATGCGGCTGCTGAGACCGAAGCTGCAAAGGAAAAGCCGCAAGCAGCGCAGAAGCCGATGCCGGTACCGGATTTCCAGGCCTCCATGGCCAATCCCAATGCCTGGTGGAATCTGTTGCAGGAGCAATTTCAGCAGGCCGTCGGCAACGTGCTGGCCGATCAGGTTCCTGCGGGGAAAACGGCCAAAGAAAACAAGCCCGTAGCCAAGCCCTCAGCCAGGGCGGCGGTCAAGCCGGCAGGACCGAAAAAAACAACAAAACCCAAGGCGGAAGCCAAACCGCGAACACGCGCCAAATCGACTGTTGTACAATCTCGCCAATCCAAGCCAGCCTCTCGCAAGCCAAAATCCCCTTGATCGGCGCAAAACAACAACATTTGTCCGCAAATGTGCGTGACTTTGTCGCATGTCATCATTCTGAAACGAAGTCGTTTTAGTATGGGGACGGGGGAAACTCTTGGTAAAATCAACAAGTTAAATCATAGGCAAGGTCAGAATGCTGTACCCAGAACTGTTTAAATCGCTCGAACAAGTCCGCTGGAATATGGATAAAGATATTCCCTGGGATAAATTCGATGCTTCGATGCTCTCCGACGAACAAGCCCAGACCATTCGCATGAATGCGATCACTGAATGGTCGGCGCTGCCCGCGACGGAAATGTTCCTGCGCGACAACCGTGGCGACAGCGACTTTTCCGCGTTCATGTCGGTATGGTTCTTCGAAGAGCAAAAACACTCTCTGGTGCTGATGGAATATTTGCGCCGCTTCAAGCCCGAATTTGCGCCGACGGAAGAAGAGCTGCACAACGTGCGTTTCGAATTCGATCCTGCGCCGCCGCTGGAAACGCTGATGATGCACTTTTGCGGCGAAATCCGCCTGAATCACTGGTACCGCTGCGCCTCCGACTGGCACACCGAACCGGTCATCAAGCAAATCTACAAGATCATCAGCCAGGACGAAGCACGCCACGGCGGCGCTTACCTGCGCTACATGAAGAAGGCCCTGGTCGAAGTCGGCGACACTGCACGCGCAGCCTTCGCCAAGATCGGCGTATTGATGGCATCGGCCCGCCGCACCGAAAAGCCGCTGCATCCGACCAACCTGCACGTCAATCAGGCGCTGTTCCCGAACGACACTGTGCAAAGCCGCCTGCCGGATCCGGAGTGGCTGGAGCACTGGCTCGACACGCAGATCAAGTTCGACAGCGAGTGGGAAAAGAAGGTCGTCGACCGCATCCTGCACAACATGTCGCTGCTGTTCGAGCGCACCTTTGAAACCGTGCAGGAGCTCAATCGTTATCGCAAGGAAATCGTCACTCGCATGGCGCCTGCGCCGGTGCGATCTGCCGCCGCCTGATCCTGGCCGGCTTGCAGTATGACGACGAAAGCCGCACACTACGTGCGGCTTTTTTATTTGCTAAAGCCGCGTGAGCAAAGCGCTCAATAGCCAAGCGGGCAGTGAGACAGTACAGAAAGAACCAGATGAGCGATTTCGAGAAAAAGATTTGCAGCCGCGCCGAGTTGAAAGCGCGCGTCGCCGCGTTGCCGCAGCCGGTGGTGCTGACCAACGGCGTGTTCGATATTTTGCATCGCGGCCACGTGACCTATCTGGCGCAGGCGCGCGCGCAAGGCGCATCGCTGGTGGTGGCGGCCAATACCGATGCATCGGTGAAGCGCCTCGGCAAGGGAGAGGATCGTCCGATCAACACCTGCGAAGACCGCATGGCGGTACTGGCTGCCTTGGAGTCGGTGTCGCTGGTGGTGCCTTTCGACGAAGACACGGCGCTGGAAGTGGTGCAGGAAGCGCGTCCGCAGATCTATGTGAAGGGCGGCGACTACGACATGACGGCCATCCCGGAAGGGCAAGCCGTTGCGGCCTATGGCGGCAAGGCCGTGGCCATCGCTTTCGAGCATGATCGCTCCACCACCAAGTTGCTGGCCAAGGTGCGCAAATAAGCGCAGCCAGGCGGAATACGGCGGCAATGCCGGTCACAAAAAAAGCGGCCCGTTTACGTGGGCCGCTTTTTTATTGCCGCTTATCGCAGGCTGGATGCTGCACGACGAGCTATCAATGGTGCATATGTTCCATGCCGCCCTTGTCGCCGCCTTTATCGGCGGTCTTGTCTTCGACGTATACCGAGACTTCCAGCTTGCCGGCCTTTTCAAACGTCAGCGTCATCGGGATCTTGTCGCCGGCTTTCAGCGGCTGGCTCAGGCCGATCAGCATGATGTGATAGCCGCTGCCGGGCTGCATGGCGATTTTTTCGGCGGGCTTGATGTCGATGCTGCCGACTTCGCGCATCTTCATCACATTGCCTTCCATGGACATGGTGTGGATTTCAGCCGACTTGGCGGCGGGGGTGGCGACGGCGATCAGCTTGTCGCCGGCTTTGCCTTTGTTTTCAATGCTCAGGTAAGCGCCGCCGGACGGTTGGCCGGGCACGGTAGGACGCGCCCATGGATGGCCGACCTGGAGTTCGGCGACCTTGTATTCGTGAGCATGAGCGACGCCGGTCAGGACGAAGGCGGCGACGAGGGTAAGCAAGTGGCGGTAAGACATGGGAATCCTTTGAATGTTGAGAGTAATCGCGAGGCGGGTGCACAAGAAATGCAGGTGCTCAGCCCGGCGGCGCTCGCGCCCGGTTGTCTTCCAGCGATAAATGCGGCAGATGGCTGCGCCGCGGCATCTGCGCGCTCAGGTATGCACAGGTTGCCCGGAATGCATCGACATTGCTTGCCGGCAAATCCAGTACGAAGGGCTGGCTGCTGCTGCAATAGGTGCAATGGCCGTGCGCCGGCTGGCCGGGAGCGGAGCCCGGACTTTGCCAGGCAGTCCCGGTCGAGCAAATCGCCATGGCTGACGCCGGCGTTTTTGCCGTCGCCAGCGAACTCAGCGGCAACAGGCTGCCGAATGCCAGGCAGGCGATGGCAATCCAGGCGGCGAAGGAACGAAGGGCGGTCGGCATGGGCGCAGATTATATCAATTGAGGTTTTCTCGCTTCCCAATGCGAGCCGGATCGGTCGTTTGTCAGGTCGACTTTTTACGATTTTGCGAGAAATAAGAACGGATGTGCGAAAGATCGTGCCGAATGATCGATTTTTGGCGCCGATGCCGCATCCGGCGGCTGATTTCGTCCTGCTCCAAAATTGTTTACGTAAATTGATTGTTGGCAGGCGCTAGGCTAGACTTAGCGTCTTTTGCGGCTTTCATCTAAAAATTTTGAGGAGACATCCATGTCCAGCATGAAAAAATTGTCGTTGCCAGCAATGGTAAATGCGCTTGTCGGCACCCTGGCCCTGGCCGCGGCATGCTCTGCGCCGGCTTTCGCCGCGGACAAAACCGTTCTGGTCACCGCCATCGTCGAGCATCCGGCTCTGGACGCCGTGCGCGACGGCGTCAAGGACGAATTGAAGGATGAAGGCTTCGAAGTCGGCAAGAACCTGAAGTGGGAATACCAAAGCGCCCAAGGCAACACCGGCACTGCCGCACAGATCGCCCGCAAGTTCATCGGCGACAAGCCTGACGCCATCGTCGCCATCGCGACACCGTCGGCACAGGCCGTCGTGGCCGCCACCAAATCGATTCCTGTCGTCTATTCCGGCGTCACCGACCCGGTCGCTGCGCAACTGGTCAAGGACTGGAAGGCATCCGGCACCAACGTCACCGGCGTGTCCGACCTGCTGGAACTGGAAAAGCAAGTCGACCTGATCAAGCGCGTCGTGCCTAACGTCAAGCGCGTCGGCATGGTCTACAACCCGGGCGAAGCCAATTCGGCCGTGGTCGTCAAGGCATTGAAGGAACTGCTGGGCAAGTCCGGCATCAGCCTGGTTGAAGCCGCCGCGCCGCGCAGCGTCGACGTCGGTTCCGCCGCCAAGAGCCTGATCGGCAAGGTCGACGTGATCTACACCAACACCGACAACAACGTGGTGTCGGCCTACGAAGCGCTGGTCAAGGTCGGCAACGACGCCAAGATCCCGCTGGTGGCTTCCGACACCGACAGCGTCAAGCGCGGTGCGATTGCGGCGCTGGGCGTGAACTACTATGACCTCGGCCGTCAGACCGGCAAAGTCGTGGCGCGCATCCTGAAGGGCGAAAAGCCGGGCGACATCGCTTCGGCAACCAGCAGCAAGCTGGAACTGTTCGTCAATACGACCGCGGCGCAAAAGCAAGGCGTGACCTTGTCGGCTGACCTGATCAAGTCGGCCAAGACAGTCATCAAGTAAATAACTGAATCACTGAAAAACAAGCGCCCGCCAAGAGGCGCTTTTTCATACACACAGCATCACCTGAGGAGAGGATATGTTCACATTGAGTAAGAGTTTGCGCATCATCACCGGCGCGCTCGCGTTGGCCGCTGTCTGCGCCGCGCCGGCGCTGGCTGCCGACAAGAGCGTGCTGGCGACGTCCATCGTCGAACATCCGGCATTGGACGCGGTGCGCGACGGCACCCGCGACGAACTGAAGGCCGAAGGCTTCGATGCCGGCAAGGGTTTCAAATGGGAATTTCAGAGCGCCCAGGGCAATGCCGGTACCGCCGGCCAGATCGCCAAGAAATTCGTCGGCGACAATCCTGACGTGATCGTCGCCATCGGCACGCCGTCGGCGCAACCGCTGGTGGCATCGACCAAGACCATTCCTATCGTCTATACGGCCATCGCCGATCCGATCGCGGCGCAACTGGTCAAGGACTGGGGCCCGTCCGGCACCAACGTCACCGGCCTGTCGCATATGCTGGATCCGGTCAAGCAAGTCGAGATCATCAAGAAAGTCGTTCCCAACGCCAAGCGCGTCGGCATCGTCTACAATCCGGGCGAATCCAATTCGGTCTCTGCGCTCAACGCCATCAAGGCCGTGCTGGAAAAGCAGGGCATGACGCTGGTGGAAGCGGCGTCGCCGCGTTCGGTTGACGTCGCGCCTGCCGCCAAAAGCCTGATCGGCAAGGTCGACCTGATCTACACCACCACCGACAACGTCGTGGTGTCGACCTTCGAGTCGCTGGCCAAGGTCTGCAATGACGCTAAAATTCCGCTGATCGCCTCCGACACCGGCAGCGTCAAGCGTGGCGCGGTTGCAGCACTGGGCGTGAATTTCTACGACCTGGGCCGTCAGACCGGTAAAATCGTGGCGCGCATCCTCAAGGGCGAAAAGCCGGGCGATATTCCATCGTCGACCAGCAAGAACCTGGAGTTGTACATCAACACGTCCGCCGCGCAAAAGCAGGGCGTGACGCTGAATCCGGACTTCCTCAAGTCGGCGACCAAGGTCCTCAACTGATTCCTTGTTGAGCGCCTTGCGGCCCGGCTGTACCAGGGCCGCGGACAGTTGTATCTCGAAGCATGCCGTGCGGCGCCACCAGCGCTCCACGGCATGATTTTCAGAGGACATCCGGCATTGGTCATACAGAGATCAATGCCGAATGTGTTTTCTTAGAAAGACCTTTTTATGTCGCTGTATACGCTCTTGGGCGCACTGGAAATCGGGCTGATTTTCAGCCTGGTCGCCCTCGGGGTGCTGATTTCCTTCCGCATCCTCACTTTCCCCGATCTGACCGTCGACGGCAGCTTTCCGCTGGGCGGCGCCGTGGCGGCAACCATGATCGCCGCCGGCTACAACCCCTTCCTGGCGACCGGTGTGGCGATCCTGGCCGGCGCGCTGGCGGGTTTCACGACCGCATGGCTGAACGTGCGCCTGAAGATCATGGATCTGCTGGCCAGTATTCTCATGATGATCGCGCTGTACTCCATCAACCTGCGCGTCATGGGCAAGCCCAATGTGCCGCTGATCAACGAACCGACCATTTTCAGCATCCTGCTGCCGGACTGGATGCCCGACTATGTCGAGCGTCCGCTGGTGCTGATCGTGGTGGTGGTGCTCGCCAAGCTGCTGCTGGACTGGTTCTTCTCTTCCGAAATCGGCCTGGCCATGCGCGCCACCGGCGCCAACGCCCGCATGGCGCGCGCGCAAGGCATCGCCACCGGCCGCGCCACGCTGGCCGGCATGGCGCTGGCCAACGCACTGGTGGCATTGGGCGGCGCGCTGTTTGCGCAGACCCAGGGCGGTTCCGACATTTCCATGGGCATCGGCACCATCGTGATCGGCCTGGCGGCCGTGATCATCGGCGAAAACATCCTGCCGGCGCGTCGTCTGGTCTTGACCACGCTGGCGGTGATTCTTGGCGCGATTCTGTACCGCTTCTTCATCGCGCTGGCGCTCAACAGCGATTTCATCGGCCTGCAAGCGCAGGACCTGAACCTGGTCACCGCCGTGCTGGTCATGCTGGCGCTGGTGCTGCCGATGGGCAAGCGCAAGCTGAAACTGCTGCGCAAGGGAGGCTGACATGTTGAAGGCAAAAGATCTCAAAATTACCTTCAATCCGGGCACGCCGATTGAAAACCCCGCCCTGCGCGGTCTCGACCTGGAAATCCCGACCGGCCAGTTCGTCGCCGTGATCGGCTCCAACGGCGCCGGCAAGTCGACTTTCCTCAATGCGATTTCGGGCGACCTGCTGGTGGATTCGGGCAGTATCGAAATCGACGGCGTCGACGTCACGAAGAAACAAGCCTGGGATCGCGCCGGCATGGTGGCGCGCGTGTTCCAGGACCCGATGGCGGGCACCTGCGAAGCCCTGACCATTGAAGAAAACATGGCGCTGGCGATGGCGCGCGGCAAGCGCCGCGGCTTTGGCTTCGCCATCAAGCGCAACATGCGCGAGCTGTTCCGCGAGAAGCTGGCGATCCTCAACCTAGGCCTGGAAAAGCGCCTGACGGACCGCATCGGCCTGCTGTCCGGCGGCCAGCGCCAGGCCGTCAGTCTGCTGATGGCGTCGTTGCAACCGTCGCGCATCCTGCTGCTGGACGAGCACACCGCCGCGCTGGACCCGAAGACGGCAGCTTTCGTGCTGGAGCTGACCGCCAAGATCGTCGCCGAAAGCAAGCTGACCACCATGATGGTGACCCACAGCATGCGCCAGGCGCTGGATTACGGCGACCGCACGGTGATGCTGCATCAGGGCCAAGTGGTGCTGGATGTGTCCGGAGAAGAACGCGCCGGTCTGGACGTGCCGGATCTGCTCAAGATGTTCGAGCGCACGCGTGGGGAAGTGCTCTCCGACGATGCGCTGCTGCTGGGGTAAGCGGGAGCAATCAAATAAAAAGGCCGCGTGTGCGGCCTTTTTTATTGCGCGGACAATTCGGCGCGACTCAACTGCCGCCGGCGAAACCATTCTGCCGCCACGCCTCATACACCACCACGGCGACCGTATTGGACAAATTCAGGCTGCGATTGTCCGGCCGCATCGGCAGGCGGATGCGCTGGCCGGTCGGGAAGGATTCGCGCAACTCGGGCGCCAGGCCGCGCGTTTCGGCGCCGAACACGAACACGTCGCCGGGATGGAAGGCCACGCCGGCAAACGGCGTCGAACCGTGCGTGGTCAGCGCGAACATGCGCGCGGCATCGAAGTCCGGATCGGATTGGCGTTTTTCGATGAAGGCATCCCAGTTGGGATGCACCTGCATGCTCGCGTAGTCGTGATAATCCAGCCCCGCGCGCCGCATCTTGGCGTCGTCGAGCGGGAAGCCGAGCGGCTCGATCAGATGCAATTGCGCGCCGGTGTTGGCGCACAGGCGGATGATGTTGCCGGTATTGGGAGGAATTTCCGGCTCGACCAGAACGACGTGAAACAAATGATTCTCCTTGAGTGAAGCGGATGAAAGTTGAGGCTATTTCGATACCGTGCGGGCAAACACGATATTGGTCACGCGCTTGGCGCCGAAGCGCTTGAGCGTGGAAGCGATTTCGTTGAGCGTTTCACCGGTGGTGATGACGTCGTCGATCACGCCGATATGCGCGCCGCGTACGTAGTTCATGGCTGGCGTCGGCACCACGAAGGCGCGCTTGATGTTGCGTCGGCGCTCCTCGTTGGGCAGCGTCGCCTGGGCCAGGGTGTCGCGCAGGCGCACCAGCAAGGACTCAAGCGGGATGTCGAGCCGGCGCGACAGCGGCCGGGCGATTTCCAGGGATTGGTTGAAGCCGCGCTCCTGCAGCCGCAGTTTGCCCAGCGGCACCGCCGTCAGCAGCGTCGGCAGCGCCAGGCCACGCTCGGCGTAATGCGTCGCCGCCTCCCGCAGCATGTCCGCCATGAGCGGCGCCAGCGGCAGTTTGGCGCCGAATTTCAGCGCCAGCACCAACTGGTCGGCCGGCGCGGCATAGTCGGCCACGACGACGGTGGCGTCGAAGGCCGGCTTGTGCTTGAGGCAGTCGCCGCAGCGGATTTCCTTGGCGGTGGTCGGAATCGGCATGGCGCATTGCACGCAGCGGCGCGGACGCGTCGTGAAATGCCGTTGGCGGCAGGGCTGGCACACGGCGTTGCGGTCGGTTTGTCCGCACAGCACACAGGAAGAGGGCAGCAGTTGCGGCAGCCAATCTGGTCGCCGCAGGAGGTTTCTGGTCATACTTTGCAAGCGGGCGAACATGGTCGGGGCATCCTGGCGGCAGGGGCGGGTTTGTACTCAAAATAGGGAATTGGACTACACTAGGAGCCTGCCGGACTTGGGAGTAATCGGCTGCAAAAACACCTGGACGGTCCATATTTCACCGTCTTCTTGGTCAATAGCTCGCTATTGACACTTCGAATCCGGCAAAATCTGTCCTCGCCCAGCTATTTTTTCGCTTCGATTCCCCAAGTCCGACAAGCGCCCAGCACCGATTATCTCATCTTGCCCGCCCGATTTTTCATGTCTTTGCCTCTGCCCAACGCCAGCGCCAAATTGAGCGCGCCGATCGATCTGCCTCTGGTGCGCCGCCTGTTTTCCATGCCGGCCCGCATCGCCGAATCGGATTTCTTGCGCCGCGAAGTCTCCGCCCGCATGCAGGAGAAGCTGACGCTGATCAAGATCGAGCCGAAGCGCGTGCTGGACGCCGGTTGCGGCGAGGGCGCCGACATCGCGGCGTTGCAAAAGCGTTTCATCGACGCCCAGATCATCGGCCTGGACGGCGCCTTCAGCATGCTGGCCCTGGCGCAGGAGCGCCAACAGGCGGCGCAATCCGCCGTCAACCGCCTGCTGACCAAATGGCTGCCGTCGTCCGGCTCCGGCAGTGCCGGCAGCCTGGCGTGCGCCGACTTTGCCCAATTGCCGTTTGCCGTCAATGCGCTGGACGTGGTCTGGTCCAACCTGGCCTTGCAGTGGCATCCGCAGCCGGACCGCGTGTTCGCCGAATGGCGCCGGGTCCTGCGCGTCGAAGGCCTGTTGATGTTCTCCTGCTTCGGCCCGGACACCTTCAAGGAAGTGCGCGCCGCCTTCGAAAACGTGGATGTCGCGCCGCACAGCCTGCCGTTCGTCGACATGCACGATTTCGGCGACATGCTGGTCAATGCCGGTTTTTCCACGCCGGTGATGGACATGGAAAACATCACCGTCACCTATGAAACGCCGCAACGCCTGCTGGCGGACGTGCGCGCCTGGGGCGGCAATCCGCTCGAAAACCGGCGGCGCGGCCTGCTCGGACGCGACGCTTACGGCAAGCTGATCAAGGCGCTGGAGCAACTGCGCGGCGCCGACGGCAAGATACCGCTGACGTTTGAAGTGATCTACGGCCACGCCTTCCGGCCGGTACCCAGGACCACGGCCGGCGGAGAGTCGATTATTCGCTTCGATTTGCCGAAAAACTAGCCATGCGCGCCGCCGATCCGACATTTCATCGTGTTGCATCGTCGTCCGGAGCGGATTTTTCTGGCGCAGGCGGGTGCTTTCCGAGGTCCGAAAAGGCATTGTGTCAAGAGCGAAAAAGCGACTTTATTCCGCTTGATAACATTTACGGTTACCCCTTATACTCCGAGGGTTTTAGCTTGTGCGGACGTGCTCGGCCTTACGGTTTCAAAGGTGATTGCAGAGGCGTACCGTGGTAAAGCGGGAGTGGATGTTGAAGCGCAACTGTTCGATTGCGCCGCACCAACTGGGGCAAGTTTTCGCGATCCTCTGCGCGGTTTCTCTGACAGTAGCGTTTGTTTTCACTTTGCGTGGAGCCTGGTACATATTGGTTTTTTCTGTACTTGAGTTGTCCGCAGTCGGTTTTGCTTTTCTGATTTATGCACGTCATGCGACTGATCGCGAATATATCGCGCTGGTCGAAGATTGTTTGCTGGTCGAATTCGTGCAAGCAGGAAAAACGAGTCGCTTCAGGCTTGATCTGCACAAGATACGAATCGAGCCGGCAGGGTCTCGCCACAAATTGGTGGGACTGGAGTCCTCTGGAATACGAGTCGATGTAGGTCGGTACCTGACGGAATGGAAGAGACGCGAGTTCGCACTGGAGCTGGAGCGGGAGATCAGCAAGCAGTAGCGTCAGGTAGTCGGCACAATTCTTATAATTATTTTGGGCTTTTGAGGAAATCATGATAATTGCGAAGCGCCTTCATTCTTTGCTACTTGGTGCATCGCTCCTGACGGCTTCCGTGCCGTCATGGGCATGGGGTGATAAGGTCGTCGATAGTCAGGGCGGTCCGGCCGTGTTGCAGACCAATTTCCAGCCGCCGGTCACGCAGATCGCCGAACAGATCTATGATTTGCATCACCTGATGCTGATCATCTGCCTGGTGATTTTCATCGCCGTGTTCGGCGTCATGTTTTACTCCATCCTCAAGCACCGCAAGTCCCTCGGCCACAAGTCGGCCAGTTTCCACGAAAGCACCACCGTCGAAATCGCCTGGACCGTGGTTCCTTTCCTGATCGTGATCGGCATGGCGCTGCCCGCCACCAAGACCGTCGTCGCGATGAAAGACACTTCCAACGCCGACCTGACCATCAAGGTCACCGGCATGCAGTGGAAGTGGGGTTACGATTACCTCAAGGGCGAAGGCGAAGGCATTTCCTTCCTGTCCAACCTGGCCACGCCGCGTGAACAGATCGTCGATGCTTCCCTGAAGAAAAACGACAACTACCTGATCGAAGTCGACAATCCAGTCGTTGTCCCGGTCAACAAGAAGGTCCGCATCGTCACCACCGCCAACGACGTGATCCACTCGTGGACTGTTCCGGCCTTCGGCGTGAAGCAGGATGCGATCCCCGGTTTCGTGCGCGACACCTGGTTCAAGGCCGAGAAGATCGGTACTTACCGCGGCCAGTGCGTTGAGCTGTGCGGCAAGGACCATGCCTTCATGCCTATCGTCGTCAACGTGGTCAGCGAAGCCGACTACAAGACCTGGGTCGACGGCAAGAAAAAGGAAATGGCCGCCAAGGCCGATGATCCGACCAAGGTCTGGACCATCGACGAACTCAAGCAGCGCGGCGAAAAAGTCTACACCTCCAATTGCGTGGTCTGCCATCAGGCCAACGGCAAGGGCGTGCCCGGCGCATTCCCTGCACTGGACGGCGACCCGGTCGTGAACGGCCCGAAGGCCGCGCAGATCAATACCGTGTTGAACGGCAAGAACGCGATGCCGGCCTGGAAGTCGGTGCTTAACGACACCGAGATCGCCGCCGTGATTACCTACACGCGCAACAGCTGGTCCAATAAAGCACAAGAAAATATCGTTCAACCGGCTGACGTACTGGCTGCGCGCAAGTAACTGAACTGAGTGAGAACCTGAGCGCTTACCTTGTACGCGCACACGTATCGAATTGGGAGACTGAAATGAGCACAACAGTAGTCGATCACGGCCACGATCATTCGCACGCACATGATCATGGCGCACATGGTCACGATGATCACGGACACCATGACCACCCGCACGGCTGGCGCCGCTGGGTCTTCGCCACCAACCACAAGGACATCGGCACGCTGTACCTGTGGTTCTCGTTCACCATGCTGCTGTCGGGCGGTGTCCTCGCGCTGCTGATCCGCGCCGAACTGTTCCAGCCCGGCCTGCAGTTCTTCCGGCCCGAATTCTTCAACCAGCTGACCACGATGCACGGCCTGGTGATGGTGTTCGGCGCGATCATGCCGGCCTTCGTCGGCTTCGCCAACTGGATGATTCCGCTGCAGATCGGCGCCTCCGACATGGCGTTCGCCCGCATGAACAACTTCTCGTTCTGGCTGCTGCCGCCTGCGGCGCTGCTGCTGGCCGGTTCCTTCCTGGTGCCGGGCGGTGCGACTGCCGCCGGCTGGACCCTGTACGCGCCGCTGTCGACGCAAATGGGCCCGGGCATGGACATGGGTATCTTCGCGATGCACATCATGGGCGCATCGTCGATCATGGGTTCGATCAACATCATCGTCACCATCCTCAACATGCGCGCTCCCGGCATGACGCTGATGAAGATGCCGATGTTCTGCTGGACCTGGCTGATCACCGCCTACCTGCTGATCGCCGTGATGCCCGTGCTGGCCGGCGCGATCACCATGACGCTGACCGACCGTCACTTCGGTACCTCCTTCTTCAATGCAGCAGGCGGCGGCGATCCGGTGATGTATCAGCACATCTTCTGGTTCTTCGGCCATCCCGAGGTCTACATCATGATTCTGCCGGCCTTCGGCATCGTGTCGCAGATCATCCCGGCCTTCGCCCGCAAGCAATTGTTCGGCTACGCTTCGATGGTGTACGCGACCGCATCGATCGCGATCCTGTCCTTCATCGTCTGGGCCCACCACATGTTCACCACCGGCATGCCGGTGACCGCGCAGCTGTTCTTCATGTACGCCACGATGCTGATCGCCGTGCCGACCGGCGTGAAGATCTTCAACTGGATCGCCACCATGTGGCGCGGTTCGATGACGTTTGAAACGCCGATGCTGTTCTCGGTCGGCTTCATCTTCGTGTTCACCATGGGCGGCTTCACCGGCCTGATCCTGGCCGTGACCCCGATCGACATCCAGATGCAGGATACCTATTACGTGGTGGCGCATTTCCATTACGTGCTGGTGGCCGGTTCATTGTTCGCGCTGTTCGCCGGTTTCTACTACTGGGGTCCGAAGTGGACCGGCTTCATGTACAACGAAACCCGCGGCAAGATCCACTTCTGGAACTCGCTGATCTGGTTCAACGTGACCTTCTTCCCGATGCACTTCCTGGGGTTGGCCGGCATGCCGCGTCGCTATGCCGACTACCCGGCGCAATTCACCGACTTCAACATGGTGGCGACCATCGGCGCCTTCGGCTTCGGTCTGTCGCAGGTATATTTCCTGTTCTTCGTCGTGATCCCGTCGATCAAGGGCGGCGCGAAAGCGGAAGACAAGCCATGGGAAGGTGCAGAAGGCCTGGAGTGGACAGTGCCGAGCCCGGCGCCTTTCCACACATTCGAAACGCCGCCGACAGTTAAATAAAGGGAGCGGCAGGCTGGTCCTGCCCACTCTGTATGACAGATCGTAAAAAGCCGAACAATCTGCGCACAGGCTTGTTGCTGGCGCTGGTAGCAGCAGGGTTCTTCGTGGGTATCTTCATCAACCGCATCTGGTTCAAATGACGACCGATCGCAAACTGAATCGGCAGATGCTGGGGAAGTTGCTGGTCATCGCCGTCCTGATGTTCGGTTTCGGGTACGCGTTGATTCCCGTGTACAAGAAGATCTGCGAAGTAACCGGCGTCAATTTCCTGACGCCCAAGGATGTGACGGTCGAAGCGCCGACGAACAGCCAGATCGACAAAAGCCGCACCGTGACGATCGAGTTCGACGGTAATTCGCAAGGACCGTGGCGCTTCCGCCCGACGGTGGCGAGCATGCAGGTGCATCCTGGCGAAATGACGCAGGTGCTGTACGAAGTGGTCAACACGCAGGCGCGCAGCGTCGATGCGCAGGCGATACCGAGTTACGCGCCACAGCAGTCGGCGGCCTTCTTCAAGAAGGTGGAGTGCTTCTGTTTTACGCAGCAGACTTTGGGGCCGAATGAGGCCAAGCAGATGCCGGTGGTGTTCTACATCGATCCGGCTTTGCCCAAGGATGTGAAGACGATTACGCTGTCTTATACGTTCTTCGAAATCGAAGGACTGAACAAGAAGGCAAGCTGAAGCAAACCGGACGCAGACATCTGCTTCCTGCGGTCAAGAAGGAAAGCGGCAAATGAGCGACTTGAAAGATGCAACGCAGCGCAAGGCATCATTTGCGGCGACGATGAAGGCGGTGTTCTGGTCTTTCTTCGGCGTGCGCAAGCGCAGCGATTACGAAAGCGACGCCGCGAAGCTGAACCCGCTGCACGTCATCATTGCCGGCGTCATCGGCGCAGCGATTTTTGTGACGGTGTTGGTACTGATAGTAAAGATGGTGGTGGCTCAGTAATAATCAGTAAACATAAGCGCTCGGCGAAGCGACGCTGAATCAACCAAGGGATGTTGCAGTGCCAATCCGAAGCAGTCATTTATAAAAGATCCGAATTTTGTATTGGGAGATGGAGATGAGTTCTCAACACGCTAAAGCACCGTACTATTTCGTACCCGGTCCATCGCAATGGCCGGTGCTGGCGGGCATGTCGATGCTGCTTACCATGGCCGGCGCGTCGGCCTGGGTCAACGGTCATTCCTGGGGCATGGCGCTCAACATCATCGGCATCCTTGCCGTGCTGGTGGTGCTGTACAAGTGGTTCGGCCAGGCCATCGGCGAGTCCGAATCCGGGCAGTACAACGAGCGCATTGATGCCTCGTTCCGCTGGAGCATGGGCTGGTTCATTTTCTCGGAAGTGATGTTCTTCGCCGCCTTCTTCGGCGCCCTGTTCTACGCGCGCAGCATCACCATGCCGTGGCTGGCCGACCTGGATCACAAGGTGATCTGGCCCGACTTTGCCGCACACTGGGGCAACACCGGCCCGGCCGGCACGATCGAATCGTTCCAGACCATGGGACCGTTCCCGATTCCGACGATCAATACGGCCTTGCTGCTGACATCGGGCGTGACGCTGACGATTTCCCACCACGCGCTGCGCGCCGGTCATCGTGCACAGACCGCGATCTGGCTGTTTGCGACGATCCTGCTGGGCGCGATCTTCATGGGCTTCCAAGCTTATGAATATCACCATGCCTACACCGAGCTGAACCTCAAGTTGACCTCGGGCGTCTACGGTTCGACCTTCTTCATGCTGACCGGCTTCCACGGCTTCCACGTGACGATGGGCGCGATCATGTTGTCGGTGGTGCTGTATCGCGTGCTGCGCGGTCACTTCACGCCGGAACACCACTTTGCCTTCGAAGGCGCCGCCTGGTACTGGCACTTCGTGGACGTGGTCTGGCTGGGCCTCTACGTGGTGGTCTACTGGCTGTAAGATCCGACGCCTCGCCAAATAAAAAGCCGCACTTCGGTGCGGCTTTTTTACGATCAGGCGATGGCTCGAAAATATTCAGCAGACGTGTAATCTTTGGCTTGCCCCTCTGTCCAAGTTGTCGTCAGCGAATGCCGGTAGGCTGAATCAAGCCGAATTTATAGGCGATCAGCAGCAGGATGAACAGCAGCACCGAAAACCCCACGCGCAAGGTCAGCGCGTACACCGTGCGGTTGCTCTTGCCTTTGTCGCGCATCAGAAACAGGAGCGCGGAAGCAAGGCTGCCGATGATCAGGATGAAAGCAATGGCGACGATGATTTTCATGGTGGGAGCGGAAATGTCTGCATCGGCAGTCGGCAAAGCTGCCGGCTGCGTAGAGACTCTTGTCGTATTGAGTGAAATGACATTGTAATGCCAATCAGATTTCGCATTAGATGGATTCCGCTGGTGGCGACGTTGATTGTCGCGGCCATCGGCGTGTCGCTGGGGCAGTGGCAGACGCGGCGCGGCGACGAGAAGCAGGCCATCCAGGACAAAATGGCCGAGCGCCAGGCTGCGCCTGCAATGGCGTTGGCCGGCAATGCGCAACAGCTCGACGTAGGACAGAGCGAATACCGGCACGTCAGGGTGAAGGGCGAATTCATTTTTTCGTGGACCAGTTACCTCGACAATCGTCCTTACAATGGCGCGCCGGGCTTCTATGTGCTGACCCCGTTTAAAATAGCGGATTCGGATACCTCGGTACTCGTCGAACGCGGCTGGACGCCGCGCGACGTCGGTGATCGTACCAAGGTGCCTGTTTTGCCGACGCCGGCGGGCGTGGTCGAGATCGAGGGCGTGATCCGTCGCGACGCCGGTCATTTGCTGCAACTGGGCACAGCCGAGGCGCCGAAGCCAGGCGCCATCATGCAGAATCTGGATCTTCCGGCTTACGCCGCCGCCAGCAATTTGAAGCTCGCGCCTTTTCTGATCGAGCAGGGCGGGGAGATGAAAGACGGATTGGTGCGCGACTGGCCGGCACCGTCGCTGGGCATCGAACGTCATCGGGGCTATGCCGTGCAATGGTATGCACTGGCCTTGATGGCCGTTATTTTCTTTGTTGTGACAGGATTTCGAAGTGGAAAAAAGTAAAGAGCTGGTGCCACAAATTCAACCAGAAGTGCAACGCAAACGCGGCCGCTGGAAGTTGTTGCTGGTCGTCGCCGTGTGCGCTGCGCCGATGATTGCCTCGTACCTCACCTACTACGTGATCAAGCCGCAAAGCCGCACCAATTACGGCGTACTGATCGATCCGCGCCAATACCCGATTCCGGCGCTCGGCAGCACCGAACTCGACGGCAAACCGGCCAGGCTCGAAGACTACAAAGGCAAATGGGTCATGCTGCAAGTGGCGAGCGGCGAGTGCGACGACGCCTGCAAGACGCGCCTGTTCGCCATGCGCCAGCTGCGCCTGATGCAAGGCAAGGAAATGGAACGCGTCGAACGCGTCTGGCTGATCACCGACGCCAAACCGCTCGACACCGTGCTCATGCGCGAGTACGACGGCACCGACATGCTGCGCGTCGACGCCAAACTGTTGAAGGCCTGGTTGCCGACCGACGAAGGCACGGCCATGGAAGACCATATCTACATCATCGACCCGCTGGGCAACCTGATGCTGCGCTTCCCCAAGGATGCCGATCCCAACAAGATGAAAAAAGACATCGGCAAATTGCTGCGCGCATCGGCGATAGGATAAGACGGCCATGCTGATTCAACTTGCCGTCATGGGTTTGCTGGTCGCGCTGATTCCGCTGACGCTGACCTGGGTTTCCAACGACGCCGACAAATACCGCAAGCTGGTCTGGGTCACGCTGTTCCTGACCTTCGACCTGATCATGTTCGGCGCCTTTACGCGCCTGACCGATTCCGGTCTCGGCTGTCCCGACTGGCCGGGATGCTACGGCCACTCCAACCCGCTGCTGGCGCACGAGCACATCAGCGCCGCGCAAGAAGTCATGCCGACCGGTCCCGTCACCGTCGCCAAAGCCTGGATTGAAATGATTCACCGCTATCTGGCGATGGCGGTCGGCGTGCTGATCATCATCCTGATGGTGGTTGCATGGCGGCGCTGGATCAAGTCGCGTCACATCGAGATCAAGTTCCGGCCATGGTTTCCGACCGCGCTGTTCTTGTTCGTGTGTCTGCAGGGTGCGTTCGGCGCATGGACCGTGACCATGAAACTGCAGCCGATCATCGTCACCATCCACTTGCTGCTCGGCCTGACGCTGCTGGCGATGCTGGGTTGGCTGGGGGGGCGGCAGAATGAGCATGTGCCGGTGTCGACGCCGGGCCGGGCACTGGCGTTGCCGGCGCTGATCGGCATGTTGCTGCTGATCGTGCAGATTGCGCTGGGCGGCTGGGTCAGCACCAATTACGCGGCGCTGGCCTGCAACGACTTTCCGCTTTGTCACGGCGCAGTAATTCCGCAGATGGATTTTGAGAACGGCTTTACGCTGTGGCGCCATCTGGGCAAGACCGCCGACGGCGAATACCTGCCGTTTCCGGCCCTGACCGCGATCCACTGGGTGCACCGCTCATTCGCTTTCGTGGTGATCGCCTATGTCGCATGGTTGGCGCACAGGGCACTCAAGGATGCCGGCTTGCGCAAAACCGGATGCTGGCTGCTGATCGTGATGGCCTTGCAGCTAGTGACCGGCTTATCGACGATTTACCTGAACTGGCCACTGGCGATTGCCGTCATGCACAATGGTGGGGCGGCCTTACTTCTGCTTTTGCTGGTCATGCTAAACTACAAAGCCAGGTACGCACCGCTTGCCGAGGGGAAAACGGCCCGTGTTTCCGTCCCGCATGCCGGGGAAAATACTGCGCCGACAATCTGACATGACCACATTGACCGTACAAACCAACCGAATTGCCCAGTATTGGGCGCTGACCAAGCCGCGCGTGACGCAGCTCGCGGTGTTCTGCGCCGTCATCGGCATGTTCCTGGCCACGCCGGAATTGCCGGACTGGCGCAAGGTCGTGTTCGGCACGATCGGCATCTGGCTGCTGGCCGGCGCCGCGTTCGCCATCAATTGCCTGGTGGAGCGCGAAATCGATTCGCGCATGGCCCGCACCGCACGCCGTCCGATGGCGCGCGGCGAAATTACCGTAGTGCAGACGCTGGTGTTTTCCGGGGTCATCGGCGGCATGGGCATGTGGGTGCTGTACGCTCTGGTCAATCCGCTGACCATGTGGCTGACGCTGGCGACTTTCGTCGGTTACGCGGTCATCTACACGATCATTCTCAAGCCGTCGACGCCGCAAAACATCGTCATCGGCGGCCTGTCCGGCGCGATGCCGCCGGCATTGGGTTGGGCTGCCGTCGCCAATGACGTGCCGATGCAGGCCTGGATCCTGGTGCTGATCATCTTCATCTGGACGCCGCCGCATTTCTGGGCGCTGGCCATGTACCGTCGCGACGACTATGCGAAATCCGGCCTGCCGATGCTGCCGGTCACGCATGGCATGAAGTTCACGCAGCTGCAGATCCTGCTGTATACGATCGCGCTGATCGCCACCACCATGTTGCCGTTCGCGGTCGGCATGAGCGGTCTGATCTATCTCGCCAGCGCCGTCGTGCTGGGCGCCATTTTCTTCTATTACTCCTGGCAGATTTATCGCCACTACACGGACCTGATCGCGCGCAAGGCATTTACCTATTCGATCATTTATCTGTCCCTGTTGTTTGCGGTGCTGCTGGTCGATCACTATTTCCTGTTCAGGACTTTCTGATGAAGCGTTTGCGTTCGTTGTTGCCGGCAGCGTTGCTGGCCTTGTCCACGTTGATGCTGGCGGCATGCCAGGGCAATACCGAGAAGTTCGTCAACACCGACGTCACCGGCCTGGAATACGCAAAAGACTTCGCGCTGACCGACCACAACGGCAAGCCGCGCACCCTGGCCGATTTCAAGGGCAAGGCGGTCGTGATGTTCTTCGGCTATACGCAATGTCCGGACGTCTGCCCGACCACCATGGCCGAGATGGCCAATGTGATGAAGGAACTCGGCCCGCAAGCCGACAAGGTGCAGGTGCTGTTCGTCACCGTCGATCCGGCGCGCGATACGCCGCAGATCCTGTCGCAGTACGTACCGGCTTTCGACAAGCGTTTCCTCGGCTTGTATGGCGATGAGGCGGCAACCGCCAAGGTCGCCAAGGAATTCAAGGTGTTCTATCAGAAGGTGCCGGGCAAGACGCCGGGCAGTTATACGATGGACCATACCGCCGGCAGCTATGTGTTTGACCCGCAGGGGCATATCCGCCTGTTCGTCAAGCATGGCCAGGGTGCGGAGCCCATCGTGCATGATTTGAAATTGCTGCTGTCCTGACCGGAATACGTCAGCAAAAAGGCAAAAGAAAAGGCGCTCAAAGAGCGCCTTTTTCATTGCTGCGTGTTACTTGTCGCCGATCAGGAAAACGCCTGCAGCGCGCCCTTCATCTTCTTCAGGGCAACCGCTTCGATCTGGCGAATACGCTCGGCGGACACGCCGAATTCATCAGCCAGTTCGTGCAGCGTCGCGCCGCTGCCGTCGTCGTTGGCCAGCCAGCGTGCTTCCACGATGCGGCGCGAACGGTCGTCGAGCTTGCTCAGCGCAGCTTCCAGGCCTTCCGATTGCAGACGGTCGTATTGCTTGGCTTCCATCACGCGGGTCGGTTCGCTGTTGTCCGAGGACAGGTAGGCGATCGGCGCGAATTTGTCGTCTTCGTCGTCGGTCGGCGCTTCCAGTGCGACGTCGCGGCCGGACAGGCGGGTTTCCATTTCAATGACTTCTTCGCGCTTGACGTCCAGCGTCTTGGCCAGCGCGTCGACTTGCGCCGGTGTCATGGCGTCCAGGCCTTCCTTGTGGCTGCGCAGATTGAAGAACAGCTTGCGTTGGGCCTTGGTGGTCGCCACTTTGACCAGACGCCAGTTCTTCAGGATGTACTCGTGCATCTCGGCCTTGATCCAGTGCATCGCGTATGACACGAGGCGCACGTTCTGATCCGGGTCGAAGCGCTTGACCGCCTTCATCAGGCCGATATTGCCTTCCTGGATCAGGTCGGCGTGCGGCAGGCCGTAGCCCAGGTAGCCGCGGGCGATCGAGACCACCAGGCGCAAGTGCGACAGCACCAGTTTTTGCGCTGCAGCGAGGTCGTTCTTGTCGCGCAGACTGCGCGCCAGCGAAACTTCTTCAGCTTGCGTCAGCATAGGCAGGCGGTTGACGGCCGAAATGTAGGCGTCGATATTGCCCAGGCTGCCGGAGAAGCCGAGCGCAAGCGCATTGGTCTCGACGGGCATGAGTGCAGTAGCTGATTTCATTGATTCTCCTTGGTTCCTAAATGAGGAAGCGATGCATAAATTAAGCAGTTGCCTTAAAGCTGGAGTATTTCTATCAACTATTCTAGCACTCCTTCCAAGGGAGTGCTAATAACGAATCTGGAAGGAAGGAATAGCTAATATCTATGGTTGTTTTTGATGCAATTGGCTTTCATCGCAGGAATTAGAGGGAAGCTGAGGTCCAAAGTTGCTTCTTTCAACCAGAAAGCTGTAACAAATTTTGCAAAGCAACAATGCAATCAAGGCAATAATTTCCATCGGGGAATTATTGCCTTGATTGATGCCGAAAGGGCGGCCGCAATGTTGGAGAGCTCAGGCCAACCGGGAAAGATGCTGCTTCACGGACAGCATGGCGCCCAACAGGCCGAGCAGGGCGCTGGCCCCGAGCAGGAAGGCGATGGCCTGGATGCTGGGCGGCGCCAGGCGGAATTCCGACGCATACAGTCGGGCGAAATCGGTGATGGCCATGTTCAGCGGCTGCAAGGACAGCACCACCAGTACGAGCGCCAGACCGCCGGCGCACAGCCCGAGCAGCGCGCCGGTGTAGTAGAAGGGGCGATGGATGAAGGCGTTGGTCGCACCCAGCAGACGCGATACTTCGATCTCTTCGTACTGCGTCATGACCTGCAAACGGATCGTATTGAACACCACCGCGACCACCACCGCGCCCAGCGTAACGCCCAGAAACAGCAGCACCAGCCGCAAGATGCGCAGCAATGCAGCCAGGCGCTTGACCCAGGCCGAATCGATCTGGACCGTGTCGACGCCGGGCATGGCCTTCAACTTTTGCGCGATGTCGTCGACGCGGCTGGCGTCCATCGCATTCTGAAATCCGGAAAGTTTCAGGACATAACTGTCCGGCAACGGGTTCGAGCCCAGCGTCGCCAGCACGTCATTGAGGCCGGTTTTGCTCTTGAGCGAATCGAAAGCCTTTTCGCGTGGCGTGAATTCGACCTTGGCCGTGCTGCCGCTGCTTTGCAGGATGCCGTTGATGGTCGTGCTCAGGGCTGTGGCCTTGTCGCGCGAGACGTCCATCTTCAGGAAGATGCTGATTTCCGGCTCGACGGCGAGCTGTTCCGACACCGGCCGCACGTTTTCCAGCACGGTCAGGCCGGCGAACGGCAGCGCCAGCGCAATCGACACCACCAGCACGTTGAGCACGAAGTTGCCCGGCGAGCGCAGCAGGTGGCTGAAGGCATCCGCCAGGGCGAAGAAATGTTGGCGCAGCCAGTTCATTGCGAAATCTCCACCGGATGGCTGACGCCGTTGTGCCAGCCATCGACGATGCGGCCGCGATCCAGGTACACGATGCGGTCGGCGCCGGTCAGGTATTGCTCGTCATGGGTCGAAATCAGGCAAGTCACGCCGACGCCGTGGAAAGACTTGAGCGCCGCCAGCACCTTGTTGGCGTTGTCGCGGTCGAGATTGGCGGTGGGCTCGTCGGCCAGGATGATTTGCGGGCGGTTGACAATGGCGCGGGCAATCGCCACGCGCTGCTGCTCGCCGCCGGAGAGCTCCTGCGGCCCCGACGCAGCCTTGTCGAGCAGGTCGACCTTGTCCAGCGCGGCGCGGGCGCGTTTCTCGGCGTCCGAACGGGCGGCGCCGGTCACGATCAGCGGCAGCATGACGTTGGCCAGGATGCTGCGGTCCTGCAGCAGGCGCTGCTGCTGGAAGATCAGGCCGAGGTTGCGGCGCAGATACGGCATGCCGGAAGGCTTGATGGTGTTGATGCTCTGACCGTTGACGCTGAGCGTGCCGCTGCTGGGACGTTCCATGGCGGCGATCATTTTCAGCAAAGTGGATTTGCCGGCGCCGGACGGACCGGCGAGAAAGAGCAATTCGCCTTTCTGCACCGACAGCGTGATGTCGCGCAAGGCGAACACGTCGCGCGAGTATTGTTTGGAGACCTTGGCGAATTCAATCATCGTCGGTTGTTTGATCTTTTCTTTTTGGCTTACTTCAGCTTATTTGTCAGCTCAGCAACGCATCCACGAACTCTTCGGCGTCGAAGGCTTGCAGATCGTCGATCTGTTCGCCCACGCCGATGAAGTACAACGGCACCGGCCGGGTCTTGGCGATCGCCGCCAGGATGCCGCCTTTGGCGGTGCCGTCCAGTTTGGTCACCACCAAGCCTGTCAGGCCCAGCGCGTCGTCGAAAGCTTTGACCTGCGCCAGCGCATTTTGGCCGGTATTGCCGTCGATGACCAGCAGTACTTCGTGCGGCGCGGTGTCCATGCCCTTGCCGATGACGCGTTTGATCTTTTTCAGTTCGTCCATCAGGTGCAGTTGCGTCGGCAGGCGGCCGGCGGTGTCGACCATGACGACATTGGTGCCGCGCGCCGTGGCCGAATGCACGGCATCGTAGGCGACGGCCGCAGGATCGCCCGATTCCTGGGCGATTACGGTAATGTTGTTGCGCTCGCCCCAGATCGTCAGCTGTTCGCGCGCGGCCGCGCGGAAGGTGTCGCCGGCGGCCAGCAGCACGGACTGGTCATGCGCCTGCAAATGCTTGGCCAGCTTGCCGATCGTGGTGGTCTTGCCGGCGCCGTTGACGCCTGCAATCATCATCACCAGCGGTTGATGGCGGCCCAGCACCAGCGGCTTCTGCAGCGGGCGCAGCATATCGATCAGCAGCGCGCGCAAGGCCTGGCGCACCTGGTCGGCTTCGGTCAGTTTTTCGTCCTTGACCTTCTTCCTGAGCGAATCGAGCAGGAACTGGGTGGCTTCGACGCCGGCGTCCGAGACCAGCAGGGCCGATTCCAGTTCCTCGTAGAGCTCGTCGCCGATCTTGGCGCCGATGAACAGCGTGGTCAGGTTGCTGGAGGTCTTGGACAGGCCGCTCTTGAGGCGGGCCAGCCACGAACGCTTGGCTTCGGGCGACGGTATGGCGATTTCGGCGGTTTCGACGATTTCTTCAGCGGCGGGCACCGATACCGGTGTCGGCGTTGCGGTCACTGCGGGAACGTGCGCCGGCGCGGCTTCCTTGGCGACGATGGGTTCTGGCTGGGGCTTTTTCTTGAAGAAACTAAACATCGGATGCTGGGCTGATTCGTCGAATGTGGCTGCGGTGTCGGATGGGGGCGCGTTTCCCTGGTTTCCCGGCGGGAAAACGCAATGAACAAGGTACAATTGGCCCGGAATATTGCCGTCCGGGCACTCCTTGACTAGCCCCCGCATTCTATCAGAGCACAGCGAATGAAATTGAAGATCAGCGCAATCCTGTCGACCGGTTTGTTATTCGGCTGCCTGGCGGCCATGGGCCCTGCCGTTCTGGCCCAGTCCGCGCCTTCCGTCGCCTCGGAGTTCGTGCTCAAAAACGGCATGAAAGTGATCGTCAAGGAAGACCATCGCGCGCCGACGGCGGTGCAGATGGTCTGGTACAAGGTCGGCTCCATCGACGAAACCAACGGCACCACCGGCATTGCCCATGCGTTGGAGCACATGATGTTCAAGGGCACCACAACGCACAAGACCGGCGAGTTCAGCCGCCTGGTCGCCGAGCTCGGCGGCCGCGAGAACGCCTTCACCAATCGCGATTACACCGCTTACTTCCAGCAAGTCGAGCACACCCGTCTGGAAGCGGTCATGGCGCTGGAAGCCGACCGCATGCGCAATTTGCAATTCGACAAGAACGAATTCGCCAAGGAAATCCGCGTGGTCATGGAAGAGCGCCGCTGGCGCACCGATGACCAGCCGCAAGGCTTGATGAACGAGGCGCTGAACGCCGCCGCCTTCGTCGCCCACCCTTACCATCACCCGGTGGTCGGCTGGATGGACGACCTGCAAAACATGAGCATCGCCGACATCGAAGCCTGGTATCGCCGCTGGTACGCGCCCAACAACGCCACGCTGGTGATCAGCGGCGATGTCAGCGCCGACAAGGTCGTCGCGATGGCGCAGAAGCATTTCGGCGCCATTCCCTCCAAAACCATCGTGCGCGGCAAACCGCAAAACGAGCCGGAGCAACATGGCCTGCGCCGCGTCACCGTCAAGGCGCCGGCCGAAAATCCGTACGTGATCCTGGCTTTCAAGGTACCGACGCTACGCGATGTAGAAAAGGATCAGGATGCCTACGCGCTGGACGTGCTGTCCGCGGTGCTCGACGGCTACGACAACGCGCGCCTGAACGACAAGCTGGTGCGCACCGACAAGGTCGCCAACAGCGCCGGCGCCGGCTACGACGACATTACGCGCGGCCCGACCCTGTTCACGCTCGCAGGCAGTCCGACTGCCGGCACCACCACCGCGCAACTGGAAGGATTGCTGCGCGCCGAAGTCACGCGCATTGCGAAGGAGGGCGTGTCGGAGCAGGAACTGCAGCGTGTGAAGACGCAACTGATCGCCTCGCAAATCTACAAGCGCGATTCCATCTTCGGCCAGGCCATGGAAATCGGCGTGATGGAAATGTCCGGCCTGTCGCACAAGAACATCGACCGCATCGTCGACAAGCTCAAAGCCGTGACGCCGCAGCAAGTGCAGGCCGTCGCGCAGAAGTATTTCACCGACGACAAGCTGACCGTGGCCACGCTGGAGCCGCTGCCCCTGTCGGGCAAGAAGCTCGGACCGCCGCCGGGGCCGCTCAGGTAAGCACCGGGTTTGTCGCAGTATTGACTTGACGATGTGACTTGATGATGTTTGTCCCAAAAACTATCCGTGCATTGCACTCTTATGGAGGAAGAACATGCCAGTGATCGTCGTTGCGAACCCCAAAGGCGGCGTAGGTAAAAGTACTCTTTCCACCAACCTTGCCGGCTATTTCGCCAGCCGCGGGCATGGCGCGCTGCTGGGCGACATCGACCGCCAGCAATCGGCGCGCGCCTGGCTCAACATCCGGCCGCCGGCGGCGACGCAGATCGCCACCTGGGACATCAGCGAGGACTACATCGCCAAGCCGCCCAAGGGCACCACGCACGTGGTGCTCGATACGCCGGCGGGCTTGCATGGATGGCGCCTGAACGACGTCCTCAAAATGGCGGACAAGGTGATCGTGCCTTTGCAGCCGTCGATTTTCGACATCCTTGCGACACAGGATTTCCTGCGCCGTCTGGCGGAAGAAAAAGCCGTGCGGCAAGGCGAAATCGACGTCGGCATCGTCGGCATGCGCGTCGACGCGCGCACGCGTTCGGCCGATCAGTTGCACCGCTTCATCGAAGGCCTGAACCTGCCGGTGCTGAGCTATCTGCGCGACACGCAGAACTACGTGCAACTGGCGGCGCACGGCCTGACGCTGTGGGATATCGCGCCTTCGCGCGTGCAGCGCGACATCGAGCAATGGCAGCCCATCATCGACTGGGTCGAAGGCCGGCCGATTCCCGCGCCTGCCGTTGCGGCCATCGCCATGCCGCCGCAGTGAGCGTGGTCTCTACTTATCATTAAGATTATTTAGTCAGCATCAAGATGAAAAAATATTGGTTGGTTTGTGCGACGCTGCTCGCTTGTTTTGCCGGGCAGGCGCAGGCGGCCCTGCAGATTCAGTCGTGGTCTTTGCCCAATGGCGCGCGCGTGCTGTTCGTCGAAAACCATGCAATTCCCATGCTCGATCTCAGCGTCGAATTCGATGCCGGCACGCGCCGCGATCCGGTTGGAAAATCCGGACTGGCGTCGCTGACCAATGCCATGCTGACGCGCGGCGCCTCTGTCGCCGGCGATGCGCCGGCCTTGTCGGAAGCGCAGATCCTCGATGGTTTCGCCGACGTGGCGGCGCAGCGCGGCGGCGGCGCCAGCCTGGATCGCGCCGGCGTCACCTTGCGCATGTTATCGAGCGCGACCGAGCGTGACGTCGCAGTGGACTTGCTGGCGCGCACGCTGGCGCAGCCGAGTTTCCCTGCAGACTTGTTCGCCCGCGACCGGGCGCGCACCATCGCCGACGTCAAGGAATCGCAAACCAAGGCCGAGGACATCGCCAACAAGGCGTTCTGGGCTGCTCTCTATGGCGAACACCCGTATGCGCGCCAGGAAAGCGAAGCCTCGGTCGCCGCCATCACACGCGATGATCTGGTGAATTTCCATCGCATGCATTACGTCGCCAACCGCGCCGTCATCGCCATGATCGGCGACGTCACGCGCAGGCAGGCGGATCAGATCGCACAACGCCTGACGCAGCAGTTGCCGCAAGGCGCCGCGCTGCCGGCCTTGCCCGAAGTGGTCGCAGGCAAGGCGGCGGAGCAGCGCATTGCACATCCGGCATCGCAATCCCACATTTTGATCGGCATGCCGGCGCTGGTGCGCGGCGATCCGGATTTTTTCGCACTGACGGTCGGCAATTACATTCTCGGCGGCGGCGGGTTTGTGTCGCGTCTGACCAATGAAGTGCGCGAGAAGCGGGCATTGAGCTATAGCGTCTACAGCTATTTCTCGCCGCTGGCGCAAAAAGGTCCGTTCCAGATCGGTTTGCAGACCAAGCGGGAACAGACCAATGAAGCGCTCGGCGTGGTGCGCAGCACGCTGGCGGCCTATCTGAGGGATGGCCCGACGGCGGCCGAGCTGAAAGCGGCCAAGGACAACCTGATCGGCGGCTTTGCCTTGCGTATCGACAACAATCGCAAGATTCTCGACAACCTGGCGGTGATCGGTTATTACCGTTTACCGTTGGATTATCTCGACACCTGGACGGCCAATATCGGCAAAGTCACGACCGTACAGATTCGCGATGCCTTCAAGCGTAAAATTGCGCCCGATCAATTGACGACTGTCGTGGTGGGCGAGGCTGAATAAAATATGAGCAAGACCGTAAGAAAACATGGCATCGCGGCGCATGGCCGCAGCGCGCACCAGGTCCGCATCATCGGCGGCCAGTGGAAGCGCACGCCGCTGCCGGTGCTGGATGCCGAAGGCCTGCGGCCGACGCCGGACCGCGTGCGCGAAACCGTCTTCAACTGGCTGACGCATCTGATCGACGGCGACTGGGAGCAGATGAGCTGCCTCGATCTGTTCGCCGGTTCCGGCGCGCTCGGCTTCGAGGCCGCCAGCCGTGGCGCGCAGCGCGTCGTCATGGTCGAGAATCACACCCCGGCCGTGCGCCAGCTTGAAGCCAACAAGGAAAAACTGCAGGCGGCGCAAGTCGAGATCCAGCGCGGCGATGCGCTGGCGCTATTGCAGGGGCTGAGCACGCGTGCCACAACTGCAAACGGATTTCAGCTTATTTTTGCCGATCCGCCGTATCATCAAAACTGGTTGGCGAAAATCATGCCGATATGCGAGCAGCTTCTGGCGAACCGCGGTCTGATGTACGTGGAGTCGGAACATTCGCTGGAGGGCGATGCGCTCCCGGACTGGATGGCGCCCTGGGAAGTTGTGCGGGCCGATAAGGCTGGCGTGGTGTTTTATCACTTATTGCGGCGCAAAAACATTAGCTAATTCAGGCATAATGCGCGTTCTGATTGCTTAGCTGGTGAGGAGAGACCCTGATGGTGACAGCTGTTTATCCGGGAACATTCGATCCGTTGACACGTGGCCATGAAGATCTGGTAAGACGCGCATCGGGATTGTTTGACAAGTTGGTCGTGGGCGTAGCGGACAGCAAAAACAAGAAGCCGTTTTTCTCCCTCGAGGAGCGCCTGTCGATAGCGAATGAAGTACTGGGACATTATCCAAATGTCCAGGTGGAAAGTTTTTCCGGGCTGCTCAAGGATTTCGTGCGGCAAAACAACGCCCGCGTCATCGTACGCGGCCTGCGCGCGGTATCGGACTTCGAATATGAATTCCAGATGGCCGGCATGAATCGTTATCTGTTGCCCGACGTGGAAACCTTGTTTCTGACGCCGTCGGACCAATATCAATTCATATCGGGCACCATCGTGCGCGAAATCGCCCTGCTGGGCGGCGACGTGTCGAAGTTTGTATTCCCCTCGGTCGAAAAATGGCTGAAGGAAAAGATGGCGAAGATGGATCTGTAGCTGATTTGTAATTGCCTTGTCCGCATCCTCTGCGGGCAAGGCAGGTTGTATGAGAAGAGAGCGGAGTATTTATGGCACTGATGATCACCGATGATTGCATTAACTGCGACGTCTGCGAGCCTGAGTGCCCGAACGAAGCGATCTACATGGGGCCGCAGATCTATGAAATCGACCCCAACAAATGCACCGAATGCGTCGGCCATTTCGACGAGCCGCAATGCCAGCAAGTCTGCCCGGTCGCCTGCATCCCCTTCGATCCGGCCTGGCGCGAATCCAAAGAACAACTGATGGTCAAGTACGAAACTTTGCAGGTTGCGGCCAAAGGCTGAAGGGCTCTCCACGTACATCCCCCCGGCATCCTTGCCGCATCCGCCACATCCTCGTGGCGCCATAAGAAAATCCTGCTTGCTTATCGGTAGTCAGTATTTCTGTTGTGCCGTTCTGGCGCGGTATCATCGTCGCTTGTCTGTTCTTTAGCCATTTCCTTCGTCTGTCGTTGCGCCGCTCTGCCGCGCTTCAATCCTCTTTTGTCTGGAAAACCGCCATGCCCAATCATCAGCGCCTGCGCCATTTCGTCACTTCATTTGCCGCCTTGCTGGAGCGTGAATCCGGCGAAGCCGGCATCATCCGCGAGGGATCATCGCTCTTGCGCGAATTGGTCGCCGTCGACGACTGGTTGCCGGAAGCATGCGCCCAGCCCGATCCGGATCGTTATCGCCAATACCTGCTTCATGTCGACTCGGCACAGCGATTTTCCGTGGTGAGTTTTGTCTGGGGGCCGGGGCAGCAAACGCCGGTGCACGACCATACGGTCTGGGGATTGATCGGCATGCTGCGCGGTTCGGAATACTCGCAATCCTATCGAAGGCAAGACGAAAATGCCGGCGCGCTCCAGCCTTTCGGAGAACCGATACAATTGACGCCCGGCATGGTGGAAGCAGTCTCGCCCAATGTGGACGGATTGGACGACATCCATCGCGTGCGCAATGCCTACGACGACAGGGTATCGATCAGCATCCACGTGTATGGTGCCAACATCGGCGCAGTGCATCGTTCCGTGTATCAGCCGGACGGCACGCGCAAGGCATTCATTTCGGGTTATTCCAACACTACCTTACCTAATATTTGGGACCTGTCCCAGGAGACGACAACAAGATGAGCATTCCTACCCGCAGCTTCCAGCAAGTCCGTGACGATCTTCTGGCGCGCCGCGAGATCGCGCTGCTCGACGTGCGCGAAGAGGCGCCGCACGCCGAAGCGCATCCGCTGTTCGCCGCCAACCTGCCGTTCTCGCATCTGGAGCTGCTGGCCTATGCGCGCATTCCGCGCCGCGACACCGCCATCGTCGTACTCGATGACGGCGAAGGTTTGGCGGAACAATCCGCTGTCCGTTTCATCGCGCTCGGCTACCGCAACGTCAGCATCCTGGCCGGCGGCGTCAGCGGCTGGAAGGCCGCAGGCGGCGAGCTGTTCCAGGACGTCAACGTACCGAGCAAATCCTTCGGCGAACTGGTGGAAAGCAAGCGCCACACGCCGTCCTTGTCCGCAGAAGAAGTCAAGGCTCTGCTCGACGCCAAAGAAGACGTGGTCGTGCTGGATGCGCGCCGTTTCGACGAATACCAGAACATGAACATCCCGACCTCGGTCAGCGTGCCGGGCGCCGAGCTGGTGCTGCGCGTACGCGAAATGGCGCCGGATCCCCGTACCCGCGTCATCGTCAATTGCGCCGGCCGCACGCGCAGCATCATCGGCACGCAATCGTTGGTCAACGCCGGCATTCCGAATCAGGTGCATGCGCTGCGCAACGGCACCATCGGCTGGACGCTGGCGGGGCAACAGCTGGAGCACGGCAACAGCCGCCAGTTTCCGGTCGGCGTCGCCACGGAGACGCGCGTACAGGCGGCCGGCGATGCGCGTGCGGTGGCGGATCGCGCCGGCGTCAAACGACTCGATCGGCAGGGTTTGCAGGCCTTCCGAGCCGATGCCACGCGCACGACCTATCAGTTCGACGTGCGCACGCCGCAGGAATATGAAGCCGGCCACTTGCCGGGCTTCCTCAGTGCGCCCGGCGGGCAACTGGTGCAGGAGACCGAATCCAATGCCACCGTGCGCGGCGCCCGTATCGTACTGGTCGACGACGATGGCGTGCGCGCCAACATGACGGCATCGTGGCTGGCGCAAATGGCGTGGGAAGTCTATGTGCTCGACGGCGTGACGGCGCAGCAATTGTCCGAACAGGGCCCGGCCAAGCGTGAGCTGCCGCCCGCGCCGCAGTCGGAAAAAATCTCGCCGCAAACCCTGGCCGCCTGGCTGGAGCGCAAGGACGGCACCGTCGTACTCGACTTCGCCACCAGCGCCAACTACGTCAAGCAACACATTCCCGGCGCCTGGTTCGCGCTGCGCTCGCAATTACCCGAGGCATTGAAAGCCGTGCCGCCGGCCGAGCGCTATGTCGTCACTTGCGGCAGCAGCTTGCTGGCGGCGTACGTGATCGGCGATCTGGCTGCGTTGACCGACAAACCGGTGTTCTTGCTGGAGGGGGGCGACAATGGCTGGAAGGCCGCCGGCTTGCCGATCGAGACCGGCGCAACCGCGCTGGCGTCGCCGCGCATCGACCGCTACCGCCGTCCATACGAAGGTACCGACAATCCGGCTTCGGCCATGCAGGCTTACCTCGATTGGGAATTCGGCCTGGTCGAGCAGCTCGGACGCGACGGCACGCATGGGTTCTACGTGATATAGCGTATTTCTGCAGAGTAAATCGAGAACGGCGCGACCCGATTACAATGACGGTCGCGTTTTCTTTTCTGCAGGACTACATGCAACCTATTTCGCCACGGGCCGTCGGTGCTTTGCTCGTCAATACGACCATCTGGGGCTTGTCCTGGATAGCCTTCAAATCCTTGCAGCAGCAGGGCATCCATCCGATATGGGCGACCGCGATCATTTTTTCGTTCTGCACGATCTGGCTGTTGCTGCTCAAGCGTAAATCCATTCCCGCACTGCGCAAGCATCCCGAGCTGCTGTACGTCGCGGTGGCATCCGGCGTCAACAACATTGCGTTCAACGGCGCCGTGGCCTTCGGCGATGTGGTGCGCGTGGTCCTGCTGTTTTATCTGATGCCGATCTGGGCCGTGATCCTGGCGCGCCTGGTGCTGCACGA
Organism: Herbaspirillum sp. CF444; assembly: GCF_000282135.1. Lineage (GTDB taxonomy): Bacteria > Pseudomonadota > Gammaproteobacteria > Burkholderiales > Burkholderiaceae_D > Herbaspirillum. The sequence goes on from NZ_AKJW01000058.1 coordinate 196,308, forward strand.
ACCGATCACCCGGCCTGCGGTGCTGCGTATTGCACTGGGGTTGCTTGGCGCGCTGATCGTGTTGTATCAGCCGTCCATCGGCGTGCCGCTGCCGCATGACCTGGCCGACTGGGTGGCCTTGCTCGGTGGTTTGAGCTTTGCCTTCAGCAATGTGATGTTGCGCCGTTTGCACGGCGTGGCCGATGGTGCGCGCTCGATTGCGATGCTGGGCGGCGGAGCAGTGCTGTCGCTGGCGTTGGGCGCTGCGCTCGCGGTGACCGGTGTGATTGCGTGGCCGGCTTCCATCGGCGCGCCGTCGGTGCCGACGCTGGCCTTGTGGTCGGTGCTGTTCATGATTTCCAACCTGTGCCTGCAATACGGCGTGGCGCGTCTGCCGGTCAATATCACGGCGGTTGTGATGCTGGTGGAAATCATCGTCGCCGCTGCATCGGCATGGTGGATGGGGGCGGCGGAATTGCGCGTGCAGGATTTTATCGGCGGCGCCTTGATCATCGCGACGCCATGGCTGATTCGCGACAAGCGGGTGCTGCCGTCAGGGCACTGATGTAGAGCTCTAAGGTACATTCGTACTGTCTGCGCCGGCGCGCCTTGCCATCGACGTTTTGTCAGTGGCCCTTAGTCCGCCAGCACGACGCGGTTGCGGCCGCTTTCCTTGGCGCGGTACAAGGCTTCATCGGCGCGGGCGACCAGCTTCTGGCGCGCCATGTCGGCCGGAATGCTGCGGTCCGGCGGCGTTTGCGCGGCGGCGCCGATGGAGACGGTGACTTTCAGCGCTTCGTCGGCGCCGGCGATCAGGATAGCTTGCTGGGCCACGCTGGCACGGATGCGCTCGGCAATGCGGGCAGCGTCTTGCACGGTCGCCTGCGTGAGCAGCACGATGAATTCTTCGCCGCCGTAACGGCCGAGCGAGTCGCTCAGACGCAATTCTTTTTTGATTCGTGTGGCCACTTCGCGCAACACGTCGTCGCCGCTTTGATGACCGAACTTGTCGTTGACGCGCTTGAAGTGATCAATGTCGATGAACAGGCAGGACAACGCGGAACGCTCGCGCTGGGCGCGGCCGATTTCTTCCTGCATGCGTTGTTCGATGTAGCGACGGTTGTTGACGCCGGTGAGCGGGTCGGTCAGGCCGATGTGTTTCAGGCGCTCGTTGTTGATGACGTTTTCGAGGCAAATGGCGACCACCGAGGCCAGGCGTTCGATGAAGTCGGTCGCCAGGTTGCCGGTAAAGCGTCCTTCGTGGGCGCTGCCCAGCGCCAGGTAGCCGATCGGCTTCTGATGGCGCATGAGCGGCAGCACCGCCACGCTGGCCGGCTGGTAGCTGGGAAACAGGGGAGTGTGCAGCGTCGGCTGGTACGGGCCCAGCGTCGGTTTGTCCTGAGGCAGCGACGTGCCGCCTTCGACATGGAACAGCAAATTGGGATATTCATCGAGACCGATCTGCAGGTCCTGCAGGATGCGGCGGATGTCGAAATCGTGGTCGATCAGGGTGAGGGTGACGATTTCCAGATTGAACGTGTTCGGCATCAGCAAGGATACCGTTTCAATCAGGTCGCGGAATTCGCCGGAGCCGATCAGGCGCAGGTCGAAAGCCTGATGGCGCTGCATGATCTGCTGGTTGATGCGTGCTTGCTCCAGGAGATCCTGCATCTCAGCATGCAACTGCTGATTCTCTTCGATCAATGCTTGAGTGTCGACAGCGCTTTTCATCGTTGATCCGGTCTTGCAGCCGCTCTTTTTCCCTAACGTGGTGCATGCCGCCCACGTTCCCTGTTGCCCGCGGCGCCATATTCAATCGGCATCACGAGGGCGCACAAGCTTACCATTACCGCGCTGCGGATGGCGATAGACCGGTAAAAAATCGTTCGCCCATTTCTTCCAGCCCCAGCGATTGCAAGACTTCCTGCAGGCGCTCGGTCGGTCGTTTGCGCGGCAGGTCCTTGTAGCGGGCGATGATCAGTTCGTTCTTCATCGAGTGTTCCCAGCCGACCAATTCGGTGACGCTGACCTGGTAGCCGTGCGCTTCCAGTTGCAGGCAACGCAGCACATTGGTGACCTGGCTGCCGAATTCGCGCGTGTGCAGCGGATGGCGCCAGAGTTCGGTCAGCGACGTGCGGCCCAGCGACTGGCCCTTGTTGCGGTTGAGAACCGAAGCGACTTCGGCCTGGCAGCAGGGCACCAGCACCATGAATTGCGCCTGTTTTTTCAGCGCGAAATGGATAGCGTCGTCGGTCGCGGTGTCGCAGGCATGCAGCGCCGTGACCATGTCGATCTGCGCGGGCAGGGCGGGCGATTCGATCGAATCGGCCACCGACAGGTTGAGGAAGGACATGCCGGGGAAGCCGAGGCGTCGTGCCAGCTCGCTCGATTTCTGCACCAGTTCTTCGCGGGTTTCGATGCCGTAGATGCGCGAGGCACCCTCCAGCGATTTGAAAAACAGGTCGTACAGGATGAAGCCGAGATAGGACTTGCCGGCGCCGTGATCGACCACGCTGACATCGGGATGCCGGCCGCGGATTTCCTGCAGCAGCGGCTCGATGAACTGGTACAGGTGGTAGACCTGCTTGAGCTTGCGACGGCTGTCCTGGTTCAGCTTGCCGTCGCGCGTCAGGATGTGCAGTTCCTTGAGCAGCTCGATCGATTGACCGGGGCGGATATCGGGAATGGCCGTCGCTGTACCGGCGCCTGCGGCAGCGCCGGCCGCCGCAGGTTTGGTTTGCTTCTTGCTGCTCATGGAATGTGCCGGTAGGTCAGACGAACTGCTTAGACGTTGAACAGGAAGTTCATCACATCGCCGTCCTTGACGATGTATTCCTTGCCTTCGGCGCGCATCTTGCCGGCTTCCTTGGCGCCTGCTTCGCCCTTGTAGGCGATGTAGTCTTCGTAAGCGATGGTCTGCGCGCGGATGAAGCCGCGTTCGAAGTCGGTGTGGATCACGCCGGCGGCTTGCGGGCCGGTGGCGCCGACCGGCACCGTCCAGGCGCGCACTTCCTTGACGCCGGCGGTGAAGTAGGTTTGCAGGCCGAGCAGCTTGAAGCCGGCGCGGATCAGGCGATCCAGGCCCGGTTCTTCCATGCCCATGTCGGCCAGGAATTCGGCCTTGTCGGCGTCGTCCAGGTCGGCGATTTCCGATTCGATGGCGGCGCAGATGGCGACGATCGGCGCGCCCTGTTCCTTGGCGTAGGCGGTCAATTGGTCCAGCAGCGGGTTGCCGGTGAAACCGGTGTCGGAGACGTTGGCGACATACATGGCCGGTTTGGCCGTGATCAGGCACAGCGGCTTGATCAGCGCCATTTCTTCAGCGTCCAGACCCAGTGCGCGCACCGGCTTGGCATCGTCCAGCGCCGGCATGATGCGTTCCAGCAGGGCCACCAGCTTGGCGGCGTCCTTGTCGCCCGAGCGGGCTTTTTTCTGTTCGCGGTGGATGGCTTTTTCGACGGTGCCCATGTCGGCCAGCGCCAGTTCGGTCTGGATCACGGCGATGTCGTCGAGCGGGCTGACCTTGCCGGAGACGTGGATCACGTTCGGATCTTCAAAGCAGCGCACCACGTTGACGATGGCGTCGGTTTCGCGGATGTGCGACAGGAACTGGTTGCCCAGGCCTTCGCCCTTGGATGCGCCGGCGACCAGGCCGGCGATGTCGACGAATTCCACTGTTGCCGAAAGGATGCGTTCCGGTTTGACGATGTCTGCCAGCGCCTGCAAGCGCGGATCGGGCACTTCGACCATGCCGACGTTCGGTTCGATGGTGCAGAACGGATAGTTCTCGGCGGGGATGCCCGCCTTGGTCAGGGCATTGAACAGGGTCGATTTACCGACGTTGGGCAGGCCCACGATGCCGCATTTGAGGCTCATGACAAAATTCTTTCTTGATCAAAAGCGGTATTGTAGCAAGTCGGGCCGCCTAACTATAGCTTTAGGCGCGGTTTGGCCGCTTGCGGACGCAGGCTTCGGCAAAGCCGGGAGGATCGTCGGGCAATTTGCAAAAACACGGCAAGAATGCCGCAACGCACCAGGAATGGTGCGCTGAAGTGTTTCCAATTTGTTTCTGTATGTTAAAAGGCGGGTCTGGCGTTGGTTTGTATTTACACTCGCTATGGCCTGGTCAAAAGCAATTGTTCTTTTTGCTCTACAATGTCGCCTTTGGAGAATTCTTGGTACTCGTCTTGCCTAACATCGTAGAAATCCGAGACTTACACTTTGGTTATGGGGACCGCCCGATCCTGTCGGGCCTCCGCATGGACTTCCCGCGTGGAAAAGTGATCGCCGTCATGGGCGGTTCCGGTTCCGGCAAAACCACGATCCTGCGCCTGATCGGCGGCCAGTTGCGGCCGCAATCCGGCAGCCTGGCCGTGGACGGCCAGAACGTGCCGACGCTGGATACCTCCGGACTCTATCTGTTGCGCCGCAAGATGGGCATGCTGTTCCAGAACGGCGCGCTGTTTACCGACATGACGGTGTTCGACAACGTCGCTTTCCCGCTGCACGAACATACCAATCTGCCGGAAGAACTGATTCGCGACCTGGTGTTGCTCAAGCTCAACGCCGTCGGCCTGCGCAATGCCGCGGCCCTGAAACCGGCCGAGATTTCCGGCGGCATGGCGCGCCGCGTGGCGCTGGCGCGTGCAATTGCGTTGGATCCGGCGCTGATCATGTACGACGAGCCGTTCGCCGGTCTCGATCCGATTTCCATGGGCGTGACCGCCAACCTGATCCGCAAGCTCAACGACGCGCTGGGATCGACGTCGATCCTGGTGTCGCATGACGTCAATGAATCGTTCGCCATCGCCGATTACGTCTACTTCCTCTCGGAAGGCAGGATCGTCGCGCAAGGCACGCCGGACGAGATGCGCGCCTCGCAGGATCCTTACGTCAAGCAATTCGTGCACGCCGAGGCCGACGGTCCGGTGCCGTTCCACTATCCGGGCCGCTCGCTGGCAGAGGACGTCGGCCTGGGAGGGCAGCAATGATTTCAGGTTTCTTCGCTGCAATCGGTCGTACCGTGCGCGAGTTCGTGCTGGGTCTCGGCTTCGCCGCGCGCATGTTCTGGACCGTGGTGCGTTCGTCCGGCGGCCTGTGGCGCCGTCCGCGTCTGATCACGGACCAGATCCACTTCATCGGCAACTACTCGCTGGTGATCATTGCAGTCTCGGGCTTGTTCGTTGGTTTCGTGCTGGGTTTGCAGGGCTATTACACACTCAATAAATACGGCTCCGAACAGGCGCTGGGCTTGCTGGTGGCCTTGTCGCTGACGCGCGAGCTCGGTCCGGTGGTGACGGCCTTGCTGTTCGCCGGTCGCGCCGGCACCTCGCTGACGGCGGAAATCGGCCTGATGAAAGCCGGCGAGCAACTCTCCGCGATGGAAATGATGGCGGTCGATCCTTTGCAGCGCGTGATTGCGCCGCGTTTCTGGGCGGGTGTTGTTGCCATGCCCGTGCTGGCGGCAATTTTTAGTGCTGTCGGTGTGATCGGTGGTTATATTGTGGGTGTGCTCATGATCGGCGTGGACGAAGGCGCGTTCTGGTCGCAGATGCAGGGCGGCGTGGATGTCTGGAACGACATTGCCAACGGCGTGCTCAAGAGCGTGGTTTTCGGTATTGCGGTAACCTTTGTTGCCCTGTACCAAGGATATGAAGCCAAGCCGACGCCCGAAGGCGTCGCGCGGGCGACGACCCGCACCGTGGTGATCGCTTCGCTGATGGTGCTGGGACTGGACTTCTTGCTGACGGCGCTGATGTTCAGCTGAGCAAGACGGTCGGCAGGTGAAAAGGCAAGTCTGCAACAAAGCGGGTCACGATCATGCATTTCGCATCGCAGACTTCGGATTGATTTTTAGGATGGCAAGGTATGCAACGTAAAACATTGGACGTGTGGGTGGGTTTGTTTGTCTTGCTGGGCGCAGCAGCTTTGATTTTCCTGGCGCTGAAGGCCGGCAACATGAACTCGTTCTCGTTTAGCCAGAAGACGTACGCGATCACGACCAAGTTTGACAACATCGGCGGCCTCAAGGCGCGCGCGGCGGTCAAGAGCGCCGGCGTGGTGGTCGGCCGGGTCGATTCGATCAGGTTCGACGACAAGACATTTCAGGCATTGGTGACGCTCAACATGGACGAGCGTTATCAGTTTCCAAAAGATAGTTCCGCCAAGATCCTGACTTCGGGTCTGCTTGGGGAGCAATACATCGGTATCGAACCGGGGGGTGATGTAAAAAATCTGGCGGCGGGCGACACGATCAAGCTGACGCAATCGGCGATCGTGCTGGAGAACCTGATCAGCCAGTTCTTATATAGCAAGGCAGCAGAGGGAAAGGATAATTCAAAATGAAAACCGCAGCTCGCATCAGTACGCTGGCCATGGTCGCCGCGCTCAGTGGTTGCGCAACGTCTAACAACCCGAACGATCCGCTCGAAGGTTTCAACCGCGCGATGTTCAGTTTCAACGATACGGTCGACAAGGTGGCGTTGAAGCCGGCCGCACAGGCTTATCAATTCGTCCTGCCCGAGTTCGTGCAGACCGGCATCGGCAACTTCTTCGGCAACATCGGCGACCTGTGGTCGGCCGTGAACCAGATTCTGCAAGGTCGTGTCGAAACCGGCGTGACCAGCTTCATGCGCGTCGCCGTCAATACCACTTTCGGCCTCGGCGGCGTGCTGGACGTCAGTACCGAAGCGCGCCTGCCGAAGCAGAAATCCGATTTCGGCCAGACGCTGGGCAAGTGGGGCGTAGGCTCCGGTCCTTATGTCGTGCTGCCGTTGCTGGGCCCGTCGACCGTGCGCGACACCGCTGCTTTGCCTGCCGACTTCTACGGCGATCTGTGGAGCTACAAGAAGCCGGTGCGCTGGCGTAACGTCGGTTCCGTGGTGCGCGTGATCGACAAGCGCGCGCAGTTGCTGGATGCGTCCAACCTGCTGGAAGACGCCGCTCTGGACAAGTACGATTTCGTTCGCGATACGTATCTGCAAAGCCGCCAGTCGCAGATCGACGGCAACAAGGACGATGGCAAGTCGACCAAGGAAGAAGTCGTCAAGCCGTAACAGTGCACTGTCAGCAATACTGCTGGCTCAAGCCGGGCGCTGCAAATGCGCCCGGCGTCACTTGAAAAAACGGGGAATGCCACCAACTGCTGTTTCCCGTATCCGTTTGGAACCGGCAACGCCATGCGGGCTCCAATTGTGGCAAAGTGGCCGCCGTGGTCGGCGCAAGCAGTTAATCAATGGATCTATAGACTATGAACATGCTCTCTAAATTATTGGCAATCGCCCTGTCGGTTTCCGCACTGACATTCGCTTCTGCCGCTTCCGCGCAAGAAGCGCCGGACGCCCTGGTCAAGCGCATCAGCGAAGACGTGCTGAACACCGCCAAGAGCGACAAGGACATCCAGGCCGGCAACATCGGTCGCATTGTCGCGCTGGTTGAAGAAAAAATCCTGCCCTACGTCGACTCCGAGCGCATGACTGCGCTGGCAGCCGGCCGCTACTGGCGCCAGGCGACGCCGGAACAGCAAAAACAGCTGATGACCGAATTCCGCAGCCTGCTGATTTACACCTACTCCGGCGCGTTGTCGCAAGTGCGTGACCAGAAGATCGAATACAAGCCGCTGCGCGCAGATCCTGCAGACACCGAAGTCGAAGTCCGCTCGCAAGTGATCCAGTCGCGCGGCGAACCGATCCAGCTGAGCTATCGCCTGGAAAAACTGGCGACCGGCTGGAAGCTGTATGACGTCAACGTCATGGGCGCATGGCTGGTGGAAGCCTACAAGGGCACGTTCCAGAGCGAAATCACCAAGGGCGGCATCGACGGCCTGATCAAGAGCCTGTCGGACAAGAACAAGCAGCTGGCTGCCCGTTCTTCCGCCAAGAAGTAATCGTCGCACTACGGTAAACCCACAGGAAACCTTGCCATGTTCAAACCAGGCGCCACGCTGACCGTCGACAATGCCACTGCCACGCTGGCGGCAGGCTTGCAAGCCATTGCAGGCGGTCAGTCGGCAATCGACCTGAGCGACGTGGCGACGGTCGATTCGTCCGCCGTGGCGACATTGTTGGCCTGGCAACGCGCGGCAAAACAAAAAGGCCTGGCTTTGCAGTTCGGCGTCCTGCCGGCCAATCTGCAAAGCCTGGTCGACTTGTACGGCGCTGCTTCCCTGCTGGGTGCGCCGACCTCGGCTTCAGACCGACATCACTGATCTCCTTCCCGTTGTCATCGGGCCATCAGGCCGGTAGTAAGCGTTCCCCTTCAGCGCCCCTCTTTGCTTTGCCGTTCCGGCTGCAAGATCGGAAATCCCCTATAATCCAACGTTTCGCCGCACCGAGTATTGCCTTGATGCAAAAGGCTTGCGGCATGTTTTGTTTTCTCACCGTGTCCTAAAAGCGCACCAAAAAAATGGCTGCTCTACAGATTAACAATGTCGAAAAACGCTACCAGTCGCTGCAAGCGCTGGGCGGTGTTTCGCTCTCGATAGAAGAGGGCGAGTTTTTCGGCCTGCTCGGCCCCAACGGGGCCGGCAAAACCACGCTGATTTCCATCATCGCGGGTTTGAATCGCGCCGATTCGGGTTCGGTCACCATCCACGGGCATGACGTCGTCAGCGACTATCGCGCCGCGCGCACCAAGCTCGGCGTGGTGCCGCAGGAACTGGTGTTCGATCCGTTCTTCACCGTGCGCGAGACCTTGCGCATGCAGTCCGGCTATTTCGGCCTGAAGAACAACGACAAGTGGATCGATGAGGTAATGGACAACCTCGACCTGACCAACAAGGCCGACACCAACATGCGCGCCTTGTCCGGCGGCATGAAGCGTCGCGTGCTGGTGGCCCAGGCGCTGGTGCACAAGCCGCCCGTGATCGTGCTCGACGAGCCGACCGCAGGCGTCGACGTCGAATTGCGCCAGACCTTGTGGAAGTTCATCGGCCGTCTCAATCGCGAAGGCCACACTATCGTCCTGACCACGCACTATCTGGAAGAAGCGCAGGCGCTGTGCAACCGCATCGCCATGCTGAAGCTGGGCAAGGTCGTGGCGCTCGATTCAACCGATGCGCTGATCAAGCGTATTTCCGGTTCGCAACTGGTGTTGCGCCTGAAGTCGGGCGGCTTGCCCGACAGCTTGCGCGCGCTGGCGACGCATCCCGAAGAATTGTTGTCGGGCTTGAAATACACGTTGCGCGTGAACGACTACAACGACGTCGAGCCGATTCTGTCGGCGTTGCGTCAGGGCGGCGCCGTCATCGACGACATGCAGCTGCAACAGGCCGATCTGGAAGACGTCTTCATCCAGATCATGGAAGGTGCCAAATGACCGGTTTTCAAACCCTGTTTTACAAAGAAGTGTTGCGTTTCTGGAAAGTCGCAACCCAGACCGTGACCGCGCCGATCATGACGGCCATGCTGTATCTGCTGATTTTCGGCCATGTGCTGCAGGATCGCGTGCAGGTCTATCCGGGCGTGCAATACACCGGCTTCCTGGTGCCCGGCTTGGTGATGATGAGCGTGCTGCAAAACGCCTTCGCCAACAGCTCGTCGTCGCTGATCCAGTCCAAGATCACCGGCAACCTGGTGTTCGTGCTGCTGACCCCGCTGTCGCACTGGGAAATGTTCGGCGGCTACGTGCTGGCGGCGGTCGTGCGCGGCCTGATCGTCGGCGCCGGCGTGTTCGTGGTGACGGCCTGGTTCGGTCACCTGAGTTTCGTAGCGCCGTGGTGGATCGTGATCTTCGCCTTGCTGGGCGCGGCCATTCTCGGCACCATGGGGCTGGTGGCCGGCATCTGGGCCGAAAAGTTCGACCAGCTGGCGGCGTTCCAGAATTTCCTGATCGTGCCGCTGACCTTTCTGGCCGGCGTGTTTTATTCGATCCATTCGCTGCCGCCATTCTGGCAAACGGTCTCGCATTTCAACCCGTTTTTTTATATGATCGATGGCTTCCGCTACGGCTTCTTCGGACAGTCCGATATCGACCCCATGATCAGCCTCAGCATCGTCGCCGTTTTCTTCGTCGTGCTGGCGACCCTGGCGGTACGCATGTTGAAGAGCGGCTACAAATTGCGCACCGGCGCACACTGACGGCCAAGGCCGTTTGCATATTGATTACCTAGTGAAGAGCCGCACCATGCTACCCACACCTGAACTTGTTAAGAATTACATCGCTGCCGGCCTGGCCTGTTCGCACCTTGAAGTTGAAGGCGACGGCCAGCACTTCACCGCCGTGATCGTGTCCGACGCCTTTGCCGGCAAACGCCTGATCCAGCGTCATCAACTGGTTTACGCGGCGCTCGGCGACCGCATGCGCGAGGAAATTCACGCTCTGTCGATGAAGACCCTCACTCCCGAAGAATTTCAGAAATAAGGCCTAGCTTTTTCATGGACAAGCTTTTAATCCGCGGCGGCAATCGCCTCTCCGGCGACGTCGTCATTTCCGGCGCCAAGAACGCCGCGTTGCCTATCCTGTGCGCCGGTCTGCTGACCGCCGATACGCTCAATCTGTCGAACGTGCCGAACCTGCAGGACGTGACCACGATCCTCAAGCTGATGCGCCAGATGGGTTTGCGCGCGGAGCAGAACGATCACAGCGTCACCCTCAACGGCGGCGACATCACCAAGCTGGAAGCGCCGTACGAGCTGGTCAAGACCATGCGCGCCTCGATTCTGGTGCTGGGTCCCTTGTTGTCTCGTTTCGGCGAAGCCAAGGTATCGCTGCCGGGCGGTTGCGCCATCGGTTCGCGCCCGGTCGACCAGCACATCAAGGGCTTGCAAGCGATGGGCGCCGAGATCACCATCGACGCCGGCTACATCTACGCCAAGGCCAAGCGCCTCAAGGGCACGCGCATCGTCACCGACATGATCACCGTCACCGGCACGGAAAACCTGCTGATGGCGGCAGTCCTGGCCGAAGGCGAAACCGTGCTGGAAAACGCCGCGCGCGAACCTGAGGTCAGCGACCTGGCGCACCTGCTGGTGGCCATGGGCGCGAAGATCGAAGGCATCGGCAGCGACCGTCTGGTGATCCAGGGCGTCGACAAGCTGCACGGCGCATCGCACACCGTCATCGCCGACCGTATCGAGACCGGCACCTTCCTGTGCGCGGTGGCGGCAGTGGGCGGCGACGTCACGCTCAAGAACACCCGCAGCAGCCTGCTCGACGCGGCGCTGGACAAGCTGCGCGAAGCCGGCGCCATCCTGACTTCCGGCGACGACTGGATTCGCGTGCAGATGGCGCGCCGTCCGAAGGCGGTCAGCTTCCGCACCACCGAATACCCGGGCTTCCCGACAGACATGCAAGCGCAATTCATGGCGCTGAACTGTATCGCCGAAGGCACCAGCCACGTGACCGAAACGATTTTCGAAAACCGCTTCATGCACGTGCAGGAACTGAATCGCCTGGGCGCGGCCATCGACATCGAAGGCAACACCGCGATCGTCAAGGGCGTCGAGAAATTCGTCGGCGCGCCGGTGATGGCGACCGACCTGCGCGCTTCGGCGTCGCTGGTGATCGCCGGCCTGGCCGCGCAAGGCGAGACGCTGATCGAGCGCATCTATCACCTCGACCGCGGTTACGATCGCATGGAAAACAAATTGTCGTCGATCGGCGCCCGGATCGAACGCGTTAAATAATCAGCTGCAACTCAGCCGCAGCTCAGTTTTAAATCAGCCGTACAAAAAAATGACCCAGCAACTCACCCTCGCACTGTCCAAAGGACGCATCTTCGAAGAAACGCTGCCGCTGCTCAAAGCCGCCGGCATCGAAGTCGCCGAAGATCCCGAGACCTCGCGCAAGCTGATCCTGCCGACCAACGATCCGGCGGTGCGCGTGATCATCGTGCGCGCCTCGGACGTGCCGACTTACGTGCAATACGGTGCGGCCGACTTCGGCGTGGCCGGCAAGGACGTGTTGCTGGAGCATGGCGGCGAAGGCCTGTATCAGCCTATCGACCTCAACATCGCCAAGTGCCGCCTGTCGGTCGCGGTGCAGGACGGTTTCGACTACGCCAGCGCGGTGCGCCAGGGCGCGCGTCTGCGCGTGGTGACCAAATACGTCAAGACGGCGCGCGAGCATTTCGCCGCCAAGGGCGTGCACGTCGACCTGATCAAACTGTACGGCTCGATGGAGCTGGGCCCGCTGGTCGGCCTGTCCGACGCCATCGTCGACCTCGTCAGCACCGGCGGCACCTTGCGCGCCAACAAGCTGGTTGAAGTCGAGCACATCATGGAAATTTCATCGCGCCTGGTCGTGAACCAGGCTGCACTGAAATTGAAGCGCGAACGTCTGCAACCGATTCTGGAAGCATTCGAAAAAGCCTCGCAGGCAAACGCATAAATACACATCAGCACCGGCAAGCATTGAAGGTCAGCAGCAAAGGCACATCATGGGCATAGTCATCCGAAAACTCGATTCCACCGAATCCGGCTTCAAGTCGAAGCTGTCTGCCGTGCTGGCCTTCGAGGCCGGCGAAGACGAAGCCATCGATCGCGCCGCTGCGGGCATCCTGGCTGACGTCAAGACGCGTGGCGATGCCGCGGTGCTGGAATACACCAATCGTTTCGATCGTCTCACTGCCACCGATGTCGCGGCATTGGAAATCGGCCAGGATGAGTTGCGGCAGGCGCTGGCTGGTCTGCCCTCTGCGCGTCGCGATGCCCTGCAAACCGCTGCTGATCGCGTGCGCGCCTATCACGCGCGCCAGAAGCAGGAATGCGGCTCCGACGGTTTCCTCTACACCGAAGCCGACGGCACCGTACTTGGACAAAAAGTCACGCCGCTCGACCGCGTCGGCATCTACGTGCCGGGCGGCAAGGCCGCCTATCCGTCGTCCGTATTGATGAACGCCATCCCGGCCAAGGTGGCCGGCGTGCAGGAAGTCATCATGGTGGTGCCGACGCCGGGCGGAGTGAAGAACGAACTGGTGCTGGCCGCCGCGGCGATCGCGGGCGTCGACCGCGTCTTCACCATCGGCGGCGCGCAAGCCGTCGGCGCGCTGGCTTACGGCACCGACACCATTCCGCAAGTCGACAAGATCGTCGGTCCCGGCAATGCCTACGTCGCCGCCGCCAAGCGCCGCGTGTTCGGTACGGTCGGCATCGACATGATCGCCGGCCCTTCGGAGATCCTCGTGATCTGCGACGGCAGCACCGATCCCGACTGGATCGCCATGGACCTGTTCTCGCAGGCCGAGCATGACGAGTTGGCGCAATCCATCCTGTTGTGCCCGGACGCCGATTACATCGCGAAGGTGGAAGCCAGCATCAACAAACAACTCGACGCCATGCCGCGCAAGGACGTGATCCGCACCTCGCTGACCGATCGCGGCGCGCTGATCAAGGTGCGCGACATGGATGAAGCCTGCGAGATCGCCAACATGATCGCCGCCGAGCATCTGGAAATTTCCGCTGAAGAGCCGCAGCAATGGGCCGACAAGATCCGTCACGCCGGCGCCATGTTCCTCGGCCGTTTTTCGTCGGAGTCGCTGGGCGATTATTGCGCCGGCCCGAATCACGTGCTGCCGACCTCGCGTACGGCGCGTTTCTCGTCGCCGCTGGGCGTCTACGATTTCCAGAAGCGCTCCAGCATCATCCAGGTCAGCGAAGCCGGCGCCCAGACGCTGGGCAGGGTGGCTGCAGAGCTGGCCTATGGCGAAGGCTTGCAGGCGCACGCGCGTTCTGCGGAGTATCGTCTCAAATGACAACGCGCCGCGTTGAGCCAGGCCTGCGATGAGCTGGCTCGACCGCGTTTTTTGCGAAGATGCGCTGGATGGCTTGGCGCGCATTCCCGATGGCCAGATCGATTTGCTGATCGCGGATCCGCCGTACGGCCTCGGCAAGGATTACGGCAACGACTCCGACAAGCTCGATACCGAGGCTTACCTGGCGTGGACCGAGCAGTGGATCACTGCCGCCATTCCCAAGCTCAAGCCGAACGGCAGCCTCTACATCTTTCTGACCTGGCGTTACTCGCCGGAAATTTTCGTCATGCTCAAGCGTCGCATGACCATGCTCAACGAAATCATCTGGGACCGCCGCGTGCCGTCGATGGGCGGCAGCACCCGCAAGTATTCGTCGGTGCACGACACCATCGGTTTTTTTGCGCGCGCCAAGGATTATTACTTCGACCTCGACGCCATCCGCATTCCTTACGACGCCGAGACCAAGAAGGCGCGTTCGCGTTCTATCTTCGTCGGCGCCAAGTGGCTGGAAATGGGCTACAACCCGAAGGACGTCTGGAGCGTGTCGCGCCTGCATCGCGAGCACAAGGAGCGCGCCGATCATCCGACGCAAAAGCCGCTGGAAATCGTCGAACGCATGATCAAGGCGTCGTGTCCGCCGGGCGGCGTGGTGCTTGATCCCTTCATGGGCAGCGGCACGACGGCGGTGGCGGCAAGACGCTGCGGCCGCCGGTTTGTCGGCTTTGAACTGAACCCGGCTTATTGCGAATTGATCGCGCAGCGCGTGGCCGAACTGGATTCCACATCGACACAGACATCCCATGAGCAAGTCACTGGTTGAAAACATCATCCGCGCCGACGTGCGCGCGCTGTCGGCTTATCCGGTGCCGGATGCCGCCGGCTTCGTCAAACTCGACGCGATGGAAAATCCTTATATCTTGCCGCAGGCCGTGCGCGAGGAACTGGGGCAGCGTCTGGCCGAGGTCGCGCTCAATCGCTATCCGGTGCCGTCCTACACGCAGCTGAAGGCCAAGCTGTGCCGCCACATGGGCGTGCCGGCAGGTTTCGACGTATTGCTGGGCAATGGTTCGGACGAATTGATTTCCATCGTTTCCGTGGCATGCGCCAAAGCGGGCGCCAAGGTGTTGGCGCCGGAGCCGGGTTTCGTGATGTATGGCGTGTCGGCGAAGTTCGCCGGCCTCGACTACATCGGCGTGCCGCTCAAGGCTGACTTCACGCTCGATCTCGACGCCATGCTGGCGGCAATTACCGAACATCGGCCGGCGATTACCTATCTCGCCTATCCGAACAATCCTACCGGTACGCTGTACGATGCGGGCGACATGGAGGCGATCATCCGCGCCGTCGGCGACAATGGCATCGTGGTGGTCGACGAGGCCTACCAGCCGTTCGCGCAAGAGAGTTTCATGCCGCGCTTGCCGGAATTCAACAATCTGGTGGTCATGCGCACCGTCTCCAAGCTCGGGCTGGCCGGCATCCGTCTCGGCTACATGGCCGCCGGCGGCGCCTTGTTGCAGGAATTCGACAAGGTGCGGCCTCCTTACAATATCAACGTGCTGACCCAGGCCGCGGCGGAGTTCGTGCTCGACCATACGGCCGAGCTGGACCGGCAGGCGGCGGCACTGCGCCGCGCGCGCACGGACCTGACAGCGGCGATTATCGCAGTCGGCGGCATTGAAGTTTTCCCTTCCGCCGCCAATTTCTTGCTGATTCGACTGGCAAATGCGGATAAAGTGTTTGCAGGACTGCTGCAACGTAAGGTATTAGTCAAAAATGCCGGTAAAATGCATCCATTGCTGAAAAATTGCCTGCGAGTCAATGTCAGCACACCCGAAGAGAATGCCCTGTTCCTGGCCGCGCTGAAAGACACGCTTCAAGAGCTCAGCCGGGAATCATTTTTGTAATGTCTGTTTTACCCTGATCATGTCAACTCCACGAACTGCAGAAGTCGTCCGCAACACCAACGAGACGCAAATCCGCGTCGCGATCAACCTGGATGGCACCGGCCAGCAAAAGCTGGACACCGGCGTGCCTTTCCTTGATCACATGCTGGACCAGATCGCGCGCCATGGTTTGATCGACCTCGACATCCAGGCCAAGGGCGACCTGCACATCGATGCGCATCACACCGTGGAAGACGTCGGCATCACGCTCGGCCAGGCTTTTGCCAAGGCCATCGGCGACAAGAAGGGCATCCGCCGCTATGGCCATGCCTACGTGCCGCTCGACGAAGCGCTGTCGCGCGTGGTCATCGATTTCTCCGGCCGTCCGGGCCTGGAGTACCACATCCCGTTTACACGCTCGATGATCGGCGGCTTCGACGTCGATCTGACCAGCGAATTCTTCCATGGCTTTGTCAATCATGCGCAGGTCACGCTGCATGTCGACAACCTGCGCGGCATCAATGCGCACCATCAATGCGAAACCGTATTCAAGGCTTTCGGCCGTGCATTGCGCATGGCGATCGAGCTTGATCCGCGCGCGGCGGGAACGATTCCTTCCACCAAAGGCAGTCTGTAATGTGAGCCGGCCGGCGGAACCGCTGCGATAGCAGGTTCCTTCGTTCGCACTTTCTGTGCTTTTGCATTCTTTACTATGAATAAAATTGTTGTAGTGGATTACGGGATGGGCAACCTGCGCTCGGTCGCGCAAGCCCTGCGTCATGTCGCGCCTGAAGCCGATGTGCGCATTTCCGGCGAAGTGGCCGATATCCAGTCCGCCGACCGCATCGTGCTGCCGGGCCAGGGCGCCATGCCGGACTGCATGCGTTGCCTGCGCGAGTCCGGTTTGCAGGAGGCCGTGATCGATGCGTCGCGCAACAAGCCGCTGTTCGGCGTGTGCGTCGGCGAGCAAATGTTGTTCGACTGGAGCGAGGAAGGCGATACGCCGGGACTTGGTTTGTTGCCGGGCAAGGTGGTGCGCTTCCGGCTCGACGGTCAGACGCAGGAGGACGGCTCGCGTTTCAAGGTGCCGCAGATGGGCTGGAACCGCGTCCATCAGAAGGCCGCGCATCCGCTCTGGGACGGCATAGACGAGCAGGCTTACTTTTATTTTGTGCACAGCTATTACGCGCAACCGGGCCAATCGGCTCACACCGTGGGCGAGACCGTCTACGGCGAGCCGTTCGCCTGTGCCGTCGCCCGCGATAATATTTTTGCAACGCAATTCCATCCGGAAAAAAGTGCCGCTGCGGGTTTGCAGCTGTATCGGAATTTCGTACACTGGAAACCTTGATTTTTGCTTAATTTCTGTCCAACCGGCAAGTTGCGCAGCGATGCCGACTTGTTCTCTTTTTACCTAACGTTATTACCGTAGCCATGCTGCTGATACCTGCCATCGACCTGAAAGACGGTCATTGCGTTCGCCTGAAGCAAGGCGATATGGACCAAGCCACCGTATTCTCCCAAGACCCCGCCGAAATGGCGCGGCACTGGCTCGCGCAAGGCGCCCGTCGTCTGCATCTGGTTGATCTGAACGGCGCCTTCGCCGGCAAGCCGAAGAACGAATCCGCCGTCAAAGCCATCCTCAAGGCGGTGCGCGATTTCGCCGTTGCCAACGACGTCGAAGAAATCCCCGTGCAGCTGGGCGGCGGCATCCGCGATCTCGACACCATCGAGCGCTACCTCGACGACGGCCTGTCCTACATCATCATCGGCACCGCTGCGGTGAAGAACCCCGGCTTCTTGCACGACGCCTGCAGCGCGTTTCCGGGGCAGATCATCGTCGGTCTCGACGCCAAGGACGGCAAGGTCGCCACCGACGGCTGGAGCAAGCTGTCCGGCCATGAAGTGGTCGACCTCGCACAGAAATTCGAAGGCTACGGCTGCGAAGCCATCGTCTACACCGACATCGGCCGCGACGGCATGATGGGCGGCGTCAATATCGAAGCGACCGTGCGCCTGGCGCAGGCCGTGTCGATCCCGATCATCGCCTCCGGCGGCGTGCACAGCATCAAGGACGTCGAAGCCCTGTGCGGCGTGCAGGACGAAGGCATCGAAGCCGTCATTTGCGGCCGTTCGATTTACGAAGGCACGCTGGACCTGAGCTCGGCGCAGGATCGCGCCGATGAATTGACGGAAGAGGCATCACCGGCGTCCGAAGGGTCCGACAGCGAACAATCATGACACTCGCAAAACGCATCATTCCCTGTCTCGACGTGACGGCCGGACGGGTTGTCAAAGGCGTCAATTTCGTCGAGCTGCGCGACGCCGGGGACCCGGTTGAGATTGCGCGCCGCTATGATGAACAGGGCGCGGACGAGATCACCTTCCTCGACATCACCGCCTCGTCGGACGGCCGCGGCCTGATCCTCGACATCATCGAAGCGGTGGCGTCGCAGGTTTTCATTCCACTGACGGTCGGCGGCGGCGTGCGCGCAGTCGACGACGTGCGCCGCTTGCTCAATGCCGGCGCCGATAAAGTCGGCATCAACACCTCGGCCGTGACCAATCCGCAACTGGTGGCGGACGCCGCGAGCAAATACGGTTCTCAGTGCATCGTCGTCGCCATCGACGCCAAACGTACCGGCGAAGGCAAGTGGGAAGTCTTCACCCACGGCGGCCGCAACGCCACCGGGCTGGATGCGGTGGAGTGGGCACGCAAGATGGCGCAACTCGGCGCCGGCGAAATTCTGCTGACCAGCATGGACCGCGACGGTACGCGCAGCGGATTCGACCTGGCGCTCACGCGCGCGGTGTCCGAGGCGGTGGCGATCCCTGTGATTGCATCCGGCGGCGTCGGCGGCTTGCAGGATCTTGCCGACGGCATCAAACAAGGCAAGGCGGATGCCGTGCTGGCGGCGAGCATCTTCCACTACGGCCAACACACCGTGCAAGAGGCGAAACGTTTTATGGCCGATCAAAATATTCCTATGAGGCTGGCATGAGCATCAGTGCAAAATGGCTGAACAAGGTGAAGTGGGACGAAGTCGGACTGGTGCCGGTGATTGCCCAGGAAGTCGGCTCCAACGACGTGCTGATGTTTGCCTGGATGAATCGCGAAGCGCTGGCCAAGACCGTGCAATCCGGTGAAGCAGTGTACTGGAGCCGCTCGCGCAAGAAGCTGTGGCACAAGGGCGAAGAGTCCGGCCACTTCCAGAAGGTCCATGAAATCCGCCTCGACTGCGACGAAGACGTGGTTTTGCTGAAGGTCGAGCAGGTGGCCGGCATTGCCTGCCACACCGGCCGCCATTCCTGCTTCTTCCAGAAATTCGAAGGCAACGCCGAGACCGGCGAATGGCAGACCGTCGAGCCGGTCCTGAAAGACAACGAAGCAGCGGCGCTGGAAAAGGAAAAGCCGAAGCGCACGCGCAAAGCAACTCCCAAAGCCACACCCAAGGTCGAGCCATGAGTGAAACACTGCGCCGTCTGGCCGAAGTCATCGAATCGCGCAAGCTGGCCAACGGCGGCAATCCCGAAAAGTCCTACGTCGCCAAGCTGTTTTCCAAGGGCGACGACGCGATCCTGAAAAAGATCGGCGAAGAAGCGGCTGAAACCATCATGGCCGCCAAGGATGCGCGCGTGAGCGGCGACTCCTCCAAGGTGCTCTACGAATGCGCCGACCTGTGGTTCCATTCCATGGTCATGCTGGCGCAATTCGATCTCAAGCCGCAGGACGTGCTGAACGAACTGGCGCGGCGCGAAGGTTTGTCGGGGCTGGAAGAAAAAGCAAATCGTCCCGCCGACGCATAAAGAAAACAATAACCGGCGCAGGCGCCCATTTATCGAGACACCGAGGAGAAGCAGCTTTGGATAACTGTATTTTTTGCAAGATCGCCGCCAAGCAGATTCCGTCGAAGATGATTTATGAAGACGATGACGTCATCGCTTTCCACGACATCAACCCGGCCGCGCCGGTGCACTTCCTGATTGTTCCCAAAGAACACGTCGCCACGTTGGCCGATTGCGCGGAGAAACATGCTGCGCTATTGGGTAAAATGGCCTTGTTGGCGCCAAAACTGGCGCAGGAACAGGGATGCGGTTACCAGCTTGACGCGACCGGCGACAAGACCGGCGGTTTCAAGACGCTTTTCAATACGGGCCCTGACGGCGGCCAAGAGGTGTACCATCTCCATATGCATGTGATCGGTGGCGCGCATCCGTGGCGGGCCAAGTCCGTGCTGCAGGGATAAACCGGCAATCCGGTGGCGCCCCTGGCAAGAATATTGCAATAAAGATTTATTTGAATACAGGGCACGCGTGTCCGCTTAGGAGAGAAAAATGGGTTCGTTCAGTATCTGGCATTGGTTGATCGTTCTGGTTATCGTCATGGTCGTTTTCGGCACGAAGAAGCTGGGCAACATGGGTTCCGACCTGGGCAAGGCCGTCAAGGGCTTCAAGGATGGCGTCAAGGGCGAAGAAGAGAAGCCTGTCGCCAAGGATCAGACCACCATCGACGTGCAAGCCAAAGACAAAGAAAAATCCGGCAGCTAATACATGTCGTCGACACCCGCGCCGCCTTCCGGGTCGCGCGGGCTATCGTTGTTCCTGATGCCCCGGCGCAGCACTTGTTCTGCTGCGCTTTTGTTTCCAGGTCCGTGGCACTCACTTTCGCTTATTTCAGCTATCCACCCTCGCAATGATTGATATCGGTCTTTCCAAGCTGGCTTTAATCGGCGTCGTCGCGCTGGTCGTGATCGGCCCCGAGCGTCTGCCCAAGGTCGCGCGCATGGCCGGTTCGCTGTTCGGTCGCGCGCAGCGTTACATCAACGAGGTCAAGACCGAGGTCAGCCGCGAAATCGAGCTGGAGGAATTGCGCAAGATGCAAAAGGATGTCGAAGAAGCGGCAAGCGACGTCCACAGCAGCATTTCCAAGAGCGTCGCCGATGCCGAGAATTCCATCAATGAGGCCTGGAACGACAGCAACTCGGGTAGCAGCACCAGCTGGAGCAGCACGCCAAGTCCGGAAGCGCTGACCATCAAGGCCAAGAATTTCCGCAAGAAGAAGCTGGCGCGCACCTCGGCCGTGCCGTCGTGGTACAAGAACCAAAGCGGCCGCCGCACCCGCGTCATTTCTGCAGCAGCGCGCGTGGCCAAATATCGTCCGATCGGCGCCGGCAAATCCGCCGGCTTTTTCTAATCCCGATGGACTTGTTTTCCATCCCACTCCTGCAGTAATCCCATGGCCGAAGAACAGAAAACGTCAGGTAGCGAAGATACCTTCATCTCGCATCTGATCGAATTGCGCAGCCGCGTGGTCAAGTCCTCGGCTGCCGTGCTCATCATCTTCCTGTGCATGATGCCGTGGGCTGCGCATATCTTCGATCTGCTGGCCGCGCCGATGATCCACGCGCTGCCGGCCGGCAGCAAGATGATCGCGACCGGCGTGATCACGCCGTTCCTGATTCCGGTCAAGGTCACCATGCTGATGGCCTTCATCATCGCCTTGCCGTGGGTGCTGTACCAGATGTGGGCATTCGTCGCGCCGGGTCTGTACACGCACGAAAAGCGCCTGGTCGCACCGCTGGTGATTTCGTCGTCGATACTGTTCATCACCGGCGTGGCGTTCTGCTATTTCTTCGTGTTCGGCGTGGTGTTCCCGTTCATCAACAACTTCGCGCCGAAGTCGGTGTCGGTGGCGCCGGATATCGACAGCTACGTCGACTTCGTGCTGACCATGTTCCTGGCGTTCGGCATCACCTTCGAAGTGCCGATCATCGTGATCGTGCTGGTGCGCATGGGCCTGGTGCCGCTGGCCAAGCTCAAGCAGATCCGTCCTTACGTCGTGGTCGGCGCGTTCGTGGTCGCCGCCGTGGTGACGCCGCCGGACATCATGAGTCAGCTGATGCTGGCCGTGCCATTGTGCCTGCTGTATGAAATCGGCCTGTTGGTGGCGCCGATCTTCGAGAAGGCGACACGCGCGCCGGAAGAACGCGAAGACGCCGTAGGCGGCTGATCCGGACCGCGACTCAAATAAAAAGCCACTGCATGCAGTGGCTTTTTTGTTGGTGCAGTGGAGGAAGTTAAGCGGAAGTTATTCCGGCACAACCAATGGAATCTGGCGCAGCCAGTGCACCAGCGGATAAGCGTCCTTGAAACCAGCCAGCACTTCCTTGCCGAGATCGGCCGGAATCTTTTTCTTGATGCTGCTTTCTTTCCAGACGATGAAATTTTTCAGTTTCACGTATTCGATATGCGGGCTGTCGGCGTCGAAGCCTTTAGGCGGACGCGTCAGTTTGCCTTCTTCCTGCAAACCGCCGTAGTTGTCCTTGATGGACTTGGTCTTGATCACCTTGCTGAAACCGGCGGCATCGGCGATGACTTGCTGGCGGATGGCGCGCAGGCGATCCGATGGCGGCATGTATTCGCCGCCGGCGATCAGCAACTGGCCATCGGCATCGATGTGGAAGTAATAAGCCGGGCCGCCGCCCGAGCTCGGTTTCTTCAGGCCGCTGGCGGTCAGCGACGCGGAGAAGTGCGTCTTGTACGGGCTCTTGTCGTGCGAGAAGCGCATGTCGCGGTTGATGCGGAACAGCGCTTTCTTGGGATTGCAGCTGGCGAGGATGGGATCGAATTTGCTGATGTCGGCGATCAGTTTGGTCACCAGTTCCAGGAACTCGGCGCGCAGGATGTCGTAACGCGGCTTGTTCATGACGAACCAGGCGCGGTTGTTGTTCTCCGACAGCTCGGCGAGATATTGGGTCAGGTCGCGGATGTGCATACGCTTGCTTTCTTGTGTCTGTTCGTTGTGTTCGTCTTGATTATTCGCGCTCTTCGCGCTTCGGCGGCGGACGTTTGCCGACGACGATTTCCAGCGTGGTTTCCTGCGCCTTGCGCAGCACGGTCATCTTGGCTTTTGCGCCCGGGGTCAGCTGCGCGATCAGGTTCAGCATTTCCGTCGTGTCGCTGACCGGCTTGCCCTCGACGCTGATGAGGATGTCGCCCGGCTTCATGCCGGCCTTGTCGGCAGGGCCGTTCTTGAGCACGCCGGCGATGATGGCGCCGGTCTTCTTGGTCAGGCCGAAGCTTTCCGCCAGTTCGGGCGTGATGTCCTGGGGTTCGACGCCGATCCAGCCGCGCACCACCTGGCCGTGGCTGATGATGGCTTCCATTACGTTCTTGGCGGTCGAGACCGGGATGGCGAAGCCGATGCCGAGGTTGCCGCCGGTGCGCGAATAGATCGCGGTGTTGATGCCCAGCAGGTTGCCGTTGGTGTCGACCAGCGCACCGCCGGAGTTGCCCGGGTTGATCGCCGCATCGGTCTGGATGAAGTTTTCGAAGGTGTTGATGCCGAGGTGATTGCGGCCCAGCGCCGAGATGATGCCCATGGTCACGGTCTGGCCGACGCCGAAGGGATTGCCGATGGCCAGCACGATGTCGCCGACGGTGGCTTGCTCGACGTGCGCCAGCGTGATGGCCGGGAGGTTCGGCAAATCGATCTTGATCACGGCAAGGTCGGTTTCCGGATCGGTGCCGACCACTTTGGCGGATGCCTTGCGGCCGTCTGCCAGCGCCACTTCGATTTCGTCGGCGGCTTCGACTACGTGGTTGTTGGTCAGGATGTAGCCTTGCGGACTGACGATGACGCCGGAGCCGAGGCTGGATTGTTTGTCGTCCTGTTGATCCTCGAACTGGTCGCCGAAGAATTTCTTGAAGAACGGATCATCCATGAACGGATTTTTTTGCGGGCGCGCTTCCGTCGTGGTGAAGATGTTGACCACCGACGGCATCGCCTGGCGCGCAGCATCGCGATAGGAATTTGGCGTCGGCGCACCGGGAGCGGCTTCCTGCATCTGGACCGAGGAAGCAGCGGGACGGACGCGGGAACTCAAGGTTCCGCTGGCCCAATCCGGCTTCAAGGTAGCTACAATGAACCAAACCGCCAAACCGACAGTTACGGTTTGCGCAAACAACAGCCAAAAACGTCGCATATTGAAATAAAGATGAGGATGAAAGATGACCCTGCGCACAGCAAATAGGGATGAACTTGCCAAATACCTGGCGCAAACGCTGAATATCACACAATACCGCGATTATTGCCCAAATGGGCTACAGGTGGAAGGGCGCGCCGAGATCGGCCTGGTCGTCAGCGGCGTGACGGCGAGCCAGGCGCTGATCGAAGCGGCGGTGGAGCTGAAGGCCGACGCCATCCTGGTGCATCACGGCTATTTCTGGCGCGGCGAGGATGCGCGCGTGATCGGCACCAGGCAAAAGCGCCTCAAGGCGCTGCTGACGCATGACATCAACCTGTTCGCCTATCACTTGCCGCTCGATGGTCATCCCGAGCTTGGCAACAACGCGCAGCTGGCGCGGCAACTGAGCCTGGTCGGCGAGGAGCGCTTCTGCGACGACAAGCTGGGCTGGTTGGGTAGCGTGCAGGCAGAAGCCAATGTCGCCACCGTCGGCGACCTCGCGCGTCTGATTGAGCGTCGCCTCGGTCGCCAGCCATTGCTGATCGGGGATCCGGATCAAGCGATCGGCAAAGTCGGCTGGTGCACCGGCGGGGCACAAGGGTTTCTCGGCGACGCGATCGCCGCCGGCGCCTCGGTTTACATCAGCGGCGAAATCTCCGAGCAGACCGTGCATCTGGCGCGCGAAACCGGCGTGGCCTACATCGCCGCCGGTCACCATGCCACCGAGCGCTACGGCGTGCAGGCGCTGGGCGCGCATCTTGCCGATCATTTCGGCATCCGTCATCAGTTCATCGATATCGACAATCCGGCCTGAAGCAAGCGATCAACCCCGCAATGGCAAAAAGCCCGCATCGAGCGGGCCTTTTGCACGGCTTGTTTATTTTCTGAGCGAATCGCGGATTTCGCGCAACAGCACGATGTCTTCCGGTGGCGCGGCGGGGGCGGCAGGCGCTTCTTCCGCTTGATGCGAGGCCAGGTCGCGCGCCTTGTTGATCATGCGGACCATCTGGAAAATGATGAAAGCCAGGATCAGGAAGTTGATCAGGATGGTCAGGAAATTACCGTAAGCGAACACCGCGCCGGCTTTTTTAGCTTCCACCAGCGTCAATTGGGCGCTCTGGCCGTTGAGCGGCAGATAGTAGTTGGCAAAATCCAGTCCGCCGAAAATCTTTCCGACCACCGGCATGATGATGTCCTGCACCAGCGATTCGACAATTTTGCCGAAGGCGCCGCCGATAATTACACCGACTGCGAGGTCGACTACGTTGCCCTTGAGCGCGAAAGTACGAAATTCTTGCATCATGCCCATCTTTTTCTCCTATAAATTGTTGCAAAACGACGCAGTCGGTTATATCGTGCTTCGATTAAAAAGTAAATTGCTGGCAATTTATTGCACAATACAAAAAGCAGAGACATTTCTATGGAAGTACTTGAAATATTAAAAAAGTTCCATAAATCGCATTTCCCGAATTGTTATTCGCTTTAAAAGGCACTTCAGGTTAGTTATAATCTAAGGTTGCTGGAAGTTCCGTTGAGTTTTCGTATTTTCACTAATTGGGGTTGGTATGAGTAACGAAAAACAGGTCGACTCCAGTCGGCGAGGTTTGCTCGTCGCGACTTGCGCGGCGGGTGGCGTGGCAGGACTGGCTACAGCAGGAGCATTTGTTTCCACTTTTCAACCATCGGAACGCGCCAAGGCAGCAGGCGCGCCGGTCGAAGTGGATATTTCCACCTTGGCGCCGGGCGAAATGAAAACCGTCGAATGGCGCGGCAAGCCGGTGTGGATTCTCAAGCGTACGCCGGAAATGGTGGAGTCGCTGAAAAAAGTCGACGCACAGGTCGCCGATCCGCAATCCAAGCGCACCGAATTTTCCACCACTCCTGAATACGCGCTGAACGAATGGCGTTCGATCAAGAAGGACGTGCTGGTGGTCGTGGGCATCTGTCCGCATCTGGGATGTTCGCCGAGCTCGAAGTTCCAGACCGGCGCGCAGCCGTCGCTGCCGGACGACTGGCAGGGCGGTTTCCTCTGTCCGTGCCACGGATCGACGTTCGACCTGGCGGGCCGGGTCTACAAAAACAAACCGTCCCCAGACAACCTCCAGGTTCCACGGTACATGTTTGACGGCGACACGAAACTGGTCATCGGCAAAGATGAGAAAGGCGAGGCGTAATCATGGCCGCATTCCAAGAAAAACAATTGCCGAAAGACGCACCTGTATCCGCTAAAGCATTGAACTGGGTCGACGCCCGTTTCCCGCTGACTTCCACTTGGAAAGCGCATCTTTCCGAGTACTACGCTCCCAAGAATTTCAATTTCTGGTACGCCTTCGGTTCGCTGGCGCTGCTGGTGCTGGTCATCCAGATCGTGACCGGGATCTTCCTGGTGATGCACTACAAGCCTGACGCGAATCTGGCATTCGCTTCGGTCGAATACATCATGCGCGACGTCCCCTGGGGTTGGCTGGTGCGTTACATGCATTCCACCGGCGCGTCGGCATTCTTCATCGTGGTCTACCTGCACATGGTGCGCGGCCTGCTGTACGGCTCGTATCGCAAACCGCGCGAGCTGGTCTGGCTGTTCGGCGTCGCCATCTTCCTGTGCCTGATGGGCGAAGCCTTCATGGGTTACCTGCTGCCATGGGGCCAGATGTCGTACTGGGGCGCACAGGTGATCGTCAACCTGTTCGGCGCAATCCCTTTCATCGGCCCTGACCTGTCGCTGTGGATCCGCGGCGACTACGTCGTCTCCGACGCCACGCTGAACCGCTTCTTTTCGTTCCACGTGATCGCGATTCCGCTGGTGCTGATCGGCCTGGTGGTGGCGCACATCGTCGCGCTGCACGAAGTCGGTTCGAACAACCCGGACGGCGTCGAGATCAAGGAAAAGCTGGACGACAAGGGCGTGCCGCTGGACGGCGTGCCTTTCCATCCTTACTACTCCGTGCATGACGTGATGGCGGTTGCCGTATTCCTGATCGTATTCACCGCCGTCGTGTTCTTCGCGCCGGAAATGGGTGGCTACTTCCTCGAATACAACAACTTCATCCCTGCCGATTCGCTGAAGACGCCGCCGCACATCGCACCGGTCTGGTACTTCACGCCGTTCTACTCGATCCTGCGTGCGACGACATCGGATTTCATGGTGTACCTGATGGCCGGTATTGCGGCCTACGTTGCGCTGCTGCTGGTGAAATCCAATCGCAGCGCGATCTTCAAGGTGGCGGCGATCGTCATCGGCGTGGCCATCATTGCCGGCATGGCGATTTTCGATGCGAAGTTCTTCGGTGTCGTGCTCATGGGCGTGTCCGTCATGATCCTCGGCGGCCTGCCCTGGCTGGATCACTCGCAGGTGAAGTCGATCCGCTATCGCCCGAGCTGGCACAAATACATCTACATCGTGTTTGCGATTGCCTTCCTGGTGCTGGGTTACCTCGGCGTCAAGCCGCCAGGCGTCTGGGGCGCATTGCGCGTGGGTGAACATATCATCCTGAACGACATTGCCCAGACCGTAAGTCAAGTATGTACTTTCATTTACTTCGGTTTCTTCTTGCTGATGCCATGGTGGAGTGCTGCAGGACAGTTCAAGCAAGTTCCTGACCGCGTTACTTATCATCCGCACTAAGCCAGCCAAGAGGATAAAAATGACATTGCTGAAAAGACTGATCTCGACTCTCGTGCTGCTGCCTGCGCTGGCTTACGCCAATGAAGGCGGGTATCCGCTGGATACGGCGCCAGACCGCACGACCGACGTCTCGGCCCTGCAAAATGGCGCCAAGCTGTTCGTCAACTATTGCCTGAATTGCCACTCGGCATCAGCCATGCGTTACAACCGCCTGCGCGATATCGGTTTATCCGAAGATCAGATCAAGAACAACTTGCTGTTCACCGGCGAAAAAGTCGGCGATCTGATGAAAAACACCATGTTGCCGCAAGACGCCAAGGCATGGTTCGGCACCGTTCCGCCCGATTTGTCGGTGATTGCCCGCGCCAAGGCGTCCGAAGCCGGCAGCGGCCCGGACTGGATCTATACCTATCTGCGCACTTACTACAAGGACGACAGCCGCCCAACCGGCTGGAATAACATGGTTTTCCCCAACGTCGGCATGCCGCATGTGTTGTGGGAATTGCAAGGTATTCGCGCGCCAAAGTATGCAGAAGAGAAAGATCCGCACGAAGAAGGCAAGACCATTCACAAATTTGTGGGCTTCGAACAGTTGAAACCAGGCAAGATGACCGCTGTCGAATACGACAATGCCGTGGCAGATTTGGTCGGATACTTGCAATGGATGGGCGAACCCGCGCAAAATACGCGTAAGCGCCTCGGCGTCTGGGTTTTACTGTTCTTGGGCGCCTTCCTGGTGTTGGCATGGCGTCTGAACGCTTCCTTCTGGAAAGAAGTCAAGTAGGCAGTGAAGTAAGTTTATTGTGTCCGCGCAGTCTGCGGACGTACGTATCGGGGTGAGGCGTACAGCGTCTCGCCCCCTTTGTTTCTAAGGCACTACAAAAATGATGGTTCTCTACTCGGGCACAACCTGCCCATTCTCGCAACGTTGCCGCCTCGTTCTGTTTGAAAAGGGCATGGACTTTGAAATTCGCGACGTTGATCTGTTCAACAAGCCGGAAGACATCTCGGTCATGAATCCCTACGGTCAGGTGCCTATCCTGGTCGAGCGCGATCTGGTTCTGTACGAATCCAACATCATCAACGAATACATCGACGAACGCTTCCCGCATCCGCAGCTGATGCCGGCGGATCCGCTGATGCGCGCGCGCGCACGTCTCATGCTGTTCAATTTCGAAAAGGAATTGTTCATCCACGTGCACACGCTGGAAAACGAAAAGACCAAGGCAGCAGAAAAAGCACACGAAAAGGCCCGCGCAGAAATCCGCGATCGCCTGACCACGCTGGCGCCGCTGTTCCTGAAGAACAAGTACATGCTCGGCGATGAGTTCTCCATGCTCGATGTCGCGCTGGCGCCGTTGCTCTGGCGTCTCGACCACTACGGCATCGAACTGTCGAAGACCGCAGCGCCGCTGATGAAATACGCCGAGCGTATCTTCTCGCGTCCTGCCTACATCGAAGCACTGACGCCTTCCGAAAAGGTCATGCGTCGTTAAGCTGCGCGCTGCATTGTGTATTATCCTGTCTCGCCGGTTGATCCATCTCAATAGGACAATCGGCGAACGCATTTAAGATTACTGCTTTAAAGATTGCTGCGTTATTGCGCGGCGGTCCGTTTTTCCGGATCGGTTTTTTCCATGCCAGAAGTATCTACCAAACCTTATCTCCTGCGCGCCATTTACGAATGGTGCACAGACAACGGCTATACGCCGCACATCGCGGTGGTGGTGGATGCGCGCACACGCGTGCCCATGCAATTCGTCAAGAACGGCGAGATTGTGCTCAACATCAGTTTCGAAGCCACCAGCGGTCTCAAGATGGACAACGACGTCATCAGCTTCAGCGCTCGTTTCGGCGGCGTCTCGCGCGACATCTCGGTCCCGGTCGACAACGTCATCGCCATCTACGCGCGTGAAAACGGACAAGGCATGGCATTCGAAGCGCCGGCCGTGCTTGCCGTCGGCGAGCACGTCGATGATGAGCCGGATGCAGCACCGACGCAGACGCTCGGTCTTGCATCCGTTCCTGCATCCGGAAAAGTTGAAGCCAGCAGCGAAGAAAACCACGATAACGAACCGGAACCACCAAAAAAAGGTGGAAGACCTGTACTAACCAGAATTAAATAGGCTATAATCTCGTTCTCAGTTTTGCTGGCTTAGCTCATCTGGTAGAGCACCTGACTTGTAATCAGGGGGTGGCGGGTTCAAGTCCTGCAGCCAGCACCAGTATTTAAAAGGCCCACCGCTCGGTGGGCCTTTTTGTTTTGCTTCGCAACGCCCCTGTTTTGCGAAGCGGCCTGTTTTTTTGTGATTTTATGCAGTCGCTAAAACTGGATGATTTTTACTCGCAAAAAATAGCCCAAATTAATTGGGCTATTTTTTGCTGATCACGTTAGCTTCGCTCACTTTGCGGACGATCACGCAGGCCGCTTGGATTCTGGAGTTATCTCAGCAGTGCTGTCACGAAGGCCTACTTTCCGGTATATCCACCAGTAGGCAAGTCCGCTTGCGAGCCCTGATCCTAGATAGTTCAGAGAATCATAAAAACCGGACTGTACCCAACGAACAGATGTGAACGGTTGAGCAAGCTCGATCCAGAGAGGTATGGCGCAGATAAAGCCAGCTATTCCGTACTGCCACCATCGCGTTAGACGAAACTTCCAAAACAAGAGTGCAAGCGGTAAGCCAACGATCAGCGCCGCAATTATCGCGAGAGGGAAGCCAATGAACCACATCAGGGGCAAGGCAGCACACCACGTCCCTGTTCCGTGGGCGAGCCCTACGCCGCAGGTGGTAAATGTGGCTCCAGTCACGCCAATAACGGCAGCGACCCCAAGCATCGACATAGTACGGAACACTGACTTGGTAGTTGGACGCATTGTTTCTTCCTGTAGTGCTGCTGCGGGCATTCTATCGAGGTTTGCGAAACCACATTCCTAAAAAATACAGGATCGGTAACGAGAGCGAAGTAAATATCAACATCGGAACCCTTAGGGGGCCAAATAGAGGGGGTTGTTCTACGATCCGGAGATGCTCTGCCGGAGGCTCAGGAAGAGTCCAGCCAATCACCAGGCTATAGCAAATAAAAAGCAAGATCAAAGATGCAGACGCAAAAAACCAAGGGTGATTGATTCGCCCCCAAAAGAAGATCAAAGAGAGTGCTGTGTAAATAATAGGTAGAGCGAAGGCAAGCGCTAGTTCTAACTCTACTCCATCAGCAAACAGGTTTAACAAGTTATACATATTCTCGAGCTAAGTCGTAATTGCGCTTGCCGCTGTCATTTTGGGGAATTGGTAACAACGACCGTTATTGACCGGAAGCAGACGTCTATTGGCCTATGCAGGACTCGTCTAAGTGGCTTTGCGGAAGAAATACCACGCAACGAGCAGTAGAAGAATTGCCGCTACTGAACACTGAATCATGAATACAGCATCTGCACCAAGCAGTGGCTTGTCCCCAGAGACGCTGGCAGGGTCTCTATACTCCAAAAATGTATTTGCGCCAGGCCCATAGTAGAGTGCCACCAAGGCATACATGATATTAAGGATCACGGTCGAGAGAATGACAAACAACCACGGTCGACTGAGGCTGTTCCAAGTGATGCACGAAAAACCTATGGCGAGCAAGGATGGCAACGCGATGAACAGCAAAAACATGAATCCCCTCTTTTTTGATTTAGGTAATTAGCAGCTCCTGGTCGATTGCGGACGTCGGCGCTATGTTTGTCGCGCAACTTTATCAGGAACAGCCCCGTATTCGCATTAAGAACTGGAGATTCCGCTTCGCAATTCGCAATTGAGCCGAATGTAATTAGCCTTTGCGACCGGCTATAAATCCTTATTGCGAAGCAGAAAATAACCTAAGTTATTGATTTTTATGATTTCTACGTCGGACTTGTAATCAGGGGGTGGCGGGTTCAAGTCCTGCAGCCAGCAGCAGTATTTAAAAGGCCCACCGCTCGGTGGGCCTTTTTATTTTGCTCCGCAATGCATTTTTTTGCGGAGCGGCCTGTTTTTGGTGATTTTATGCAGTCACTAAAACTGGATGATTTTTACTCGCAAAAAAATAACCCAAACTAATCAGGCTATTTTTTTGATCTCGTCCGCTTCTGGCCGTTTGCGGACAAGAATTGATAATTAAATACGCATGCCTAACCAGATAACAGACTCTGTGGCGCTGGACACAGCGGTGCTTAACACTGCCTCAAAAACACTGTTGGTATTACGATGGATATCTGCTTTGTCATGATGCTCTTGCTCCTCCTCTATGATGGAAGAGATTGCCGTAGTCGCATGAGTATCATCGGCCAGAAACTCCATTTGATGCCGTAAATGCTTCAGCACGACGCGCTCCACGGCGACCGTTGTAATAGATATTGCTCTCGCTCCCAGCAATCCCGTTCCGAGCCCCAGAATGTATCCGCCCACTGCGCATAACCAGTAACTTCTGCATCGCGCTAAACCACGACGGTTAAGTTCGGCAAGGAAGATATTCCTGTGACGTTCTTCATCTGCCTTGAAAGCTTGCAACTCAGGAAGCAAAGACTTCGCGGTAAATCGTGCCATGAGAATCTGAGCTGCATAGATGTTTATCGCGCCGTGCTCTCCGGCATGATTCACTTTCATTACCTGAGCAGCCAATTGAGCACTACTAATCATTGAGTCTTAAGCCTTCTGAGATTTCTAAAAATAGACGACCGCTTCTGGCCGATTGCCGACCTTCAGGTATGTGAAATTTGATTGGTGCATGCCTTTCTGCTCTCTTGACTCCTACACCAGCGCAGCCTGGATCGGGAGCTGATGCTAGACCGATCCTGACAAGTACTCAATCATCCATTGCCCGGCCGGACCTAGCTGCTGATCCGCGCGATATGCGCCGCCCATGGCAAGCTTGGCAATTCGTACATCGAACTCAACAAGCCGAAGAATCTTTAACCGTCCTCGTGCAATATCATCCTCAACAAGATGCGCCGGCATGCTTCCCCATCCGAGTCCGGCTAACAGCATCGAATGTTTCGCACCCAGATCCGCAAGCCGCCACGTCTGACTGGATAACACGCTGTAATCACGTCCAGCTGTCATCGAGGAGAGGTCTGTCAATACCAACTGAACATACTGCTGCAAAATATGTGATTCGATGGGCCCGTTAAATACTGCCAATGGATGGTGCGGCGCTACAACCGGGAGCAAGTCGACAGTGAGCATGTGAAAACGCTTCAAGACGGTCATGTCGGTAAATTGTGATTGCAGCAATCCGATCATCCCGGTGCCATCAAGCAATAATTCAACGGCAGCGCCTAACGGCTGTACATAAACGCGCGGTGGAACGGTCGGGAATCTCTCTCTGAAGGCCGTTAACGCTTTGACGACTGGCGGCATTGGAAACATGGAATCCAGAACAATCGTCAGTTCGGCTTCAAGCCCGCTGGCAAGGCTACGCGCGGAGTCGCGGAATGAATTGGCTTCATCTGCAATACGGCGAGCCCGCACCAGCAGGGCCTTGCCTTCCTCGGTCAAGGTTGGACGATATGCCGTTCGATCAAACAGCAGCAGATCTATCTGGGACTCCAGATTCTGAATTCCATAAGTTACCGCAGAACGGGCGCGATTAAGCTTCTTTGCGGCCTTCGTGAAACTGCCTTCGTCGACTACTGCGAGGAATATCTGGATCTGGTCAAGAGTCAGTGCATACATGTTCTAAATTATAGGCAGAGTTGAACTACATTTAGATAGTTTTTTCGTCGCTGATTGTCCGTTAAAGTCGCCTTGAACATCGCTGCCATGGCACTGAACCCGCCAATGCATCGAGCGATCACCATTCAACGCCATGACAAGGACCTCCCCAATGACAAACGTATTGATGCTCCTCTCCAGTCCGCGACGCGACGCGTCGCTGTCAACCAAAGTTGCAACGGCACTCTCGAATCGGCTTGCGTCCGAGTTGAGCGCCGCCATCACGGTTCGCGATCTCGCAGTCGACTCGTTGCCGCATATCGATCCAGCGTACGCAATCGGCCGCTTTGTACCCGTCGCAGAGAGAACGCCTGCTCAAATTGAAGCAGTCGGCTTGGCCGAGACGCTGGTTGCTGAATTGAAGGCTGCCGATATCGTCGTGATCGCTGCGAGCATGATCAATTTCGGACCATCCTCAACCCTCAAAACCTGGATTGACTATATCGTGTGGCCAGGCGTCACCATGATCCCTTCGCACGAAGGCCCACGCGGCCTGATCACCGGCAAGAAGGTTTTCATTGTCGCTGCCAGCGGAGGGATCTATTCGAGCGGACCGATGGCAGCAAACGATATGTTGGTGCCATATCTCAAGCAGATTCTGGGTTTTATCGGTTTATCCGACTTCGAGACAATTCGCGTCGAGGCTCAGAGCTTCAGCCCGGAGGACGCTCGGAAGAGCGTTGACGCCGCGCTGACGCAAGTCGCCACTCTGAAACTCTCCGCCAACTCAACCGGCCACTGATAGAGGAACGCCCGAATGACCTACGCCATCATTGGTTCCGGCAATGTAGGATCGGCCATCGCCGGACAATTCGCACGCGCCGGAATCCCGGTGTCGATCGCCAACACACGAGGACCGGACTCTTTACAGGACCTGACCAAGAAATTCGGAGACATGGTCTCGGCCAAAACGTTGGAAGAGGCACTTGCCGCCGACGTTGTGTTTCTTGCGGTTCCTTTCACGGCCGTTGAAACGCTTGCTGCGGCGCTTCCGAATTGGGCTGGCAAGATCGTTGTCGATCAAACGAATGCCCACGGAGTGCCTCCTGAAGTGTCGGCTGGACGTCTTTCTACAGAGATTGTTGCCGGCTTGCTGCCTGGCGCCTCAGTTGTCAAGGCCTTCAACCAGCTCCCTGCGGCGGTACTGGCAAGGGATCCATCCCAAGACGGCGGCAAACGTGTCGTGTTCTTGGCAAGTAACGAAGATACGGCCGCCGAGTCGATCAGATTATTGGCCGTCCAACTAGGATTCTCTCCCATTTTCGTAGGACGCATCGACGAAGGGGGCCGCCTGCTGCACATCCCCGGGCCTTTAGTGCTGCATAACCTTGTCGAGCATCCGTGCAAGTAGACTTTCGCACAAATCCGTAAAACTGAAACAAGAAAGCCCGGATACAGGGTTTTCTTATTTTTCTACGTCAGCTTCAGGTGCCGGCACGCTTGCCGTCTTGCTCACACGTCAGCGTCCGGAAATATACATCCGCCATTGCGAACCAGCGCCTTCACCTCTTCGCTCACTTGCAGGGGATGCTTCCTGATTCGCGCAATGAATTTCTTTTGGCTCCGCACGTACGATTTCGCATCGTGCTGCGCGCTCCACAGGACGATGTTCAGCATGATGGGAATAAGGTCCAGCCCCTTCTCGGTCAGCGTGTAGAAGTCCTTGCGCCCGTCATCGGGGTTGGGCGCCCGCGACAAAATTCCTTGCTCTTCTAGAAACGCCAGGCGGGAAGCAAGAACATTGGTCGCGATTCCCTCTTCCGATTTCAAGAACGCGCCATACGTCTTCTTGCCAGCAAAAACGATGTCGCGAATGATCAACAACGACCACCGGTCGCCGAACATCTCCACGCCGTAGTTCACCGCGCAATGGGACCGAAGGTCTTCTTTACTCGTCGTTTTCATGACCGGATTTTAACATTACTTGCGCATTGCAAGTAAATTTCAGTATTTCACTTGCTTTTTACAAGTGAAGTGAATAGCATGACCTGCATGTTGAGCGCGGTCACCAGATCGCGCCGTTCACGCTAAGGAAATAGATGAGCACGATCAGTATCATCGGCGCGGGGGCCATGGCCGCAGCGATCGCCGGCCTTGCCGCCAAGGCCGGACACAGCGTCGAGGTGATTAACCGCGATGCAGCCAAGGCGCGGGTGCTGGCCGAGCAGGTCGGCACCGGTGCGACGACAGGTACATTCGGCGCCGACCCGGCCGGGGATATTGTCGTACTGGCGGTGCTATACGCCGCCGTTCTGGACGTGGTGAAGCAATACGGTGACAAGCTGGCAGGCAAGCTCCTGATCGATATCACCAACCCAGTTGCCGCGGACCTCGCGAGCTTTGTGACACCTGGCGACAGTTTCGGCGCGCAGGAGATCGCCAGGGTCGCCCCCGCCGACGCGGTGATCGTCAAGGCATTCAACACACTGTTCTCCCACGTCCTGGCTGCCGGTTCATTTCAGGGTAGCCCGCTGGATGTGTTCATTGCGGGCAACGACGCGCAGGCGAAGGCACGCGTCGCCGTGTTCATCGAGAGCCTCGGACTACGCCCGTTGGATATCGGGCTGCTGCCCATGGCGCAGACGCTGGAGCACGTCTGCCTGCTGTCGCTGGGCCTGCTCGCCCACTCCATCAAGCACACCAACTTCTCAATCGGGGTCAGCCTTCCCGGCACAGCCCACCCGTAACACCACCTTCTCATATCACTTACAAGGAACAGCACCATGCGCGTTTTCGTTACTGGAGGAACCGGCCATATCGGTTCGTACATCATCCCTGAACTGGTCGCGGCCGGACATGAAGTTACCGGCCTGGCCCGCTCGGACAAGGCCGCAGATGCGGTGGCCGCACTTGGCGCCAGTGTGCGGCGCGGGGATATTTCCGACCTCGAAGAGCTCAAGGCAGCGGCGGCGGACGCCGACGGTGTCATTCACGTCGCGCACAGGCAAGACCTGCTTCCCTCCGGCGGGATCGACGCCGTGGCCGCAGCGGAACTCCGGATCATGCTCGCATACGGCGAGGCGCTGGCTGGAAGCGGCAAGCCGCTGGTCGTGTCGGGGAGCATCGGCGCGCCCGGTTGGGAAAAGCTGGGCCGACCAGCCACCGAGGAAGACCCGTCACTTCCCGGCGGCGATGCGTACAAGGGGACCCTGCGGGTTCGTAACGCGGTAGAGCTCGCCGTCATCGGCCTCGCAGAGCGGGGCGTGCGGTCGTCGATCGTGCGGATTCCTACGATCGCGCACAGCACGACCGACGTCGGCTTCCTTCCATTGTTGATCGGGCTGGCGAAGGAAAAAGGCGTCATCGGCTATCCGGGAGAAGGCGTGAACCTGTGGCCGGCCGTGCACGCCCGTGACCTCGCCACCTTGTTCCGCCTGGCGCTGGAGAAGGGGCTGGCTGGCAAATATTGGCACGGGGTCGAAAGTGAAGGCATCCCGTTCCGCGCCATCGCCGAGGCCATTGGCAGCCGCCTGGGTGTGCCGGCCGTGAGCATACCCGCGGATGTGCTGATGCTGCCGGGCTACTTTGGCTTCCTGGCAAACCTGGTCACGCTCGATCTCCCGGCGTCGAACCTCATCACCCGCCAGGCCCTGGGCTGGGAACCCACTCAGCCCGGCCTGTTCGCCGATATGGACAACGGCCACTATTTCCCTGCCGCCTGACCCGCGCCGTATTACCGGGGCATCGCCCCGGTAATACGTGACGAACAACCTGCTAACTGACGAGGAAACAATATGAGCACTCCCATCAGCATCATCGGCGCCGGCGGCATGGCCGCGGCAATCGCGGGCCGTACCATCACGGCTGGTCACACAGTCGAGGTGATCGGCCGCGACGAGTCCAAGGTGCAGGCGTTTGCCGACAAGCTTGGCGCTGGCGCGACCACCGGGACGTACGGCGTCGCACCAACGGGCGACATCGTCATCCTCGCCGTGCCATACGGCAGTGCGGCGTCGGTGGTGGCCGATTTCGGGGCGGCGCTGGGCGGCAAGGTAATCATCGACATCACCAACCCGGTCACCCCCGATCTCTCGGGTCTGGTGACCCCCAGCGGCAGTTCCGGTGCGCAGGAGACTGCCAGAGGTCTCCCCGCCGGTGCGCATGTCGTGAAAGCGTTCAACACTCTCTTCGGCCCCGTGCTTGCCAAGGGTGGTCGGCTCGACGCGTTCATCGCAGGCGACGATGCAGAAGCCAAGGCCCGCGTTGCGACTTTCCTCGGGAGTCTCGGCCTGCGGCCTTTGGATATTGGCGCCTTGCACATGGCCCGGACGCTCGAATCGCTTGGCCTCTTGATGATCGGCCTGGCAAAAAACGGAGCTGGCACGTTCGATATCGCCATGCACGTCGATATCGGATTGGCGCGATTGGCGCGATGAGCACGCAAGGGAACGTGCTCATCGTGAAGGAACTATTTGCAGCAACGGGCTGTGGCGATCTGCGAGGTGTGCTGGCGTTGACGGCCGACGATGTCGGGTGGGTCATTCCGGGCGAGTGGCCCCTGGCCGGCACGCACCGCGGATTGCATGTTTGAGCGCTGCAGGTGTCTGCGCAATGATCACGCCTCGTTCACCGAGTAAGCCTCTGATCTGGTTGATCAGGGCTGCACGTCGATGCACCAGCAATTTTTCAAAGTGACGCGTTGGAAAAGCTACACCGCAATCCTCATGTCCTTTCCAAGTTTCGACATAAGCGTTATGTGACTGAGGTTTCAGCAACCAAGAAAGACGTTGCCGCAGAGCGCTCAATTGCCCGC
Source organism: Herbaspirillum sp. CF444 (assembly GCF_000282135.1). Classification (GTDB taxonomy): domain Bacteria; phylum Pseudomonadota; class Gammaproteobacteria; order Burkholderiales; family Burkholderiaceae_D; genus Herbaspirillum. Next base: position 233,937 of record NZ_AKJW01000058.1, read on the forward strand.
ACCTGATTGTCTATCCGACTCCTGAAAGTAGAGTGAATGGCCCATGGCAACTTGGGTACGAGCCTATATCCGCCTTACTGTCGGCTTTATAAGCTGCTCATTACGACAAACCCAACATTGGACGCGTGATGAAATTCATTTTTTTGACATTGATCTTGTTGATAAGCGGATGCGCCGTGACACCTTTTCCTATCGATCGCGGTGACTACAAAGCAGACCAAACGCATCCCGCTGTGGCGCAAAATGAAAGGATACGCTTCCTCGTCTTTCATTACACCGCGCTTGACGATCAGAAATCCATTGATGTCCTGACTGGACCCAATGTCAGCGCCCATTATCTGGCGCCTACCGTTCCTGCCATCGATAACGGCAAGCCTGTCGCCCTGCAAATGGTGGCGGAAGAGAAGCGCGCCTGGCATGCGGGTGTCAGCAATTGGGGGAACCGCAGCAACCTCAACGATACCTCCATCGGCATCGAAATCGTCAATCCTGGCTATACCGATGAAGGAGCAGAAAGACGTTGGTATGACTATGCACCGGGGCAAATGGATTTAATCGGCAAACTGGCTTTGGATATCATCAGTCGTTATCAGATCGCGCCCGAAAATGTGCTCGCGCATAGCGACATCGCGCCGCAACGGAAGTATGATCCCGGTCCGCGCTTCCCATGGCAGGCGCTGTCCAGGCAAGGTATCGGCGCATGGCCGGATGAGCTGGTCGTGGAAAAATATCTGGCGGGCAGATTGCTGCTAGAGCCCGCCTCTGTTGCCAATATTCAGGCTGCATTGGAGGAATATGGATATACCGTTCCGCAGACAGGGGTGCTGGATGAGGAAACGCGCAAGGTGATCAGTGCCTTCCAGATGCATTTCCGGCCGCAGAATATAAGAGGAGATGCCGACGCCCAGACCGAGGCCATTGCATTGGCGTTGGTCGAAAAATACAAGAAAAAAAATTAAGCCTCCGGAGGTCGTTGCGAGCATCTGCTCTGGCTCTTGCACACTACAAAATGACCAGTCCTTTGATATGGCAGTCGGACCGGTGAGTACGGTTCTATATACGTCTGCGTCTCCGCCGATAGAAAACTAGAATTGGTCCCGTTTGTCGATCCCGTATTTTCTTCACGGATTACGTTCGGGGACCGTACAGGACCGAATCCCAGCAGCGGCCGTGCCGGAAACTTGCAATTTGGACCGCGTGGCGCCACCTTGTCGAAGAAGCTGCGCAGTGGTAAGGCCGGTTCAGTTGTGCGTGGAGCTACCAGCATGGTGCCGCGACCGGCGCAACAGGTGCCTTGCGCGATGCGGAAGATAAAAATTACCGTCCAGATCATATTAAACGGCGATTTTTATGACTGCTTGAAGCTGGGAGTCACAGTCAAAACCAGGCAAGGGAGTGGGGGAATTTAGGCGTAGGCCCATATTCCTTTTCGACCATGGTTTGCAGAATATCAAGAAGCGACAGAAGGCCATTTTGAAAAAGAAATCGGTTCTTTTTTCGGCGATATGTCTCTGTTAATTTAAGACTTAAGGTAGTAGCCAATGTATTTTTCCAATGGAAAGATGGAACGCCCCAAAAGGGTATTTCGTACTGGCGGCGTACGCATTTTTCGTATTTACCCCAATCGTCAAAAATTATTTTCTGTCGAAGTAAGGATCGCGAGAACCAGTCGTCTTATGGAAGCTGATCTTGCGCGTTCTAAAGAATGGGGGGCTTCGCTCAAGATACAAAACGGTCTGGTTCTTAGCTTTCACTCCAAAGTTGGTCCTGCCAAACGAGCTCGTTCAGTTGTCGAGCCACGTATGCGTGTTGCGCAGTTGTTTCTGAGCAGGAGTAACGTGTATCGAAGACAAGTCAAAATACTGAGCAGCCAGGCTGCTCACGCGGCAATGGCTTGGGCAAGACTGCGCAAGATTGATCTACAAGAAGCGCGAGGAGAGGAAGTTTTTTGTGATTCAGTCGGCGAGATGGCGCAACAGCTAGATCGTATCTGCCGCATGGAAAAAATCTACTGACTATAGACGTCACGCTGACGGAACGAGGCCGCCCGGCAATTCCCAGGCGTATGCCATGGAATCAAACGGCAAGACAGCGTTTTTTTTGCGCCTGGTTTCTGGCCGATGGGCGTGTCCGAATTTTTGTGTAAACGGGCTTTCGTTTAATTCATGGAGATTCGTTTACCCGACTGGATGGTAAGCCGAGTTAACGTGGCTTTCCAATCTTGGATGGGCAGTGCCCACTTTGGCGACTGTCACGATAAAGCGGCAGAACAATAGCAAACCATATGGGCCGCTCGGAACGCAGTACCGTTCGTTGAGATCGATTTTTTCGTTGTTTACGAGGGTTATTGGGGCACTCATCAAAAGCATAAAAGCCACCGTAACGGTAACTATGGATTACCGATAGGTCCCGGCGTAAGGAGCCACTGCGTCAACATTTTTGATTGTAATCAGAGGCGCCTCGGTACTGATTTTTTGTAGCGTATAGGATGGTACGAGATTGTATTTTTCAATGCGTTGCCTGAAACTCGCGTTCTCATAGAGGGTCTTTCTGATGTTGAACACGGCGCGAGTGTCTTGCCTGAGCATGATCGCCAAAATGGCAACCGGCAGATAACCTTGCAGATAGGGCTGTTGGTCGACAGCAACCTGTACCACTCCCTTGCGAATGGCGTCAATGACCTTGGGCGAATAGTCGAAGGTGACAAAGAATATTTTCTTGTTGGTTGCGCCGGAGGTTTCAATTGCGCGAATGGCCGGCTCGGCCGATAGCGGTCCCAGCGCCAAAATCGCGTCCGGATAAGGGGGGCTACTCAACTTTCGTGCAATCTCGTTTTGCGCTGCAACCGGATCCTTTCCAACTTTCACCAGATCCCAATTTCCACTGTTACCAAGCATCTCGGCAAAACCGTTGCAGCGCGCCAGCGCGGAAGACGATGAGTCAAGATGGCTGATGCAGAGCAGGGAACGAACACCGGCCGCCTTTGCCAATCGGCCAACCTGCATGCCGGCCCGGTAATCGTCCAGGCCGATATGGGTGAAGGCTCCTACTGCTTTGGATTCCTCCTCGGTTCCGTTGTTAATGGTGATCAGGGGGACCCTGCGCCCACTGATGCCTTGCAGAGCAGGACCGGTCATCGAGAAGTCTGCCAGCGTGCTGATGACGGCGTCATAGCCGGCGAGTTTTTCCAGCAACGGCTTCATGGCCCCGGTGCCTCCCTGGGGGGCGTTGAGATAGTCGGTACTCACGCCAAAATCGGCATCGGCGTCCTTGATCCCGTTCTTGACGACGTTCCACCATGGATCGCCATCGGGAGCATGGCTGACCATAGCGATGCGAAAGGTGTCGGCCCGGGTTTGAGTGGTCGTCCCCATCAAGGCAATTGCAATACATACCGCCATCGCGATGCCGCCTACGCCCGCCGTGCGTAAATTTGCCGGAAATTTATTGCCAGTCTTGATCACGATTTCGTTCTCCCCAGATCGTGTTTCAGTGCAGGACTCAATGCAGTTGGTTGCTTTGATGCCGACTCGCTCTTTACTCAGTCTGTCGCATGGGCGATTTCGCAGTTACGGGATAAGGGGCTGCAAACTTAACTGTCCTTGAGTTTCATGATACATGCAATCTAATTCTGCATGCACGGAATACTGCCTCAATAAGATTTCGTCCATGTTGATGCCGGTCCGATTTCCGGGCCAATCCACCCGCCGAGATGGGCGTGCGCCGATTTGGTCGGCACGACGTGTTCTTTTGGGACGCATCATGAAATTGCAGGAGTGCAAGTCGGTGCTGGCTCAATTGGTTGTTTCTTGCGGCATCTCCACGCAACGACAAGCCTGCTTCTCGATACAGGTGTTCGGTACGTTGATGATTCACGACCAGACCTCCATGGCGTCACATGACATGCAGGCATGGAGAAGCGCCCGGCAAAAAATAGATCTCCGAACGAGCATCGACAATTTCTTCAACAAGCAAGCTGTTTCACAAGAGCGTAGGTTTTGCCGCCAGGACGGCGCTCTATAACGAGCCCGGCTGTTCGTTGTTCATGACGTGCATCTGTCGAAGTTGCCAACTTCGTTCTGAAGCGCGCTTGGTTGCCGAAATTCTGCGTGCCCGATCCGGTTAAATATCCCAAAACTTCATGAGGATATTGGCTGGGGGCAAGTGGCCAAAGCCCGCGAAACCTCGGTAGTTCCCTTTGGGTTCTCTTTTGCCGTCGAGGCCTCTCCTCTCATGGCTCAGCGGCGGCATTCCTCGACAAACCCAATGCCAGAAAGGCTTCAGAAATGTTGACGAACGGAAATGGGCGATTGCCCATTAAGTATTGGGTCTGCGGCCTGTGCATTATTGGGCCGCGCGCCATATTCGGCCGGGGCGTGGCGCTTCATACTTCTATTCATGCGGTGTGGGGGTGGCGACCACCCATCTGCTCCTCTTTTCGTCCGGTCGCACTTTTATAGCGAGGTTTTAATCCATGAAGAAAATATTTGTGATGCTGGCTCTTGCATCGCCGTCTCTTGTATTTGCCGCAGGCAATACGATTACGTTCCGCGGGCAAGTTGCCAGCCAGACCTGTCAGGTATCTGTCGATGGAGAGGTTAATCCGGTCGTGTTGCTTCCGACGGTGACCAAGGCCTCTCTGAGCACGGCAGGTGCAATTACCGGCGAGACGCCATTTACCGTCAGAGTCGATGGCTGTGCGGCATCTGCCGCCAGTGATGTGGCCATCAAAACCATGTTCCTGGTCAACGCTGCGACCTCGGGTGGGAACATTCCCAATGTCGGAACCGCCCAGAATGTCGCGCTGCAATTGCTGGAAGGCACCGGCGGAAATCCGGTAAAAATGGTGGCTGGCGCACCTACTTCGGTGAAGGGGCTCGTGTTGAAAAAAGGAACTGATGTGGCTGCCGAGTATACCTTTGCCGTGCGCTATATCTCTGAAGGCGGTGCCGCGGGAGTCGGAACGGTGATCGGTTCCGTGCAGTACGCATTGGACTACCTTTAATACGACGGTCTACCTGCGTCACGGCTGGGTTAGCGGCTTATCTGCCGTAGTCGTGACGCCGCATTCGCTACTGTAATTCTGCTTAGGGCCTTTTGGCCGAAGTAATTCTTGGATTGGTCTTGTCTGCAGCCATCACTTCATTGCTGGCGTCGCGTATTTAATTTGTGCGCATTCTTGACAGGTTCCCCTCTATGTCGGTTTTTTTACTTCTTTCGCCTTCTTAAGACGGCGATTCAATTTGTCGCGCCAGGGATTGGTGTGGCTTCTTTGCAATAGCAGTCGCGGGCTCACTAAGGAGCAAAAAAATAAGGCAGAAAGGGAAATAAAGTGAAAAAAACAAGGTTAATTTGCGGGGTATTTATGTTGGCAATTTCAATGGCAAGCACTGGCGCTTTGGCCAGCGTGACGATGCTGGGAACGCGTGTCGTCTATTCGGGTGGCGTGAACGAGCAGGCTCTGCGTTTCACCAATCCGGACGATCATCCCAACTTGGTTCAGGTATGGGTGGATCGTGGTAATTCTGCAGCAGGCATGGACAATGGCGAACCACAGTTCATCGTTAGTCCGCCAGTGTTCCGTATGGAGGCCAATAGTGGTCAACTGGTAAGGTTGTCGTATGTAGGTGACCCACTGCCCGACGACAGGGAGTCGCTGTTCTTTCTTAATTTCGTGCAGGTTCCGGCGCTTAAGAACACTTCCGCCGATTTCAACCAGCTGGTACTTACCGTGCGCAGTCGCATGAAGGTTTTTTATCGTCCGCCGGGGCTGGCCAGCGATGCCGATGCCAGTATCGCGCGCCAATCTCTCTCGTTTTCCATGGAGAAAACCAGCACCGGCAGCAAAGTGGTTGCACGCAACGATAGCGGCTACTACGTCGTCGTCCAGCGTGCTGAGGTTGAAATGGATGGGCATGCTATCGAGGTCGCTCGAGCCACCATGATTCCTCCCCGTCAAGAAGTCAGTTGGGTGCTTCCGCCAGCACCGGCAGGCAGCGGAAAACGTCGTCTGAAGTTGAAAATCGTCAATGACTTCGGTGGCGATGTCGAGCAGGAGTATGTTGTTCAATAAGGCGGTGTTCGCGAGCACCGGCTGGTTGGCATGGATGGTAGCTACTATGGCGGTATCGCTGCCAACCAGTGCGCATGCAACAACTCAGTCGGGCAGCAGCACGCAAGAAAAAAAAGTGTCGGAATACCGTTTTTTAGAGGGGTTGGAAATGGCTTCACCAATCAATAAAGGGACGTTGTCACGTTTCAACCGTGTGGGCAACATCGAACCTGGCACCTATCGGGTGGATATGTTCGTCAATGGCGTATTCCGGGAGCGCCGCAGCATTCGTTTCGATGTGTTCGAAGGTCTGGGGGTGGCGGCGTGCCTGTCGCGTCAAGACTTGGCGGTCATTGATCTGCGACGAGACCTCGTGTCCTCTGCCAATGATAAAGAGTGCAGCCGTATTGATACGGTGGCCTCCGGCGCTACCGCGACCCTGGATTTTTCTGCGTTGAAGTTGGTCGTCAGCGTGCCACAATCGTTACTCAATGTCGAGGCGCGTGGCTATATCGATCCGCAGCAGTACGACGCTGGCAACTCCATCGGCTTCGTCAACTACAACGCCAGTCAGTACTATGCGCGCCTGGGTAACAGCAGTAGCAGTTCCACCTTTGTCTCGACCAGCAGCGGGCTGAACCTTGGGCTGTGGCGTCTGCGCCAGCAAGGCAGCATGCGTTATGATGCGCAGCATGGCTTCGCTTGGAATCCCATCCGAACCTATGCCAAGCGCGCCATCGCCAGATGGGGCAGCGAATTGACGCTGGGCGAAAATTTCACGTCAGGCAACTTCTTTTCCGGTATGGGTTATCAGGGGATCGAGCTCAGTTCGGACCCACGCATGCTGCCGGATTCATTGCGCGGCTATGCCCCTGTCATTCGCGGGACTGCTCGCAGCAATGCGCAAGTAATCGTGGCGCAAAAGGGCCGGGAGATCTATCGCACTACGGTGGCGGCGGGATCGTTTGTGATCGACGACCTGAATCCCACCAGCTACAACGGTGATCTGGATGTCACTGTGATCGAGGCCGATGGATCGAGGGTGCAGTTCAGTGTGCCTTTTTCGTCGGTGCCGGAGTCGATGCGCCCCGGGATGTCGCACTACAGCCTGACGTTGGGGCGCACGCGTGACAGCGATGCCAAGGACATGTTCGCGGATGTCATTTATCAGTTGGGCGTGAGCAATTCGCTTACGGTTAATACGGGCCTGCGTTTGGCACGCGGCTACCAGTCGGTCGCCTTGGGCGGCGTCTGGGCCGGAAAAATCGGCGCGCTAGGTATGAATCTGAATTATTCGCGAGCCGAAATCGGAGCCGGATGGCGGAGCTCCGGATGGATGTCCGGTTTGTCCTATTCGCATAGTTTTGCACAAACGGGCACCACCTTCTCGATTGCGAGCTATCGCTATTCGACGGCCGGATACCGTGAGCTATCGGACGTACAGAACGAACGTCAAAATAATGCCAGGGATGCCGTTATTTCTACGACCTATAAGCAACGCTCGCGTCTCGATGTGTCGCTGAGCCAGCAGTTGGGCAGTAGGGGCGCCATTTATCTGTCGGGTCTGACGCAGAACTTCTACGACAGCCGCAGTCGGTTGACGCAATTGCAACTGGGTTATTCGACCGTCTTCAACAATGCGATAAGTCTGAACATTGCATTTCAGCGCCAGCAGACTACCAGCGATACTTCAATGTGGACGCAAACAGTTGCGCCAACCCGTGGCTCTTCGCTGATGGTATCGATGTCGATTCCTTTGGGCGTCCCCGCAGGGAATCGGCCGACAGTCAGTACTTCGTTTACCCGATCGGGCAAGGAAAACATGCTTCAGACGCAGCTTTCGGGAATGTCTGACGGTGAGCGCCATGTGAATTATGGCGTCGGCGTTAATCATGCTTCAGGCGGTGGTCAGGACAGCATTAATGCCAATGCAGGCGCCCGGTTCGCCAATGCCGCCGTGAGTGTCAATGCCAGCCATGGCCCTGGCTATTGGCAGACCTCTGCCAATGCTCGTGGCGCCATTGCGGTACATACCGGAGGTATTACGTTCGGACCGTACCTGGGTGATACCTTTGCTCTGATCGAAGCCAAGGGTGCCGAGGGAGCCAAAGTCTACAACGGTCAAGGTGCCGTGATCGATGGCAATGGATATGCGCTGGTGCCTTCCTTGTCGCCTTACCGGCGCAATATGGTCGGCCTGATGCCCGAGGGAATAAGCAGTAAGGTGGAACTGACCGACGGGCAGCGTAGCGTGGTGCCTTATGCCGGAGCAAGCCTGAAACTGAGCTTCAAGACCAGACAAGGTAATGCAATGCTTATCAAGTTGATCCGGCCGGACGGCAACCCGGTGCCGATGGGTGCCGATGTGCTGGACGAAGCCGGCAGTATTGTGGGAATGGTGGGGCAGGGAAGCCAGGCTTACTTGCGCAGCGACAAGTCCAAAGGCCGACTCGCCGTTCGATGGGGCGACCATAGTAGCGAAAGCTGCGCTGTGACTTACGACCTCACCGGGCGCGATACTGCCAAGCCATTGATCCGCCTGGAAGGCCAATGCAGCCCAGGCCAGCACCTCATTGAATTTATGCCGGCTTCCATTGAGCGGCAAACTGCAGCAAGGGAGAACTGACGATGAAGAAAATACTGCTGCGCCTAGTGGCGCATGGTTTAGCGTTGACGAGCCTTATCTTGGCCAGCCCCGCGCAGGCGCGATGCGAACGTAACAATTATTCTGCCTATCCCACTACACCTATCCTGGACGACGGCTCGGCGCAGTTCTGGTTCGGTCGGGTCAACCTGACCAATGTCGCTCTGCAGCCGGTCGGTACCATCCTGGGATCGGCGACGGCTACTGCCGGCCAGGCTCGTGGTATTAATGACGAGACTGTCATGTGGACCTGCGATATCAGCGACAAGGACGAGCTATACGAGGTGTTCGCCACCAACGGCGATGATCGGGTCGGTGGCTTCAGTGAGATTGGTACGAAGGATGGTTTGCCTGGGTTTTATCAAACATGGTTTCCCTATGTGGCCATCAAAGTGACCCATGTGCGTTCGGGCAAGGTGTTCTCGCGGTTCTATCAGTCCGCCAAGCTGACGGAGTATGACTTAAGTCCAGACGGCAAAAAGATATTCATCAAGGCCAAGCATTTGAGCCCGGTCAAGGCGGAGATTGCCAGGGTGTCGACCGCCGACAGCACTGGGTGGCCAGGTAACTGGTGTCCTGGAACCCCAGCGCTTGGCGGCGGCAACGCTGCGGTTTACACCTGCACGCAACCGAATGCGTACCTTTCATTTCGGGGGCCGGGCTATACCGACAACGATCCGGATGGCACCGACAGTGCACGACAATGGCGTTTTTTTCCGACCAACGGGGTGGCGTTCGGTATGCGTCAGGGGACTTCCCTGAGCAACACGGCGAGCTGTGTGGTGCGCAATGCCACACCAGAAGTATATTTTCTGCCGATCACGATCGAAGAGCTCAAGCGCGGGGAAACACGTGAGGCAAATTTTGCAGTCCAGTTGGAGTGCGATCGCTCCGTCAACTCCGGTGTAGCTATCAACCAGACGGCTATCGGGATTCAAGTGTCTGCCGGTGCTGAAGCCAAAGCCCGGCAAATGGGATTGACGACGTCTGGCGGAGGCATTACGTATCTGTTGTCGGATAACTATGGCGCTGACTCCTCAATGGCCACGGGGGTGGGTATTCGCCTGAGTGACGGCGAGACCGGCCAGACCATGAATTTCCTGGCCAATTCGGCAATCACAGGCCAGGGCTTCGTGGCCAACGACGGTTCGAGATGGTCGGCGAAGATGGGGCCTGACGCCGGCTGGTACCCGGCAACCCGAGGGGGAGGAGGGGCAGGCGGCAGCACGTTCGATGTCACGCGTTCATTTGCAGCCACATTGAGCAAGCTGCCTGGCGCCAACGTGATTACACCGGGGCGAATCCAGGCTAGCGCCTACGTCGTGGTGAAGGTGCAATGATGCGGCTGATCCACTGGTTCTCTTGTGTACTAAAGCGCATGGCGAAGCGCAGGCAGCTGTGTCTGGCTGCTTGGCTCATTGCTTGCTCCGGAGTAGCGCTGGCCGGGGTCATGGCTGATCGTACCCGGGTTATTTTCAGCGACGGTGCACAGGCGCAAAGCGTCACCCTCGTCAATACCAACGACTATCCGGTGATGCTGCAGATCTGGGTGGACAATGGCGAGGGAAGCAGTATTCCCGACACCATCGTATCGTCGATGTTCGTCATGCCGGCCGTATTTCGGCTGCAATCGCACGAAGTCAAGTCGATACGCGTGCTTTACACAGGGGACGTGTTGCCGGCCGGGCGGGAGTCGCTCTCGTGGCTCAATCTCTACGAGATTCCCATCCTCCCGGCCGGTGACCAAAACAATGACACACCGCGGGTACTGCTTGGACTCAATACCCAAATTAAAATTTTCTATCGGCCTGAAGGTTTACAGGCGCCCGCAGGATCGATTGCAACGGCATTGGATTTCCAGATCAGGCGGAAAGACGAGCAATGGTTCGTCGTCTGCCACAACCGAAGCGCCTATTTTGCTTCGTTCGGAGGCATGGCTGTACAGGCTGGGGATCGACAATACCCGATACAGCAGTTGCCCGATATGATGACGCCGCCCATGGGAGAGGGAGTCTACCCGATCGCTGCAGAGGTTGGTGTCCGGTTCGATCGGATCAGCGCCAGCCTGAATTACACGCTGATTGATGATTCCGGAAATTTGGTGGCAGGTGCCGCCAAGTTGAATGCCGTCATTTCAGCCGATTCAGCAGCAAATAAGGAGTGATGCTATGAATGCAATTACCGAAACCAACTTCATCTATGCTGCGAGCCGTATCGAGCGCAGCCAGTTGCTCGCTGCGCTGCACGACAACCAATTCCATCCTTATTTTCAACCGATTGTGTGTGCTGATGGGGCCTGGCAGGGAGCTGAAATGCTGATGCGTTGGCATCACCCACGCCATGGCGTGTTACCTCCGGCAGAGTTCCTGACCCAGTTGGCTGAAGAAGGCCTGTTGGTCGCAGCAACGCGTCAGATTCTGACCAAAACGAGGAACACTTGGCGCGAAGCGACATTGCGCTTGAATCGGCCGTTCTTTCTTTCGTTCAATGCCTGCCTTGCACATTTGCAGAGTGCCTCATTGCCAAAGGAATGCCGGTCTTTTCTGAAACATATGGACGATCGCCAACTGGGATTGATGGTTGAGATGCCCGAGCGCGGTGCAGATCTGACTGCTGACCATTGCGCAGCTCTTTTTTGCGAGTTGGGAAATGCAGGTGCTACCGTTGCCATTGACGATTTTGGGATTGGCGATGCACGACTGCATCAGTTTGCTTGCGGTCCCATCAGTTGCGTCAAAATCGACCGATCCTTCGTCGAGCAAATGGAGAGTAATCCCATGTATGGGCGTTTAATCGCAAAGATTGTCGATCTTGCGCGTGCATTTGGTGCGCATGTCACAGCAGAAGGAGTCGAGACGGTAGCGCAACACCGCCGGCTGCGGCGCCTTGGCGTAGGTCTGTTCCAAGGTTATTTGTTCGGAAAACCAGTAGCGGCCCCGGAATTCTTTACTTACCTGAATGCATCCGGGGCGCTCGTTTCAGGAGACGAACCAGAGTGCCAAATGGCCACACCTAATTTAAAATAGGAGCGTCAGGAGGCATCGTCCGGTACTGATGGTGCGATCATAGACGTGCCAAGGATGAAAAACATGAACCTGCCTGTGAAGCACATGGGATACAAGATGGAGTCGAAACAAATGGGGCGTAGCAATCTTATCAGGGTTGGAATCGCTGACGATTATCCGGTGGTTTTACGGGGCGTGGAGAGCATTCTCGCGCCTTGCTCAGACATGGTGTTGAGCTTCGCCGCGGAAAGTATAGCGCAGCTCATGGACGGGCTGACACATTCTCCGGTCGACGTATTGCTTTGCGACTATGCGTTCGATGACGATCCACAGGCCGATGGCCTGAACTTGCTCCGTAAGATTCGGCGTCATGCTCCAGAGATGCGAGTCATTTTTCTTAGCGCGCATGCACTTTCGCACATCATCTCTGGTGCACTTGAACTGGGAGCTGCCGGCTTTATTGGTAAAAACAAGACGGACTTCGTCAATCTTCCGCAGGCGGTGCGCAGCGTGTACGCCGGCAATATCTATTTGCCACAATCATTGTCGGCGCTGCTGCTGGAACAGATCTTCACCCATCAGGCAGGCCAGGTAGGCCTGCAGAGTCTTTCAGAGCGTGAATCGGCAGTTGCCAGAATGATATGCGAAGGACTATCAATCAGAGCCATCGCTCAGCGTCTCCATCGCAGTCCGAAAACGATCAGTAACCAGAAAGTCGCGGCGATGAAGAAGCTTGGGGTCAGCAACGACGTCGAGTTGAGCCGGGTCTTCAGAGACTTGAACGAATGAGGTAGCACGCATGCCTCGCCAGATCCTTGCGCTTTCAGAGCGCTACTATCGCCGCATGCTGTACGGATGCGCCGCCTTGCTGTCGGTGGCCATCATCTGTGCATTGTTGTTTCTAGGGTACAGCGCTTTCAGCCAATTTCGAGAGCGGCAAGTTGGGTTATTCATCAGCAAGCGAGAACAGATTAAGGCTGAAGCCGATCGTTTGGCTGCGCGAGTCACGCAATTCGCGGAAATGTACGGACGGCTGCAACGTCTGTATCAAAACGACATACTGTCGCCAGAAGGGTATCTGACCAAGCCGGAAGGAGGGGGGATTTTCACCACGCCCGATACCCTGACAGTGGTGCCGTTTTCAATTGTTGGCAACTTGACTCCCACGCGCGACCGCGCTTATCTGAGCAGCCTGCTGCAGTTGCTACGGCAGGCATCGGCTTTGCCGATCTTTAATCCTGCCGAGCCGGGCGTAACCCTCAATGGCTATCTCTATACGTCAGATCATTCTTTCCTGGCGATTTCGCCGCCGCTGGCATCTGAAGAGGCGCGCATCGTCGGGCAGCAAGGTAGCCACACCTTCATCGGCAATATGGGGTTGCAGGTTGACGCTGCATTTGCGCGCGAATTTGCTCGCGCCGCAGATGCGCAGGGCAGCGTAGGACACAAGGTGATCTGGTGGAGCCCATCAGGCAATGCACCGATAGCACGCGACGCTATTACCGGGCTGGCTGTACAGATCCCCCTGACTAACAGCCATGTGGCCACCGCAGTCTTCTCGGTGCCGGGCAAGCAGTTTCACCAGTTCTTCATGAGTAACGAAAGCGTGCCTGGACTGTTCGTGCTGGATGCAGGGAATAATGGACGTCTTCTGAGCGACTGGCATTTTCCTTTCGATAACACCGTTCTGGGCCATGTACGCGACAAGTCCGGACAAGCGGCGCGTGATGGCAATCACATCACTTATTTTCGGGTGGGCAGCTATTTTTTTATTACCCAGAATATCGATGCACCCGGCTGGACAGTCGTCTATTCGTTTACATGGAGAGATATCATAGATGGTCTGCATGGTGACTTCACCATCGGTGCATTTTGGGGTTTGTTCGCTTTGTTTTTTGTTTGGGCCGCAACCTTGTACTTCGACAAATTTGTCATCAGTCCCTTGCAGAAGAAGGCACTGGCGCTGATTGAAACACGCCAGTTCAGTCAGACCATCATCGATACGCTGCCGGTAGGAATCGCCGTGTATGCGTTTGGCACTGGCCAAGTAGTGCTGCAAAATTCCGTGGCGTCTCAGATGCTGGAACACTCGCTCATTCCACACAGTGAGTTTTATGCCCAGATCGTAAGGGAATGCAACCTTTTGGGGCAGCACTCGGAGAGTGATCTCGATCATTCGATGATCGAAGCGGAAATACGCCTGCGTGACGGTGGCGCCAGCTATCTCGGTTCGGTCTGGGCCCGCACGCGCTTTGCCGGTCAAGACGTGGTCTTGCTGGGCATGATCGATATGAATATGCACAAAGCGCACGAAGCGCTGGTGCTTGAAGCAAAGACCATGGCGGATAAGGCTAACCAGGCGAAGTCGATGTTTCTCGCACAGGTTAGTCATGAGATTCGTACCCCCTTGCATGGGGCCATTGGACATATGGAGCTGCTGGCGCGCGATGACTTAAAGGATCAGCAGCGTCAGCGCGTGGAGCTGATCAGGCATGCCTTCGACATGCTGATGAGCTTGGTCAATGACATCCTGGACGTCACTAAAATTGAGGCCACATCGATAGAGCTGAACAGCACCCTGGTCAACGTCAATGACCTTCTTGAAGAATGTGCGCAGCTATTTGCACCATTGGCGCTCAATAAGGGATTACAGTTCTATTGCCTGCCATCGCCGGCATTCGAAGAACCCCTGTTGGGGGATCGCCAGCGCTTGATGCAGATACTCCAAAACCTGGTCGGCAACGCGGTGAAGTTTACATCGCACGGTGCTATCACCCTGGCGGTGACTCGGATGACCAGCGAGGATTTGGCCGGAGTTGTACGTTTCGAGGTCACCGACACGGGAATCGGTGTTTCACTCGCTGCCCGCCAACGTATCTTCGAATCGCTCGAACAGGCCGACGAAACTATTAGCAGCCGTTTTGGCGGAACCGGTTTAGGCCTTTCCTTGTGCCGGCGACTGGCTGAATTGATGGGGGGGCGCATTACCCTTACCAGCAAGGAGGGGGAAGGCAGCGTTTTTGGTGCCGAAATTCCTTTGGCTTCCACTGCATACCAGCCAGCGGCACAGACCCGGCCATTAAGCAATCGCGTGATAGCGCTGCATTGTCGGGTTGCCGTACTACGTGAGATGCTCTGCTCCTATCTGCAGCATTGGGGGGCTGAAGTACAAGTAGCGCCTTGCGAGGGGCACGTCGATATCGAACTTGTAGCACAGGATTGCGACGAGAAGCGGCTCGACTCCGACACTAAAGTAGTGTCGATTCGGGCTGACGTTGTCAGGCACGGAACGACGCACGGAGGATCTGGTCAGGTCAGCGCTTTTGACCGCAAGTCATGGATTCTGGCCCTCGCCGATAGCGGCAGTGCGGACCTGCCTGCGATTCGAACTGAAGTCCCTGTGCCGAACGGGCGAGGCGACCTGGATATTCTGGTGGCCGAAGATGATCATGTGAATCTAACACTGATCGAGCATCAGCTAGAGGCATTAGGTTATCGATCAGTACGTCTGACGCGAGATGGTGCCGAGGCGCTGGAGCAGTGGCAGTCCAAACGACCGGATATCCTGATCACGGATTTGGGTATGCCACGGCTCGACGGCATTGCACTGGCCACCGAGATTCGCAAGCAAGACGCCCGCGCGGTGATCGTCGCTGCCACCGCGGTCAGCCACAGCAAATCAGACGATTTGCGTCTGAGTATTTTCAATGAAGTGATATACAAGCCGATCTCGATCAATACGCTGCAACGAATACTGGAAGGACTCTGGCCTGTTTCCTCCGAGTCAAAATTCGAGAGTGACGGATGTGCGGCCAGCCTTGAGGAAGTTCTGCGGCAGGCGTTCTCCCAATCTTGGCCAAAAGAGAGGAGCAAGTTGATCGAGGCCATCGAGGACGGAGACACTCCCTTGATCATTCGTCTCCTTCATCGATTGCAGGGAGGGTTGCAGGCCTTGGGGCAGGATGCAATGGCAGGGGAAAGTCTGGCTTTGCAGTCGGGGCTGGCCGGAGGCGATCTCGATGCATACAACCGTTGCAAGCAATGGATATCAGAGGTGGAGCGGTGGATTAAGCAGTGATGATTCGTCGTTGATGAAAAAAGCCCCGTTGGCGCTGGATAGCCAACGGGGCAAAAAGGTTGCATTGGTGGTTTAGTTAAGGGCGGGGGAACCGATGCAACCCGGGGGAGGCCTGCAGTCTAAATTGTGGACCAAGTGCGCTATCAGAATGTTACTGTCCGTGGAATGCCATTGAAATGGGCGATCACCCAAGAGATGGCAAGACAAGGCTCATTGTCGCTCATCGCAAATCTCCGGCTCTCTAGAAATGTACGCTGTATGCGCTGGCGAGCCAGTATCCGACATGGCCTTCGCGCTTGGTTGCGTTGAGCATTGCCGAAAGCATCCCCTGCCTTAACGGAGAGGTCAGGCCGAGGCCAATCCTGGGCCAGATGCGCCGTTCCGTATCGGCTCCGCTGATGGAAAAATTACCTAAGCCAGGAATCGTCCCTGAGACGTTGATTCTAGGCATCTCGTTGATACGGTAACCAATTTCTGCACTGCCGTCGATTTCGATATCTTGGCGCGTGATCAGAGTGGCCGAGGTGCCAAGTCGCAGGATGCGATCGTGCATTGTGCGTGCATCGAATTCGGCGGGAAAGGGGCCTCCTTGCTCCCGGTAATCATTCATCTTCATGCGGCTCCAGGTAATGCTGGCGTATGGCGATATGTCGACCGCTCCAAGGCGTAGTGCATTGCGCATATCGAACCGTAACCTTAAGGAAGAGGTGGCGGAATTGGTAGTGCCGGTTGAACTACTGGCGAGTCCCGCGTTGGAATAGCCGCGACGTATATCGGCGTTCCCATGGTTGTAATAGCCGCTAACGCTCACAAACAGATCTGGAATCGACTGCCACACTAACTCTGGCAAGACATAGGTTCCGCTATGTCGCGCGCTGCCGTTCCATGGCAATTGTTGGCGTGAATCAGTGCGCCCGACGGCCAACTGTAGCTGTAAGGTAGGAGTAACACCGTAGCCAACGCCGATTTCCCCCGAGTTTCGACGCAGGCGCGTGTCGGCGCTTCCAGTCTGGCCTGTATCACCATTGGCGCGCACGAACTTCTGGCCTTGAATCAATAGGTTTTGCAATGGGGAGCCATGGGCGCCATGCAGGACCATTCGCTGTTCCTGTAGAGGCAACTTTGACTCG
This sequence comes from Herbaspirillum sp. CF444, assembly GCF_000282135.1. Lineage (GTDB taxonomy): Bacteria > Pseudomonadota > Gammaproteobacteria > Burkholderiales > Burkholderiaceae_D > Herbaspirillum. Next base: position 250,846 of record NZ_AKJW01000058.1, read on the forward strand.
CCTCCCATTGCATAGAGACTGTTGAGGTAGTCTCTGATGCCGATGAGGCCTGGTTCCGGAGCGGGAGTGTTGGGTTGATTAATCGGTACGCGTGCAATGAAAGCATCGCCCGATTGCAGTCTTCCGGTAACGATGGTGCCATCGCCGTTGACGGCCGTAGCGCCATAGGTATGCATGTCGTCCGAAATCTTGACTCCCGCGGCACTTAGCCATTGTTCTACGGACTGCATGCCGCCGTCGCGTGTCCAGCGGAATGCCCTCGGCTGGTTATTCTCAGTTGCTCCATCGTACGCGGTGCCGACAATCACGTCACCAGAGGCATTGATTCCGCTGGCCCAGGATTCGAGGCCTCCATTCAGATTGCCCAGGCTTTTCATGCCGGTTTGCTGCGTCCAGCGAAATGCTTGCCAGCCCTCGTTGTCAGACTGGGCAGAGTAACCGGCAACCACGTTTCCGGCTGCATTGACAGCCGTAGCACGCGAGAGGCCTTGCGGTCCGTGCAAGCTTCCCAGCGATTGCATGCCGCCTTCGCGCGTCCAACGGAAGGCGACTCTGGGAACCCGATTACCCGGCCCATTGTTTGCATCGCCAACTATGACATCGCCGGCGGCATTGACGGCCGTTGCTTGGGACAACCAGCCGCCATTAAGGTAGCCGAGACTTTCAATTCCACCCGAACGCGTCCACCGGAAAGCAGCCCACTTCAGCCGATCGTGACCGTCTTCGGCTTCGCCGACAACAACATCTCCGGCGTAGTTTATGCCGCGAGGGATGGTCAAGGTGCCTCCATTGAGTGAGCCTATACTGGTCCACTTGCCCGATTCACGCGTCCAGATGAATGCATCGCGCCGGTCATCTACCGACGTTGCCGAACCTATGATCGTATCGCCATCGGCGCTCACCCCCATGGGAATCATCGAAGTATAGATAGGTGCGAGTGGACCCAGTTTCAGGCGCGTGTAGCCGCTCGCAGGTGTCCATCTAAAGGCCCCCCTTGTATCCACTCCCACGAGCACGTCTCCAACAGGATTAATGGCTTGCGGAATCGCGTATCCCATGTCGTAAAACGACGCAGGTTTAGCGGCCATGACCTGAGCGCTCAGCAACGATAAAGTCGCACCGAGGCAATAGGATCGCCCGGCTGCCCGAAAAGGAAGAGATTTCTTCGGAGAAGATTGGCTTTGTCTGCCAGCTCTCTGTTGCCGCATCGATTGCCTCCTTGCATGCTATTGGTTTGAGCTGGAGGCTATTGTCGGCAGGGCCAGGTCGCGATGATATGGGATGGGGAGGAGATTTCTACCGGGATTGCCCTGATTTGATTTGAGTACGCGTTTTCTTTTTTTGGAGGCTTGCCCATTTTCGATGTGGGGATGTCAGATCCAATATTGTGATGCAAGGTTTTTTGAATTTTCAGTGGCGACCCAGGCCAGGCTGGGCGTCGGCCCATTTTTGTTTCTTCTTGTCGCGATTAAGGTTGGCTCTAGTGCCTTGAGTGGGGTACTTTTTTTTGAGTTGATCTTTTTTTGACGGATGGAAAGGTGGGGCTGTGAAAATATTATTGCGTTCGAAGGCAAGTAAGTTGTCTCTGGTGGTGGGAGCGATTTTTGGCTTGAGTAATGGAGGAGTGTGGGCTGCCGATGGAACCGTGATGATCACGGGTTCTATTGTGGGGTCGACCTGCAAGGTTAATGGGGGGACGCCAGATTTTACCGTTGCTTTGGACAAGGTGTCTGACACTTCGCTCAAGTCTGCCGGGTCGGTGGCCGGAAGAAAAAGCTTTCTTTTCAATCTGACCGGTTGTGCCGCCAGCACCGCAACAGATAAGAAGAAAATTGCCGTGTTTTTTGAGCGTGGTGACACGGTGAATTCTGCTGGTCGACTTTCCTTGTCGTCCGGAGCAACCGCAACAAATGTAGATGTTGCATTGTTCAAGCAGGGTGCTATCGCTCCTTTGGTTATCGGCGCGACGGATACGGTCGACTTTGTTGATGTTGATACAAATGGCGCCGCGCAGATCGCCTATGACGCCGCGTACTACGCTACCGCAAAGGCCGGTGCGGGTACCGTCGTCACGAACGTCAAGTACACCCTGGTTTATCCGTAAATGGGTTCTGCAACATGGCTTTAAGGCATTTTCTTGTCGGCACAGGGGCGGTGCTTGCCTTGTGTTCGGCAACCGGAATGGTGCAGGCCGAAGTCGTGCTGCAAACCACGCGGGTGATTGTGCCGGCAGGTCTGGCTGAGGCAACCTTGCGCATGAAGAACGAGGGTGAACAGGCTTCGCTTGTGCAGGCATGGGTGGATGCCGGGGAAGGGAGTCAGCAGGATGTTCCGTTCGTCCTTACCCCTACTTTGTTTCGTCTGGGGCCTGGAAGTAGCCAGTCGGTGCGCATCGTCTATACGGGGGAGCCTTTGCCGACAGGTAAGGAAACGCTGTTCTGGTTGAATGTTCTCGATGTTCCACCCAAGTCCACCCTTCCCGGGGATCGCCTGCAGGTGGCTGTGCGCAGTCGCATCAAGCTGCTTTTTCGGCCCGAAGGCCTGCCTGCGCGAGGTGACGCGCTGACTTGGGTGGTAGCTGCCGGGAAATCCGGCCGATCGGTGTTGCGTGTCTTAAATACTTCGCCTTATGTCCACAATTTCGGTTCGATCACATATCGAGCCGGCGGCCGGGAGTTCGATGCCGGAATGGGATATGTGCTGCCCGATGAAGACGCCGTGTTCCCTTTGCCGCCAGAGGCAAGTTCGTTTCATTCAGGCGATGTTACCTATGTCGAAATCGATGACTATGGCGGAACGAAGGCAAAGGACGCTGTTGCACGATCTCAATGATGCTGCGTTCCACCATATGTTTAGTGTGGCTGGCATTGTCGGCGGCAGCGTGCGCAGCTGAATCGGAATTCGATCAGGGCTTTCTCAATGGCGAGCCGGCGGAGCTATTCCGGGTTCTTGAGCGGCCGACATTCATGCCTGGCCTGCATCGTCTCGATCTATACCTGAATGACCGTTATTTGCAGCGCGCCGACGTCAGCTTCGTCGCTGCGCATGAGGGAGGCGAAGCCGCGCCATGCTTCAGTCGGGCCATGTTGGAACGCATGGGCCTGGATTTCTCCAGGCTCGACAGTTCGGGGCAAAGCGCGGGCGTCATCAATGATCAGTGCGTTGATCTCGGGGCGCTGGCAGGCATGGCGATCTCCGTGGATTTTGCCGAACTGCGCGTTGATCTGACGATTCCGCAAGCCATGTTGCGCCGCGATCCGCGAGGCTTTGTCGATCCGTCCGAGTGGTCGTCAGGTGCGGATGCCGCCAGCCTGAACTATAACCTCAATCTTTATCACGCATCTGTGCGCGGTCAGAACAGCAACAGCCAAGCTTATCTGGGGCTCGACGCCGGTACCAATGCCGCTGGTGTTTTTTTGCGCCATCGCGGATCCCTCTCCGTTGCCAGCCAAAGGGGGCGCCACTATCAAAATATTTCTTCCTATCTGCAGCGTAATGTCGCCAGCTTGAGATCGCAGCTGCTGTTGGGGGATACGAGCACCGGTGGAGAGTTATTCGATTCGCTGCGCATGCGCGGCATACGAATGTATAGCGACGAGCGGATGTTGCCGCAATCACAGCGTGGCTATGCACCGCAGATTCGCGGGATTGCCAACAGCAACGCGCGAGTGGACGTCCGTCAGAACGGCGTGCAGCTCTACGAAACTACCGTGCCGCCCGGGCCGTTCGTTATCGACGACTTATACCCCATGGGATATGGCGGTGACCTTGAGGTGACGATCACGGAGGTCGGTGGAGAGGTAAGGCGAATGGCCGTTCCCTATGCCGCAGTGCCTCAGTTGATGAGGCCTGGCCAATCGAAGTATCGCATCAATGCAGGCAGGATCCTGGATGGGCAGGGCGCCTGGCTGGTAGAGGCCAGTCTGCATCATGGGATTTCCAATGCCTGGACGGCCTATGCCGGCACCCAATTCAGTCAGGACTATCGGGCGGCGGCCGTCGGCGCTGCGGTGAATGCGCCGATCGGTGCACTTTCCCTGGACGCCACCCGGTCCCAGGCGCGCGTGTCGCCGCGCGTAGTGGATCAGGGAAGCAGCCTCCGGATGGCTTGGTCGCATTTGCTCAGCAATTCGAGTACGGGCATCTACCTGGCCAATCATCGCTATTCTACCCGCCGCTTTTGGTCACTCAATGACCTGGTGGCAATGAAATCGATGGCGCAGAGCGGATTGAACGACGACTCAATATCTCGCCTCAAGAGCAAGCAATCATTCACGCTTTCTCAGCCGCTGGCCGAGGGCCTTGGCATGCTCTCCGCCACCGCGCTATCGTCCTGTTATTGGGATGGCAGACGTGACATGGGCTATCAGTGGAACTACAGCAACGTCTTCAGGGGAATCGGATATAACGTTTCGATGTCACGTCAGCGCGTCGACGGAGGTCGCGCGGATTTGATGCTGACAGTCGGTATCAACATACCGTTGGGGATAGCCAGCGGTATGTTGAACATGCAATTCACTCGAGATGCCCTGCACAACGCGCGGCAGCAAGTGGCCTTCAGCGGTACATCGGAAGAAGATAGAAATTTTTCCTATGGCGTGAGTGCGCAGCGTATGAGTGGCGATGTGCAATCGCAGATGGACGCCGGCGGCAATGTCGCTTATCGCTCCCGTTATGCAGACTTCAGCAGCTCGATCAGTGCTTCGGCAGCTTACCGGCAGGCTTCATTCGGGGTGCGTGGTGGTGCCGTCTTGCATGGAGGAGGGCTGACGCTGTCTAAGCCGCTGTCCGATACCTATGCAATTGTTGAAGCCAAGGGGGCTGCAGGGATGAAACTCGCTGGAGCCGACGGTATACGCATTGATAAAAATGGTTATGCCATCATTCCGTATCTCACGCCGTTCATGAAAAATGAGATTGAACTGGATCCGATCGGTGCATCGCTGGATATTCAGGTAGACAACCCCGTGCAACAAGTTGCTCCTTTGGCCGGGGCTGCTGTAAAAGTCGTGTTCACGCCGAAAACAGGTCATTCATTCCTGGTGCGCTTGCGCAAGCAGGATGGACAGTGGGTTCCATTCGGCACCGTGGTCGAGGATGAGCGTGGAAACCGCCAGGGCATTGTGGGGCAAGGCGGCAAGATTTTGCTGCGCAGTCAAAAAAAACAAGGCCGCCTGGTTGCGGTATGGGATCAGCGGCCGGCATGCACCACGCGATATAACTTGCCGTCCGGGTCGGATGGAAGTGCAAAGCGCCCCCTGCCCCAGTTGGACTTGACCTGTACGACAGGAACGCAGGTTGATAGTGGCGAGGCGCTGATAAAGCATTCTGCTGCGGAGCCGGAGCGTGATCCGGCAACGTAAAGTACAGCCGGAGGTGACTAGTTAAGGATGGCTTTGGCTCGCTGCAACTATCAGATAGCATTCGGCTTGGTAGAGCTGAATCTTATCCTGCAATTGCTCCGCCTCTTCTTTTGTTTCATGTTGTATCGACGCGCTGTGCGGTAGAGATGGTTGCAATCCAGCTCGCAATTCGGACCTCGTGTGTAATACCGACCTAGATGGGCAGTGTGATGCCTGTGTGCGGATTAGCTTTTGCCTGGCAGTTTTTCAGTCTGAGCCTATTCGGACTATCGTTCAGGTGACTTAAAATTTTTTATGGTTTTCACGGAGCTCCGTATCCATATGGCTGCATTGCTCATCTCCCGCATTGTTGATGCAAGCTTTTAATCCGTTGGCAGTTCTTTGCCGGCGGTTTTTTTTATTTCGTCTGACGCACGTAGCGGTTCTTCTCAGTGTTGGCGCATGGGATATAGCCGATCGGCGCCATGAACCTACGATTGTTGTATTAGGCCAATCATTCCAAAGTCGCGATCTCAACGGCCTTTTACATCTTCCAAAGGCTGCACCGGTAAAGCAGTTCTATTTTTTACAAACCATTGTTTTTCGGCTACCGAGGCAGGTTCATTCAGAATATTGATGTATTGGATGGAAACCAAATCATGCACATCTTGCTGGTAGAGGACGAATTAAAATCCGGCGATTATCTCTGTCGCGGGCTAAGAGAATCGGGCTTCGTTGTCGACTGGGTCCAAACGGGCGTAGACGGCTTGCACAACGCGCAATCCCTGGAATACAAACTGATTATTCTGGACGTCATGCTGCCCCGCATGAACGGCTGGGACATTCTGCGAGAGTTGCGCCGTACTCACGACACACCGGTACTTTTCCTTACCGCGCGGGATGAAATTGAATATCGGGTCAAGGGATTGGAGCTGGGCGCCGATGACTATCTTGTCAAGCCCTTCGCCTTTATCGAACTGCTGGCGCGAGTGCGCACGCTACTCCGCCGTAGTCCCGGCCGTGAGTCCGATGTCATCGAATACGCTGATGTGCGGCTTGACGTGCTGCGCAGGAAAGTGACGCGAGACGGACAGCGGATTAACCTCACGGCCAAAGAATTCGCGTTGCTGCATATGCTGATCCACAGACCTGGAGAGGTCTTCTCTCGCCCACGCATTGCCTCTCAGGTTTGGGACATGAATTTCGACAGTGACACCAACGTGGTCGATGTCGCAGTCCGCAGATTACGCGCCAAGCTTGACGATGCCTTTGACAGAAAGCTGCTGCACACCGTGTGGGGCATGGGCTACGTTTTTGAGGAGCGTGTTGAGGAAGGAACGTGAAGCCAAAAAATCCGGCTTCGATGACATTGCGGCTAGTGACCTTGTTTGCACTGGTCGCGACTATCGCAAATGCATTCCAACGATGCGCCACACAAGGAACTGGTGATCTGGGCCGCCTGGTTCAGGCACGGTTTTTATTTTCGTTCCAGAAAAATCATATGAAAGCTATTCCAATCCTCTTTGGCGCCATGCTTGCTGTTCTCACGGTGTCTGCATGCGCACAATCGAGCGTCAAGACTGAAGCCGGACACGATCAGGAAAACCTGAACGCTCGCAACAACTACCCAGTGATCAAGGAGGCAAGCACCAAGACGCTCGCCGAGGTGATCATCGAGCGGGAAGCCGCACGCCTGGGCAAACCGGCACTATCCATTTGGGCCGATCAGAGGCTTCTGCCGTCCGTCACAAAGCAAGGGTTTTGAGGCGTTGCCGTACAACGCAGCGTAATCTCCGGCGATGGACAAGCGGGTTGTACCTCAAGCTCACAGCGGCTGATCGAAGCAGTCGGTACCTCTTTTTGCTGGCGCTGCGCAGCTGCATCATGGAAGCCGTATCGGCGCTTGGCGCGCCGGCTGGCCGATGACCACGGACTTCGTCCGGAAGCGCTTGAACAGATTGTTCGTCAGTCGGGCAACAATGGAACACTGCCGGCTATCCGGACCGAGGATTTCGTCAGTTATAAAGAACGGTAACAATCAGCTTGCCATCTGCACTGCCAGGCTTGACGGTTTTTTCCAGCTGGAAGTAAGAAATAGAAAACGGGATGGAGGGACTGGGCGCGCTTGCAGTCGCCACCGTTTTAAACTCACCGAGCGGCACTGCCGCCCCCGACTGATCGCTGATCTGCAGAGCCAGCCCGCCGGCAGTAGACTTGCTACTCAGGCTAAAAACACCATTTTTTTTGTCAACGGCCCCTTCGGCGGCATCAAACTTATAAGCAATCTTGCTCACATCGGCGCAATTGCTGAATTGCAGCGAGAATGGAACGGACGCCGTTTTATAGCCGTAGTGTCCGCCAAAGGTCGAGGCGCTGATTGCTCCCATGGACACATTGGGACTGCTCAACGAACAAGTACTGCCCGCCACATCGAGCCTACCATTCGTTCCCGCACTCGCCACCCAGACACCACCGACAGAAAAGCCGATCCAGGCCCCATCCCCGGTTCCATTTATGATGACACTGCCGGGTTCTACGCGCCCGCTTTTGATAAGTTCGAAAGTTGCTGAATACCTTGTCTGACTCGAAAAGAAGTACCTGTAGCGCCCATCAGCGACTCGCCTGGCATTCGCGAGGATGGTGGTGCCATTTTTAAGAGGATTGACTCCATTGACCTTCATGCCCATGCGCAGGTAAACACCCTTCACCGGCGTAGCCCATACCGGCATCTCGTTGCTATGGCCAGGTCCAGAGTAGCCATAACCTCGAAAACCAATAGAATATCCACCCAATGCAATTGGTCGGGACCAGCACCCATAGACCACCCAGTCGCCGTCACCCCAGGGTGGGGCATCAGAGCGGACACCAGAGAACGTCTGCTCCGCGCTCCAGATCACGCTACCATCCGGCATATTGTTGAGTTGGTTGACATTGCGATTAACACTACCTCCGTAAACAAGTTGGTTGTACCTGAATGCAGCATTGCTATACGACGACGTCCCCCAGAGTTGTGAAAAATTACTCCCGACCCCCGTGCAGCCGACGAGGGCGGCAAAGGAGCTGGTGGAAATCATGCCCATAAAAAGGACAAGCAGTACAAAATTGCCCATAAAGCGCGTAATGCGGTTACGCCAACCAACAATGCTGCAACTTCGATGCACCCTCACCTCCGGTCCATGAATTTGCCATCCAGTAAGCACCATCCTGTGCAACCCGGAAATGGGGAGGCTCAAAAATTTAAAAGGGGCACGCATCGTAAATCGAGATTATCGTTCAGTGGAAATGGCGAACTCAGGCTATGCAGGAACCCATGTCATCGCAGATCAGTCGGTTTTGTATTGAACTTCGTCGGTCAGCCGTACATCCCAAAAAAGTGGCCGCCAAATCAAGACTGCGCTGCCCCATTTGACTTGCCCCTTAAGCCAAAAAATCGGCAACACCGATTTGGGAATGCTCGAACTGAAAACAATGGTAGAACCAAATTTCAGAGATCCCAGGGACCATTTATTGATCTTCTCATTTCTAATTACAATGTCTTCAAGGGGCTGCACTATCTTGCCGCTCTTCTGTTGCTTGGCTTGTTCTCGCCGGCGCAGGAAGGGCAGTATGAGCTGCTTGCCCAGCGACTCCATTATCTTCCGACCAGATTCCAAATCGTTTTTCCATAAGATCCTGTTTTTAAAAACAAACGGTTCAATTGCGGAGTCAATGATGGTTCTTAGGTCATCGCTTTTCTTTATATTTAAAAAATCACATTCGCTCTTATTTTCCAGGAAGCTGAAATGGTTTTCAGCCGGCTCGATGGTGACATTGTTAAAGCCATGAAGTGCGCAGTGCATTCGACCTACCACCAGGCCCGCATCGCTAGTGACTGCGTAACGAAAGACCAGTGGCACTTTTTTCCAGGCTTCGTATATGCTCAGGCCGGTTAAACGCTTCTGAAGCTCGACGCCACTCCACAAACCGTCTTCATAAATATAGATTCGATTAAGGCTAAGATTCGATATCGCGGGAAAGGAATCCGGTGATATGGCAATGATCGATTCATTCGGATAGATATGCTCAAGAACCGATCTGATCATCAAAGAGCTCGATCCTGGTTCGTCATCCTCGAAGTAAGCATGTGCAACGTTCATGCCGGTCAATTCTCCCCGCTTCACGGTGAAAGAGCGTTGCAGGTGAGAAGCTGGAATGACTTTAAGCTGCTTCAGAAGGTTTTCTCCAACTTTTCTATTTATGCCTAGTTGAGAAAACTGGTGGCACCACTCATAAGGATTCATACACTGTATGGACGAATGTTCCCATTGGTCTTGGGCATAGTCCAGCCAATGAAGCTTCAGTGTACGCAGCGCATCCTTGACTTCTTCTTTGAGAATTTTCAAGGAGCCGCACTTGCGAAGCGTGGGCATTAGTTTTGACAGACGCGAAAAATCCAGCGCGACGTGCTTGTTGGCAATGCAGTATCCGAATCGGACCGCCGTGATTTTTTCAATGGCTAGATCCGTGTTCCCTTCAAATTCGTCGGATCCAACGCGTCTCCGGATGCTTTTGTTCTCATTAAATGTCAAGAGCATTACACGCTCGTTCCAATCCGGAATAGCGAGGTCAGAGATAAACGGTATCAAAGATTTGAGGTCAGCTTGTGTTACAAGCAGCAATAATTTTGAGCTCATCGGCGCTAGTGCCTCATTCTTTTGAGGCACATCCAAAACGTACTCGGTCGGGTTCGATATCATCTGAAATTATTAAAAGACGGAAGTCATTGTTGCGGAGCACGACTATTGATCACGGTTCAGCCGCACTTTCTGCACAGGAGGCGTTGTTGGACGGACGCCGATGGCATTCTGCTTGCGCGGCAAGGTTTTGTGCTGAGCGGAAAAATTAACGACAGAAAAATGCTCGAATTTCATCCATCTGCGGGCCCTGAAAATGGCGATCAGAGGATGTGGATGATGGTGAAATATCGTCGTTTGACGATGAGTCCATTGTAGGAAATCAGCAATTACAAAAATCAAACAGAATTATTACAATTGCGAAATGATCTGCCCTTCGACCGCTACAGCGTCAAACGAGCAGGTGTGCCAGTGGCATTACATGTCTAGTACCTGGATTGCTATTTTTCTTGAGATTGTGGCGGCGCTAAACGGGGTAACCAACAGTTCATCCACTTCATTCCGGGCCAACGTCTCGACTAGTTGACGGGTAGCTGCACCTGTAATGACGACAGTACGTATCTTGCTAACGCACGTGCTCTTCCTCATACGACCTAGAAGTATCAGTCCGTCTTCCAACGGCATATTGCATACGGCTAGCGATTGTGATTGCGTCAATCCTTTCTTCAAGTGAAAAAATTGAATCGAATTTCTTCTCAATGTGACTACGTCACCTACGAGGTTTCGCAGAGTCTGAGAAATAAAAGGGCGTGCATCAATCGTGCTGTCGACGATGAGTAACGTGGTTCGGGGGAGTGGATTCATGATCTTGGTTTGTACAATTTCGTTCGCGATATTCCTCTATTTTTGTCGTGTCGAAACTGTCTTTTGGCGATAGATGGTTGGCCTGATATTTTGGCGTCGACTTCGATTTCCAGAAATGGGATTGCGCCCATTTTTCATCAAGGGTTTTTCTCTTTTTTATGTTGTCGGCGTTTTGATGGACTGGCTTGGTGCGAAATGGGCGTGCGCTGATTGCGGTGGCGCCGGAGCCTGTCTGATGATCGTATCGCGATGGTGGGCAACGCATCTTCTCGGGGAAAGTTGACCGCACCAACAATAGGTCCTTTACATCAGGAGGAAGAGCATGATCCCGAATTCTGCCAAGACTGTCTTGGTTACCGGCGGCAGCAGGGGAATCGGGCGCGCGACGGCACGATTATTTGCCGACAATGGGTGGCGTGTGCTGACCCTGTCGAGCAAACCTCTCTTGGCAGACGCGTATCAATCGTCGCAAGGATTGCTGCAGCATATTTCTGTTGATCTGGCTAACGGCGCTGCTATCAAGGCTTGTCTGTCCGAAATCATCCGGCGTCTGCCGGATGGCCGCTTGCATGCCCTGGTCAATAACGCCGGTGTGTCGCCCAAGCTCGCCGGTGGTATGCGCATGGGGGTGATGGAATGTGACCTGCAAACCTGGCGGCGCGTCTTCAACATCAATTTTTTCTCAGTGGTGCAATTGGTAAGAGGACTTGGCGCTTCGCTGAGTAGCGCCGGCGGAGTTGTCGTCAATGTGGCCTCGATTGCCGGTAACACGGTGCATCCGTTTGCCGGTGCATCCTACGGAACCTCCAAGGCCGCGCTGTTGGCGTTGACGCGTGAGATGGCCCATGACTTGGGTTTGCGGGGCGTGCGCGTCAATGCGGTTTCTCCCGGTGAAATAGATACCGATATTTTGTCTCCGGGTACGACGGCGATCGTCAACCGGAAAATTCCGCTGCGCCGACTCGGCACGCCGGAGGAGGTCGCTTCAGTCATCTATTTCCTGTGCAGCGACGCCAGTTCTTACCTGAACGGTGCAGAGATCCATATCGATGGCGGGCAGCACGTTTGATTTCGGTGATGAAATGAGATTGCTGCCGGCCATGGTTGGGCAATAGCCAGTTCCTGGCTCGTCCCGCCACGTGCGACACATGGCTGAGCGCCAGGCCTCTTGCACTACCTCAATTCCCAGCCAAGTTCATCATGACCTGGATGATGCAACATTGACAATGCGATGCGACATTGCCGGTCGATGGTCAATGAGATGAGGCCAGGATTCCGGGTTAAACGTCTGTACCATTCGGAAGTGCAAGTCTGCAATGCAAGCTGTGGTTGCCGCGCTTGATGGCTGCGATGAAAGAAAAACATCAGTCCGAAGCCAGGGATTGTGACGAAAAATTGAGCACGCCGAGGCGTCAAAGTGCCATACTTAATCAAGGGAATTGATACGATTGGCGCGTGTGTTCGGCGTCGGACTATCTGCAATTCTGATCAAGCCCGGACACATTCGACGGATCATCGTTAGCATCCAAAAATTTCTCGCCTGCCAAGGCACTCTTTAGCTCCGGCAAAGAGGAGAAGCCGGCAGAAAAAAACAAAAAATACTAAACGTTTGATAACGACGGGCGAGCTAAAACGGTCATTTGCCATCTCTAAGGGGAGAAAAAATGCTTACCGCCTATAAATACACTTTATTCGTTGTAGCGATTTCTTCTGCGTTTCAAGCGGCGGCTCAAACCATAAGCGATCTGGCGCCCTTCAATGGGGGAAGCAGTTCGTCTTCAAATGGAGTAAGTGCAAGCGGGGATGTCGTCGTGGGGGACGCGACTGACGGCAACGCAGGCGATCAGTTCCGGGCGTTTCGTTGGACATCGTCTGGCGGGATGCTGGACCTGGGAACACTCAACGGCGGTCTTAGCTCTCATGCGACCGCAACAAATGCCACGGGAGATGTGGTAGTTGGAAGTGCTCGCGACGGTAATGCAGGTAACAACTTTCGGGCTTTTCGTTGGACGCAAACGAATGGCATGGTGAGTTTAGGATCACTTAACGGCGGTAGCAACTCATATGCTGCCGGCGTAAACGCGCTCGGGGACGTGGTGGTCGGGGGGAGTGCCGATGGCAATGCAAACAATGCATTCACCGCGTATCGCTGGACACAGTCTGGTGGCATGGTTAGCCTCGGGATGCTCAATGGCGGCACCCACTCCTCTGCGACTGGCGTGAATGCGTTGGGAGATGTCGTTGTTGGAAATGCTTATGATGGAAGCGCAAGCAATGCTCAACGTGCTTTCCGTTGGACCCAGGCCGGCGGCATGATCAGTCTCGGAACCATAAATGGGGGAACAACTTCCTCTGCGAATGGGATCAATGCAGTCGGAGATGTGGTGGTTGGTGTCAGCGATGACGGTAGCGCAGGTAATGCGCAACGTGCCTTCCGTTGGACCCAGGCTGGCGGCATGGTCAGCCTGGGAACGCTGAACGGCGGAACGAGCTCTTTTGCAAACGGAGTAAATGCCAGCGGGGACGTGGTTGTCGGGAGCGCTACGGACGGCAATGCGGGAAACGCTCAACGTGCTTTCCGCTGGACCTCGTCCTCCGGTATGCAAACTGTAGAAAGTTGGCTCGCGTCCAACGGCATTTCCATGATCGGGACGAATACCTCTAGCGCTAACGCCACCAATGCCGACGGAAGTGTAGTGGTCGGAGCCCTCGCCAACAACCATGCATTCATCGCACGCGTTGTCAACTCTGGCGTTGGGGGAGCGGGTTCCGGTCTCATCGATGTTCAATCATTCAATGGCGGCTTAAATCAAGCAGCCGCTGCACACCTGCAAGCGATCAACAATGCCGAGATCGTGGTCAACGGCATGCATAGTAACTTGATGCGCACGCTTTTGCCCAAAGGTCATTTTTCCTTCTGGGTTGCAGGCGATGCAGGCCGTCAAGATCATGGCAGTAGTGACAGCTCTCTAGGAATGTCGGAGGTAGGTTATGGCTATCGCTTCAATGACACATTGCAACTGAACATTTCGATGGGGAGAACGTACAGCAAGACAAATGCAGATATGGGTGGAAATGCGACTTCCCGCAGCACTTTTTTCATGCCGGATCTCATTGTTACTTTGTCGCCGTCGTTCTATTTCTCGGCTAGCGCCTACTATGGCCGGGGGCGCACAGATATCGACAGGGGCTATTTGAATGCGGGCAATCTGGAACATGTCTTTGCCTCACCAAAAGTAGAGAGTCAGGCTCTTCGCTTGCGCGTAGATTGGCTCAACGCGGTGTCCAGAGGTGAAGCAAGATTCAGTCCGTATGCCAGTCTAACCTATTTGAAAAACCAGACAGACGGCTACATAGAACAGGGCGGATCGTTTCCAGCGATCTGGGATCAGCGTCTCGACCATGCGTCGACGGCACGATTGGGAGTCGACGTGCTCTATCCGCTGTCTAATAGCACGATGCTCCAGGGGCGAGTTGAAGCGGCCCATCGGTTTCAGAAATTCGGCTCGCCGGCTTCGGGGCAAGTCATTGGCTTATATAGTTTCAGCTTCGCGGGTCAAGAGTTAAAACAAGACTGGCTGCGTTTAGGTGCTGGTATCGAAACCGAGATAGGTCGAGGCATCGCTACATTGATGCTCAATGCAACGACCCAGGGTGAGGCACCTTCTTATTGGTTGATGGCTAGTTACCGTTGGGTATTTTGAATAATATTGGCGCTAAAGTAAGGCGCGCAGAGCTTCTGACTACCGTACGCAAACCGGCCCCTCGAATTGTAGCCAAACGGATCGCTGCATGCATGAAGAATTCAGTGTTGTGCCAGAAGATCCGGGCAATCGATGGCGCGGGGCCGATTACCTCGACGGCAATGGTCACAGCCGTGGGCGATGCCAAGGAATTCCGCCTTTTTCACTCGTGCTCACCATTTCTTCCAATTGGATCGCAAATCATTTGATGTTGTCGCGCCACTCCGTGTTCGCGGATGCCGCCGTTGAAGGACAACGGGTATGAGGCGCATCGCTTTACGCGATGCAGGTCCTTTATATGATTTAGTCGAACTGCTTCGTCGTCACTGAGTCAGAGCGCTATCG
>NZ_AKJW01000059.1 GCF_000282135.1 Herbaspirillum sp. CF444
CGGCCCGCCGTATGCGTCGGCGGATTCTCTGTTCGATCTGGCCAACTATCCCGGCGTCTACCTGAAGCTGACCAATCGCACCATCGGCGAAGCCGCGCGCGGCGCGTCGACGCCGCAAGCATTCTTCCCGCGCGTGGTGGAAGCCTTCGGCGCCAGACGCATCGCCTGGGGTTCCAATTTCCCGTCGGCGGAAGGTTCGCTGGAATCGCTGCTGGCGGAAGCCAGGGCAGGTCTGGCCATGCTGTCGGCGGAAGATCAGGCATGGATCTTCGGCGACACCGCGCGCTCGATTTATCCTGCGCTCAACAAGATGGGATCGCCGGCATGAAGATAGAAAACAGCGTATTGCACCTGAGCACTGCGTTAAAAAAATATCCGCATACCGCGAAGCTGATGAGCGGCGAAATCAGCGCTCCGGACGTGCGCCTGGATTGCCTCGACATCGAGCCCATCCATCGCGCGTTTGCACCGATGGCGCGCAGCCAGACTTACGATGTCAGTGAAATGGCGATCGCGACTTATCTGCAGGCCAAGGCCTACAACAAGCCGCTGATCATGCTGCCGACGGTGCTCGCTGCGCGCTTGCAGCAACGCTGCATCGTGTACAACGCCAGGCGTCATCCGATGGGCATCCAGGATCTGATCGGCGCCCGCGTCGGCGTGCGCGCTTATACGCAGACCACCGGCATGTGGGTGCGCGCGATTCTGGAAGGCACCTACGGCATTGCCACTGAAAAGATCAACTGGATCACCTTCGAAGGCGGCCATCTGCTGGAATACCAGGACCCGTCCTTCGTCACGCGTGCACCGGCCGGCAAGGACATGTTGTCGATGTTGAAAGCGGGAGAAATCGATGCCGCCATTTTCGGCAACGATTTGCCAGACGAAGAAGGCATTCTGTCTTTGATTTCCGATCCCGTCGAAGCAGATCGGATCTGGTACGCCAAGCACGGTTTCGTGCCGATCAACCATGTCGCGGTCATGCATCGCGTCGTCGCCGAGGCGCATCCGGACAGCGTCAAGTCGGTGTATAACTTGTTCAGGCAAGGCAAGGCGGCCGTCGATGCGCCGGCCGAACTGCTCAGGAAATTGCCGGACGGTATCGACGCGCTGCGCGGCCCGATGGAAATGATCCTGGCGTGTTGCGAAGAGCAGCAGCTCCTGCCGCGCAAACTTGATCCGGATGAAATCTTTGCCGATTGCATTGAATTTTTGGGCGACGATGCGCGCTGACGGTTAAGCGCAGTTCCCAC
The DNA here is from genome assembly GCF_000282135.1 of Herbaspirillum sp. CF444. Classification (GTDB taxonomy): domain Bacteria; phylum Pseudomonadota; class Gammaproteobacteria; order Burkholderiales; family Burkholderiaceae_D; genus Herbaspirillum. The sequence continues at coordinate 1,254 of NZ_AKJW01000059.1, forward strand.
CCTCGTACCTGTTGCATCTTGAAGTCGCCATGCAAGAGCGACACAGCTAAAACTAATTTATCTACAGAGGAGAACCACACGTGGACATGCAAGACATTCCCGTCCAGCGACTGAAACGAAAGCGGCGCTTTTACGAAGACATCTCGTTTCAGGTGTTTTTCGGCATCGTCGTCGGCGTCGTGGTCGGTCACTACTATCCCGACATCGGCAAGACCATGCAGCCGCTCGGCGATGCATTCATCCGCCTGATCCAGATGGTGGTCGGTCCGATCATCTTTTGCTCGGTGGTGAGCGGCATCGCCAATGCCGGCGACATGAAAAAGGTCGGTCGCGTCGCCATCAAGGCACTGATCTATTTCGAGGTGGTGACTTCGCTGGCGCTGGTGATCGGCCTGGTGACGATCAACGTGCTGCAACCCGGCGTCGGCATGAACATTGACGTCGGCGCGCTCGATACCGGCGCCGCCAACTCCTACATCACGCAGGCGCATCAGTTCGTGTCGACCAGCACCTTCCTGCTCAATCTGATTCCGAAGACCATGGTGTCGGGCTTTGCCAACGGCGATGTGCTGCAGATCCTGTTCTTCTCGGTGCTGTTCGGTTTCGGGATGGCGGCGGCGGGCGAGCGCGCCAAGCCGATGATGAGCGTCATCGACAGTTTTTCGGCGGGCATGTTCTGGATCATCGGCCTGGCGATGAAGATTTCCCCGATCGCCGCGTTCGGCGCCATCGCCTTCACCGTCAGCAAGTTCGGCGTCGGCTCGCTGGTGTCGCTGGGAAAACTGGTCGGCGAGTTCTATCTGACCTGCGGTCTGTTCTTCGTGCTGATCCTGTTTCCGGTCACGTATGTCAGCGGTTTCAACCTGTTCAAACTGATGCGCTACATCCGTGCCGAACTGCTGCTGGTGATCGGCACCAGTTCGTCGGAAAGCGTGTTCCCGCAACTGCTGAAAAAGCTGGAGCAGCTGGGCTGCGAAAAATCGGTGGTCGGCCTGGTGCTGCCGGGCGGCTATTCCTTCAACCATGACGGCACCTGCCTGTACTTCGCAGCGGTGGCAGTGTTCCTGGCGCAGGCGACCAATACGGCACTGGGCTGGGAGCAGCAGGTCGGCTTGCTGCTGGTGTTGCTGGTCACGTCGAAGGGCGGGGCGGGCGTCGCCGGATCGGCCATCGCCGTGCTGGCCGCCACGCTGGCTGCGACCAATGCCATCCCGGTGTCGTCGATCGCGGTGATTCTCGGCGTGCACCGCCTGCTGTCTTCCGCCTTCGTGTTCGTCAACATCACCGGCAATGCCGTCGCGACGGTGGTGGTGGCCGGATGGGAGAACGCGCTGGATCGCACCAAGTTGCGTGCCGAACTGGATGCGGGTTATGTCGAGCCTGAAATCATCATTCGCAAGACCGTGGCCGCGGGAAGATAAACCTCCCGTGCCGGGATCGCTCCCGGCGCGTCACGGCAGGCGTTGATCGCTGGTTCGCGCCTGCCGGGGCGCGGCTGAAATTCGCCTCATCTCGCAGTACACATTTGATTCATCACACATTACACCGAATGTCATATCCATTCGGGAGGGAGACATCATGAAAAAATTTGCCCGCACCATCGCTGCTTTCGCCGTTGCCACGCCATTGATGGCGGTCGTGGACGCTGCCCAGGCCCAATCCAACGTCACCATTTTCGGCACCGTCGACGGCGGCGTCCGCTACCAGACCAACGCCAACGCCACCGGCGGCAGCAAGGTTTTCATGGGATCCAACGGCTGGAACAGTTCCAACAAGCTGGACATCGCCGGCACCGAAGACCTCGGCAGCGGGATGGAAGCGCATTTCCTGCTCGAAAACGGATTCAACCTGGCCACCGGCGCATTCGACAACACCACCAACACGCTGTTCAACCGGCAATCCTTCGTCGGGATAAAGGGCGGTTTCGGCGCCATCGACCTGGGACGCCAATACACGATCTCGCATGACTTCATCCTGGAATACGATCCCTACGGCTTCAACTACACCTCGCTGATTCCGCTGACGCAGGCGTCGAGCGGCACGCGCTTCAGCAATGACGTCAAGTACACCGGCATGCTCGGCCCCGTCAAGCTGGAGCTGGAGAATTCCTTCGGCGAAAACGCCGGCAGTTTCAACGACGGCTCGGCGCGCGGCATCGGCCTGCAGTACTACGTCGGCGACCTGATCGTCGGCGGTTCCTACAACCTGCGCCGGGTGTTGGTCGGCACCACCTATCGCAACGAGGACTACTACCTGACCGGCGTTTCCTACAAGTTCGGCGACTGGAAGATATCGGGAGGCTACATGATCGACACCATCGACATGCGCTCGACCGCTCCCGATACCGTCACGCGCAACACCTTCGGCGGCGTCGCCTATTCCATCACCGAACGGCTGAAACTGACCGGCGGCTTCTACCGTACCGCCGTCTCCACCGACAAGGCGGAGCGCAAGGACATGACCATCATCGGCCTGGACTATTACCTGTCCAAGCGCACCAAGCTGTACACCGAAGTCGACTACACCAAGTATCGCAAGACCGTCGTCACGACGCTCAACACGGCAGGGGCGCCACACCAAACGGCGTTCACAGTCGGTATCAATCATCGTTTTTAATTTGTAAGGCTGCTTCGCAAGGGGTGGTCGGCAGCTTCATCAACAGGAGAGTTTTTTCATGATCATCGATTGTCACGGCCACTACACGACGGCCCCCAAAGCCCTGGAAGAGTGGCGCCAACGGCAGATCGCCGGCATCGCGGATTCCGCGTCGATGCCGTCCGTCTCTGAACTGAAAATCAGCGACGACGAACTGCGCGAGACCATCGAAACCAATCAGCTCACCTTGATGAAGCAGCGCGGCATCGACATGGTGATCTTCTCGCCGCGCGCCAGTTTCATGGCGCACCATATCGGCGACTTCAACGTGTCGGCGACCTGGTCGGCGATTTGCAACGAGCTGTGCTTCCGCATCAAGGAGCTGTTCCCCGATCATTACGCCGGCGCGGCCATGCTGCCGCAATCGCCCGGCGTTAATCCGCGCACGTCCGTGACCGAATTGGAAAAGTGCGTGAAGGAATACGGCTTCGTCGGCATCAACCTCAATCCCGATCCCTCGGGCGGTCACTGGACGTCGCCGCCATTGTCGGATCGTCACTGGTATCCGATTTACGAAAAAATGGTCGAGTACGACATCCCGGCCATGATCCATGTCAGCACCAGTTGCAACGCCTGTTTCCATACCACCGGCGCGCACTATCTGAACGCGGACACGACGGCGTTCATGCAATGCCTGACCTCGGATTTGTTCACCGATTTCCCGACGCTGCGTTTCCTGATTCCGCATGGCGGCGGCGCCGTGCCATATCACTGGGGCCGCTTCCGCGGCCTGGCGCAGGAGCTGAAGAAGCCGTTGCTGAAGGATCATCTGCTGAACAACATTTTCTTCGACACCTGCGTCTACCATCAGCCTGGCATCGACCTGCTGAGCAAGGTGATCCCGGTCGACAACATCCTGTTCGCCAGCGAAATGATCGGCGCCGTGCGCGGCATCGATCCCGAGACCGGGCACTACTACGACGACACCAAGCGGTACATCGAGAACACGCCGCACCTCAATGCCGAGACGCGCTACAAGGTCTACGAAGGCAATGCCCGGCGCGTGTTCCCGCGACTGGACGCGGCGCTCAAAACGAAAGGACTGTAACCATGGCTACCCCGATGAACGATCTCGGCATCGTCAAACGCAACATCGTCCGCGCCGACAAGGCTGCGGTCGAGAAGCTGTCGCGCTTCGGCGTCGCCACCATCCACGAAGCGATGGGGCGCGTCGGCCTCATGAAGACATACATGCGCCCTATCTACACCGGTGCCGCGATGTGCGGCACGGCGGTGACCGTGTTGCTGCAACCCGGCGACAACTGGATGCTGCACGTGGCGGCGGAGCAGATCCAGTCCGGCGACGTGGTGGTGGCAGCCTGCACGACCGACAACGAAGACGGCTTCTTCGGCGACTTGCTGGCGACCTCGTTCCGTTCGCGCGGCGCGCTGGGCCTGATCATCGACGGCGGCGTGCGCGACGTGAAGGATCTGGAACAGATGAAGTTTCCCGTTTTCTCGCGCGCCATCAGCGCCAAGGGTACGGTGAAGGCGACGCTGGGTTCGGTGAATATCCCGGTGGTTTGCGCCGGCGCGGCGATCCATCCGGGCGACGTCGTCATCGCCGATGCCGACGGCGTGGTGGTGGTGCCGGCCGCAGTCGCACAACAGGTTGCCGATGCGGCGGAGGCGCGCGAAGCCAATGAAACGGACAAGCGGGCGCGACTGGCGTCGGGCGAACTCGGCCTCGACATGTACAAGATGCGCGACCCGCTGGCGGCGGCCGGATTGAAGTACATCGACTGAGGAGGGAAACGTCTGCAATTGCCGCGCGTTGTTTCTTTTCCGGCAACCGGCAAGCCCGCTTCATGCGGGCTTGTTCTTTTTGCATCTTCCTGCACCGGATTCCGCAATTGGACAGAAATAAAAACTATTCTGTATAATCGACCGCAAATAACGAAACAGAACTTCCTGAGTTAAGCTGAATTCGCTTCTGAGTTCTTATCTCTTGCCAGCTTCCTGCTTCGTTACGTAAGCGTTAACGTCAACCAACGCGTCATTCACGTGCCGTGCCTGAAGGTTTCAGGCAGCGATTCATGTCGCCGCGCACGTGTATAACGCTATGGTGAAAAATTGACGACACACTTACTCCCTCCGGGCTTGCCTGCCTTGCCCAACGCATTTTCCGTAATCTCCGCACCCGCTGCACCATCCTTCCCCGACGACGAGCCAGCCGCCATGCTGCGTTGCGCGCGTTCGACCACTTCCACACGGGATCAATAACATCATGACGACTACAAACAAATCCACAGATGCATCCGCTGAAACCACGGCAAGCGGATTGCTGCCGCTGGTGGCGATCGTGTTCACCAGTTTTCTCTGCATTGGCATTCCCTTGCCGGCCTTGCCCTTGCACGTCAACGGCGTGCTCGGCTTCAGCGCGCTGACGGTGGGCTGGGTGGTGGGGATTCAATCCTTTTCGACCATTTTGTCGCGCAAGTTTTCCGGTTCTTACTGTGATCGCCACGGCTCCAAGCGCGCGGTGTCGGTCGGTTTGCCGATGGCTTCCGTGGCCGGCTTGCTGTATTTCGCGTCGACCATGATCGCCGATGCAGGCACAAGCCTGGTCGTTCTGTTCATCGGTCGCTTGCTGATGGGGCCGGCGGAAAGCCTGTTCCTGACCGGCACCATGACCTGGGGCATCGGCCGCGTCGGCATGCAGCGCACCGGCAAGGTGATGGCGTGGCAGGGCATCGCGATGTTCGCCGCATTGGGATTGGGTGCGCCGATCGGCATCGCCATCCAGCAGCGTTTCGGCTTTGCCGGCGTGGCGCTGACTACGATGCTGCTGCCGATGGTCGGCCTGGCGATTGCGGCGGTCTTGCGCGGCTTGCCTGCGCTCGGCAGCAAGGGCGGCGGCGTGGCGATGTCGGAAGTGCTGCGCCTGATCTGGCGCTTCGGCCTGGCGCTGGCCTTGAGCGCGATGCCGTTCGCCATCATCACCAGTTTTCTGGTGTTGCTGTATGCCAGCAACAACTGGTCGGGCGCGGGCATCGCGATTCTCGGTTTCTCGGCGGGTTATGTCGGTGTGCGCCTGTTCTTCGCGCATTTGCCGGATCGCATCGGCGGCGCCAAGGTCGGCGCCGTCTCGGTGGCCATCGAGCTGGTCGGGCAATTGCTGTTGTGGCAATCGCATGACCCGATCATGGCGGGCCTCGGCACCTTGCTGACCGGCATCGGCTTTTCGCTGGTGTTCCCGTCGATGGGCGTGCAGGCGATGGCGCGCGTGCCGGCACATTCGCGCGGCCTGGCGGTGGCGACCTTCATGGCCTTCATCGATCTGGCGGCAGGATTGACCGGACCGGTGGTGGGCGTGCTGATCGGCTTCTTTGGCTACGGCTCGGCTTTCCTCGCAGGCGCGGTGGCTTGCGTGCTGGCCTTGTTGCTGATGGTGTCGGGTATGTCGCGAGCGCCGGCACGGCAGCAGGCGTAGGCCAGGCGAGGAGGGGATGTAACAACTGTAAGAGATTGTTTACAACTGGCTGACACTCGAAACTATTAGGGAATAATGCGTCTAAAAAATTGTCCTGTCTGAGGCAGGACATCAATGCAACAAGCTTGTGTTACAGCATCCTTGCCGCATCCCTTATTTTTACAGAGGCGTCATCATGAGAACAATCCATAAAATTACAGTCATCTCCATCACGGTGTGTGCTCTGACAGTGCTGGGTGGCTGCAGCAATATGTCGCGTCGCGACAAGAACACCGCAGTAGGAGCAGGCATCGGCGCCGTGGCCGGTGCGGTGCTGACCGGTGGCAGTGGTATTGGTACAGCGGGTGGCGCGGCAGTGGGCGGCGTGATCGGTCATCAGATCGGCCGATAGCGTATTGATAGCAGCTGGCTGAAATAAAAAGGGATGTCGTATTGAACGACATCCCTTTTTTGTTTCATGTCGCTTTGGTTTTACACCACCGCGGCCAGCGCCGTCGCCTTCAGCTTCGACTCCAGCGCCTTGCCCTTGCGTGCGCGCTTGCCGATGTGCAGACCCAGCGCCACGGCCGACAGCGAAACTTCCTGCGCCTTGCCGCCGCGGCCGGTGCCGGAGACCAGCACGCCCTTTTGCGTGATGGCTTGCGCGGCCAGCAGTTTCTCGTTCTTTTCCAGTTCCATCAGGATCACGCCGCGGCCACCGCTGGACAGGGTCTTGATTTCATCCAGGCCGAACACCAGCAGACGTCCTTGTCCCGACAGGCAGGCGATCGCGCTGGCGCCTGCCGGCATCGGACGCGGGGCCAGCGGCAGGTCGCCGTCGTCCAGCGTGATGAAGGCCTTGCCGCCCTTGACGCGGCTGAGCATGTCGCCGAGCTTGGCGGTGAAGCCGTAACCGGCGTCCGAGGCCAGCAGCATCTGCGTGTCGAGCGGACCGGCGAAGTAGTGTAGCAAACTGTTGCCGCTGCCGAGGTCGACCAGCGTAGTGATCGGCACGCCGTCGCCGCGCGCGTTCGGCAGCGAGTTGACGCCGACCGTATAGATGCGGCCGTTGGAGCCGAAGCCCAGCAGGTTGTCGACGGTGCGGCACTCGAAGGCACCGTACAAACCGTCGCCGGCCTTGAAGGTGAATTGCGTCGCATCGTGACCATGGCCGCCGCGTGCGCGCACCCAGCCCTTTTGCGAAATGATGACGGTGACCGGTTCGTCGATGATCTTTTGTTCGACCACGGCTTTTTCGGCCTCTTCGATCACGGTGCGGCGGTCGTCGCCGAACTGCTTGTCGTCGGCTTCGATTTCCTTGATGACCAGTCGCTTCATCGAGGATGGATTTTCCAGCAGGTCTTGCAGCGTCGATTTCTCGTTGCGCAGTTCGGCCAGTTCTTGCTGGATCTTGATGGTTTCCAGGCGCGCCAGTTGGCGCAGGCGGATTTCCAGGATGTCTTCGGCCTGGCGGTCCGAGAGCTTGAACGCCTCGATCAGCGCCGGCTTCGGTTCATCCGATTCGCGGATGATGCGGATGACCTTGTCGATGTTGAGCAGGATGGCTTCGCGGCCTTCGAGGATGTGGATGCGGTCCTCGACTTTTTGCAGCTTGAATTGCGTGCGGCGCGTGATGGTGGCGAAACGGAAGCTGATCCATTCGCCGAGGATGTCGCCGAGACCCTTCTGGCGCGGGCGGCCATCGCCACCGATCATCACGAGGTTGATCGACGAGCTGGTTTCCAGTGAAGTCTGGGCCAGCAGCGTGTTCATGAATTCGGTCTGGTCCTGGTTCTTGGACTTCGGCTCGAACACCAGACGTACCGGCGCTTCGCGGCCCGATTCGTCGCGTACGGCGTCGAGCATCGCCAGGATGCTTTGCTTCTGCGCCTGTTGTTCCGGCGTGAGCGTTTTCTTGCCGAGCTTGATCTTGGGATTGGTCAGCTCTTCGATTTCTTCCAGCACCTTCTGCGACGATACGCCCGGCGGCAATTCGGTGATGACCGCCTGCCACTGGCCGCGCGCCATGTCTTCGATCTTCCAGCGCGCGCGCACCTTGAGGCTGCCGCGTCCGCTCTGGTACATCTCGGCAATGGTCGACGACGGCGTGATGATCTGACCGCCACCCGGAAAGTCGGGGCCGGTGATGTGCGTCATCAGTTCTTCATGCGTGATCTTGGGGTTGCGGATCATCGCCACGGCGGCACGCGCCACTTCGCGCAGATTATGCGACGGGATTTCGGTTGCCATGCCGACCGCGATGCCCGAGGCGCCGTTGAGCAGCAGGAAGGGCAGGCGCGCCGGCAACAGCTTCGGTTCTTCCGTCGAACCATCGTAGTTGGGCTGGAAGTCGACCGTGCCCATGTCGATTTCATCGAGCAGCAATTTGCTGATCGGCGTCAGGCGTGCTTCCGTGTATCGCATCGCCGCAGCACCGTCGCCGTCGCGCGAGCCGAAGTTGCCCTGACCGTCGATCAGCGGATAGCGCAGCGAGAAATCCTGTGCCATGCGCACCAGCGCGTCGTACACCGACTGGTCGCCGTGAGGGTGCAATTTGCCGAGCACGTCGCCGACCACGGCTGCCGATTTGCGCGGCTTGGCGGTGGCGTTCAGGCCGAGTTCGTTCATCGCGTACAGGATGCGGCGCTGCACCGGCTTCTGGCCGTCGGCCACGTCGGGCAGGGCGCGGCCCTTGACCACCGAGATGGCGTAGTCGAGATAGGCGCGCTCGGCGAAGGTCGACAGCGTCAGCGATTCGCCGTCGGACGGCGCGGCTTGTTCAAACAGATTGGCTTGTTCAGTCATGTGGCTGGGTTGCGTTGATGTCGTTTAGTGAATTATTCGATGGAAGTCGGCGGCGGCATGCTGCGGCGACCAGGCAGGATGATTTCGATGCGGCGCGGTTTTTCGCCCTTGTTGCCCACATCGACATTGTTGTTGGCGCTGCCGCCAGGTTGGTACAGCTGATAGAACTGCGCCACCAGTTGCACGTAGTTGCGTGTTTCCGGATAGGGCGGGATTTGGTTGTTGTACTTCTGCACGGCGCGCTCGCCGGCATTGTAGGACGCAATCGCCAGCTCCAGCCGTTTCGGGAACAACACCTGCAGATCGCGCAGATAACGCGCGGCCAGGCGGATGTTGATCTTGGGATCGGTCAGCTTCTGCTGAATGGTCTTGCGGCGATCGCCTTGCACGCCGTAGCGCTCGGCGGTCTCCGGCATGATCTGCATCAGGCCGATGGCGCCCTTGGGCGAGACGGCGGTGGGATTGAAGCCGGATTCGGCCGCCATGATCGCCTTCAGCAAGGCCGGCTCTACCGAGAATTCCCTGGCGCTCTGGTCCACCATGGCTTCATATTTTTTCAGGTTCGGATGCTGCAGCATCAGTTGCATCAGCGGCGAGGACATGTTCGGTTTGACGGTCACGCCCGGCACGCCGCGGGCGATCTTGTCCGAATCGAAGGTGGCGTCGCCGCGCATGAACAACTGATAGCGGTCGTCGAGTTTTTCCGTCGAGACGTGCGCCATGCCGTCGGTGTCGATGTAGCCGTAGACGTCGGCGTGTGCAGACATGCAGGCAAACAATGCGGCGCCAACAATTGCTGTTTTGTTCAATGTCTCAAATAGTCGTCGTCCCAGCGAACGCTGGGACCCAGCGTCGTGAATATCGTCTGGTGCATCTATGGAAGAACGCGAATTTATTGGCGGCTGTGACGTTGCTGGATTCCGGCGTTCGCCGGAATGACGGCCAAGAGTGCAGAAATTTTTCGAGCGCAATACCCTCCCGGCTTTCCACAAGATGGGAAAGTTGAGGAGGAGAGTGCTCAGCAAGGTCATCGTTAAATATCCGCTTCCGCTTCGTTGCCGTGCTCTTCGATCCAGGCACGGCGCGAGGCGGCTTCGCCTTTGCCCATGAGCATGGTGAAGCGCGCTTCCGAAGCGATGTGGTCGAGTTCGCCCAGGGCGACCGGCAACAGGCGGCGGGTGTCGGGATTCATGGTGGTTTCCCACAATTGTTCCGCGTTCATTTCACCCAGGCCTTTGAAGCGCGAGATGCTCCATGCGCCTTCTTTCAGGCCGTCCTTGCGCAGCTTGTCTTCGATCGCTTCCAGCTCGCCGTCGTCGAGCGCGTACAGCTTTTGCACCGGCTTCTTGCCGCGCGCGGGCGCGTCGACGCGATACAGCGGCGGACGCGCGATGCAGATGTGGCCGTGGTCGATCAGCTTGGGGAAGTGCTTGAAGAACAGCGTCAGCAGCAACACCTGGATGTGCGAGCCGTCGACGTCCGCATCGGAGAGGATGCAAATTTTTCCATAGCGCAGACCGCTCAGGTCGGGCGTGTCGGTGTGGCCGTGCGGATCGACGCCGATGGCGACCGCGATGTCGTGGATTTCATTGTTGGCGAACAGGCGGTCGCGCTCGGTTTCCCAGGCGTTCAGGACCTTGCCGCGCAAGGGGAGGATCGCCTGGAACTCTTTGTCGCGGCCCATCTTGGCCGAGCCGCCGGCGGAGTCGCCCTCGACCAGGAAGATTTCATTGCGCGTGATGTCGCTGGATTCGCAGTCGGTCAGCTTGCCCGGCAACACGGCCACGCCGGAAGATTTCTTCTTCTCGACTTTTTGCGCTGACCGCAGGCGGCTTTGCGCCTGCTTGATCACCAGGTCGGCCAGTTTCTTGCCGTATTCGACGTGCTGGTTCAGCCACAGTTCCAGCGAAGGACGCGAGAAGGTCGACACCAGACGCACGGCGTCGCGCGAGTTGAGGCGCTCCTTGATCTGGCCCTGGAATTGCGGGTCGAGCACCTTGGCCGACAGCACGAAGGAGACGCGCGCGAACACGTCTTCCGGCAGCAGCTTGACGCCCTTGGGCAGCAGCGAGTGCATTTCGACGAAGCTCTTCACCGCCGAGAACAAACCTTCGCGCAGGCCGGATTCATGCGTGCCGCCGGCCGAGGTCGGGATCAGGTTGACGTAGGATTCGCGCACCACGTTGCCTTCTTCGGTCCAGGCCACGACCCAGGCCGCGCCTTCGCCTTCGGCAAAACCTTCGGCATCGGGGCCGGCGTATTGCTCGCCTTCGAACAGCGGGATCAGCGGATCGGCGCTGGTCGATTGCGCCAGCGATTCAAGCAGGTAACCGCGCAGGCCCTGGTCGTATTGCCAGGTCTGTACGTCGCCGGTCTTGCCGTTGACGAGCGACACCTTGACGCCCGGCAGCAGCACCGCCTTGGAGCGCAGCAGGCGTTGCAGCTCTTGCTGCGAGATCGTCGGCGAATCGAAGTACTTGGGATTCGGCCACACCGTCACGCGGGTGCCGGACTTCTTGTCGCTCGCGGTTGCCGAACGCGATTGCAGTTTTTCGATCAGGTCGCCGTCGGCGAAGGCCAGCGTGTGGACGCCGCGTCCTTGCTCATCCTTGCGCCAGACCGTGATTTCCAGGCGCGAGGCCAGCGCATTGGTGACCGACACGCCGACGCCGTGCAGGCCGCCCGAGAAGGCGTAAGCGCCGCCGCTGCCCTTGTCGAACTTGCCGCCGGCATGCAGGCGGGTGAAGACGATTTCGACGGTCGGCACGCCTTCGTCCGGATGCAGGCCGACCGGGATGCCGCGGCCGTCGTCCTCGACGCTGACGCTGCCGTCGGCATTGAGCGTGACGATGATGTTCTTGCCGTGACCGCCCAGCGCTTCGTCCGAGGCGTTGTCGATGACTTCCTGGAGGATGTGCAGGGGATTCTCGGTCCGGGTGTACATGCCCGGGCGCTGCTTGACCGGTTCCAGGCCCTTGAGGACGCGGATGGATGATTCGCTGTAGTCAGACTGGGATGCGGAAGTTTTTTTAGTTGCCATGCAGATGAGGGTCGAATCGGGGAATCGGGTGTGAGCGGCTAAACACCGCCGAAAGCTATGCCAAATGCGCATTCTAATGAAAAATCGGCAGGGACAGGAAGTTTGCACGACGACGACATGATCGATTTGATAACTGTTGCCGGCGCGGATCAGGCTTTCCCAGGGGAAATGCGCCCGGAAACATGGTGTTAGCCACCTTCTTCGTGTAATTTACAAAAAAATCTCAAGAATAAGGGGTGAACATGAAAGTCTTCAGACGCTTCGCGGCCGGCGTGGTTTTCGTTCAACTGATTGCCGTTTTCTCTTCTGCATCCGCGTTTGGGCTGAGGCCGGAAAGCGAAATCGATGGAAAAATCAAAGCCCTGGCGCCACGCCCGCCCATTTCCCGTTTCTGGGACGAAGCCGCTTATGTCGCCATCAACCACTTTTCTCATCCCGTGCATGAGCGCATCACCAATCTGATCTGGGACTGCAAGTCGGAGGAAGAGTGCAATCAAACCGCTCCGGGAAAATCCTTTGCTCCGGGAGCGGTCATTGCCGGCGTGCGCTGGAATGACAATCCGCCATTTGAATTGACCACGACGTCGATGAAAGAGTGTGCCGGACGCACCTTGTGGTTGCCGAACTATAGCAACTGCTGGATAAAGCTGTTCAAAGACGGGGAGAAAAGAGCCCGGAGCGGAGAGACTCTGGATCTGGCGTCGGGGACGATAATCATGCTGCGCTCCCATTTTGGCGATCTTCAATTCCTGCACGCCATGGCGGCCGGACGGCATGAGCGGGCGGAAGAAACGCAAAGCAAGATCCTGATGTGGGCTGAATTCACATGGAAAGTGGCGAATAAGGAATTTACCCAGGGAACCTTGTTGTCGGAAACCAATATTCCCCGGCTGACAAATTATTTCAAAAGCACGGAGACGGTGCAGACATTATTTACCCGCGGCAATCCGACGCACCGTGACGATATCGGCATACTGGCGTTGGGCGCGTTGTTGCATACCGTGGAAGACAGTTTTTCCCGATCGCATGTGGACAGGGATGAAGAGAACGGTCAGGACTGCGGTCCCGGCATGCCAAAACGTCCCGGGATGATCCGGCAATTTCTGAATTACGCCTTGCAGGACTCATCGGCGCATGCGGTGGAGGACGAGGAAGACGCCTTTGACTTGCAGCTTGCGACGGTCAGACCAAATGCCGTCGATGTGGGTAAATCGTTGAAGGCCTATTTTGATCGCGGCGCTGCATGGAATGAAGTCAAACCTTACATCGAATGTATTTTCGCTGTGATCGATAAGGATCAAGAAACAAGTGCGGGTAATTTTGGCAAATAAGAGGGGATGTTCAGGAGGGTTTGCGTTCATTCGTTGCGCAATGCGCTATATTGGCGACCCATTGCTAATTTGAGCGACGCCTTGGCGGCGTTGTCGATGCCAGGATCATGTCCGTACAGGATTTCCCATTTTCAGAGCTGCTGAATCGCCGCAATTCCACGCGCGGCTTTCTCGATCGTCCTTTGCCGGAAGGCATGCTGGCCGGGCTGCTGGCCTTGGCGCGGCGCGCGCCGAGCGGGGCCAATCTGCAGCCGGGGGAATTCACTTTGCTCGAAGGCGATGCGCGGGCGCGCCTGTCGACGGCCCTGGTCGCGGCTTTTCGCGCGGGCAAGCAAGAGCCTGAGGACTATTCCTATTTTCCCCAGCCGATGCCGCAATCATTGCGTCGGCGCCAAGTCGCGGCAGCGAAGGAATTGTATGGCGCCTTGCAGACCGGGCGCGATGACCGCGCCGGACGTGATCGGCAGTTTGAACGCAATTTCAATTTTTTCGATGCGCCGGCTGCCTTGCTGGTGACCATCGATGCGCGCATGGGCAGCGGCTGTTACATGGACCTGGGCATGTGCCTGTACGGCCTCATGCTGGCGGCGACGGCGCAGGGCCTGGGCAGTTGCGCCATTGGTGCACTGGCGTCGTATCCGGGGCTGATACGCTCGACGCTGGGGCTGGGCGATGAGCATCACATTGTCTGCGGCCTTGCCCTGGGCTACGCCGATCCGGATGCGCCGGAAAATACCGTAAGGACTGAACGCCTCAAGCCGGAAGAATTTTTCAGAACACTCAGCTAGGGCCTGTTCACACTCGCAGATTTAGTGTGAACAGGCCCTGGTTCCGTCGTCCTGACGAAAGTCAGGACCCAGTGTCGTAACGACGGCCAACACGACACTGGGTCCCAGCGTTCGCTGGGACGACTGCAATAAACTTGCGACCCTGAATTCAGCAGCGCTCGACAATCGCAGCCGCACCGAGACCACCGGCCGCTGCGATAGCCGTCAGACCCAATGCTCCGTCGGGAGCGGCCTGACGCATGTCGGCCAGCAGCCTCGCCAGGCTGATCGCACCCGATGCGCCGATCGGATGGCCGCGTCCCAGTCCGCCGCCGTGACGATTGAGCTGCGCCGGCGACAGCTTCAATTGTTCGCAGAAGGCGATTGCCTGCGCCGCGAAAGCGTCGTGCAATTCCACTCCCCACATGTCGTCGATCCTGTATGCAGTGCGCGCCAGCGCAGCCTGCGCCGCATCGATGGCGGCCAGCATCGGCGTCTCCGGCCGGGCGCCGACGCTGACGCCTGCGCGCCACGCAAAATGCGGGCGCAGGTTCAGGCGGCGTGCGGCGTCGCGCGTGGCGAGCACGACGAAGGCGGCGCCGTCGGCGCTGGGCGATATGGCGATGCGGCTGATGGCGTGGCGCTGTCGCGTCTGCTCGTCGACGCTGTCGTCGTCGGAGACTGCGACCACCGGCATGCGCTGCAGATGGCGTCGGTCGAGCGCGCGCGGATACGTGTCCTGCGTGGCGGCGCCGATGGGGATGATTTCATGTTGCAGATGGTCGCGCGCAGCGACGGCGCGCGCGTGGCTTTGCAGGGACCAGTCGTCTTGCTGCGCACGCGTGATGCCGGCGGCAAGCGCATGGCGTGCCGCCGCCAGCAGCATGCCGGGATCGCGCGCCGGGTCGGGGGCGAAAGCGGGGCTGTCGTAGACCGCGGCCTCTTCTCCGGGATGACGCGGGCGATGCCGGCGTATCGGCGCGCGGCTCCATGCTTCGAGTCCGCCTGCGATCACGACGTCGGCACTGCCGGCGGCGAGCAGACCGTTTGCCAGCGCCACGGCATCGAGGCCGGCGCAGCATTGACTGTCGACCGACAGGGCCGGGATGCGATCCGCGCATCCGGCCGCCAGCGCCAGCATGCGCGCCGGATTGCCGCCCGCGCCCATGGCGTTGCCGGCAATCACGGCGTCGATGGCGGCAAGCGGAATGCCGAAGCGTTGCAGCATGCCCAGCAAGACCGGCGCGCCGATTTCATGCGGCTGCAAAGACGACAGCGCGCCGCCGATGGGCGTCACCGCGCTGCGGCCCCAGCCAAGGATGACGGCGTCGCCGGTGTTCATAATGGTCGCAGCGTCGGTGAATCGGGCGAACCGAGCAATTGCGCGAGCTGCTTGTGATCGCTCTTGCCGCTGGGCGTGAGCGGCCAGTCTTCACAGACGTAGAAGCGGCGCGGAATCTTGTACGGCTCCAGGCGCTCGCGGCACCATGCGCTCAAGGCGTCGGCGCTGACCGCTTCGTTCAGTTGCAGCAGCACCGCCACTTGTACGCCGCGCACGGCGTCGGGGATGCCTTGCACCGAGGCGGCGTTCACCGCCGGGTGGGCGGCGAGCACGCTTTCGACTTCTTCCGGAAACAGGTTCTTGCCTTGCGCCAGCAGCATGCGCTGTTGCCGTCCCAGCAAATGCAGGCGGCCTTGTGCGTCGAGATGGCCGACGTCGCGCACCGACAGCCAGTCGCCGTCGCGCAGCAGGGCCGGCTGGTCGGATTGCTCGTTGAGCGTGACGTAATCTTTGAACACCATGGGACTGCGTACGTAAATCAATCCGGGCGTGTTTGGTGCCGCAGCATCGATGCGCACCTCGACATTGCTGAACGGCCGCCCGACGACGTGATCGGGCAGGGTACTGTCGCTGTCGGTCCAGGCGATGAAGCTGGTTTCCGACGCGCCATAGAATTCGATGATGCGCGCCTGCGGAAACAGCGCCTGCAGCTCCGGCGTGCGGGCGCGCGTCCATGGCGCGCCGCCGATCATGAGCAACTGCACGTCCGGCATCGGCGACAAGGCGCGGCGTTGCGCCAGGTCCAGCATCAGGATCAGTTGGCTGGGCACGGCGACCATGGCGCCCGCACCGTCATTACCCTTGCGCGCCAGCGTATCGAGCGCCGCCGCCGGTGAAAAGCGCGACTGCAGGCGAATGCCGGCGCCGCTCCACAATCCCAGCAAAGCGCCGAACAGGAAGGTCGAATGCGACAGGCGTCCCGGCACCAGCATGGTGGCGCCTGCGCCTGCGCCGAAGGATTCCAGGCAGATGTCGAAGCTGCTCGTCCAAGAGCCGTGGTTGCGGCGAAAGCCTTTGGGCAGGCCGCTGCTGCCGGAAGTAAAACCGATGTAGAAAGGCGTGGACGCGGTCGCGACTGCCGGCGCTATTTCCGCTCCGACACCAGCGGCAACGCGCGCGAAAATCTGTTCGCGCACGGATGGCGGCCAGTCGGGATCGCTGACGGCGGCGGTGCGGCCAGCGGCGATGATGGAGAGAAAACTGAGCAGCAGAGGCGCGGCATTGTCAGTCTCGGGCACATCGCTGACCCAGCAGACCGCCGATGAAGAAGATTGTTTCAGCACGGTCGCCCGCGCAGTGACTTGCCGGGCCAGCTCCGCAAAATCGAGACGAGTGACGCCATCGTCGACGGCGACGGCATGCGGCTTTGTTCGCGCCCAATGCGCCAGCGGCGCATGGACGGTGTCGAATGCCGGCGGCAACGTCGTCAATCGCGATCCAGGCGCCATGCCGGCATGCCGCGCACCACGCTTTGCACGAGTATGGCGCAGACGACGCACTTGACCAGGTCGCCGGGGACGAAGGCCAGCACCGCGAGCGAAGCCTGCACCAGCGTCAGATGCGCCGCCAGCATCAGGCCGAGGATGCCGAAGAAATACATCGCCAGGATGCCGCCGATCACCGACGACAGGAAGGCCGCTATCAGCAGGCCCTTGCCCTTGGCGTCCGGCATGCGGCGCATGAACTGGCGCATGCACAGGCCGCACACCACGGCGCCGACCCACCAGCCCAGCAGGAAGCCGGCCGACGGCGCGACGAACACGCCCAGGCCGCCGCGGCCGCCCGACAGCAAAGGCAATCCCAGCGCCACCGCGACCAGGAACAGGCCGATCGTGTAGAACGCGCGCTTGGGTCCCAACAGGCAGCCGACCAGCATGATGCCCAACGATTGCAGCGTGATCGGCACGCCGAACGGCAGATCGATTTTGGGAATCAGGCCGAACACCGCGATGACGGCGGCGAACAGGGCGATGTAGGAAAGCGAGCGGGTGGAGGTCATGGTGCCGGTTGTCGTCATGGAGGAGTCACTCATCTAAGGAAAAAAGGTTCAGCCGCCGAGGCGGGCGGCCAGCGCATCGGCCACGCGTTCGGCCGTCTGCAGCGCGCGGATCGCCAGCGGCGCCAGCAGGCGCAAGCCGCCGCTGCGGCCGGTGCGGGCGCGATGGGCGTCGTCCAGGCGCTGCCATTGCGCATAAAAATTTTCAGCGAAACGCAGCGTCAGGCCGATGCCCAGCGCAATGCGCTCCACCGGCACGCCGACGCGGCGCAACGGCGACAGTATCGTTTCCAGCACCGCAAGCAGATCGTCGAAGCGCGTCGTGATGGTCAGCATCAGCGCCAGCATCGAGGCCGCCATGATGCGCAAGGCGCTGACCACGCCGACCGCCGGATCGCCGGCCAGCCAGTGGAATCCGGCAATCAATGTACAGGCGATCAGCAGTCCGCGCAGCATGCGCCATTGTCGCCAGCCGGCCGGGCCGAGCGAGAGCAGCAGCGCCAGCACGATCGCCGCCGCAACGGCGAGCTGCGCCAGCGCGCCGGTCAGCATCAATGCGGTGCCGCCGGCGGACAGCGTTGCCAGCTTGATCCAGGCCGGCACGCCGTGGAGCCAGGTGCGCCGTGTGGAATACAGGCTACGCATTGGCGACCTGTTCCTGTTTCTGTTGATGCGGCGCGTCATCTTTGACGAGCGTTTCGGCGAGGCTGCGTTCGCGCACGTCCTGCGCATACGCCGCGCATATTTCGCGTCCCGGACCGTCGCCGCGCACGACGCCGTCGGCCAGCCACACGACCCGCTCGAAGTCGTGTACGTGTTCCAGCAGATGCGTGGAGAGGATGATCTGCTGGTCGGTGGCGCGGATCTGCGCCGACAGCCGCAACTGGCTCGGCATGTCGAGGCTGGAATACGGTTCGTCCAGCAGCAGCGTCGCCGGATGCGTGATCTGCAAGGCCATCAGGCAGACTTGCTGGCGCTGGCCCTGGCTCAGTTCGCCGATGGCGCGCGGGCCCCAGTCGGCGCGGCCGCGCTCGGCCAGGAAAGCCAGCGCCCGTTCGCGCGCCTCTTGCTTGCCGGCGCCTGCCGCGCTCAGGCTGAACGCCAGTTCTTCGGCCACGGTAGGAAAGATGATCTGGTCGTCCGGATTCTGGAACATCAATCCGACCTGGCGCGGCAGCGCGCGGCGATCCCTGGCGTTGGCAATGTCGCAGCCGTGCACGACGACGCTGCCCGCCTGCGGCTGGTCCAGTCCGCAGATGAGGCGGAACAGGCTGCTCTTGCCGGCGCCGTTGTCGCCGATCAGGCCGATGCGCGATTGCGTCAGGTGCAGCGTCAATTGTTCGAAGACCATCCGGTCGCCGCGTTTGAGCGTGACCGAATCCAGTCTGATGCCGTGCGCAGGATACGGCTGCACGCCGGTCGGGGACATTGTGTTTTGGTTCATATGATGGTCGGCCTGTTTCCGCCGTAGGGTCGCCATTATATGACAGCTCGTCGCCGCTTCCGGCAAGGGTTGCTTCCGGGAAATGGATGGCGCGTGCCCGGAGCGCCTGCATGGTGCTGCCGTCCCCTATGCTACGATGGCCTCATTCTTATTTTTTCAGGCGGGTACATGGCGCAGTACGGATTGGACTATCGCGGCAAACACATCACCGTGCTCGATAGCATTCACTCGGAAAAAGGCGGCATCGCCTGCGCGGTGCACATCGGCGGCGACACTTACTCCAACATCAAGGGCGCGCCATTCGCCACCGTCGGCGCTGCGCAGGCTGCCGGCGCCGCCTTTGCACGCGCGCTGATCGACGCCATGCTCGACGGCGATGCGGTGGAACATCAGGGCTACTTCATCCGCGCCAGCAGCCTGGAGCAACGCGACGGCTCCTGGGTCGGCAGCTATCAATTGCATCGCAACGACAATCCGGTGCCGTTTCGCCGCGCCTCGTGCGACGGCTTCCGGGGCAACAGCTCGGCGGAAGCCGAAGAACATGCCGTGGTCGTCGCACAGCAGGCCATCGATGCCGAGGTTGCCGCCGGCAAGTTGTAGCGGCAGCTGTCAAACAGGCCCTGATGTGAGCGCTATTTCTTCTTGACCAGGGACAGCTGCTCCTTCGGCAACGGCGCATAGTCCGCGGGGTTGGGCGAGTTGCTGACCTTGGCGATGGCGGCCCGGGTTTCCGGACTCATCGGCCAGTTCAGGTTTTGTCCATGCGGCAGTGCGGGCGACTGGAACCATTTCGCATAGATCTTGTTGATGTCTCCGGACTTGAAGATGGTGGCGACGCTGCCGTCGACCACTTGCTTGAAGGCCGGATCGTTCTTGCGATAGATCAGTCCGAACGGTTCGACCGAGAGCGCATCCTTGCCGACCACCAGCTCATTGCTGATTTTGCTGCCGCCGGCCAGGGACGCCAATACGATGTCGTCGTTCATGAAGGCCGCGACGCGCCCCGTTTCCACCAACAGCATTCCCTCGGCGGTATCGCGCGACGCGACGATGTCGATGCCGAGTTTTTGTTCATCGTTGAGCGTGCTGACCATCTTGATGTGCGTCGTGCCGCCGTTGATGGCGAGCTTCTTGCCGCGCAGGTCGGCCAGCGCCTGGATGTTGCTGCTGCGCTTGCTCAACAGGCGCGAGCCGCTGACGTAATAGGTCGGAGAAAACTCCACCACGTTTTGGCGCTCGGCCGTGTTGGTGGTGTTGCCGCACTCGATGTCGACCGTGCCGTTCTGGATCAGCGGGATGCGGCTGGAAGAGGTGACCGGCACCATGACGATCGTCAGTTGCGACATGCCCAGCTTGCGCTGGATGGTCTTGGCGATGGAAAGGCACAAGTCGACCGCATAGCCTTCGTAGTCCTGCTTGTCGTTCAGGTAAGAGAACGGCTTGGTCGAATCGCGCACGCCCAGCACGATGGCGCCTTTTTCCTTGACCTTCTTGAGTGTGCCGTTCAGTTCATCGCCTTGCGCCGCATGGCCGGATTGCACGGCCTGGGCGCCGACGAGGCAGAGCGCCAGTAAGAGCTTTTTCATTTTTCCCCCTTGGTTTCGCTTACTTCGCGAAGATGTAATCCATGTTGGCGAACGATTTGAATTCCAATGCGTTGCCGGACGGATCGAGGAAGAACATCGTGGCCTGTTCGCCGACCTCGCCCTTGAAGCGGATATACGGTTCGATGATGAACTTGATGCCGGCCGCCTTCAGTCGGGCGGCCAGGGCTTCCCATTCGGGCAGGGACAGGATCGCGCCGAAATGGCGGGAGGGGACGTCATGATCGTCCACCGAATTGCTGACGCTGAAACCGGTTTCTTCCGGCGCCAGATGCGCCACCAGTTGATGGCCGTAAAAATTGAAATCCACCCATTTTTCGGAACTGCGGCCTTCCGGGCAGCCGAGCAGGTCGCCGTAGAAAGCGCGTGCTTCGGCGATGTCCTTGACTGGAAAAGCCAGGTGAAATAGCGATGTCGATGTCATTTTGAAGCCTCTTTCCTGAATAGTGGCGAATGATGGGGAGGCCGGCGTTTGCGTTGCAAGGCCGGAGGGACCCAATGCAGTCTATATACGTAAATTCGTGATGTAAAATCATCAATTTTGATCCTTCTAATTCAAATTTTTCATAAGCATGATCCGCTACCTGAAGACTTTCATCGCCGCCGCGCAGCTCGGGTCGTTCTCGACCGCCGGGGCCCGGCTCGGCCTGACGCAGTCCGCAGTCAGCATGCAGATCAAGCGGCTGGAGGAGGAATTGAATTGCGAGCTCTTCATCCGCGTGGGCAAATCAGTCGCCATCAGCGATCACGGCAAGCAGTTGCTGCGTACCTCGGAAGAGATCGTCCGGCTGTTTGAATCGATGAAGGGGCAGACCGAGGTCGCCGCCACGCGCGGCAAGATCGACATCGGCGCCATTTCCACCGTTCAGTTGGGTTTGCTGCCGGTGGCGCTGGCCGATTTTCGCAAGAAATTGCCGCTGGTCGAAGTCAACGTCGTGCCGGGGACGTCGGTCCAGCTGATGTCGCAAATCGACAGCAACGACTTGTCGCTGGCGGTCATGATTCGTCCCAACCTGAAGATGACCAAGGGTTTGAAGTGGACCGCCATGCTGCGTGAAACCTATGTCGCCATCGCACCGTCGTCGGCGCGCGAGACATCGGTCAAGGCCTTGCTGGCGGCGCATCCTTTCCTGCGTTACAGCCGCCGCTCCTATGGCGGGCAACTGGTCGATCGCTACCTCAAGCGCACGCGCCTGCAGGTGAACGACACGATGGAACTGGACGAGCCTATGGTGATCATGGAAATGGTGAGGAAAGGCCTGGGCGTGGCGATCATTCCTTACGATCTGGCCGCCGGCGCGTCGATCAGGAAGTTGCGCGTTCTGCCTCTGGGCGGGGCAGGATTTTTCAGAGAGATAGGCGTCTTGCAGCGTGTCGCGCCGACGCCCGGCATCGCCGTGGCGACGCTGCTGGAATGCATAGCAACGGCGGCGCTGGCCAAAGAGCAGAGCAGCGCCGTGCAGTTCAAGTCGGATATCCTCAAGGGGCAGCGGTAGCCGCCCGGCGCTGGATGCCGCGGTTCAGGCGCCACACCAGCGCCAATGCCACCAGCGACGTGCCGACGACGACATAGCCGACGACGTCGAAATTCTGCAACTGGCCGTCGCTGCCGATGGCGACGATATGGCCCGCCACGACGGACGCCAGGCCGCCCGACAATTGCTGGATGGACGCGCTGATCGCATTGAACGAACCGCGCTGATTGGCCGCCGGCACCGACGACACCAGCGCCTGGAACGGAATCATGCGCGAGAAAATCCCCACGAACAACACGACGTTGACCAGGATCACCACCGGCAGCGTGACGCGGCCCAGGTGGGTATAGATCAGCACCATCACGATCGACAGCCCGGTGCCGAACATGAACACGCGGAATTTGCCGACCTTGTCCGCCGCCTTGCCGATCGTCGGGCCGATGAAGATCGTGAACAGGCCGGTGATCAGATATACCGACGGCAGATGGTGCAGGTCGATGCCCAGGTTCGCCACCAGGTAGGCGCTGCTGAACGGCATCAGCATGAAGCCGCCGGTCATCAGCAAGGCAGTCGTGGCAAACGCCATCAGATAACGCGACTCGGTCACGGTGTGGAACAAATGCATCCACGCGCTGTGCTCGCTCGGCATCTTCAGGTGTTCGGCAACGGGTTGCATCTTCCACATCACGACCAGGCCGCCGACGGCGCCCAAGCCGGCCATCGCCAGGAAAGGGACATGCCAGTTCCAGCGATTGGACAGGTACAAGCCGATCGGGATGCCCAGCACCTGGCTGGCGGCGAAGGCGGTCTGGATCATGCCCATCACGCGGCCGCGCATGCTCAGCGGGAACAGGTCCGTCGAAATGGCCAGCACGATGGAACCGATCACGCCGCCGAACAAGCCGGTGGCGATGCGCGCGGCCAGCAGGCTTTCGAAGCTTTGCGCCAGTCCGCACCACAGCGTGCCGATAATGAAGCCGGCATAAAAGAACAGCAGGAGGCGCTTGCGGTCGAAGCGGTCGGCAAAGCCGGCGGTGAGCAAGCCCGAGATGCCGGCGCTGAACGCATAGGCGGACACCACCAGGCCGAACTGGCTGGGCGCAATCTTCATGGCCGGCATGATCACGGCGCCCAGCGGCGACATCAGCATGAAATCGAGGATCACGGCGAATTGCAGGAATGCCAACATGCCGACGACGAATTTCTGGTAACGGGAGAACTGAGACGGAGGAGCTGCGGTGGCGGTAGTCATGTTTTCTTTCTTGGGCGGACAAGCGCGGAGGGCGGGGATAGCCATGAAGACGTATCAGAGCGCGGGATATTGTATCCGGCCTGAAAAATAGCGCGAAGTTTCCTGGAAATATCCTGGCGGCAGCGCCGAATGAAGCGGCCTCGGGATGGTCTGCAATGCGTATGCGCCTTGCCCGAGTACAGGGATCAAACCTGACCCCGCGTTTCTGAAAATAGAGGAACAGGCAATGAGTTGCGACTAATCGGTATTCGTCGCCACGCAGGATATATTTACACTAAGCCCATCCGAATTCACTATGGAGGCTTCAAATGTCGATGAATAAATACGTGGGAATGTGGGTCACCGCAGACGGCTACATCCGCCATGAGCTGCTGGCCGGCGGGCGTTATGACGAGGCCCGGGGGAAGAAAAACAGCGCCTACCAGGGGCAATACCTGATCAGCGGCGATCATATTGACTATGTCGACGATACCGGTTTCACGGCCGACGGCGATTTTCGCGACGGTATTCTCTATCACGCAGGCATGGTCCTGTATCGTGAATAGTCCATCCGCACCGGGCCCCCGGACAAACAGTTTCACCAGCCGCGATCATTGCATGGTCGCAGCATTTGACAAGTCTTCGGCAGACATCAGCATCAAAGCGCTCTTCATCATTGACGCCTCCTGAATCGGGGTACGTCCAAAAAAACGCTTGAATTCCCGGCTGAACTGCGAACTGCTTTCGTAGCCGACCAGGTTGGATGCCGTGGCTGCACTCACGCCGTCCTGCACCATCAGCAGGCGCGCCTTGTGCAATCGCGTTGTCTTCAGATATTGGATCGGAGAAGTCAGCGTTACCGCTTTAAAGTTTGAATGAAACGCAGCTACGCTCATCCCGGCCTCTTTCGCCAGCGTCGCAACATCTATTTGTTCCTGGTAGTTCGCATGAATGCGGCGTAGCGCCTTGCCGATTTTTCCGAAATGACTTTGCTGGGTCAGCGATGCCCGTATGGCGCCGCCTTGTGGGCCGGTGAGTACCCGATACAGCAATTCCCTGACGATGGCCGGCCCCAGAATCATGGCATCCTGCGGCGCCAGCAACGCTTGCAGCAAGCGTAAAAGTGCGTCACTCATGTCTTCGCTGAGCGGCGTCGAATAAATGCCTGATGGAATGCTCGGCGTCGCGCTGCGTGACCGTTCCAGTTCCAGCGTGAGTTCGGCTGCCAGTTTTAGGTCTATGCGCAGCGAAACCGCCAGCATGGGCTCTTGCGTGCTCGCCTCCGTTTCCGATTCGAACGGCAGAGGGACGGAAAGCACGAGGTAATGGTTGGGGTCGTAGGTGTAAAACTCGTCTCCCAGGTAGCCCTTTTTTCGGCCTTGGCAAACGATCACGATGCACGGTTCGTACAGAACGGGAGTCCGTGGAATCGCTCGATCCGCACGCATGAACTTCACGCCGTCCAGCGCAGACAGGGTGTAACCCTCAAACGGCGCAAGCTTTTCCAATAAAGCGATCATACGGGCCTGACGTACTTTAAGGTCGGTCATGTCTTTGCGAGAGCCGAATTGGAGGAATAGGCAATGGTCAAATATTATCCGATATTTTTCTCCGTGGGTGGACGCCGCATACTGGCGTCACTGAAGTTCAACCCGATAGGAGAAACAAATGAATACTCTCGCGAAAAAAGTTGTCCTGATCACGGGCGCCAGCAGCGGCATCGGCGAGGCCACGGCGCTGCATCTGGCCAGACACGGCATGCATGTGGTGCTTGGCGCGCGCCGCACCGACAGGCTGCAAGTCCTGGCGGCGGCCATTGAGGCGGAAGGTGGTTCCGTCGCTGTCTTTGCGCTGGATGTTACCAACGCAGCAAGCGTGAAAGAGTTTGTCGATTTTGCACATGCCCGCTTTGGTCGCGTCGATGTGTTGATCAACAATGCGGGGGTGATGCCACTGTCGAAACTTGAGGCACTGAAGATCGGCGAATGGAATCAGATGATCGACGTCAATATTCGCGGCGTCCTGCACGGCATTGCCGCTGCGCTGCCACTGATGCAGCAACAACGCAGCGGACAAATTATCAACATGGCGTCGATCGGTGCTTATACCGTGAGCCCGACGGCTGCCGTTTATTGCGCGACAAAATTTGCCGTTGCAGCCATCTCGGAGGGACTGCGCCAGGAAGTCGGCGCCGACATTCGGGTAACCGTGGTCTCGCCCGGCGTGGTCGAGTCCGAGCTGGCCGAATCGATTTCCGACGCAGCGGGGCGCGAAGAAATGCGCAGCTTTCGCCAGATATCGATCAAGCCGGAGGCGATTGCCCGCGCGATTCATTTCGCCATCGAACAGCCCGCCGACGTGGACGTTAGTGAAATTATCGTTCGTCCGACGGCGAGCATGTTCTAAGCGTCCTGGTCTGCAACAGCTGACTTCGCCGGCGCCGCCTCGCTTAATCCATGAGGTAGCGCCAGCGAGTCATTTGGCTTCCCAGGTCGATCGTTTCGCCATCAGCGATAAACACACCGTCACCGGCATGATGAATCAGTCGACGTTCGGCCCGGTCTTCATCGATCCAGATCTTGCTTACTTCCAGTATGAACAAGTGATAGCGACCAGTCAGGGTCTTGTCGACGACACGGCATTCCAGATTGGCAATGCACTCGGCGACCAGCGGGGCTTGCACCGTTTCTCCAGGTATTGCCGTAAGGCGGAATTGTTTAAACTTGTCCACATCCTGGCCTGAGCAATTGCCGATGCCGACGATTTTGTCAGCCAGATCGATGGTCGGCAGCGCGATGACGCATTCGCCTGTTTTTTGCAGTGCGTGGTAGCTGAAATCCCAAGGTCCGATGACGCATGCAATCAATGCCGGATCATGCTGCAGCATCATGTGGAATCCCATGGTCATGAGATTGCCGCCATGGACGGCGGTGGTGGAAACCAATACTACCGGACCGGATTCGAGCAAACGGTAGGCCTTGGAGGGCGGTATGGTCTTGAACATGATTTCTCCTTGCTTGATATGGATGGCGACATGTTCATATTGCCCCGCTTGGCCAGCAATTTCGTTCGGTGGCTTGCTACTGCTATCGCAGTTTTGCTGCTGAAAACACTCCTTTCAAAGGTTCGTTATGACATCCCGGACGCGCACCTCCGCAGAGGCACTCGAAGAACACATCCCCGGCGAGCTGCTGCGAGAACACCGGGCGCAGTCATCCGAAGATGTATTCGTGCAAATATTGTCGCGCAGCGCCAAACAGGACAGCCTCATCATTCCAGCCGTCCCGGAACCATTGATCGTCTGGATACTTTCCGGCGAGGCGGTAGTCGAGGAGCGTCCATTGGGAGGGGCATGGCTCGCCAACAGCGTCAAAGCCGGCGATTTTTTTCTGACGACTGCATCCGAACCTACCGAGTTGCGCTGGCAGGCCGGCAACATGCAGCCGTTCAAGGTAATGCACATTTATATAGGTTTGCTGTTATTGAAACGCATCGTCAGGGAGGTCGGGAACAAAGCGCTCTCCGATTTTGCGTTACGCGAAGTGTCGGGAGAGAGGGACGAATTGCTATCGGCTCTGCTGCGGTTCATCCAGCGAGAACTGGAGACGCAGCGATCCGTCAGCAGCAGCGCCATTCAAGGCTTGGCGCAAGCACTCGCCGTCCATC
Organism: Herbaspirillum sp. CF444; assembly: GCF_000282135.1. GTDB lineage: Bacteria > Pseudomonadota > Gammaproteobacteria > Burkholderiales > Burkholderiaceae_D > Herbaspirillum. The sequence continues at coordinate 28,022 of NZ_AKJW01000059.1, forward strand.
TGGTGCGCACCTACGAAAAGGTGGCGCCGTCTCAGAAAACATTGAGAGGCGGCTTGCCGGCATACAAGCTGCATCGCGTGTTCGACATGATGAAGGCCGATTTGTCGGATGCGTTCAATCTCGGTCGGTTGGCCGATTTGGCAGACCTCAGTGAATTCCACTTCAGTCGCGTGTTCAAACAAGCGACAGGCATGTCGCCGTCACGGTATTTCATTCGCTTGCGCATCGAACAGGCGAAACGTCTTCTACGTGAAAGCGATCATTCGATCATCGATATCGGCATGGTGGTCGGCTACTCCAGCCCAAGTCATTTTTCTCAGGTATTTCGCAAGGAAACCGGGCTGGCGCCAGGCGAATATCGCGTCATGAACGAGAAAGCCTGACCCGATAGCAAAATGGCGACAGGTTCCGCAAAGACCCGAGCGACGGTGGACGATGCAAATTGCATCATGAGTCCGTGCTTCAAGCAAACCTGCTGAAGCATCCTCTTTATCCACCATCGAAAGGAAACATCATGGAACTCAAAGGCAAAGTCGCTCTTGTCACCGGCGCATCGAGCGGTATCGGCGCCGCCACGGCCAAGAAACTGGCATTTTACGGCGTCAAGGTCGGTCTCGCGGCACGTCGTCTGGATCGCTTGCAATCGCTGGCCGACGAAATCAACGCGGCTGGCGGCGACGCTGTTGCGATCGAGATGGACGTGACGGACCAGGCCTCGGTCGACCGGGGCGTGCAGAAGCTGCTGCAGCAATACGGTACGATTGACATCGCGTTTAACAACGCCGGACTGATGCCGATTTCCGACATCTCCAGCCTGAAAGTCAACGAGTGGCACCGGATGGTCGATGTCAACCTGAAGGGCTTGCTCAACACGGTGGCTGCGGTCTTGCCGACCATGCAGGAAAAGAAATCGGGACACATCATCAACACTTCCTCGATCGCCGGGCGCAAGACCTTTCCCGGTCTGGGCGTATATTGTGCGACCAAGCACGCCGTTGCCGCGTTCTCCGACATCCTGCGCATGGAGGTCGCGCCGAAGTACAACATCCGCGTCACCAGCGTGCAGCCCGGCGCCGTGGAAAGCGAGCTGTTCGAGCACATCTCCGACGCAAACTATCGCCGGCAGATGGAACAACTCAAAGAGCAGATGACGTTCCTGAAATCTGAAGATATCGCAGACTCGATCGTGTTCGCGCTCCAGGCGCCGAACCACGTCGATCTGGCCGAACTCTTCATCATGCCGACCAATCAGCCGTGGTAAGCCGGATGCTCCTTCCGGGCGTATCCGGAGCGCATCTCGCAGCTACTGATGAAATGCATTCCAATCAATAGCGACGATGACGGACTTCATCGGGTCCGTCATCGTCATGCCGGAAGGAAGCTGAATTAGTGCTTGACGATCTACCTACTAAAAGGTAGGCTTCGCACATGAACGATGCATCCAATACATCCAACACCGCCGACAGCATCTTGCGATGCGCGCAATCGCTGATCGTCGCCGGCGGCTACAACGGCTTCAGCTATGCCGACATAGCGAAGGTCATCGGTATCCGCAACGCCAGCATTCACCATCATTTCCCGAGCAAAGCCATTCTCGTGCGCACGCTGGTGGCGCGGTATCGCGAGGAGATGCAGGCCGGGATCGCCAATCTGGAACAGGGCATTTCGGACCCGCTTGAGCAACTCCGCGCCTATGCCGGGTATTGGGAAACCTGTATCGCCGACGCGTCCTCTTCCTTCTGCGTCTGCGCCTTGCTGGCGAGCGAAATGCCGATTCTTCCCGAAGAAATCGCGTTGGAAGTAAAAGCGCATTTCCGGGTGCTGTCGACCTGGCTGGCCGCCGTCTTCGCACGCGGCGCAAAACAAGGCCGCCTGCAACTGACCGAGCCGGCCGCGGTGGAGGCGGACATATTCATGGCGGCCGTCCACGGCGCCATGCTCTCGGCACGCGCCTTTGGGGATGCCGGGATGTTCGCCGCCATCGTCAATCCGGTCCTGGCGCGCGTCGTTCGCCGGGACTGATGCGATGGATGACTGTTGCAACGTTCGGCCATTTTGTCTACCGATTAGTAGGTAGTTTTTGATGGTTTCAGTGCAAGGATGGCTCTTCCGGAACAGGGTGGACGCTTTCCTTGAATATTTCATTTTTTGATAAAGGATCGCACCATGTTTGGAATTTCTCCCCTCGGCTGGGTTCACACGCTAGGCAGTCTTCCTGCCATTCCGGCGGCTGTGTATATGTTTGCGCGCTACGGACGGATCGTGCCGCGTTCAGGAGCCGGCGGCATCTATTTCGTTTCGATGCTGATCGGCGCCCTCAGTGTTTTCCTGGTGGCCCATCAACCGGTCAGTTATGGCATCGCCGTGGCGACGCTGGTCTTTCTTCTTGCGGGTTACGGCGTGGGGAAAATTTCGAAGGGAGGTGGTGTGGCGGCCTATGCGGAAACAGTCTTCCTGACCATGACCACGTTCCTGCTGATGGTGCCGACCGTCACCGAAACCTTGCGTCGCGTGCCGGATGGACACCCCTTCGTCACCGATATGAAATCGCCGCTGCTGCTCGGATTTCAGGCAAGCCTCGTCGTCATGCTGGTTGTCGGACTGAGCATACAGATCCTGTATTTGCGCAGGAAAGGCAAAGCCGCAGCGGTCTGAGGCAAATTGTTTGGCGTTGATGGTTTTCAAGGAGAAAGAGCATGGCGCGCAACCCGGTCAACCCCGTTCGTCCTGTCGATCCCGTCGGCGCCGTGAGGCGGGTGGACAGCGGCTCCACCTATTATCGCCATCTGGAGCTGTGGCGGATCACCTCCGAGGTATCTGCTGCCGAGCGGCGGGCGAAAGAACCGCGGACCGGGGGCGGGGATTTCTCCCGGGTTTTGTCCGCCGCCGCGGATACTGAATCCTGATATGCGGTCTTGATGTCGCGTTGCAAAAGAACTCGATCCGGATTGCTTGAAAACTCTGCTTATTTTGAGTTATAAATTTTCTAAAGCATATTTGATAAGAAAAATTAAAATATAAAGATATTTATGCTTTTAAAGTGCCTAGATTCCATCAATACGGCAGCACTATCTGCAGCTGAATCGCTACTATATTCATCAAATTGGAAGCGCTGCAGCAAGAATCCTCCACCGTAGGGAACCCATTCCGGGTGATGCCGCGGGGGCCGGCAAGCGCGTGCTTCCGTCCTGCTTCTCTCACCTGGAATTCTCATGTCGCCCAGTCGTCCGCTCGCCGATTTAAAACAAACAAAAACCATCAGCGGCCCGTTCCTGTCGTGCGTCGTGCTGGCGATCTGCATCTGGGGCGGCAACTGGCCGGTGATGAAATTCGGCAGCCAATACATCCCGCCGCTATGGTTCGCCGCCAGCCGTTTCGTTTCCGCGGCCTTGCTGAGCTTTGTCATCGCCGCCGCCATCGGCAAACTGCGCCTGCCGCGCCGTGAAGAATGGCCGGTAGTGCTAGGTGTCGGTATTTTGCAGATGGGTTTGTTCACGGCGCTGGTTACCGGCGCGCTGCATTTCGTGATGCCGGGCCGGGCTTCGCTGATTGCTTACGCCACTTCCATCTGGGTGGTGCCGGGCGCCGCGCTGGTGCTCAAGCAGCGTCTCAGCGGGCAGCAGCAACTGGCGACCGTCTTCAGCTATGTCGGCATGGCCATCGTGGTGTTGCCGGCGTTGCTGCACGCCGACCTGCACGGCATGATCGGCTATCTGATGCTGGGCGCGGCCTCGCTGTCGTGGGCCATCAATATCTTGCAGATCAAATCGACCAAGGGCGTGAAACTCGACTTCGACTTGCTGCCCTGGCAGACGTTGGTGGCGGCGGTGCCGCTGACCATGCTGGCGCTGGCCGTCGACGGCGCGCCGACCTTCCTGGCCGAATCGCATTCCTGGTATGTGATCGCCTACACCGGTCCGCTGGCGACGGCGATGACCTTCCTGATCGTGCTGCAAATGACGCAGCGCCTGTCGCCGGTGACGGTGTCGGTATGCATGCTGGGCGTGCCGGTTGTCGGCATCACGCTGTCGTCGCTCATCTTCGGCGAAGCGCTGTCCGCCGATTTGTTGATGGGCGTGGCGCTGATCTGCCTGGGCTTGCTGATTCCGGCATTGCCGCGCCTGTCGTGGCGCCGTAGCCCCGGGATATCCTGAGGGGCGCCGCTTGACGACCGCGCCCGCCAAACAAGTGCACTAGCGGAGGGACGAACAAAAACCCTTCATGGCTTCGCATGCCGCCTTGAGCGAGGTTTCATGCAGGGCATAGGCGATGCGTACGTAGGGGCCGAGTCCGAATGCGCTTCCCGGCATCACGGCGACGTTGGCCTCTTCCAGCAGAGCGATGGAGAAGTCTTCATCGGTCCCGATGAGCATGCCGGCCGGCGTCCGCTTGCCGATCAATTCCTTGCACGAAGCGAACACATAAAAGGCGCCGCCCGGCACCGGACAACTCAGTCCCGGGATCTCGTTGAGCAATGTCACCAGCAAATCGCGGCGCTGTTCGAAGGTGTTGCGCATGCCTTCCAATACGTCGCGCGGCCCCGACAAGGCTGCTGCTGCGGCAAACTGCGACACGGAACTCGCGCCGGAAGTCTGTTGCCCTTGCAGCTTGGTCATCGCATCGATCAGCCAACGCGGACCGGCGGCAAATCCGATGCGCCAGCCCGTCATGGCAAAGGCTTTCGAGACGCCGTTCATCGTCAGGGTCCGGCTTTGCAGCGCGGGTTCCACCTGCGCCAGCGTATGGAACCTGGCGGCATCAAAGATCAGGTGTTCATAAATGTCATCGGCCAGGATGAGGACGTGTTCATGTTTCAGCAACACCTGCGCCAGCGCCTGCAGCTCGCTCTCGGTATAGACCGCGCCGGTCGGATTGGAGGGGGAGTTGATGAGCAGCCATCTGGTCGACGGCGTGATGGCCTTTTCCAGGGCTGCCGCCGTCAGCTTGAAGCCGTCGCTTTCCGGGCAATCGACGATGACGGATTTGCCTCCGGACAGCTGCACCATCTCCGGATAGCTGACCCAGTATGGCGCGGGAATGATGACTTCATCGCCTTCGTTGAGGGTTGCCGCAAGCGCATTGAACAACACTTGCTTGCCTCCCGTACCGACGATGGTGTCTTGCCAGGTGACGTTCAGTCCGTTCTCGTTGCGGAATTTTCCGGCGACGGCTTCGCGCAATTCGCGCGTGCCTGCCACCTGTGTATAGCGGGTATGGCCGGTGCGAATTCCCATGATCGCGGCTTCGCAAATATGCGGGGGAGTGGCAAAGTCCGGTTCGCCGGCATTGAGCGAAATGATGGCGGCGCCGGCGGCGCGTCGCACCGCCACGCGATCCATCATTTTGTAGGTGGCAGACGGTTTTGCGCCGGCGAGGTTTTTGTTGAGCCGTTCGATGGCTGGTTTGGCGTTTGACATGTTGATGCTTCTCTCCAAGAGTATTAATTTGGCCGCGCCCGGCGGAGAGCGGGTCTCAGGGGGAAGCGGCGACTTTGTCGGCCGGGCCAAGGATATCCGGCGCATCGGAAACCGAGTTCGTGTCGACGGAGGCCAGGCGATCCAGGATGGGTTTGGACATGAAATGCAATACCGGCTACGCCTTGCGCTGCAAGGTGTGGTAACCGAGCAGGGCGCGCGCCTCTCCCAGCGTCTTGCCTTCCGCAATATGCCGGCGGATCGCCGATTCGCTGGTTTCGATCTTGTGGGCCAGCTCGGCAACTTCCTGTGCGCGTGCGCGCGGCACCACGACTACGCCGTTTGCATCGGCGACGACGATGTCGCGTGCCACGACGCGGACCGTGCCGATGGAAACCGGCGTATTGACGGTATCGACCTGGACGCGGTCCTTGCCGGTGCGCATGAAGCGCCCGCGCGTGAACATCGGATACCGGTCCGACAAGGCGCGATTGACGTCGCGGCATACGCCGTCGATCACGGTGCCGGCGATCTTTCGGATCGACGCGTACTGGGACATGATGTCGCCCCACACCGTGCAGTCCGCGCGGCCGTCGTTGTCGATGACGATGATGTCGCCTTCCGCCACGTCATCGATGAAATCGCCGACGCTGCCCGGCGGCACGCTGGCCGAAACATAGCGCACGGTAAAGGCCGGACCGACGACGGGCGTCGTGTAATTGTCCAGGGGCATGATGCCGAGGCATTGGCCCGGCAATCCCAATTTATCCATTGCATCCGACACGCCCGGCGTGTCCAGATCTTCGAACAACGCGACCAGTTTCTTGTCCTCTTGCTTCATGTTTATCTCCATTAAAAACTTGAATCGGCATCTCGCTAAATCAGCGCAATGTGGTTACTATCGGAGCTAAGCAGCTATATGTAAATTCTTATTCTTTTAATGCTTCATTAAGAAATTCCTATAGAAAATCATGATCAATTTCCGACTCCTCCGGCATCTGTGGATGTTCCTCGCGGTCGCCGAAGAACAGAGTTTCAGCCGCGCCGCTCGCCGGCTCGGCATGTCGCAGCCGCCGCTGACCGAGAACATCCAGGTGCTGGAACAGGCGCTCAAGATCAAGCTGTTCGATCGCTCGCGCAGAGGCGCGCAACTCACCCCTGCAGGAGCGGCGATTTTTCCTTCCGTGAAAAAATTTGTCGAGCAGATGAAGAGCCTCGAGTTCGCGGTCGCGGAAGCGGCAGCAGGACAAACGGGCACACTCACGATCGGCGCGATCAGTTTTGCCTTGCTGAATAATCTGCCGCCAGTCCTCGACAAGTTCCGGGTGGAGCGGCCAGAGATGACAATCGCGGTAAAAGAAATTGATAGCGTAAGCGCAGTCCCTATGCTTATGTCAGGGGACATTGACATCGCGTTTGCGCGCCTGGAAGGGGATCTGGGACCGACCATCAAGTCTGTTCCTTTGGCGGAAGACAGATTGGCAGTGGCCATGCCTAAGACACATCGGTTTGCTTCTGCAACCCGGATCAGGCTTTCATCGTTGGCGGCTGATGATTTCGTGATGTTTTCACGTGAACTCAGTCCGGTATATTTTGACTGCCTGATCAGCGCATGCCGGGCAAGCGGTTTTTCTCCGAGGGTATTGCATGAAGTGAGGACGGTATCGTCCCAGATCGCTTTTGTAGGTTGCGGCCAAGGTATCGCATTGGTGCCTGCATTAATGAAGAAGCTTGCTCCCGAAAACGTAGTCGTTCGTCCGCTGAAGGAATTGGTCAACGTCGTGACAACGGCGATGGCTTGGGACACGTCGCGCAATAATCCCTTCATCGAACAATTCATCACCGTTCTTACTGCAATGAAGTCGACAAAAAAGGGAGCGGCGGAGCCGATTTGAGCTCGCAATTCGTCGGCGCCGTCCCTGGAATTACTTTAATCGATCATGCCGGTCGTATCTTGAAGAACACCTCTATCTCAACGCTCATTCCATGAGGAAGAGAGCTCATTCCCACTGCAGTTCTTACGTGACGTCCCTTATTCCCTAAGACTTCTACGAAGAGATCGGAGCAGCCGTCAATGACGTTAAAATGTCTGGTAAATTCAGCGGATGCATTCACCATGCCGAAGACCCGAATAACCGCATCAATGCGACTCAGTTCTCCTAACGCTTCTTTGGCGGTGGCCAGAATATTTAATCCCGTCAACCGCGCACCGGCATAGCCACGTTCGATGTCTTCATCACACTCTATACGCCCGGTTAGATAGGCCTTCTCATCAATACGTGGCCCATGACCAGCCAGATAAAGGACGGATCCTTCTATTCGATAATGCATATACGTACCATTTGCAGGCTGCATTATTGGCAAAGCCCACCCCAATTGATGAAGGCGTTGTTCAGGACTCATATGTATTCCTTATCTATCAGTATCGAAGCAAAAACTGATGCATCGACATTGGCCCCTGAACTTATCAATGCGACGTTCTTTCCCGAGAAATCAGCTTTTTTGGCGAGAATAGCGGCCAAGCTGACTGCAGCACCTGGCTCCACTACGATCTTGAGCATGGAAAATGCTGCTTTCAATCCTTGCGCGGCTTCGTAGTCGTTCACGCTAAGCGCCTTCACTTGTTGTTTGAGAAGCACGTCAAGAGTACGTTGCCCCGCGACTGGTCCTGCTACTCCGTCCATGATTGTCTTCAGAGGTGCGGGGACTCGCTCCGGTTTTCCACTCAGTAGCGACCATGCCATTTTTTCGCCACCTTTCGGCTCCACTACATAGCAGTCGACCTCTGGATGGCGACTACGAACAGCAGTAATCGCTCCTGAAGATAAGCCTCCTCCACTACAGTTGACAAGGAGAACGTGGGGAGTCACATCCATAGCCTCCATCTGCTCACATAACTCGAGACCGGCCGTTCCTTGACCCGCCATGACGTAATAATCGTCAAACGGAGAAATGAAAGTCATTCTTCGTTCCTGCATGATCTGCTCAGCAATCTCCTCTCGTGTCTGGCGATATGGATCAAAGAGTACGACCTCGGCTCCCCACCAACGGGTATTTTCTATTTTTATTTTTGGCGCAGTGTTAGGCATTACCACCACGGATGGGCAATTGAGAATCCTCGCTCCAGCGGCAACACCTTGCGCGTGGTTTCCTGCTGAATACGTTATCACCCCTTTTTCACGTTCGGCGACGCTAAGTGAGAGTAATTTATTCAACGCACCTCGAATTTTGAACGAGCCCGTCTTCTGCAATCCCTCTGTCTTGACAAAAACCTTGCAGCCGGCCATCTCGTCCAGTTGCGGTGAATTGAGTACGGGTGTTCGCACAATATAGGGAGAAATTCGCTGTGCTGCTTCGAGAATATGCTGCAAGGAGAACGATTTATCTGCCATTAAATACCTTCTTAATGAATTATCTTCGCTAGAAAATCCTGAGACCGGCTTGAACGCCTGCTGCCGAAAAATTCATCCTTGGTGCAATCGTCGATGATTGCACCTTCATCCATAAAGATCACCCGGCTGGCGACGCGTTTCGCAAAACCCATTTCGTGCGTGACGACCATCATGGTCATTCCTTCCTGCGCCAATGAGATCATCACTTCGAGCACTTCGTTGACCATTTCCGGATCAAGGGCGGAGGTCGGCTCGTCGAACAGCATGGCGATCGGATCCATGGCCAGCGCCCGGGCGATGGCGATGCGCTGTTGCTGGCCGCCGGAAAGCTGCCCCGGGAATTTATCCCGATGCGCCGCCATGCCGACACGCGCCAGATAGGTCGTCGCCTTGTCACCGGCTTCTTCCACGCTGCGTCCCAGGACCTTGATCTGACCAAGAAGAATATTCTCGAAGACGGTCAGATGCGGAAACAACTCAAAGTTCTGGAACACCATGCCGATGCGGGCGCGAATTTTCTCCAGGCTGGTGTGCAGACGATGGAGCCGCATGCCGTCGACACGAATCTCCCCCTGTTGAAACGATTCCAGACCGTTGATTGTTTTGATCAACGTCGACTTTCCCGATCCTGACGGACCGCACACAACGACGACATCGCCTTTCTTCGCCTGCGTTGTGCAAGAGTCCAATACCCGGAAATCTCCGTACCACTTGCTCACGTTGACAATATCGATCATTCCGTACACCTTTGGGCTGCTTTGTTCACCTCTGACATGTTTTTCGTCATCCCCGTTTATTTCTTATAAATCTGGTCAAATTCCTTGTCGTGCATCACTTCCGCAACGGAGCGGCCGTTGCGCACAGCCTTGACCATGGCTTCCTGGCGCGTATTGATCTTCTCTGCAAGCTCGATGATTTCTTCCGCCTTGGCAGCAGGAACGAATACCGTGCCGCAACGATCGGCGATGACCAGATCGTCCTCGTTGACAACCACGCCGGCAAAGGTGATCGCTTCGCCCGAGCCGGTCTGGATGAGGCGGTTGCGCGCGCTGATCATGGTGACGCCGCGACCGAACACCGGGTAGTCTATCGCCTCGCTGCCGTCGATGTCGCGGCTCATGCCGTCGATCACGGTGCCGCGGATCTTCTTCATTTTTGCCGCGTTGGCGACAATGTCGCCCCAGCACGAAATACCTTCCAGGCCGCCGGCAATCACCAGCACCCGGTCATCTGCCGTCACTTCGGCAATCACCGGCGTGAGCATGTGTACCGTCGGCGTCTTGCCCTCTTTGGGGGCGACCTGGATCGTGCTGGCTTTGCCGACGATCTTCGGGCAGTTCCACAGCGGGCGAATGCCGTAGGTGGCGCCGGGAAGACCCAGGAAATCCAAGGCGTCGGAGATGGTGTTGGAGTCGAGAGCCGAGAGGCGTTCGAGCAATTTTTCGTCGTTCATTTTTGTTTCCTCGTGATAAAAATTGGCGGCATGTTTTCAGCGTACAAAAGCCAGACGGCGGTTCAATCGTTTGACCAGGACGGACAGCGAGAAGCTGATGACGAAATAGACGACGGCGACGAACAGATACATTTCGACCAGCCGTCCGTCCCGTTGCGCGACCTTGGATGCCGCGCCGACGAAATCCGTGATGGAAAGCACGTAGACCAGGGATACATCCTGAAAAAGGATGATCGTCTGCGTCAGCAAGACCGGGATCATCATGCGGAAGGCCTGGGGCAGCACGATGCTTCCCATTGATTGCCAGTAAGTCATTCCCAGGGCGTAGGCCGCTCCCATCTGGCCGCGCGGAATCGATTGAATGCCCGCGCGGACGATTTCGCAGAAGTAGGCCGCTTCGAACAACACGAAGGTCACCAGCGATGAAGTGAAAGCGCCCACCTGGACCGGCTCGGAGGAGCCGATGACCCAGGCGCCCAGATAGGGAACCAGAAAGTAAAACCAGAAGATGACCAGCACCAGGGGAATCGATCGCACCAGGTTGACATATTCTGTCGCCAGTTTGCTGACGACGCGATTGGTGGACAGTTTCATGAGCGCCAACAGCGTGCCGAGCAGCGTCGCGCCGATCAGGGAAAGCAGGGTGAGTTTGATGGTGAACACCATGCCGACCTGAAACAGATACACCCAGGAGCGTTGGATAACGTCGAAATCGAAATTCATGATTCGCTCACTTTGCGCTTGAGATGTAGCCGGGAACCGCCATCCGGTTTTCCAGCTTGCGCATCAGGTTCACCACGATCACGTTGACGATGATGTACAGCACCGTTGCAACGGTGAATGCCTCGAACACCTGGAACGTGAACTCCTGCATGGACCGCGTCTGCGCGGTCAGCTCCATCACGCCGATCGTCAATGCCACGGCGCTGTTCTTGATCACGCCGAGAAATTCGCTGGTGAGCGGCGGGACCACGATGCGGAACGCCATCGGCAGGAGAACGTGGCGATAGGTCTGGCCTTGCGTCATGCCCAACGCCAGGCCGGCCATGCGTTGACCGCGCGAGAGCGAATTGATGCCCGCCGACAACTGCACCGCCACGCGCGCCGAGGTGAAAAATCCCAGGCAGATCACCGCCGTGTAAAAGGCATTGTTGGGCAGCGCCTTGATCCAGTCGCCCAGGTCGACAGGCAGAAATTCCGGCACGACGAAATACCACAGGAACATCTGGACGATCAGCGGGATATTGCGGAACAGCTCCGCGTAGGCATTGCCTGCCGCCATCAATGCTTTGTTGGGATGCGTGCGGATAACGCCGATGAAGGTGCCCAGCACCAGTGCGATGAGCCACGCCAATAGCGCGATGGACAGCGTCCACAACAAGCCGATGAATAAGCTGTGCAAGTAAGACCCTGTTCCATCGGGGGCCTGCTCCAGGAGAATGTGCCAATTCCAGTTGTAATTCATAGCTCATGCCGGCATCCGTGCCGTCGCCTACGCGTCGGTACAGATTCCGGTCGCCTTTCTTATTTCTTGTGCGACATGTCGTCGCGTTGCAAAGAACCTGAAGAGATGACAGGCGCTTTATTTGTAGACTTCGGGGTCGGCCGAATCGGTCGGATGGGCAATTGCCTTTTGCAGCTGAGGCGTCATCGGCCAGTTCATGTTGATGCCCTTTGGCGGAATCGCCGCCTGGAACCACTTGGCATAGATCCGGTTGATTTCGCCTGAGCGAAAGACCGCAGTGATGGCGGCGTCGACGGCTTTCTTGAACTCCGGATCATCCTTGCGCAAGACGATGCCGTAGGGCTCGAAGGACATCGCTTCGGCACTGATGCGGTAGTCGTCGGGCGACTTGGAATTGGCCGCCAATGCGGCGAGCACCACGTCGTCCAGCGAATAGGCGACGGCGCGGCCGGTTTCCACCATCAGGAAGCCTTCGCCGATGTCCTTGGAAGCAAGGATGTTGATGCCCAGAGATTTGTCGGCATTGAGCTGTGTCACTTGCTTGATATTGGTCGTGCCGGCGGTGGCGACCAATGTTTTTCCTTTCAGGTCTGCCAGCGTCTTGATGTTGGCGGTTTTCTTCGACAGCAAGCGGTTGGACGTCACGAAGGTGGTGGGCGCGAAGGAAACCTGCTTTTGCCGATCTTCGTTGTTGGTCGTCGAGCCGCATTCGAGATCGATGGTGCCGTTGGCCAGCAAGGGGATGCGCGTCGATGAGGTGACCGGCTGCATCTTCACCGACAAACTGCTCGCGCCGAGTTGCTTTTGAACCGCCGACACGACTTTCATGCACAGGTCAATGGAGTAGCCGATGTACGACTGCTTGTCGTCCAGATAGGAAAACGGCGGCGAAGAATCACGTACGCCCAGCGTGATGGTCCTCGATGCCGCGATCTTGTCCAAGGTCCCTTTTTGCACGGCGTGAGCCTGCAGCGGAGCGACAGTTGCAATACAGGTGGGGAGAAGCAACACCAGTGATGAAGTAGACTTGGTAATCATTTGAATCCCCTTGTGAGATGGCGATGACGTGTTATCGATCTTCTCCACATGGAGATGATCCAGATGTGCAATATCGAAGTTCGCGACGTATATGTAAATTCTCATTTTTGTATGTCTTATATACATAAAACCTATCACCTCGATCGTGCGTCCGACGTCTTGTTTTAGTGCGCCGCACCAGGATGGCCTTGCTTGCACGGCCCTTTTGCCGGTCTCGCGGTCCGCTTTCGGAAACGCGCATCTTAGTGTTTTCTCTGTCTCCCTCCATCGCGCCATGCAGCGAAAAACACCGCGAGAAAATGCTGCGGTCGTATGCATCCATAGGCTCGTCATATGAATGGCTTAGTGGAATACGAATTTACGTATGGCGCCGGCAAGGGCAAAGTAATTGCCAGGTATCTGGAGGAACGTTCACGCCGTCCCATCTTCTGCCGACGCGTCTGGCCGGGTTGAATACCGGGGCCGTCTCCGATGCTCTGGCTAACGCCGCAAACAAGACATTTCTTTTTTTACGCTATCGACACTGATGAATAATTCCGCATTCTTTATCAATCCCTGGGCGCCGGTTGCTTCCAAGGCGCAACTGGCCGATCTGGAACAAATCGTCGTTTCGCATCTGAGCGACAACCTTCAACGCATGTCCGGCATTTGCGGACTGCAGCGCATCCACCGCTCGAAGAAGCTGCTCGGCACCGCCTTCACGGTGAAGGTCCGCCCCGGCGACAATCTGCTCATCTACAAGGCGCTGACGCTGCTGAAACCTGGCCATGTACTGGTCGTCGACGGCGCCGGTCATCCGACCAATGCGTTGGTCGGCGAACTGATCATGTTGTATGCGCAGCAGCGCGGTTGTGCAGGTTTTGTCATCGACGCGGCGGTGCGCGACACCAACGCTTTCTTTGAAGCCGATTTTCCATGCTATGCGCGGGCGGTCAGTCATCGCGGCCCCTACAAGAACGGGCCGGGGCAGATCAATGTGCCGGTCTCCGTCGGCGGTCAGGTCATCAGTCCCGGCGACGTGGTGGTGGGGGATGAAGACGGCATCGTCTCGTTTCCGTTGCAGGATTTGGAAAAGATCGTCGAAGCGGCACGCAAGACCCATGCGCATGAAGAAAAAATCAAGGCGGAAATTGCCAACGGCAAGATTGAGCAGGAATGGCTGACGAAGGTGCTGGCGCCGTTTGACCTGTAATACGCCCGACGATGCGCAAGAAAGGATTGTTTTGCGCAATCTTATAGTGAATAATTGTCGTCATGAACGATACTTCACAACTCCCCCCATTTCCCGACCGGCTCTCCATCGATCCGAGCAGCCCTTACTTCAATGCCGCCATCTTTGAGCACGATGTCGGCATCCGGTTCAACGACAAGGAACGCAACGACGTCGATGAGTATTGCATCAGCGAGGGATGGATCAAGGTCGCGGCCGGCAAGGCACTCGACCGCAAGGGCAAGCCCCTGCTGCTGAAAGTAAAAGGCAAGGTCGAGCCTTTCTATCGCTAGGGACTGTTCCTGATTGGCATTTTTTCAACTTTCGTGATTGTCTGCAAGAGCACGCGCGCTGAATTTTTCGATGGCGCCCGTGCTTTTTTATTGCCTGCGGACATTCACGGGTGATGGGGCGCCTGCGTCTGCGCTCCCGACAACCATAGCCTGACGAGTGTCAATGAATAGCAAAAAAGCCACGATCATCGGACTCGCCGCAGTAGTCTTGTGGAGTTCGATTGTCGGATTGATTCGCGGCGTCAGCGAGCATCTCGGCGCCACCGGGGGCGCGGCGATGATTTACAGCGTTGCATCCCTGATCCTGCTGTTTTCGGTCGGATTTCCCAAGCTCGGCGCCTTTCCCAAAAAATACCTGTTCTGGGGAAGCCTGCTGTTCGTGACTTACGAGCTCTGCCTGTCGCTCTCGATCGGCTATGCCAACACAGGCAGACAAGCAATCGAAGTCGGCATGGTCAACTATCTGTGGCCGACGTTCACGCTCATCTCCGCGATTGCGTTCGGCAAGCAGAAGGCGACCTGGCTGGCCGTTCCCGGTTTCATGCTCTCGATTGTCGGTATCTGTTGGGTATTGGGAGGCGACCAGGGGCTGGACGCGGCGGGCATGCTCGCCAATGTGCAGGATAACCCGCTCAGTTACGGCCTGGCTTTTGCGGGCGCAGTGATCTGGGCGGCATATTGCACCGTCACCGCCAACATCGCGCAGGGAAAGAACGGGGTGACGCTTTTCTTCATGCTGGTGTCGCTGACGCTGTGGATGAAATTCTTCCTCGGCGACCACGGCACGATGTCTTTCAGCACGCCGGCAATCGTTTACCTGCTCCTGGCGGCCGCGGCGATGGGGTTCGGCTATGCGGCATGGAACGTCGGCATCCTGCACGGCAATGTCACCGTCCTGGCAGGGGCCTCGTATTTCATTCCGGTCTTTTCGTCAGCGCTGTCCGCCGTCCTGTTGCACGCGCCGTTGCCAAGATCGTTTTGGGTCGGGGCGTCTCTGGTGTGCGTCGGTTCGATACTATGCTGGTTGGCAACCAGGGCGAAGAAACCGGCGACGCCGGCATTGAGCCCAAGGGAATCGTAACTGGTTCCGGCGTCACAGATTGGCTTGTCGAGTCCGCTCCCGTCCGGGAGCGGACTCGCCCTGCGGATTGCCTATCGTGCTTTCTGCGCCGCCAGCCACTCCGCCAGCGCAGCCTTGCCGGTGCCGCTGAAATCGGTAAATACGCCATCCACGCCGGCATCGAAAAATACCTTGTATTCCGCCTTCGGATCGCCGTTGTAGGTCGCGGTCAGGCGCGCCGCTTCATCGCGGAACGTGAACGGATGCACGAACAGGCCGAGCCGGTGCGCATCGGCTACCAGCGAAGTCGGTGCCATGTTCGATGCCTGGCTCAGCGATTTGACCGGATTGCCGGCCGCATCCACGCCTTGCGCCGAAACGATATACACCTTCCACGGACCGATGCCGTCGGCGTAGGTCTTGATCTCGGCCAGGCCTTCCGGCGTGGCCATCGCCGCGAAGGTGCGCGGATCGCCATGCTGCAGCCAGGAGTACGGTTTGGCGGTATCCGGCGAGTTGTAGGTCAATGTCCCGTTCTTGAAGTTGATGCCGTCGCCGTCCATCAATTGCACGGCGCGGGTCTTGAGGCCGAGACGGCGCATCATCTTCAGGCTTTCCGGTTCGAACGACTGCACGATGATCGGTGCGTCGAAGCTGTTCCAGCCTTCTTTATTGATCATGGCAAGCAGCTTTTCTTCCAGCGGCACGCCCAGCAGGCGCTGGAAAATCGGATTCTTGGTTTCAGGATAAACCAGCAGCTTGCTGGCCGGATTGGCGGCGCGCGTCGCTTTGGCCAGATCGATGACTTCCTGGAAAGTCGCCAACGGATACTTGCCGTCGTATTGATGACTGCGAATGGCGATCGGCTGCTTGACGCGCAAGGTCTTCAACTCGGCCGCCGTGAAGTCGCTGATGTACCAGTCCGGCGGCACCGCCACGCCGTCGACGGTGCGCGCTTTCTTGCGCGACGCGAATTCGGGATGATCCGCCACGTCGGTGGTGTCGCTCAGGAAGGGGTTGTGGCAAACGAACAGTACGCCGTCGCTGGAGGACATCAGGTCCATTTCCAGTGCGTCGGTGCCGGCGGCGATCGCTGCCTGGTAACCCGCAATGACTTCTTCCGGATACAAGCCGGGCAAACCGCGATGGCCGATGATCAACGGTGCTTTTCCATCCAGTGTCTTGTATGGCGAGCCACTGGATGCGCCTTGCGGACCGGCGCAACCGGTGATCAGGGCTGCGGCGGCAATCAGTGAAAGTGAAAATACGGTTGATATGCGGTTCATGTTCTCTCTTTTTTCGGCGGTTGATTTTACCCGCAGTAACCGGAAAGCGCCTTGAAAGCGGCTTCCCTGCGGATCGGGTCTGCGGAAAAGTAGAACGTATTTATATGACGTTGGTATGACTTCGATGTTGCCGCGGTTGCTTTTCAGGCCTCCGGGGCTTGATTTGCCTGGTTTGTTTTCCGCCGATGCATGGGCAGGCTCAGTGCGCGGTTGCCGCCGCTTTCTGCCGGAACAAGAATACGGACAGCAACATGAACGCCAGCAACGCGCCGGATGCCGTGTAGCGGCTCAGTTCCAGACCGCCCTGGACATGCGGCTTGTCGAGAAAATCGCCGACCGCGGCGCCCAGGGGACGCGTCAGGATGAAGGCGCCCCAAAAGAGCGCGGTGCGCGACAGCTTCGTCCAAAAGTAAGCCAGCAGGATGAGAAGCAGCAACGAACCGAAGATGAGGGCGGCCCCTGTGTAGCCCAGTCCGGCGGTATCGGCGGTCCAGTCGCCCAGCGCGGTTCCCAGCGTTTGCGAGAACATGATGGTCACCCAGTAAAACGCTTCGGCTTTGGGCGAATTGATGCTGGCGACCGAGACCGAGCCGAGCGTGCGATGCCAGACAAAAAGCGACGCCAGCAGCAAGGCCAGCAAGATGCAGGAACCGCCCGCATAGCCGATGCCCAGCGAGCGGTCGGCAAAATCCGCCAACGTGGTGCCTACGGTCGTGGTGGCGACGATCGTGGTCCAGTACAGCAGTGGATGGAATGATTTTGCCCTGATCTGGGCGGTCACCGCGGCGAGGAAAATGGCCGCGAAGATGCCGGTGCCGACAAGGTAACCCAGTTGCATCGACATCGAGACGGCATCGCCACCGGTCTCGCCCAATGTGGTTGCGGCGATCTTGATGAGCCAGAATATCAATGTCACCTCCGGCACCTTGGCCAGCGTTTGCTTAATCATCGTCATGGGCCATTCTGTTTGAAACGTTATGAAATGAGTTTCAACCATACAGGCATTAACTTAGTTGGAACTTAGGTTGCGTTTGTCATTGAGCGGATCAACAAGAAATGACATCAACGTTGCATGAAAGACAGACCCTATGACTGTTCTAAGTCAAGCTGATCACACTCTCCGCAATGTCCATTGTTCATGCCGGAGAAAACATCATGATGCAGCTGCCCGCGTCCCGATCAGTCAGCCTGATCAACAAAGTACCCGAAGTCACCCTGTCGTTCTGGATGATTAAAATTCTGTCCACTACCGTCGGAGAAACCGGCGCTGATTTCCTTGCGGTCGGAGTCGGCTGGGGACAAGGTCTCACCAGCGCGATCATGGCGGTCCTGCTGGCGCTGGTCTTGTTCAATCAGCTTCGGATGCGCGGGCTCGAACCGTGGAGCTACTGGCTCACGGTGGTGCTGGTGAGCGTGGTCGGCACACAGATTACCGACCTGTTGACGGACGGCCTCGGCGTCAGCCTGTATCTGAGCACGGCCGTATTTGCCGCCACGCTCGCTGCGATTTTCGCTGTCTGGTACAGGATGGAACGCAGCTTGTCCATTCACGACATCGTCACCCGCAGCCGCGAGTCCTTCTATTGGCTGGCGATTCTTTGTACGTTCGCGCTCGGCACCGCAGCCGGCGATCTGGCGACCGAGGCGCTGGGATTGGGCTTTGGTTTGGGCGTTGTCATTTTCGGGGCGCTGATCGCCATTACCTGTCTGGCCTGGCGCATGGGCGGCAACGCGGTGTTGACTTTCTGGATCGCCTACATCCTCACGCGTCCGTTCGGCGCCGCCCTCGGCGATCTGCTGACGCAATCAAAGACCTACGGCGGTTTCGGCATGGGAGCGATGTGGACCAGCGTGCTGTTCCTTGCCGTCATTGTTTTCCTCGTCGTCATCGCGCAATACGGAAAGAGCGGCCGCCGCGGTATCCGCGACATCCGCGCCGCCGAATGACATCTATTTATCTACAAAAGGAGAAGTTTCATGCGTAATTTCACATCGTTCACATCGCCAGCGTCTTTCCGGCGCTCCGTCGTCGCCGTGTCGATGATCGCCGCGTTGGCTTTTGCAGCGGGCTGTTCCAAGTCCCCGGATCAGCGCGCGGCCAATGGCACCGTCGCTGCCGGTGCGATGACGCTTGCGCCGCAATCCGCGCAGGCATCGAAGCTCGGCGACCTGAGCCCGTTCCGCGCTATCGCCGCCGATGTGTCCGCGATCGTGGACAAGGGCGATCTGGTCGCGGCCAAGATGCGCATCAAAGACCTGGAAACCCAATGGGATTCAGCCGAAGCCGGCCTGAAGCCGCGTGCCGCGGAAGACTGGCACAAGCTCGACAAAGCCATTGACCGCGCGCTGGAAGCGCTGCGCAGCGGCACACCGAGCCAGGCCGCTTGCAAGGCTGCAATGGCCGATCTGATGAAGACCTTCGATGGTCTGGAAGGCAAGGCCGGATAAAAATCATTCTGCGTTGTCGCAAGAAATGCTCGCCTCGGCATGATGCATGTCATGTACAAGAGGGGAGTTGCGGCGTAGCTGGAGAATCCGATGATATTGCTGAGCAGACCGCCGATGCTGGGTGTCATGATCGCCATACTGTACTTGTTGGCGGCAGGCGTCGTGACGCTCCTGCGCCGGATATGGGCGCAGCGACAATGGAAGAAAATGCGTGTGGAATATGAAATTCGCAGGGATCTCTGCATGCGATCTCAGGCGAAGCGGGTCGCAGATCCTCCACAGCTTCCTCCATCTGAACGGCGAAATCCGACCTGTATCTTGGATAAAAGAGAGATACTGTAGGCTGTCGCATATCAAACAGCCTAGGGCAGAAAGCACGTTCATTACATGATGTACAAGATTTTGTTATTCCTCAATGCCGCATGGTTTGCCGCCGGCTTCGTCGCTTTCAGCTTGCGCAGCAGCCGGTTTGTCAGATTCCTGATTCGCAAGGAGCAGAAAGGCGAAAGCACGCTGCTGCAACTGCGCACCTCCTTGCACTTCCTCGGGGGATTCAACTGCGCGCTATCCGTCTTTTGCATCGCGCTGGCAATCGCCGGCGAGCTGTTCACCGATGCACGGCAGTGGCAGTTGATTTTCGGCTTTCTGGCCCTGACTCACGGCACGCAGTTTTTCTGTAACCTGCCTGTCGCGATAAGGGAGAAAAAGGGACAGGCGCACGCCTGGCCCGTGTTCAAGGGACCGATGTTTTTTATCTTCGTGACGGATGCGGTCTTGATGATCGCGGATGCGGTGGCAATTGCGGTTTTGTAATTTCGCCTGCGGTCTCCGCTCCGCAAAATGAAAACGGCTTGCAGCGATGCAAGCCGTTTTCATTACGGAGCCAGGTTTCACGTCACGTCATGGGCGTCATTGTTTCAACAATGTCTCCACCGCCAGGGCAATCGATAGCAGACGATGGTCGTTGCCGCCGGCAGCCGCCAGGCTCAGGCCGACCGGCGCGGTGCCGGCTGCGTGGCAGGGCAGGGACACCGCGCAGCCGTCGAGGAAATTGACCAGCGTCGGATTGCGCAGGATCAGCCCGTTGGCGGCGTAGTAGGCGTCGTCGCCGGTTTGCAGGTCGGCGATCTTCGGCGCGACGATCGGTACGGTCGGCATGAGCAGGGCATCGTAGCCGGCGAGCTGCTGCTCCACCTTTGCGATCCAGCGGCGGCGGCCGTGCAGGACGTCGAGCAGGTCGGCGGCGCTCATGTCCTTGCCGCGCAGGATGCGCGAGACCACGCGCTGGTCATAGTGATCCTTGCGTTCCGCGATCAGTTGGCGATGCCAGGCCCACGCTTCTGCCGCAGTAAAGCCGCCCTTGGCGTTGATGGCGGCCAGTTCATTGAAGGCAGGGATATCCTGTTCGACGATCACGGCGCCGGCCGCCGACAGTTTTGCAATGGCTGCCTGCATGCCGGCGGCGACATGTTCATCCATGCCGTCGCGCACGACGTTGGTCGGGTAGAGCAGACGCAAGCCGCGCAACGGATGCGCCACCGGAGCGACGAATTCTTCGCCGGCCAGTACCGCATCCATCATGGCGCAGCACAGGACGGTAGGCGCCATGGCGCCGATGGAGTCGAGGTTTTCGGATAGCGGCAACACGCCTTGCATCGGTACGCGGCGCGCCGTCGGCTTGAAGCCGGTGATGCCGCAGAATGCCGCCGGGATGCGGATCGAGCCGCCGGTGTCCGAGCCGACGCCGGCCACCGCCATGCCGTCGGTGACGGAAATCGCGGCGCCCGACGACGAGCCGCCGGGGATGCGTCCGCCATCCACTTCGCGCTGCCAGGGATTGCGCGGCGTGCCGTAGTGCGGATTGATGCCGAGGCCGGAGTAGGCGAATTCGGTCATGTTGGTGCGACCGACGATCACGGCGCCGGCAGCGATCAGGCGCTTGACGACGACGGCGCTCTCGGTGGCGGCCGGATAGCCGCGCAAGGCGACCGAACCGGCCAGCGTGGTTTCGCCGGCGACGTCGAACAGATCCTTGATCGAAACCGGCAGGCCTTCGATCGGCGAACGCACGATGCCGGCGCTGCGCAGCGTGTCGGAAGCGCTGGCGGCAGCGCGTGCGGAGTCGGCGTAGAGCCGCGTGAAGACGCGCGCGCCTTCGCCATCGGCGGCAGCGGCGCGTTGCAGGGCGAGCTCGGTCAGCGCCAGCGAGGAGCTGCCGTTGTCGCGCAGTTCTTCGCTTTGTTGATGCAGGCTTTGAATCATGATGGAGAGGTCAGGAGTAGATCAGGCAACTTCGGCAAGGATTTCCGCTTCGTAAGAATGGCGCAGCGAGCGTCGGAGACGCGGATCGAACAACTCCATCGTGAACGAGGTCGCAGGACGGATGCCGCCGATGGCGCCGACCGTGCCGCAGGTCATGCCGCAACCTTCCGGCAGGATCTGTTTGCCATCGGTGAAACGGGCGATCAGGTCTTGCGGCGTGCGCAGGCTGGCCAGCGTGCCTTCCTGGTACAGCACTTCCTTGCCGTCTTCCTTGATCCATGAGCGGATCACCAGCTCGTCCCAATAGCCGGCGACGTCGGACAATTTCCAGGCGGAAGAGCCGACGGGTTTGACGCAGGCTTGCTTGGAGAAGGCCACGCTGTGCGCTTCCAGTTTGCGGTCGGTGTGATCCGACGCGATGCTGACGTACAGTTCGCCGCCGGCGTTGAAGACGAAGGTTTCCACTTCACCGGACGACTCGCCGCCCAGCACTTGCACTGCCGGCGATTGCGTCAGCTGGTTGCTCGATACGCGGTAGTACAGCGGGACGGCGCTCGGACGCTGGATGCCGAGCGCGGCCAGTTCTTCGATGTGATGTTCGATGGCGGCCATGTCGCGACCGGCCCAGCCGGCAATGATCAGCGTATGGATGTCGACGTTCAGCGATGCTGTTTCAGTTTGGAAAGAGAGTTTCATAAGGCCACTTCAGATACGTAAAAAAAAATGCGCCGCCGTGCAGAAACAAATGACAGAGGGATGGCGGCGCAGCGAAACTTGGTTTGTAATGTCAGGGATCAGACTTTCTTGACGAAGACGATGACCAGGAAGCTCGCGGCGAATTCCAGCGCGGCGACGAAGTACAGGCCCGACGACAACGAGCCGGTGCTGGTCTTGAGCGCGCCGATCATGTAAGGCGCGACGAAGCCGGCCAGGTTGCCGATCGAATTGATCAGGGCGATGCCGCCTGCCGCTGCGGTGCCGGCCAGGAAGGCTGCCGGGATCGACCAGAACACCGGGAAAGCCGCCAGGATGCCGATCGCCGCCAGCGTCAGCGCGCACAGCGCCATGACTGCGTTGCCCAGCGTCAGGCCGGTCAGGATCAGGCCGATGCTGGCGATCAATGTGGCGATGGCGCTATGCATGCGGCGTTCGCCGGTCTTGTCGGAGTGGATGCCGTTCCAGATCATGGCCAGCGTGCCGGCGATGAAGGGGATGGCGGAGATCAGGCCGATCTGCAGGTTGCCCTTGACGCCGATTTCCTTGATGATCGACGGCGTCCAGAAGGCGATGGTGGCGTTGCCGCTGACCACGCAGAAGTACACGGCGGCGCACAGCCAGACGCGGTAGTTGCTGCAGGCGTCCTTGAACGACAGGTGCTTGCTGGCGGAAGTGTTTTCGGCAATCAGCGCATGGGTGACGGCTTGCTGTTCCGCAGGGGAGAGCCACTTGGCGTTGGCTGGTTTCTCCGGCAGATACATCAGCACGAAGACACCGGCGATCAGCGAAGGGATGCCTTCGAGGATGAACAGCCATTGCCAGTTGGCCAGGTGGCCGACGCCTTCCATCTGGCTCATGATGGCGCCGGCGATCGGACCGCCGACGGCGCCGGCAATCGCGAACGAAGTCATGAACAGGCCGTTGACGCGGGCGCGGCGTTGCGCCGGGAACCAGTAGGTCAGATACAGCACCACGCCCGGGAAGAAGCCGGCCTCGAATACGCCCAGCAGAAAGCGCAGGATGTAAAAAGACGTCGGCGAAGTCACATAGGCCATCGCCATCGACGCCAGGCCCCAGAGGATGGTGATGCGCGCCAGCGTCTTGCGGGCGCCGATTTTTTCCAGCAGCAGGTTGCTCGGCACTTCAAACAGGAAGTAGCCGATGAAGAAGATGCCGGCGCCGAGGCCGTAGATCGCTTCGGAGAATTGCAGGTCTTGCAGCATCTGCAGTTTGGCGAAGCCGACGTTGACGCGGTCGATCCAGGCCAGCACGAACAGGAAAACCAGGAAGGGAATCAATCGCCAGGCGATTTTCTTGTAGGTGACTTCCAGGTCCACCGCACCGGGCGTGTAGATGGAAGTCCCGGTCGGGGATGTTGCCGATGTCGAGGTCATGCTTGCCTTCTCCTGCTTTTGAGATTGATTGAGCGATCGCTTCATTCTCACAGCACGAGAATATTTCGGACATGGGAATGTCTCGGTGAATTCGTAGCTGGAAAATGCCTGGCGGAAATCTGTCGTTTTGTTCGGCGACCGCCCGGGAAGGACGACGCGACTGGCGATCTTGTGAATTCAGTATGCGTAGCGAGTGCAGCGCTGTCCAACAAGAAATTGTTGGCGCAGATGATTGGAAAATCTTATGAGCAAAAATGGGTGGGGTGCTGCGCCCTTGTGGTGCTGCGATGCAAAACGCATGCAGGCCTTGCCGGTGCTGCCTGAGGGATGATTTCTATTGCGCTTGCGACGGCAGGCGCGCGATCTCGTGTCCCCAATTGAGTGCGAAGTCGGCGGCGGTTTCCTGGGCGATGCGGGCGACTGTTTCCGTCAGCGGGTTCTCGTTGTCGGAGCGGAAGCAGGCCAGCATCACCAGCGCCGGGAACTCCACGTCGACGCGCAGCGTGTGCAGGATCTCTTCATTGAGTTCGCGCTGGATGATCGCCGGCGGCACCGCCGCCACGCCGAAGCCGTCGGTCACCAGCCGGATCATGGTGGCCACCGAAGCGATGCAATTGACATGCAATGCACCGCGTTCGCTGTCGGAAAAGATGCGCTCGATCGCCGCATGCGGTCCCGAGTTGCGCGCAAAGCTGATGATGGGGAAGGTCGCCAGATCGGACAGGCTCAGGGTCTCGCTGCCGATATTGAGTTTGGGGCTGCCGACCCAGCGCATCGGGAATTCACACAAATTGAGATTGGTGATGTGGGAGCCGATCACCGGCTCGGCCTGCAGCACGATATCCAGCGCACCCTTGCTGAACTGTTCGCGCAGATGAATGGTGGTGTCGCTGGCGATTTCGATTTGCAGGCGCGGAAACATCTTGTGCACGCGTCCGATGAAATCCGGAAACCAGCTGTGCACGATCGATTCGATCACGCCGATGCGGATCACGCCGGCGTAGACCTGCTTGTCCGACATGTCGTCCTTCATCTCGCGCATCAGCTTGACCATGCGTTCGGCGTACACCAGCGCCTTGCTGCCGTCGGTGGTCAGCGTCACTTCGCGCGCGCCGCGGTCGAACAGGCGCACGCCGAAATCCTGCTCCAGCGTCGCAATGCGGCTGGACACCGCCGCCTGCGTCGTGTGCAGGCGCTCGGCGGTCAGCCGGAAGTTTTTCAGTTTGGCCAGCCAGACGAAAGTTTCGAGGAAGCGGATGTTCATGGTCGTATCGGTTGTCTGTCAATGCAAGGGGCGAAGCAGGCAGAATCGTCTTGCCCGGCGGCATGTGTGAATGATTGGCGTGCAGGTTGGTTCACCATTGTCTCAAAGCAGGTCGTATTAAGCCAGCGAGCGTTTGGCAGGTATTCGCAGGTATTTCTGCGGCCGCCGGCTGAGCCCGTTTTCCCCGGCCGTCGTCCCAGCGTCGTGAAGATGGCCGATACGACACTGGGTCCTGACTTGCGTCAGGACGACAGTCATGGAGGGGGCAACGTGAGAAGGATTTTTCAGTTTGGCGGAACGATATTCTCGGCTGCCGGCGGCATTTTCTGCGAAGCGCTAGAATCGCAGCTCAATATCCGTATCAGCCAAGGCCAGCCAGAGGACTCTCATGCCAGTCACCGCCATCGACCACATCCAGCTCGCCATGCCCGTCGGAGGCGAAGACGCCGCTCGCCGGTTCTTCGGCGATATTCTCGGCATGCCCGAATTGCCCAAGCCGGCAGCTTTGCAAGCGCGCGGCGGTTTGTGGTTCCAGTGCGGCGCGCTGCAGTTGCATCTGGGCGTCGATAAAGAATTTCAACCGGCGCTCAACGCTCATCCAGGACTGATCGTCGACAAGCTGGCGCCGATGCTGGCCGAACTCAAGGCCGGCGGTTTCCCGGTGCAGGAAGACGCGCCGATTCCCGGTTTCATCCGCATCTATACGGCAGACCCGTTCGGCAATCTGATCGAACTGCGCGAGATCGTGCCGCGCTGAGCAGCCTTTTTCAGGCTGTTGCTGAAACATCGCATCGGCCATCGAGTCTCACTTCCGACTGACTTGCCGGCCGGCACCGGCTTTTGTCGTTTCTCTCTGCTTCGCTGCAACATAAGCATGGCGAGATGGCGCGCGCCGCGCGCCAAAATTCCTGCGCAATTTCCTCATCTCCAAGGTGAACAACGGCTGTTGCCGTGTCGTTCGCCGTGTCGTTCGCAGTATCGTTTTCATGCATTCCGCTTTGGTGCAGTGCAGCCAATTTCCTCTCTATTGAGGTGCATTTTTACCTTGCACTCGCGTGATAAAGGTGCATCTGTTTTTACTTTCATTTTTGAAAGGATATTTTCTTTACTTTTCAAAATAATGAAAATATATTTACATTTTTTAGCGCAGTTCCACGAACCGGTTTACATCGCAACGCAGTATGCACACTCCAAAAAACACATCCTTGCAAGGCGGCGGCGCCGTGGCGCGCGTGCTGGGCAAGCTGTATCCGAACCTGTCGAAGGCGCATCGGAAGACCGCCGACTATGTGCTGGCGAACACCTTTCGTGCCGCCACCATGACCATCGACGAGCTGTCGGAAGCGGCGGGGATTTCGCTGGCGACGGCCAACCGCTTTGCCCACGCGCTCGGCTTCGACGGCTATGCGCCGTTCCGCAATGCGCTGGTGGCAGACTTCGCCTCTTCGCTGGCGCCGGTGGAAAAGATGCGCCACGAAGTGCAGAAGACCGCGACCAGCCTGCAAATCATCGAGGCAGCGCTGGCCAACGATATCCGCAACATCGAAGCAACCCGGCAAGGCCTGGTCGCCGAGCATTGCGACCAGGCGGTGGAGATGATCCTCAAGGCCGACCGTATTTTCGTCATCGGTTTCGGCGCCAGCGCTTTCCTGGCCGGGATCATGGTGCATGCGCTGGAGCCGTTTTGCCGCACCGTCTTGTCCGGGGTGCATCCGGGCGGACCCTCGCAGACCGGCCGGCAATTCTTCAAGCTGGACGAGCGCGACGTGGTGATCGCCATGGCGTATCCGCGTTACGCCACCGACACGGTACGGTTGGCGCGCCGCGCGGTCGAGAAGGGCGCCAAGCTGATCGCCTTTACCGACCTGCCGCATTCGCCGCTGGTGCCGCTGGCCGACGTGACGATTTATTCGCAGACCGAACGGCAGCTGTCGCCGACCTCCGATGCCGCCGCGCTGGTGCTGATCCAGGCGCTGTGCGATGCCGTCGCGCACCGCGCCAAGCGCTCGGTGCAGGCCGCATCGGAAATGACGGAATTCGTTTTGCCCTGGCTGTACCAGGCGGAACAGCATGAACAAGGCAAGAGCCTGGCGCGCGCGAGCGGCAAGGCGATCAAGAACAACGCAGGCAAAAGCGGTGCAGTCAGGAAGACCGCTGCATCGGGGACGAGCAAAGCATGAACACACCAGTCATCGCCATCCACGGCGGCGCCGGCACCATCACGCGCAGTGCGCTGAGCGAGGCCGACGAAGCGAATTACCATCGCGAACTCAAGGCCATCCTGACGTCGGCGCAAGCCGTACTGGCCGCCGGCGGCTCGGCGCTCGACGCCGTGACCGAGGCGGTGCGGTTGCTGGAAGACTGCCCGCTGTTCAATGCCGGCAAGGGCGCGGTCTACACGCGCGCCGGCACGCATGAACTCGACGCCGCCATCATGGACGGCGCCACGTTGAAGGCGGGCGCGGTCGCCAACGTGACTTGCGTGCGCAATCCCGTCGTCGCGGCGCGCGCCGTGATGGAAAAGAGCGCGCACGTGCTGCTGGCAGGTTGCGGCGCGGATGCGTTTGCGCGTCAGCAGGGACTCGATATCGTCGATCCGACTTATTACCAGACGGAAGCGCGTCATCAGCAATGGCTGCGCGTGCGCGAGCAGAGCGGCATGATGCTGGACCATGATGCAGCGTCGTTTACTTTTAAAGAATCGGCACACGGTAAAGCTTCCGTCGATCCCGTTGATCCCATCGACCCCGACAACAAATTCGGCACCGTCGGCGCCGTCGCGCTCGACATGCACGGCAACGTCGCCGCGGCGACCTCCACCGGGGGCATCACCAACAAGCAGGTCGGCCGCGTCGGCGATACGCCGCTGATCGGCGCCGGCTGCTATGCCGCCAATGCGACGGCGGCCGTCTCCGCCACCGGCACCGGCGAAGTGTTCATGCGCACGGTTGCCGCCTACGACGTCGCGGCGCGCATGGCCTACGCCGGCGCGACGCTGCAGGAAGCCATGGAACAAGTCGTCATGGAGGTGCTGCCGGCCTACGAAGGACGCGGCGGCCTGATCGCGGTCGACGCCGACGGCAACCTGGCGCTGACCTTCAACACCGAAGGCATGTATCGCGGTTATGCCCGTGGCGGCGACACGCCGGTCACGGCAATCTACAAGTAGTGAAGGACGCAACGACAATGGCAACGCAAGATCAAGCATCGCAAAAATCGCAGGAACCGAAGGACATGACCGCCAAGCGCGTGCTGACCGTGGACAATCTGGGCGTCACGTTCACCGGCTCCGAACGCACCGTGGAAGCCGTGCGCGGCTTGTCCTTCCACGTCGACAAGGGCGAGACGCTGGCCATCGTCGGCGAGTCGGGTTCCGGCAAGTCGGTGTCGTCGCTGGCGATCATGCGCCTGATCGAACATGGCGGCGGTCGCATCGTGTCCGGCAGCATGCAATTCCAGCGCCGCAACAACAGCACGCTGGATCTGGTCAAGGCGCCGCAGTCGACCATGCGCAGCATTCGCGGCGCCGAGATCGCGATGATCTTCCAGGAGCCGATGACGTCGCTCAATCCGGTCTTCACCGTCGGCGAACAGATCGCCGAATCGATCCGCCTGCATCAGCACATGAGCCACAGCGCCGCCAGCGCCGAAGCGCTGCGCATGCTGGAAATGGTGCGCATCCCCGAAGCGAAACGCGTGCTCGGCCGTCACCCGCACCAACTATCGGGCGGCATGCGCCAGCGCGTGATGATTGCGATGGCCTTGTCCTGCAAGCCATCGCTGCTGATCGCCGACGAGCCGACCACCGCGCTGGACGTGACGATCCAGGCGCAGATCCTGCAACTGATTCGTTCGCTGCAGGAAGAAATGCACATGGCGGTGGTGTTCATCACCCACGACATGGGCGTGGTGGCGGAAATCGCCGACCGCGTCGTCGTCATGTGCCGCGGCGAGAAAGTGGAAGAAAACGAGGTGCGCAGCATCTTCGCCGCGCCTGCCCATCCTTATACGCAAGGTTTGCTGGCCGCCGTGCCGCGCCTGGGGGCGATGAAGGGCACCGACACGCCTTCGCGCTTCGGCATCGCACCGGGCGCCGAAGCCAAACCGGATGCCATCGCGGAAGAACTGCAGGCCGCGTCGGAAATCGCGCAGCAACGTCAACCCATCCTCAAGGTCAGCGACCTGACCACGCGTTTCGACGTCAAGAGCGGCATCTTCGGTCGCGTCAAACAACGCGTGCATGCGGTCGAACGCGTCAGCTTCGACCTGTATGCCGGCGAGACGCTGGCCATCGTCGGCGAATCCGGTTGCGGCAAATCGACCACCGGCCGTTCGCTGCTGCGCCTGGTCGAGATCAGCGGCGGCAAGGTCGAGTTCGGCGGCCGCAACCTGGCGGAGTTGCCGCGTGGGGAGTTGCGCGAGCTGCGCCGCGACATCCAGTTCATTTTCCAGGATCCGTTCGCCTCGCTCGATCCGCGCATGACGGTCGGTTATTCCATCATGGAGCCGATGCTGGTCCACGGCATGAAAGAGGGCGCGCAGGAACGCGTCGATGCGCTGCTTATCCGCGTCGGCTTGTTGCCGGAGCACGCGCAGCGTTATCCGCACGAGTTTTCCGGCGGCCAGCGCCAGCGCATCTGCATCGCTCGCGCACTGGCGCTGAACCCGAAGATCGTCATCGCCGATGAATCGGTCTCGGCGCTGGACGTGTCGATCCAGGCGCAGATCGTCAACCTGATGCTGGACCTGCAGGCCGAACTGGGCATCTCCTTTATTTTCATCTCGCACGACATGGCGGTGGTGGAGCGCATCAGCCACCGCGTCGCCGTGATGTACCTGGGCCAGATCGTCGAGATCGGTCCGCGTCGCGCCATTTTTGAAAATCCTCAGCATCCTTACACGCGCAAGCTCATGGCCGCCGTGCCGGTGGCCGATCCCGAGCTGCGCCATCTGAAGAAAGGTTTGCAGAATGATGAGATTCCAAGCCCCATTCGCGCCATCGGAGACGATCCGCTGGTCGAACCCCTGAAGCAAGTCGGCCCCGGCCATTTTGTTGCTACACATCGTATTTCCGCAGCGTTTTAGTTTGTTGTCGCCTCTTTAATCATTTAGAAACTCAGGAGCTTAACCATGACTACTCAATCTTCCCGTCGCGGCACAACTGTCGTCCGATGGCTGGCGCTCGGGGCCATCGGCACCACGCTGCAATTCGCCGCCGTGCACGCCTGGGCCGCCAAGAGCGTCACGCTTGCGGTCGCGTCCACCTTCACGACGATGGATCCGTACGACGCCAACGACACGCTGTCGCTGGCCGTGACCAAGTCCTTCTATCAAGGTTTGTTCGCATTCGACAAGGACCTGAAGCTGGTCAACGTGCTGGCGGAAGGCTACCTGGTCAGCAAGGACGGCCTGGAATACACCATCCGCCTGCGCCAGGGCGTGAAGTTCCATGACGGCACCGTGTTCAAGGCCGACGCCGTGAAGGCCGTGATGGATCGCGTCACCAATCCGGACAACAAACTCAAGCGTTACGTCCTGTTCAACCGCGTCGCCCGCACCGAAGTGCTGAACGACTACACCGTCAAGATCGTCCTGAAAGAGCCGTTCTCGGCCTTCATCAACGTGCTGGCGCACCCGTCGGCGGTGATGATTTCGCCGGCCGCATTGAAGCAATACGGCAACAAGGACATCGCTTTCCATCCGGTCGGCACCGGTCCGTTCAAGTTCGTCGAATGGAAGCAGACCGACTACATGAAGGCGGAGAAATTCGCCGGTTACTGGAAGGCCGGTTATCCGAAGATCGACGAAATCGTCTGGAAGCCGGTGGTCGACAACAACTCGCGCGCCGCCATGATGCAGACCGGCGAAGCGCAATTCACTTTCCCGCTGCCGTATGAGCAGGCCGAACTGTTGAAGGGCAAGGGCGCGCTGGATATCGTCAGCGGCCCGTCCATCATCCAGCGCTACATGTCGATGAACGTCAAGCAAAAGCCATTCGACAATCCCAAAGTGCGCCAGGCCATCAACTACGCGATCAACAAGGATGCGCTGGTCAAGGTCGCCTTCAGCGGCTATGCCGTGCCGATGGACGGCGTGCTGCCGCAAGGCGTGGACTACGCGGTCAAGACCGGTCCCTGGCCGTATGACGTGAAGAAGGCCAAGGCGCTGCTGACGGAAGCCGGCTATCCGAACGGTTTCGAAACCGAATTGTGGTCGGCTTACACCCACACCACCGCGCTGAAGATCATCCAGTTCCTGCAACAGCAACTGGCGCAGGTCGGCATCAAGGTCAAGGTGCAGGCGCTGGAAGCCGGTCAACGCGTGGAGAAGGTGGAAAGTTCGCCGAATCCCGACACCGCACCGGTGCGTCTGTACTACGCCGGCTGGTCGTCGTCGACCGGCGAAGCCGACTGGGGCCTGCGTCCGCTGCTGGCTTCCGAAGCCTTCCCGCCGAAGCTGTTCAACACCGCTTACTACAAGAGCGACAAGGTGGATGGCGACATCGCCCAGGCCCTGACCGTGACCGATCGCGCGCAGAAGGCCGCGTTGTACAAGGATGCGCAAACCGAAATCTGGAAGGATGCGCCATGGGCCTTCCTGGTGACGGAAAAAGTCCTGTACGCACGCAGCAAGAACCTCAAGGGCGTGTACGTGATGCCTGATGCATCGTTCAACTTCGACGACATCGAGCTGAAGTAAGCAAGGCCTTGCATGGAGCCCGGTGTCGTTGATGCTGAGCGATACGACACTGGGTCCCAGCGTTCGCTGGGACGACGGATGGTGAAATTGTGTGAAGGCGGCGGATACCATCATCGCCGTCGTTCCAGCGAACGCTGGAACCCAGTGACTTATGCCACAGGTCGTGGAGTGGGCAAACAAGTATTAAAAGCACCGCGTGAGCAATAGTCGGAAACGCCAACGCGGCAAACGAATTTTTAGCGGAGCGATGCATGCCCTCATTCGGTCATGACGGTCGCTCCCCCAAGTTGTTGAATCATTGCAGGACGCGCCATGTTTTCTTATGTTTTAAAACGTCTTCTGGGCCTGATCCCGACCTTGTTGCTGGTCGCGGTGATGGTGTTCCTGTTCGTCCACCTGTTGCCCGGCGATCCGGCGCGACTGGCCGCCGGTCCGGAAGCCGACGAGCAAACGGTGGCGCTGATCCGTGCCGATCTCGGGCTTGACCAGCCCATCCACACGCAATTCGTGCGCTTCTTCGTGAACGCCGCGCATGGCGATTTCGGTACCTCGCTGCGCAGCAAGCTGCCGGTCCGCCAGGAAATCATGGAACGCTTCTGGCCGACCTTGTGGCTGACCGTGACCAGCATGGCCTGGGCGGTGATCTTCGGTTTGTTCATCGGCGTCTTTTCGGCGGTGTGGCGCAATGAGTGGCCCGATCGCACGGGCATGACGCTGGCGGTGTCCGGCATCTCGTTCCCGCCGTTTGCGCTGGGCATGGTGCTGATGGAAGTATTCTCGGTGCAACTGGGCTGGCTGCCGACGGTCGGCGCCGACAGCTGGCGTCATTACATCCTGCCGTCGCTGACATTGGGCGCCGGCGTGGCGGCGATCATGGCGCGCTTCACGCGCTCGTCCTTCATCGAAATCATGAAGGAAGACTTCGTCCGCACCGCGCGCGCCAAGGGGCTGAACGAACGCGTCGTGATCGCCAAGCACTGCCTGCGCAATGCGCTGATCCCGGTGGTGACGATGATGGGCCTGCAGTTCGGCTTTTTGCTGGGCGGCTCCATCGTGGTCGAGAAGGTATTCAACTGGCCCGGCATGGGACGCCTGCTGATCGACGCCGTCGAGATGCGCGACTATCCGATCATCCAGGCCGAGATCCTGCTGTTCTCGCTGGAATTCATTTTCATCAATCTGGTTGTCGACGTGCTGTACGCCGTCATCAATCCGAGCATCCGTTACAAGTGAGGCAGAGCATGTCGACTTCCATTACACCTGCCGCAAACGCAACTACAACGGCATCCAAGCCGATCCGCACGCCCTGGAGCGAGTTCTGGCGCAAATTCAAAAAGCAGCCGCTGGCGCTGGCGGCGGGCGGCTTCGTGCTGTTCCTGGTGGTGATCGCGATTCTTTCGCCTTACATCTCGCCTTACGACGCCGAGAATTATTTCGACTACGACGCGCTCAATGCAGGGCCGTCGCTGCAGCACTGGTTCGGCGTCGATTCGCTGGGCCATGACATTTTCAGCCGCATCCTGGTCGGCACGCAGTTGTCGCTGGCGGTGGGCTTTTCGTCGGTGGCCGTGGGCGCCATCGTCGGCACTTTCCTGGGACTGGTGGCCGGTTATTACGAAGGCTGGGCCGATCGCATCATCATGCGCATCTGCGACGTGCTGTTCGCCTTCCCGGGCATCCTGCTGGCGATCGCCATCGTGGCCATTCTCGGCAACGGCATGACCAACGTCATCATCGCGGTGGCGATTTTCAGCATCCCGGCGTTTGCCCGACTGGTGCGCGGCAATACGCTGTCGCTCAAGCAACTGACTTATATCGAAGCGGTGCGCAGCATCGGCGCCAACGACATGACGATCATCCTGCGCCACATTTTCCCAGGCACGATTTCGTCCGTGGTGGTGTATTTCACGATGCGTATCGGCACCTCCATCATCACCGCCGCGAGTTTGTCCTTCCTCGGCCTGGGCGCGCAGCCGCCGACGCCGGAGTGGGGCGCCATGCTCAACGAAGCACGCGCCGACATGATGACGTCGCCGCACATCGCGATCTTCCCGAGCCTGGCGATCTTCCTGACCGTGCTGGCGTTCAACTTGCTGGGCG
Organism: Herbaspirillum sp. CF444; assembly: GCF_000282135.1. GTDB lineage: Bacteria > Pseudomonadota > Gammaproteobacteria > Burkholderiales > Burkholderiaceae_D > Herbaspirillum. The sequence continues at coordinate 61,517 of NZ_AKJW01000059.1, forward strand.
ACGGTTTGCGCGATGCGCTGGATCCCAAGCTTGATCAGAAATAAGCACGCTAACAGAGGGCGCGGACCTGGTCCGCAAAGCAAGGCAATGAGCAATAACACTCCTCTCCACATCGCCCCCCGCATCGGCAAGCTGCCGGCCGGCGCAGGCGACAATATCGCCGATGTGCCCGGCGTCACGGTCGGCCATTGCACGCTGAATTATGGCGGTATCCAGACCGGCGTGACCGTCGTGCGTCCGCATGGCGGCGATCTGTTCCGGGACAAAGTCCCGGCTGCCGCCGTCACCCTGAACGGTTTCGGAAAAAGCGTCGGCCTGATGCAGGTGGAAGAGCTGGGCGTGCTCGAAACGCCGATCGCCCTGACCAATACCTTTGCGGTCGGCACCGTCGCGACGGCGCAGACGCGCGCGGCGGTGGCGGACAATCCCGGGATCGGCCGCGCGCTGCCCAGCATCAATCCGCTGGTGTTCGAGTGCAATGACGGCTATCTCAATGATCTGCAGGCGTTTTCTATTGAAGAGCAGCATTACCTGCATGCTTTGCAAAACGCTTCGGATCAGGTGGCGCAGGGCGCAGTCGGCGCCGGCCGCGGCATGTCCTGCTTCGAACTCAAGGGTGGCATCGGCAGCGCTTCGCGCAAGGTCGCCATCGGTAGCGCGGAGTACACCGTCGGCGCGCTGGTGCTGGCCAATTTCGGCAAGCTGGCCGACCTGATTATCGCCGGCGAGCCGCTGGGACGTACGCTCAAATGCGTGCAGAAGCAGAACAGGGAGCCGGAGAAGGGCTCCATCATCATGCTGATCGCCACCGATGCGCCGCTCGACGCGCGCCGGCTGCGCCGTCTTGCTACGCGCACCGGCGCCGGCCTGGCGCGTACCGGATCGGTCTACGGACACGGCAGCGGCGATATCGCGCTGGCGTTTTCCACGGCGCAGACGGTGCCGCATCACGTGGATGCGGCATCGCCGGCGATGCATTTCACCTGCCTGCATGACGGCCTGCTGGATCCGCTGTTTCACGCGGTAGCCGACAGCACTGAACAAGCCATCCTCAACGCTTTATTTACGGCTGAGGCCGTCAAAGGCCGTGATGGCCATCAACGTCGCGCAATAAGCGATCTCATGGCCGAATTGGCCACCATGGAGCACGCATGAACGTATTGATTTCCGTCGACATCGAAGGCATTGCCGGCGTCTTCCACCCTGAACAGACGCGTCCCGGCAACGGCGAGTACGAGCGCGCCCGCCGCCAGATGACTGAAGAAGCCAATGCGGTCATTCGCGGCGCCCTGGCCGGCGGCGCGCAGGAGATCGTCGTCAACGATTCCCACGGGAGCTTCCGCAACCTGTTGCCGGACCTGCTGCATCCGGCCGCGCGCATGGTGCTCGGCAAGCCGCGCGTGCTGGGCATGATGGGCGGCGTGGCGGACAACATCGACGCCGTCATGATGGTCGGCTATCACTCGCGCTCGCAAACGCGCGGCATCCTGGCGCATACGATCAACAGTTTTGCGTTTTCCCGCGTCTGGTTCAATGGCGTGGAGCTGGGCGAAGCCGGCATCTATGGTGCATTGGCGGGCGAGCATGGCGTGCCGGTGATTTTCGGCAGCGGCGACGATGCTTTCGTGGCAGAGACGCTACCCTTGTTTCCGCATGCGCACTTCGCGGAGATCAAGAAAGCCCACGGCGCCAACAGCGGCGATTCGCTGTCGCCGCAACAGGCCTGCGCATTGCTGGAAAAAACCGCACAGGAAGCCGTGCAGGCAGCGCGCTCCAAGCAGATGCCGAAGTACCGCATCGAAGTCCCGGTCACCTGCCGCCTGCAGGTGCAGACGCCGGCGCTGACCGACTTGTTCTGTCAGTTGCCGATCGTGGAGCGGGTGGATGCGGTGACGCTGAAGTTCGACGCGCCGACGGTGGAGTTTGCGGTGAGGGTGTTGAACAGTTTGTCGGCGATGTCGTTCATGCTGCGCTAGAACCTCCCAGAAAAAAGCCCGCGTCTTCCGGTTCCGATCGGGAGGCGCGGGCTTTCTTTTTGGGAGCGGCGAATCCTGTTCGCCGTCTCCTCACATCATTCCAGGCCGGTAGGGCCGCCCACTGCCTGCGGGTAGTTGCGGCTGGCGTAGCTGACGATCAGGTCGCTGATGCGATTGAGCATGTCGCGGTCGGTTGCGCCGAACGAATAGGCGGCGCCCATCGCGCTGGCGCGCTGGTAAAACACAGGCTCGGCAATCACCTTGCCGGAAATCGCATCGCTGTACCGGACCTTCATCACGACGGCCGAGCTGCCGGACAAGGCGCCAGTGAAAATGCGCTTGGCCGTGCCGATCAGCTTGATGTCGACGCAGATCGGCTCAATGACAAGCTTTTGCGAGGCAGCGGTATTCTTTTTTTCATTCCAGTTCTTCACCAGGCTGCCCAGGCCGGAGTCGATCCGGGTCTGGATCGCGGCCAGCGCGACGTCGCCGCCACTTTGCTTGGCGCAGATTTCGCTGGTGTTGATCGGTTTCAGCTCAAACGACGAGAAGGTCGACAGTGCTGCGCTTGGCGGCGGGTTGACGGTTTCGGTAGGTGTCCTGACGGTGGTGGCGCAGCCGGCGAGCAGCGCAACTGCCGCGATGGCTGCAGGGGAGATTGTTTTTGTTGTAAACATGGAGGTTCCTGAGAGTTGAGGGAGGCAGTATGGCGGATTACTTATCTTGTGGAAATTGAAATATCTCGAAGATCTTGAACTGGATGCAGATCAGGCAGTTCGACAACGTCAAATGACGCCAGCTCCTGCGCGGCACACACGCCGATGTGCAAACGAGGATGGTCGACATGAAAGCAATTCCAGCCCGTGCCGCATGAAACCGGTTTGGACCCTCGGGGGAGGTTGCCGTGCAGTTTGCAGAGCGCTTCCTGGTTGTTCCATAGACGATAAAATCCTGTTGTCCGGCGCTGCGGGTCAAGACCGGCAAGCCATTGCCGCTGAACGTCATCGAACGCGGCGGCGCTCAATTCTTCGGCGTCGCGCGCATGTGCCCGGTTTTCAATGTCGAGTCCCACTGCGCAGACGGCGCTTGCCAGACAGGCGATCCAGCCGCGGCTGTGCGAGAGGCTGAAATGAAAATCGGGAGCGAAGGGGAACGCCGGGAACGACAGGAGCGGCGCCTGGCGTTCACGTTCGGCGATGGCGATGCGCGCTGCGGCGGGGCCCAGCAGATAACGTACGGCATGGCGCAACAGCAGGCGTCCCAGCAGAAATTCACGCGCCCGTTGCGGACGCAGGAAGCGTGCATGGCGCAGGCGCTCTTCCGGCCCCAATTGCGGTGTGAACGAGGCCAACCTGTCGTCGTCGATGCGGTCGCCGTTCAGCAGCCAGAGGATGGCTGCCGGCGCGGTCTCCGGTGAAGACGAATTACTTGTCGGCGACTTTGGCAATGTCCGCCTTGAGGAAGAAGACCACGCTTGAGGTGCCGGCATGGCATTCAAAACGCGTCTCGCTGCTCATCTCGGTCTTCTTGTAATAGCTGACGATGTTGATGACCGCGTTGCCACCCATCTTCCTGGTGCGTTCCTGCAACTCGGTCAGGCTGCTGACCAGCGCTTCGTTGCATGCTTCGACGTCGGCGGTGCCGGAGAAGCGGACCTTCTTGGAGATGACGTCGGTATGGATGAGCTCTTCAACCGCCGGCGTGGCTTGCTTGCCGAAATAGAACTTGACGGAACCGTCGGGCTTCGTTGCCAAGGTCGTTGCCTTCAGCGCGGCGTCGATGGGCAGCATGAAGGTTTCGTTGCGGGCTTGCGCGGGCAGCGCCGCGGAGATCAGGATGCCTAGTGCGACAGAGAGGGAAACGATTTTTTGCATATTGTGTGCTCCTTGCTGTTGGGTGAAATGGTTGTGGCCGCTCAGATGCAGCGCTTGAAAATCAACGACGTATTGATGCCGCCGAACGCAAAGTTGTTCGACATGACGTATTCACAATCGAGCTTGCGGCCTTCGCCGGTCAGGTAATCGAGGTCGCCGCATTCGGCGTCGACCTTGTTCAGGTTGATGGTCGGCGCGAACCAGCCGTTGCGCATCATTTCGATGCTGAGCCAGGCTTCCAGCGCGCCGCAGGCGCCCAGCGTGTGGCCCATGTAGCTCTTGAGCGAGCTGATCGGCGTCTTGTTGCCGAAGACGCGCGCGGTGGCGTTGGATTCGGCGACGTCGCCCTGGCGGGTGCCGGTGCCGTGGGCGTTGATGTAGCCGATCGCGGCAGGGTCGAGAGCGGCGTCGGCCAGCGCCATGTCGATGGCGATCTTCATGGTGTCGGCGTTGGGATTGGTGACGTGGCTGCCGTCGCTGTTGGTGCCGAAGCCGACAATTTCGGCGTAGATGCGGGCGCCACGTGCCTTGGCGTGCTCCAGGTCTTCCAGGATCAGCGTGCCGGCGCCTTCGCCCAGCACCAGGCCGTCGCGCTGTTCGTCGAAGGGGCTGGGCGTGATGGCGGGCGTGTCGTTGCGCACGCTGGTGGCGTAGAGCGTATCGAAGACTGCTGCTTCGGTCGCGCACAGTTCTTCCGAGCCGCCGGCGATCATGGCGATCTGGCGGCCGCTGCGGATGGCTTCGTAGGCGTAGCCGATGCCCTGGCTGCCGGAGGTGCAGGCGCTGGAAGTCGTGACGATGCGGCCGGTCACGCCGAAGAACACGCCCATGTTGACCGGGGCGGTGTGCGCCATCATCTTCAGGTAGGTATTGGCGTTGATGTTCCGGGTGCTTTTTTCGGCGAACATCATGCTGAAATCGGCGATGGCGCTCGGCGTGCCGGCCGAGGAGCCGTAGGCGATGCCGACAGCGCCGCGCTTGAGCAGCGGATCGTCGAGCAGGCCGGCGTCGGCCAGCGCCCATTCGCTGGCGCGGGTCGCCAGCAATGCGACGCGACCCATGCTGCGCGTGGTCTTGCGGTTGTAACGGTCGGATAATTCGAATGCCGCCGCCGGTGCGCCCAGGCGGGTGTGCAGGCCGCTGTATTCATCCCATTCGGGCATGCGCACGACCGCGTTGCGGTAGCTGCGCAGGCTTTCCAGCGCGTGCTGCCAGTCGTTGCCGATCGGGCTGATGCCGGCCATGCCGGTGACGACGACGCGGCGCTCGGCGATGGTGCGGGTGGCGAGGCTTGTATTGGTCATGCCAGACCTCCGTTGACGGAGATCACCTGGCGCGTGATGTAGGCGGCATCTTCATGCATCAGGAAGCTGACGGCGGCGGCGACTTCTTCCGGCTTGCCGGTGCGGCGCGCGGGGATCATCTTGAGCACTTCTTCCATCGGAAAGTCCTGCGTCATGTCGGTATCGATCAGGCCGGGGGCGACGCAGTTGACGGTGATGTCGCGCTTGGCCAGTTCCAGCGCCAGCGCTTTGGTGGCGCCGATGATGCCGGCCTTGGCGGCACTGTAGTTGACCTGGCCGCGGTTGCCGACCAGTCCCGATACCGAGGCCAATGTGACGATGCGGCCCGGCCGGCGCCGCCGGACCATGGGCATGGTCAGCGGATGCAACACGTTGTAGAAACCGTCCAGGTTGGTCTTGAGGACGCTGTCCCAATCCTCTCCGGAGATGGAGGGGAAGGCGTTGTCGCGCGCGATGCCGGCGTTGCACACCACGCCGTAATAGGCGCCGTGCTGTTCGACGTCTCGCAGCAGAATCTCGGCGGTCTGCACGCGCTCTGCAATATCGAATTGCAGGATGCGCACGGCGCGGCCCAGCGCTTCGATGTCCTTGGCCACCGCTTCGGCGGCGTCGCGCCGGCTGTGGCAGTGCAGGACGATGTCATAGCCGTCGCGCGCCAGGCGCAATGCAATGGCCTTGCCGATGCCCCGGCTGGAGCCGGTGACCAGGATGGTTTTCCCCGTTGTCGTTGTTATGCTTGTCATGCTTCGCTTTCCAGAAACGCTTTGGCGTCATGCGGCTGAAAGACCGATACCGTCGCCTGCGCCAGTTGTTGTTGTGTACTGCTTTCCCTGATGATGCAGGAGAACGATCCCAGGCCGTTCTCCGCTTGTAATAATTGTTGCGCCTCCACGTGCAGGCAGTCGCCGGCGACAAACCAGGAGCGGCTGCACTCGTAACGGCGCGCGCCCAGCAGAAAGCCTATCTTGACCGGTTCGCCGCGCTGTTGTGCATGATACCCGGCGTAGGCGGCGATCGTCTGCGCCATGTATTCGATGCCGACCCAGGCGCCGACGCCGCGTTCGCCATGGAACATGCTGTCGGGACGGATGACGACTTCCGCGCACAGCTTGTCGGCGTCGACGCTGACCACGCGGTCCAGCAGCAGCATCGGCGCTGCGTGCGGGACGAGGGTGGCGATGGCGGGCAGGCGCATGTCGTCGTTCATGTCAGCTTCTCCCGAAGATCAATGCGGCGTTGCTGCCGCCGAAGGCGAAGGAATTGCTCAGCACATAGCGCGGCGGGTGACCGAGCGCCTTGCCGACATGCACCACGTTCAGCACCGGCAATGCCGGATCGGCCTGGCCGTCCCACAGGTGCGGCGGCAGCAAGCCGGTCGGATTGTCGTCTTGCATGGTCAGCCAGCACAGGCCGGCTTCGATGGCGCTGGCGGCGCCCAGCGTGTGTCCGGTGAAGGACTTGGTCGAACTGACCGGTGTCGCTGGGCCAAACAACTGGTGGATCGCCTTCGATTCCATGGCGTCGTTTTGCAGGGTCGCGGTGCCGTGCAGGTTGATGTAGTCGATTTGCTCCGGGGCGATGGCGGCGCGTTGCAAAGCCTGCGTGATTGCCAGCGCCGCGCCTTTTCCTTCCGGATCGGGCGCCGAAATATGATGGGCGTCGGACGATTCGCCCCATCCGCAGAGTGCCACCGTCGCCGGTTCCGCCGTCATGAGGAAGAGTGCGGCGCCTTCGCCGATGTTGATGCCGTGGCGATTGGCGCTCAATGGATTGCAGCGCTCGGCGCTGACCGAATCCAGCGCGGCGAAACCGGCGACGGTGAAATCGCACAGCGTATCCACGCCGCCGCTGATGACGGCGTCGCACAGGCCCATGTTGATCAGGCGCGCGGCGCTGGCCATGGCCTTGGCGCTCGACGAGCAGGCGCTGGAATGGACATAGGCCGGGCCGCTGACGCCGAGCGTCGTCGCCAGCGCGGCGGCAGGCGAGCCGAGTTCTTGCTGGCCATAGTGGAAGTGGGCGGGGAATTGTCCGTGGGCGACGTAATGCCTGAACGCCGTTTCGCCCTCTGCGATGCCGGAGGTGCTGGTGCCCAGCACGATGCCGATGCGATCCGGGCCGAAGCGCGCGATCAGCGCGTCCACCTCCGGCCGTATCCGTTCCAGCGCCGCCAGCGCGAGGCGGTTGTTGCGGCTGCGTTCGCGCAGCGGCAGATGGCTTGCTTCCGGCAACTCTTCATCGGCAAGGCGGATGGCGCCGACAGTGCGGGCAATTCCGGCGGACAGAAATCGCTCGCTGGCATGCAAACCGCTGTCGCCGGCGAACAGGCGCTGCCTGATCCCGGCGTGGGTGTCGCCGAGCGAGCAAATCATCCCGAGTGCATTTAAATAAATCGTCATGGTGCAGTGACAACCGATTGTATGGTCAGCTTGTAGCGGTAGCGCAAATTGGTCAGGATCACCTTGCCGCCCCACGCTTTGCGGTCAGGATAATCGATTTGCGTGACGACCTCGTGATTCAGGCGCAGTGTGCGTTGCATGTCGTTCTCTTCCAGCTCCCAGCCTGCGGGCAACGCCGCGCGGATGGCGGCGGCGGGCCAGAGCGTGAGTTGCACGTCCTGCAGGACGTCTTCGCCCCGGACTTCCTTGGGCAGCATGAAGTGGCGCCAGGTTTTCAGTTCCTTGCCGTCGTAGTGCAGCGACATCACGCGCTGGCCGAACGCCAGGCCGACCAGGTCGAGATGGTCGGGCTCGATTTCGAGCACGGTGTCGATGTCGTCGGTGCGGCCGGCGCGTTCCACGGTCAGGTGTTGCTGCAGGCTGAGCGAGGAGCCCAGCGATGCCGGCGCAAGCTGCAGGTGCAGGCGTGCCGATGCAGCAGGCGGTTCGGGCGGCGTGGCAGCGCACGCCGACAGCAGTAATGCCGTCACGACGGAAGAAATGACCGGGTTCAGGCGCATATGCTTTCCAGTGCCGTCAGGCGGCGCTTGCTTTCGCTGACGAAGGGATTGCTCTGGTCCCAGGCATAGCCGGCCAGGATGGACGAAATCATGCGGCGGATCGCCGGCTCCTGGTTTTCGTGGAAGATGATTTTCTGGAAGCCGCCGGCATACCAGGATTCGACGAAGGTGCGGAAGGTGTCGACGCCGCTTTTCAGCGGCTTGGCATAGTCGTTTTCCCAATCCACCGCTTCTCCGGCGAGCATGCGCGTCAGGGTATCCGTCGCCATGCTGGCGGATTTCAACGCAATGGTGACGCCTGACGAGAAAATCGGATCGAGGAACTCGCCGGCATTGCCGAGCAGGGCGTAGTTCTTGCCCCATAGCGACGTCACGTTGGCGGCGTAGCCGGAGATGGTGCGCGCCGGGGTATCCCACTCGGCGTGTTGCAGCAATGCACGCAAGGCCGGGTCTTGCATGACCAGCGTGCGCAGCTTCGTCGTCTCGTCGCCGGGAATGCCGGCGAGGAAGGACGCTTCCGCCACCACGCCGATGGAGCAGCGGCCGTGCGCGAACGGAATCAGCCAGTACCAGACGTCGTGGTGTTCGGGATGCACCGTGACGCGGATTTTGTTGCGGTCGAATTGGCTATCGCGGATGCCGTCGGCGATATGGGTGAAGTAAGCGCCGCGCAAAGGGAAACCGGACGGCCGCTCGAGGTCGAGCAGACGCGGCAGCACGCGGCCGAAACCGCTGGCGTCGAGGATGAAGCGGGATTCGATGGTGTATTCGCGACCGTCGGCATCGCGCACCTGCGTGCGTGGGCGTTCGCCGTCCAGGTCGACTGCGGTCACGGTCTGGCGATAGCGTATCTCGGCGCCTTGCAGTTCAGCTTGCCGCGCCAGCAGATGATCGAAATCGGCGCGTTGCACCTGATAGGTCGTGCCCCAGCCCGGCGAATGCTTGTCGCGGAAATCGAAAGAAGTCCGGCGTTCGCCGCACACGAAGGAGGCGCCGTTCTTGAACTGGAAGCCATGCTCCACCACCGCTTGCAGCATGCCGGCCTGTTCCAGGTAGGCCATGCTTTGCGGCAGCAGGCTCTCGCCGATGGAAAAACGCGGGAACTGCTCGCGTTCGATGACCAGCACCTGGTGGCCGCGACGGCGCAGCAGCGCGGCTGCGACCGCACCGGCAGGGCCGGCGCCGATGATCAGGATGTCGTGTTGCTCGATGTTGCTAGCTGGCGTCATGAGAGTACGGCTGTAAGCCGGCAAAACAGGGTGAAGCAAGCCAGACCAAGGCCATGCCGATCAGCATGGTCAGCCCGAATGCGTGCAATGGAGGACTGCTGCTGAGAGCCAGCAATCCGAAGGAGAGCAAGGCGCTGATTGCCGACAAGCCAACCGTCAGCCAGGCGGAACGCCGATGGCGCTCCGTGGGTTCCTGCAGGAAAATGCCGTAATCGACGCCGAGCCCCAGTAGCAACAGACATGCCAGTACATGGAATAGTTGCAAGGGCTGGCCGGTTACGCCAAACAGCGCCAGCGTCGCCAATGTCGCCAGTAGCGGCGGCGCAATCGCGCGCCAGGCAGCGCGGCGATAGCGCAAGGACAGCAGCACGAAAATGGTGGCGTATGCCGCCAGTAAAGCCCAGGTCATGTATTGCCGGTAATAGCTCAGCACGGAGGAAATGTCCGCTACCTTGTCGACCCACTGCACGCCGTCGATTTTTGGAGCCACGTCGGCCAGCACCTGCAACTGGCGATAATCGCCCAGGCCGCGCACCGCGACGATGCTGGCGTATCGGTCTCCAGTCTTGCCCAGCCACAGATGACGCCAGGGCTGACCGGCCGGCGAGGCGATGAAGGCATCCGGCAACAAGGGTTTGCTCTGCGCCAGCAAACGTTGCCGCAGGTCTTGTTGCCATTGCCCGCTCTCATCGATGGCAGTCGCAATGGCGGCGAGCGCGCCTTGCGGCGCCAGCAATTTGTCGACAATCAGGTCGTGGTCGGCGTGTTGCTGCTGCTGCGACGGCACCCAGTTGGAAACCGCTTGCACGCCGCCGATCAGCTTTTTGTCGATGACGGTTTGCAGTTGCCGCTTCAGTTGTTCTTCGCGTTGCAGGACGATTTCGGCGGACTCGCCGCGCACCAGATAAAACTGCGCCGGCGTCGGCGTGTCGAGCAGTTTGCCGAGCTTGATCTGGTCGTCGAGCAGATGCTGCGGCGTTTTTTGCAAGGCGCGGATATCGTCGCTGACTTTCAGGCGCATCAGCCCGGCAACGACAAAGACGGTGAACACCGCCAGCAAGACGAAACCGATGCGGTTGAAGCGGAATTGCGGCCATTTGACTATGCTGCGGCTATAACGGTCGGCCAGCGCGGTGCTGCGCAAGCTGTCGGCATGGATCAGCGCCGGGAACCACAGGATCACGGTCAGCCACGCAAACAGCAATCCCAGCACCGAGAACACCGCCATCTGGCGCAGTCCCGGGAAGGGCGTCAGCGCCATGCCGAGATAGCCGATGACCGCCGCCAGCAGCATCAGGCCGAGGCCGGGCAGCAAGCGGCGCAGCAGTTGGCGCGAATCCATGTGCCGGTTCGTGCCGAGCCGCGCACACAGGAAATAAATCGCATAGTCCTGCGCGATGCCGACCAGGCTGGCGCCGAACACCAGCGTCAGCAGATGCAGGCGACCGAACAGCAACCAGCTGACGGACAGCGCGCCCAGGCAGCCGATGGCGATCGACAGGGCAATCAGCGCAATCGGCTTGAGCGAGCGGAACGTCAGCCACATCAGCAGCACGATGCCGATCAGCGAACCGGCGCCGATGGTGGCCATTTCACTGCCGGCTTGTCGACTGCCTGCCGCGGCGTGGAGGATGACGCCGGCGGTGAGAACTTCCGCATCCGGCACGGATTGCTGTGCGGCTTGTGTGGCTTGGTCAAGCAGGGGAATGACTTGTTCCTGCGCGGAGATCGAGAAGGCCGACGGTTGCAGATTCAGCAGCAGCAGGACGTAAGAGCGTCCGCCGCTTTCCACGAACAGGCGGCCGTCGCGCGGACGCACCGGCGTCTCTTGCGCGCGCGCCTGCACCCAGCCGCCGAACAGGCCGAACGGATCGTCCTGCCATGCGCCAAGTTTGGGGCCGCCGCTGCCGAACACGCCGTACATGGCGCTCAACGCCAGTTGGCTCCATTGCTGCGGCGAGTCGTTACGTAGCTTGTCGCGTTGCTCCTGCGTGAGCAGCATCAGGCGGCTCTGGTCGAAGGTCGACAGCCACGCGCCCTGCAATTGCGCGGCGTCGCCTGTCATCGCTTGCAACAGCGACGGCTGTTTGCCGATGACCGCTTCATACGCCGATGCGGCTTGCACGGCCTTGCTCCAGTCGCGCTCGCCGACGAGGACGACGACTTTTTGCTGGGCGCTGTCGACCATGTGCGCAAAGGCTTGCTGCATCGCGTCGTCATGTCGCGACGACGGCAGCAGGGCCAGGATGTCGGTGTCGGGACTGACACGCTGGACCAGCCACAGATACGCGTTGTGGCCGAGCAGCAAGGCGACGACCAGCAGCCATGCCAGCGCCAGGCCGCGCATCGCCTGGGGGGCCGTCGATGAGCCGGCGTCGCTGTCGGCGCGCTCAGTCAAACATGGCTCCTTCTTCGGGCGTCATGGCCTTGTCGCCGGTCTGGATGCCGGAAAACACGATGTCGGTATGGTCGCCCGAGGCTTCTTGCATGGTGACCTTGTTGACGTAAGCGCCGCCGTCGAGCTGGATGTCGCCGATGGCCTTGGCCAGGCCCGGCTCGCGGGCCTTGAGGGCGACATGCCAGTTGCCGTTCTTGATGGTGCCGTCGAGTTCAAACAGCTTGTCGAGCTGGCTCAGGTCGCCTGACAGCAACGAGAACAGCACGTTGTTGATCATCTTGACGACGGGTTCCTGCTGGGCGTCGAGGCGCATGGCGACGCGGCCGTTTTGCATCTGCACGATGGCGTTGCGCGTGATGCGCAAGGTGTTCGGGAACGGTTGCAGGGTTTGCCACAGGATGCCCTTGCCGGTAGCAACGCAGAAGCGTCCGTTCGACAGCAGCGGTTTCTTGATGCCGGTCAGTTGCTTGGTCTGGTCGAAGCGGCCGCACATGATCGCCGGTTTGGCGAGCGCGGCCTGGATTTGCGCGACGGGTGCGGCGGCGTCGGCGGTGGCGCAGAATGCCGCCGTCACTGCCAGCGCGCCCAGTATCGTATGGAAAATGCGGAAAGAAAGAATCATGTCGGTTCCGGATAAGGTAAGTCCAGCTTTTGCCACAGCACGCGCGGGCTGACGAAGCACATTTCGCGCTTGTCCATCTGCACCGCCACCTGCGTGCTGACGCCGCGCGTGAGGCGCTGGCCGCTGGCGGCGTCGGTCACCAGGTATTCCATCTTCAGGCGGTTTTCCCATTCGGTGATGGCGGCGCGCACCTTGATGCGCTGGCGGAAAACCGCCGGGTTGGAGTAACGCACCTGCAGGTCGATGATGGGCCACATGTAGCCGGATTCCTTCATCGCCGCGTAGTTGTAGTCGATCTGGTCGAGCAGCGCGCAGCGGGCGGCTTCGAAGTATTCGATATAGCGGCCGTGCCAGACCACCTCCATCGGATCGAGGTCGTAGAACTGGATTTGCAGTTCCACCTCGACTTGCCAGGGTGAGTTGGCGAGCGTGATCTTGGCGTCGGCAGGCAGCTTAGTCATACAGGCTCCAGCTGCGTGCGCGGATGCGTTGCAGCAGCAGGCGCAGGTCCGGTTCCAGCATGCGGTCTTCGGCGATCGGCGCGATGTCGGCAGAGAGCGCTTCCTGCATGGCGGCCAGACGTCCGCCCGGCAGATCGGCCAGCGGGGTTTCGGGTTGCAGCTCGCTGCGCAGCCAGACGCCCTGGCGCACGGTGATCAGCAACGCGGCGACGACTTGTTCCGTCAGTTCCAGCACGCGCAGGCAGTCGCGCGCGGCGATGGTGCCCATGCTGACCTTGTCCTGGTTGTGGCATTCGGTCGAACGCGAGAAGACCGAGGCCGGCATGGTCAGTTTCAGCGCTTCGGCGGTCCAGGCGGAGGAGCTGATCTGCAGCGCCTTGAGGCCGTGGTTGATCGCCGCGCGCGGTCCCTTGGCACCCGACAGGTTGGACGGCAGGCCGTTGTTGTAGCGGCTGTCGACCAGCAGCGCCATCTGGCGGTCGAGCAGGTCGGCGATGTTGGCGACGGCGTTCTTCATGCTGTCCATGGCGAAGGCGATATGGCCGCCGTAGAAATGGCCGCCGTGCAGCACGCGCTCGTTGTCGGGATCGATGATGGGATTGTCGTTGGCGCTGTTGAGTTCGTTCTCGATATTGCTGCGCAGCCATGGCAGCGCGTCGGTCAGCACGCCGATGACGTGCGGCGCGCAGCGGATCGAGTAGCGGTCCTGCAGGCGCTTTTCATTGCGCAGCGGTTGGTCGCAGGCCAGATCGGTCTGCAGCCAGCCGGCCACTTGCTGCTGGCCCGGATGCGGCTTGACCGAGAACAGCGTGGCGTCGAAATGGTGGGCGTTGCCGTCCAGCGAGAAGCTGGCCATGGCGGTGATGCGGGTGGCCAACCGGCACAGGTATTCGGCGCGTTGATACGCCAGGCAGGCCAGCGCGGTCATGACGGCGGTGCCGTTCATGATCGCCAGGCCTTCTTTCGGGCGCAGCCGCAGCGGCGTCATGCCGGCGGCTTGCAGGGCTTGTGCGGCGTCGGTTTGTTCGCCGTTCTTCCAGACCTGGCGTTCGCCGCACAGCACGGCCGCGAGATACGACAGCGGCGTCAGGTCGCCGCTGGCGCCGACCGAGCCTTCGGACGGAATCAGCGGCAGCAAGTCGTTTTGCAGCAAGCCTTCGATCTGTTTGAGCAAGCCGACGCTGACGCCGGAATAGCCCTTGCTGAGCGAGGTCAGGCGCGCGGCCAGGATGGCGCGCGTTTGTTCGGGCGTGAACACGCTGCCCAGGCCGCAGCCGTGATAGGTGTAGAGATGATGCGGCAGCTCGGCGATCAGCTCCGGCGGCACGGTCACCGTGCACGAATCGCCGTAGCCGGTGGTGACGCCGTAGACCGTGCCGTCCTCGCGCAGCAGGCGATCGAGGAAGTCGGCGCCGCGCTGGATGCGCGCCAGGAAAGCGGGCGAGTCGGACAGTGCGGCATGGGCGGAACCTGCTGCGATGGCGTTGACCTGCTCGATGGTCAGCGGCGTTTCGCCGAAGGTGACGAAGCCGGCTGCAGCAGCCGGAGATTCAGTGTGGGGCATGGTGGTTATCCAATGTGGGCAGGGCCCAGAAATCGTAAAAGTTGAACCATTGCAGCGGCGCTTGCAGGCAATGGTGTTCCAGGCGCGCGGCGTAGTCGGCCGCCAGTTCGCCGAGCAATTGGTCGCGCTGCTTGCGCGGCAACCGGATCCGTTCGCGAAAGCCTTCAAAGCAAAGCTCCGCGCCGTCGCGCGTGCGGCGCGAGAACATCAGGTAGACCGGGCAATTCAGCAGGCTCGCCAGCACATAGGGGCCGATGGGGAAGGGAGCCGTGTCTCCCATGAAAGGCGCAAGCGCCACGCGCGGGTTGGGCGACACCGGAACCCGGTCGCCGGCGATGACGACGAATTCGCCGTGCGCGACCTTGTCGGCCAGGATGACGGCGGTGGCCGGCGTCATCTCGGTGACCTGCATCAGGTTCATCTGGCTGCCCGGATCGAGCTGAGCCAGCATCTTGTTGAAGGCTTGTGCATGTTTGGTGTGCACCAGCACCGTCAGCTTGACGGTAGGGTGCCGGCGGCCGAGCACGCGGCATAATTCGAGATTGCCCAGATGCGTGCAAATCATGAGTCCGCCACGGCCTTGTGCGATGGCATCGGTGATGGTTGCGCGGCCATGGACGTGCACCTTGTCCATCGGGAACAAGCCGCCCCACAACAGCATCTTGTCGAGCAGGCTTTCGCCGAAGGCAGCGAAATGACGGAATGCACCGCGCAGGCCGACCGGCATCGCCAACGTCGGATGCGCCGCGCGCAGGCGTGCAAGGTAATCGACGGAAGCTTTTCGCGCCAGAGGATTGCGCGCCATGTACCAGAGCAGCACCGGATACAGCATCAGCCTGAACGGCCAGCGGCCGAACAGGCGATAGACGAAAAACAGCAAGCGCATGCCGGCGACGAAGCTGACTTCGTTGATCTGCGCCCAATGTCTGCCGGATGGCGAGTGGGGCGGCCGGGGCTGCATGGTCGGTGTTTCCTTGTTCGTCATCATGGCGCCGCCGCTCCTCGCACCATGGCAGACAGCTTGCGGGTCAGCAGCAGCGGCGCGCGCCACAGCATGCCGAAAAACAGCACGGCGTGCATGCGCGAGATCAGCGCGTTGTCGAACCAGACCCTGAAATGCGATACGCCGTCCGCCGGATAGCGCACGCGCGTGGGCAGGTTGATCACCTGCACGCCGCGCCAGTGCAAGCGCACCAGGATTTCGGTATCGAAATCCATGCGGCTGCCGATTTTTTGTGTCGCGGTCAGCGTCGTGACGACCGCCAGCGGATAGATGCGAAAGCCGCACATGGAATCGCGGATGTCGAAGGACAGCGTATTGATCCAGACCCAGACGTGGGTCAGGTAGCGCGCATACAGACGGCCCTTGGGCACGCTCGCGTCGTAGATCGGGCAACCGTTGATGACCGCATGCGGATGGACGGCGCTCAATGCGGCGAAGCGGGAGATATCGGCGGTGTCGTGTTGGCCGTCGGCGTCGATCTGCAGCCCATGGCTATAGCCTTGCTGCGCCAGATGGCGCAAGCCGGTCATGACGGCGTCGCCCTTGCCGCGATTGACGCCGTGGCGCAGAAGGGCGACTTGCCGCGGGTGGTTCGCCGCAAGCTGATCGAGCACGGCGGCGCACGTACTGTTGCTGCCGTCGTCGACCAGCACGCAGTGCAAGCCATGTTGCAGCACGGCTTGCAATACGTCCGGGATGGCGCGCTCGTGGTTGTAGACGGGGATGACGACACCGATCTTCGGTGCTTCTGTCGTTGTGGCGTTCATCGTGAGTTTCCGAGCAGGATGCGTCCGCTGGCGTGCTGGCCGTCGGCGGAATGCAGGCGGAACGCCAGCGCGCTTTTTTGCATGTCGTGTTCCAGCTCCAGGCTGACTGTCGCGCCGGGAACGATCACGCGCTGGAATTTCAGCGCCTGCATGCCGGTGCAATCCGGCGGCAGGGGCAGGTACCGGCGCCCCAGTTCCAGCGCCCAGTTCACTTGCGCGACGCCGGGCAGGATAGGCGTTTCGGGGAAATGGCCTTCGAAATACAGCAGGTCTTCCGGCACGCGCAGTTGCAGAGTGACCTGGGTTTCGGTGCGTTGCATCAGCGTATGTTCGGGCAGCAGCGGACGCGTCGGGGTGGGTTCTTCCAGCAACGCGCTCAATGCAGCCAGCGTGGTTTTTCCTTGCGTGTTGGCCGGCATCGCGTCGAGGTAGCGCCACATGCGCGGCAGCGCCACGCTTTCTATCGCTTCCGCCAGGGCAGCGCGCAGTTGCGTGTTGAGCGCCAGCTTGCCTTGTTGTTCCAGTACGCCGCGGCCGGCTGCCGTCGGCACCACAAAAGCCGCGATGCGGTCGCGCTGGCCGGACGCCTGGTGCAGCATGGCGCGCGCTTCCGCCGCCAGCGGCGAGGCCAGCAGCAGGCGTTCGATCTGGTCGAGCGAGATGCGTTTTTCTTCCAGCTTGACGATGCGGTCGGCGCGGCCGCGCAGGGTGAATTTCTGTTGATCTGCAAATTCGACTTTGTCGGCCATGCGCAGCCAGTTGCCGTCGGGCAGGTGGGGCGAGCGGACTTCCAGGCAATCGTGTTCGGTGTTCAGCCGCACGTCGACATGCGGCATGGGTTGCCAGCTGTCGTCGCGTTCAATTCCCGGCAAGGGCTGGCGCCAGGCGATGCCGCCGGTTTCCGAGCTGCCGTAGATTTCGATCGGATTATGTCCGAATTGCCGCTGCGTCGCTGCCGCAACGTCGGGCAGCAACGGACCGCCGGACGAGAAGATGGCTTGCAGACGGGTGATGTCGGGTTGCACCGGACTTTCCGGCAAACGTTTCAAATGCGCCGGGCTGGACAGCAGCAACCAGGGGCGTTGCGGGGCAATCGCCGCGAGGTCTTCCGGGAAGAACGCGCTGCGTGCATGGATCGCGCGGCCCGCGCAAATCGGCCACAGTACTTTGAACAGCAAACCGTAAATATGCTGATGCGAGACAGTGGAGACGATTTCGGAGGCGCCTGCGCGCGCGCCGAACAGCGCGTCCAGCGTGGCGACTTCGTTCGACATTTGCGAGAGCTTTTTCGGGATGGCTTGCGCGGCGCCGGTACTGCCTGAGGTATAGACCACCAGGCCGATGAAGTCGCCGTCCAGTGTGGCGGCAGGTGCGACGGCGGATGCGAGGTTTCCGGAATCCGGAGCAGGGGCAGCCAGCGGCCTCCATTCCTGTTCGAAGTCGCCGATGAAGCCGTCAACATCCGCGGCCAGCGCCTTGCATGTCTCCGGCAAGGCGTCGCTGGGCAGGTAGACCGTCTTGCCGGCTTGCCAGGCGCCGAACAGCGCCGCGGCAAAGGCGATCGTGTCCTGCATGTAGAGCGCGAAATTATTGCCGCCGCGGTTTGCCAGCAGTTGTCGCCATTGGTCCGTTTCGCGGCGGAATTGTGCGTTGCCGACCGCGTCGCGATTACGCCAGCCGATGAGGTGGTCGTCGGCGCGCGCCGACGACCACATGGCGGGCAGCGCCAGCATGTCAATGAATTCAGGCATGGTGATGACGCCTGACATAGAAGCGCACGATATATTCGCCGACGAACAGCACGCCCATCAGCACGTAGGAAATCGCGCCGGTGTAGAGCGACCAGACCGCTTCCGAGGCCCACACTGCGGTGGCGAAAGCGATGCAGCCGTTGAGCGCAAAGAAGGCGCACCATACTTGTGTGACGCGGCGGGTGTAGGCAATGGCGAACGCCGGCAGGTCGGGATCCTGCAGGCGCGCGAGGCGTTCGATGATGGACGGCGGACGCACCAGGCTGGCGCCGAACAGGGCCAGCATGCCGAGGCTGACGATCACCGGATACAGCTTGAGCGGCAACAGCGCGTTCCAGAACAGCGCCGGTACGGCCAGCGCCAGCGCGGCCAGGCTCATCCAGCGGTAGCGCTGGCCGAGTTTGAAGGTGAACAGGCGCAACACGGCGATCGCGACCAGCACCAGCGCCAGCAACCGCGGTTCCATTTTCCCGTGCGCATACCAGATCAACAGTGGATATACCAGGATGATCAGCGTGGTCAGGACATTGGCGAAATCAGGCTTTTTCATCCGCCTGCAGCAGCGTCGCAATTACGTCGACCACATCCTGCACGGTGCGCACGGTGCGGAATACGTCGGGCTGGATGCGCTTTCCGGTCATCTGGTTCAGTTTGACGACGATGTCGACGGCGTCGATGCTGTCGATGTCGAGATCGGTATAAAGATTCGATTGCGGAGAGATCCTGGCTTTGTCGAGTTCGAACATCTCGTGCAGCATGTCGACGATCCAGACGTAGATCTCGTCCTTGTTCATGGTTGGCGCTAAGGTGGTCATGGTGAGCCTGCTTCCTGCTTATTGAGCGTGTTGGCTGTGTTGGAGGTGATTGGCGATCAGGGCTTCCAGGGATTGAACCGAGGCGAAATGCTTGCGGGTCTCTTCGGAATTCGCGGATAAAACAACGCCGTAGCGTTTTTGCAGAGCGACGCCAAGTTCGAGGGCGTCGATGGAATCCAGACCCAGTCCGTCGCCGAACAGCGGGGCGGCGGAATCGATGTCGGACGGACGGATGTCTTCCAGTTGCAGAACTTCGATGATGAGTTCTTTGATTTCTTCGTCAAGTCTTGGCATCGCCTAGCTTTCTTTCATGAAATGGTTTTGCAGGTAATACGTGAGCTGGCGTGCTGCCAGGGTCGGATTGTCGGCCTGGCCGGTCACTTCCCTGATATCGATATCCTGCTGAATCTCGATGCTGAAGTGTGCCATGGTTGGCGGCACTTTCCACCATTTGTCGCCTTTGGCGAGTGTTCCCGGCGTGCAACGGATGACCACCGGCGTGATCGCGCATTCGCCGCGCACGGCGACATTGGCTGCGCCGCGCTTGAATGTCATGTTGCCGTCGGCCGGGGTGCGCGTGCCTTCCGGGAAAATGATCAGGTTGCCGCCGCTGCGGATGGAGGCGATGCAGTCGTCGACCAGTTCCGGGCCGTCTTCGTTGCTGATATAGCCGGCCGCCCGCACCGGGCCGCGGGTAAAGGGATTGCGCCACAAGGCGCCTTTGACGATGCAATCGGCCTGGCGCACGAAGGCCATCAGCAAGACGGTATCGATCAGGCTGGGATGGTTGGCGAGGATCAGCAGGCCGCGGCGTTGCAGTCTTTCCAGGCCGCTGATCTCATAGCTGAGTACGCCCAGTGCGCGCATGAGTTCGACGAAGGCACGGAACGCCAGGCGAATGATGCGGCGCGCCCAGAGCGTGCGGCGCTGTTGGTCGCGCACGACAAGATTGAGCAGCGGAAAGACGGCCAGTCGCAACGCCAGGCCGCCGGCGCCGAACGCGGCGAAGCTGATGCCAGTCCCACATACTCGCCAGTATTTGCTAAAAAGGGCGTTTTGCCGCCTGGTCGATTGCTTCGTCGAATGCGTGATCGGCTTTCGTCTGTTCAACCAGTCAAGCATGGCGGCTCCAGCGCCAGCGGCGTCCGTTGGCCACGCGCGCCAGTTCGGCGTCGCGGCGCAGGAAAAAGCGCAGGATGTCCAGTCCGGCCGGGGCTGCGGCGAGATTGACGGCAGTATTGTCCGCCTCGTCCGCTGCAGACCAGGACAGCGAAAAACGCTCGCCTGCGTATTTACTGGTGGCCGGTTGCAGCAGCCAGGCCCAGGCATAGCTTTCTTCGGCGCAGTCCTTGTAACTGTCGAAGGCGGCGGGCGGCGGGCTGTCCGACATGACCAGCAACACTTGCGGCGCGCCGTCGGCCAGCAGGCCGCAGGCTTCGATCAGGGCGTGTTCGACCGTGCCGGGACCGGCGGCGATGGCGATGCCGTTGCCACGATCGCCGCGTGCTATCGAGAACAGGCCGGCATTGGCGTTGTGTACGGAGAGGCTGAATGCTGTGGGAGACAGCGGCGCATTGCCGGCCAGTTCCATCAGCAACTCGACCGAACGCGCGCATTCGCCGTGGCGGGAGGCAAAAATGACGGGGATGTCGGATTGCGTCGGCAGGCATTGGTAAGCCGCCTCCAGCGCCATTTTGCCGGCCGGGCTGGCGCGCCGACGCAACATCGGCGGCATGTCCTTGACTTTGGGTTCGGTCGGTTCAGAGGGGTGTTTCCGGTCGTGAGCCCACTCCAGCCATGCGGCAGCGGTGTCTAAACCAGGCGCCCAAGCCGTATGCGATGCGACAGAAAAACTGACATCCCCAAAACGCATATTTCTATTCGAATGCTGTCGATTGCCCATGCTCTCTTCGCAAACGTTATCGTTATGTCAATCAGATAGGGCAGTTGTTATTTGCGTCCGGAGTCTGTTATACCACTCCGGCAAGCAATCCTGTCAACCGATCCGATTGTCCGATAATCGCTGCGACCCCCTCGCATTTTTTGTTAATGTGATAACGAGAGCCGGCTTATTGATCGTTAAAAAAAAGTAAATCAAATATTACGTTAAAAGTCGCTAAGAAATTCTATTTTCAGATGAATATTGAGACCAAAAAAAAGGCAGGGACGAGTTATCGTTCCTACCTGTTTTGTTCTTGCAATGTATGCAATGAATAAAATAGAACTAACAAAAACGCATTTGATCTATCGTCTTCGACCTACATCAGTAAAAATGCAAAACTATGGATTTATTTCATCTGACAACCACAAGCAGTTGAGAAGCTAATTCGTCCAATTCGTGCCAAAAATTAATTTCGGCACAGTATAGCCAAGGTCTAACGAGAGGTCAATCAATAACCGGAGTAATCATGTACCCATGAGCATTATTGGTTTATGGGGGACTAACAATGTTTAGTCTTGTGTCATTCATGTTTTTGATTGCATGCCGAAGACTCCTGGGGCTTTTTTGTCGGAGAACTGGTTGCTGCTGAATGCTTAATTTCTTGCTATTTTTCATGCAGCGGTGAGGCTGCCGACGGATCGATTAGAGGTGAATAAGCAAATTAGCGGTTAAAATCGCCCCCGAAGGATTCTTAACGATAAGTGAACAATGAAAATACTGGCTTTTGCTCCGCATTCTGCGATTTGGGTACATGCTTTTCCTGAGGCTCTTGTGCTTGAATCATTACGACAACATGGTCATGAGATTCTGTACATAACGTGCGGTGAGAAGTTGAATGGTTATTGCATCCCCATGAGCGCTGTCGGTCTCACATGCGAATCTTCAGCATCGGATAAAAAATCTATATGTGATCGTTGTAATACGAATGCACGATTGCTCCAGGATGGTTTCGGGTTTCGCGGCCCTGATATTGCATCGCTTGTACACGATTCGGATCAGAGTCAGATCACTGCCATTATGGAGACTCTCACGAAGGAAAATTACATCGAATTTGCAATTGATGATGTACCAGTTGGGCGTTATGCTCTATATGAGTTTTTAATAAATCATAAGAAGGATTCAATCAAATTTTCAGACTTTGAATGGCGACGGTTTCAACCGGAGCTAAAGAATGCTCTGTATGCTTTTTTTGCCTGCAGGAGGCTTCTTGACGAAGAAAAACCTGATCGTGTTGCTGTCTACAATGCGTACTATTCAGTAAATCATATATGTTGTGCGCTCGCGGAGCAGCGCAACATTCCGCATTACTATCTACATGCCGGAAATAATCTCTCAAACAGGCTCCAAACGATTTCTGTCTCTCGTGGCTATGGATTTGCGACATGGAATCGTAATCCTCATTGGGAAACATATAAAAAGCTTCCCTGCAGTAAGGAGTCGCTTTCCAGTGTCACGAATCATGTTTTGGAGTTGCTGCATGGTACGAGCGTTTTTACCTATTCTGCATCGGCAACGCGAGGCAGTATTGATTTGAGAAAGTATTTTGGCGTTCGTCCCTCAGAAAAAATTCTTATTGCAACGATGAGTAGCACTGATGAGCGCGTTGCTGCGGAAGCTATCGGTGTGCAATTCCCGGATGAGGGGTGCATTTTTCCTACTCAATTTGAATGGATTGAGGCTTTGATAAAGCACTTTGGGGGGCGTTTTGACACGAGGCTAATCATTCGAGTTCATCCTCGAAATTTTCCCAATAAACGAGAAGGTGTGAAATCGGCGCAAGCGGTGAAGTTAGAAAAACTGCTCGTTGATCTGCCGGATAATATTTGCGTGAACTGGCCTTCCGATAACATTTCAATGTATCACTTGGCAGACATTGCGGATGTCATTTTAAATGGTTGGTCAAATGCCGGAAAGGAGATGAGCCTGCTGGGGCTGCCGGTAGTCTTGTATTCTCATGAGCTGGTGACTTCGTATCCGGCGTCGATTAATTATGTCGGGGATACTCTGAAAACTTATTTTTCGGAGATCGAGCGAGCGATATCGGACGGATGGAGTTTCGAGAATATTCGCAACGCTTATAGATGGTGCGCTTTTGAATACTATCGTTCCCTATTTGATATATCTGAAAGTTTTCCGGCGCCTGCGCCATTAAGTGCAGATTTTCTTTCCAGATTGAAGCGCAGGGTCATAAGAGGTTTTTTCCCGAATCAGAGGGCAATGCGTGATATCGCCAATCGAGCACCATTTCTGAAGGAGGGAAAGATAATTAACGATCTTGTTTCTAAAGGTGGAACAAGTGTGTTCGATGTTATTTCGCCTCAGTCCCCAACGGAGATTTTATTTGAACAAGAAACAGCATTCTTGATTGCCGAAATTAAGAGAATCTATGATGTCCTTTATGGTGGGGAAGGGCGCGAAGTTTGTGGTGGTTTAGGTTTGAAGCTTAAGACTCTTCTCGACAATAATGCGGTCACGTAACAACGGCGAAAGTGAATCTGATATGCAAGAAAAAACGCATGGGGTTATGTTTCACCATTTTCATGGCGAAAATCATCCGCGAGGCCAAGGCTCTATATCGGCAGAAACGTTTGCCGCGATGATTGTTTTCCTCGAAAGCAATTACTCCATTCTCAATGCGCGTGAATATATGGAGAGGCTCATCGCAGGAAGGCTTGCGCCTAAAGATATTTGTTTAACCTTTGATGATGCGCTTCTGTGTCAAGTCGATATCGCGTTGCCAATACTGCGAGAAAAAAAGATTGAGGCTTTTTTTTTCGTATATTCATCGCCATTGAAAGGCGATCCTGATTTTTTGGAGATATATCGTCATTTTCGTACGACTGCCTATGAATCAATTGACGATTTTTATGGCGAATTTTTCTTGTTTGCTGAAAAACGAAATAAGACTCTCTATCGCGAGGCCGTGAATAGTTTTGACGAAGCGACATATTTATCTGCCTTTCCTTTCTATTCTACGGCTGACCGATGGTTCCGCTATTTACGTGATCTCGTTTTATCCAAGGAGGACTACGCATCAATTATGCTTTTGATGTTTGAAAGTAAGGCATATGACCCGTTGCAGGTATTGGGTAAATTGTGGATGAGTGATTCGCATGTTGAAATTCTCCATAAAGAGGGCCATCTCGTGGGACTGCACTCGTACTCACATCCAACGACGTTGCATACTTTGACATTAGAGCAGCAGAGCGCCGAATATTTGGACAATTATCTCCATCTGCAAGACGTGCTGGGAAGTCCTCCTATTTCAATGTCGCATCCATGCGGAAACTATGGTGCGGGGACGTTAGATATATTGAAGAAAATGGGAATCAAAATAGGGTTCAGATCAAGTCTGAGTACGCCTGATGTCGTATCGAATTTAGAGGTGCCCAGGCAGGATCACGCTAATGTATTGGTGGAAATGTCTAAATGAAAATTACCGTATTTACGAGCAATCAGCCTCGCCATATTTCGCTGATCAACAAACTGGCAGCCATAAGCGAAACGGTTTATGCCATACAGGAGTGCAATACGGTATTTCCCGGTCAAGTTGCCGATTTTTTTAAGAAATCGGAGGTGATGCAGGCATATTTTGCCAATGTCATGCGGGCAGAAAAGAAGATTTTCGGTGATCTTTCATTTTTTGGGAAGAATGTGAAATTGCTTCCAATTAAAAGCGGAGACTTGAATTTTCTGTCCGAGCGTCAGCTTTCTGAGGCGCTTGACTCAGATGTCTTCATCGTCTTTGGCGCTAGTTATATCAAGGGGTGGTTGATCGACTTCTTGGTCGGAAAAGAGGCGATCAATATACATATGGGGTTGTCTCCCTTTTATCGGGGTTCTTCATGCAATTTCTGGGCTGTGTACGACGGTCGGCCAGAATTGGTCGGTGCGACAATTCATATGCTGTCTAAGGGGTTGGATAGTGGGCCGATGTTATTTCATGCGTTACCATTGCTGGCAGAAGATGCAGATCCGTTCGAATTTACAATGAAGGCTGTTGATGTTGCACAAACATCGCTAGTTGAGCGGATAGAGTCGGGAGAGATACGTCAGTTTGAACGCGTACCACAAGATAGGGCATTAGAGATCAGATATACAAGAAATATGGATTTCAATGATGATGTCGCTTTGAGATTTCTTCAAAGAAATATCGGTTATGAGGAGTTGAAGAGCATATTGGATTCTGTAAAACGTCCTACGCTTTTGATGCCGTTTTATGCATAGGGAGGCTGTCGCCGATGATGCCGCCCTGAGTAGATATTGTTGAGTTATTTTTTGTGTCTGTGTCGCAAGCGCTGCGCGATGAGGGAATCAGATTTTATCTGGAACCAATGGTCGAGGGACATCATTCTCGCGAGGTAAAAGCGCATGAAGCTCCCTGCCTAATAGCAGATTGGCACAGTAAAAGGTAAAGACGGGGAGGTAATGGGCGGGGGAGTGTGTTTCTCCCAAGGGCGGCAACAGGTTTTTTTGGGGGAAAAGAAAAATGCACCCCGAAAGGTGCATTTTTAAGCGAAAAATTTTGGTGCCGGGAGCCGGAATCGAACCGGCACGGTGTCACCACCGCGGGATTTTGAGTCCCGTGCGTCTACCTATTCCGCCATCCCGGCAACGCAAGACCGCGATTATGACGGATTTTGACTAGGCGAGCAAGAGCCCCCTGCAATTTTGCGCATGCCGCGTTGCGACGCAAACAGGTATCATCGCCGCTTGATAGAAAAATGTCGGAGTATGCGGCATCTGAATGCATGTTGAAGATTCGAGAAATTTTGTTGGGCAAGGCGCTGGACCCGCTAAAAAGCGAGACGCGCCATTCGTTGGCGCTGGTGGCGTTTTTGGCGTGGGTGGGACTGGGGGCCGATGGTTTGTCGTCGTCAGCCTATGGTCCTGAGGAAAGTTTTCGCGCGCTGGGTGAGCACACCCATCTGGGCCTTTACCTTGCGCTGGCGACGGCGCTGACCGTCTTCATCATCGCGCTGGCCTACAACCAGGTCATCGAATTGTTTCCCACCGGCGGCGGCGGTTATCGCGTGGCGACCAAGCTGGTCGGTCCCTATTTCGGTCTTGTTTCCGGCGTTGCGCTGATCCTCGACTATGTCTTGACGATCGCCATTTCGATCGCCTCCGGCGTCGACGCGCTGGCGTCCTTGCTGCCGCTCGGCTTTCAGGATTACAAGCTGTGGGCCGAAGCCTTCTTCATCGGCATGCTGATCGTGCTGAATCTGCGCGGACTGAAAGAAGCGATCCGGTTCCTGCTGCCTGTCTTCCTCGGTTTCGTCGCGACCCATCTGGTGCTGATCGTCTATGGCATCTTCGTCCACGTGGAATATCTGCCGGCGCTGGTGCCTTCCACGCTCGGCGACACCGGCACGCTGGCGCAGAATATCGGCTGGGCCGGTGTGGCGAGCATGCTGCTGCTGGCGTATTCGCAGGGCGGCGGTACTTACACCGGCCTGGAAGCGGTTTCCAACAACGTCAACATCTTGGCCGAACCGCGCGTGCGCACCGGCAAGGTGACGATGATTTACATGGCCTTGTCGCTGGCGTTTACGGCGGCCGGGATCTTCCTGCTGTATCTGTTGTGGGATGCGCGCCATGTCAACGGCGAGACGCTCAATGCGACCACGTTCCGGCTGATCATCGACAGCATGGGCAGCGGCAGCAAGTGGCTCAACGATATCCTGCTGGCGGTGGTGCTGGCGTTCGAAGCGGGTTTGCTGTTCGTCGCCGCCAACACCGGCTTCCTCGGCGGCCCGGCGGTGCTGTCGAACATGGCGGCGGATTCCTGGGTGCCGCATAAATTCCGCTATCTGTCGACGCGGCTGGTCACGCAGAACGGCATCCTGGTCATGGGCATCGCGGCCCTGATCATTCTGTTCTGGACGCAGGGCAGCGTGACGCTACTGATCGTGCTGTATTCCATCTCGGTATTCCTGACGTTTGCGATTTCGTTGTTCGGCCTGTGCCGCTACTGGTGGCGGCATCGTCGTCATCTGGCGCACTGGAAGCGGCGTTTCGTGCTGTCGCTGGCCGGTTTCCTGATCTGCGCGGCTATCCTGTCGGTCTTGCTGGTCGAGAAGCTGTTTGAAGGCGGCTGGGCCACGGCGGTCATCATTGCCGGCATTTCCGCGCTGTGCATTTATATCCGCAATCACTATCGCGATACCAAGGAAGCGATCCGTTCCGTCGATCAGATTTTTTCCAGCCAGCCCTTCGGCATCAACATGGAAGCGATCGTGCCCGATCCGGTCAACCAGACCGCGGTCTTCATCGTCGGCACCTCGCGCGGTGGCGGTTTGCATGCCTTGTTGTGGGTGCAGCGGATGTTCCCGGCGTATTTCAAGAACTTCATCTTCGTCAATGCGCGCACCGTCGATTCGCACGCTTACGGCGGCGAGGGCGCGGTCGAGCAGATGCGCGCGGAAGCGAATGCGACCTTGCAGTTCTTCGTGGATTTTTGCCGCAGCCACGGCATGGCGTCGGCTTCTTTCCTGGGCTTCGGCACCGATGCCGTGCAGGAAGTCAGCAGGCTTTGCCACGACATCAGCAAGCAATATCCGAATGCGATTTTCTTCACCAGCAAGCTGATTTTCGAGCAGGACAACTGGTTCATCCGGCTATTGCACAACCAGGCGGCGCTGGCGATTCAGCGCAGGCTGCATTTCGACGGTTTGCAGATGGTGATTCTGCCGATGAAGGTGTGAGGTTTTTTATTTGAGGCTGCAAATGGATTTGATCATTTGTGCGCCTGTCGAGCCGGGCACCGTGTCTTGCAACTTGACGTCGCCGTAGGCGAGGTAAGGGGAGAACAGAGCGCTGCCCTGAGCGTCTGCCTTGGCATACATGGTGCGGCTGCCGAACCCGATTTGCTTGTCGTCGCAATCAAAATAGGTGACGGAGATTTCGGACAAATAATACTTGCCATGACCTTGCAGCGCTTGCGGTTTGTTCCAGTTCAGCAAGACGTTTGCCCGCAGGACGCCACGGGTGCGGGTAATGCTGGTTTTATCGACGAAAAAAGTACCGAAGTCGTTGTCGCCGAGCAATGACCATTGCGCAGCAAAAACCTGGTTCGACACCAGCAGCAACGCCAGCACAGCAAATTTCATCATGTCCCGTTCAGTCAATACGGTGAGTGTGTTGGGCGATGTTTCAGGAAAACATAAACGCCAGCATGGCGACGTCATCTTCCAGCATGATCAGCAAGGTGACCGACCACAGCAGCGCATGTGCACTCAATGTCGCCGTGAAATACGTCAATCGAACCTTCATCTTGATGGAAAACGTCTGCTTATTTTAAGCGGCAAATGCTAACACGGCATGACAGCGCTGTATTTCGGAAAATGCCGATGATGCAAAAAAGCCGACGATCGCGAAGGATTCGCCGGCCGGGACTTGACACATTTGACGATGCGCAGGTAATCGCGCTGCCGATGAGCGCGATCCGCACCGTCTGATTTCCGGGGATCAGATGGCGGCGGCGATCGCCTTGCCGACTCCCGTCGTGTCGCCTGTGCCGCCGAGGTCGGGCGTCTTCGGTCCGTCGACCAGCACCTTTTCGATGGCGGCCAGGATGGCGTCGTGCGCTTGCTTGTATTTCGGATTGCCGTTGCCGAGGAAGTCCAGCATCATCGCGCCGGACCAGATCGTGGCGACCGGGTTGGCGATGTTCTTGCCGGCGATATCGGGCGCGGAGCCATGTACCGGCTCGAACAGCGACGGCATCTTGCGGTCGGGGTTGATGTTGGCCGACGGCGCGATGCCGATGGTGCCGGCGCAGGCCGGTCCGAGGTCGGACAGGATGTCGCCGAACAGATTGGGCGCCACCACCACGTCAAAGCGCTGCGGGTTCAGCACGAAATGCGCGGTCAGGATGTCGATGTGGTACTTGTCCCATTTGACGTCGCCGTAGTTTTTCCCCATGGCTTCGACGCGCTCGTCCCAGTAGGGCATGGTGACGGCGATGCCGTTGGATTTGGTGGCGGACGTCAAGTGCTTCTTCGGACGGCTTTGCGCCAGGTCGAAGGCGTACTTCAGGATGCGGTCGACGCCATGGCGCGTGAACACCGATTCCTGGATCACGACTTCGCGGTCGGTGCCTTCGTACATGCGGCCGCCGATGGAAGAGTATTCGCCCTCGGTGTTTTCGCGCACGACGTAGAAATCGATGTCGCCGGGTTTGCGGCCGGCCAGCGGGCAGGGCACGCCGGGCATCAGGCGCACCGGGCGCAGGTTGACGTAGAGGTCGAACTCGCGGCGGAACTTCAGCAGCGAACCCCACAGCGACACGTGATCCGGCACCGTGGCCGGCCAGCCGACCGCGCCGAAGAAGATTGCTTCGAATCCCTTCAACTGATCGAACCAGTCGTCCGGCATCATCTTGCCGTGCTGGGCATAGTAGCCGCAGTGGGCCCAGTCGAAATGGGTGTACTCGATCTCGATGTCGAATTTCCTGGCCGCCGCGTCGACGGCGCGCAAGCCTTCGGGGATGACTTCCTGGCCGATGCCGTCGCCGGCGATCACGGCTACTTTATGTCTGGTCACGGTGCGTTCTCCTTTAAAAGGAAATCATACCGTTATTGCCGGCGCTGCGTCTTGCCGCGTTTCGGGGCTCAGTCAAACTCAGCCGAACGCTTCCTGCAGGCTCTGGATCTTGCCGGTGTCGGCGCCGTCGTAACCGGCCAGATCGTCAACCACGTTGCGGAACGCCGGCGACTGCAGGATATTGACCACGGCCTGCACCAGCGGATCGTTGAGCGAGGCCGTGGGCAGGGCAAAGAAATAACGCTCGCGCACCAACGGGATGAAATCGAGGCCGAAACGCTGCGCTGCCGTCTGCACGCCGAAGCCGACATCTGCCATGCCGCTGGCGATGAAGGCTGCTACCGCGGAGTGCGTGAACTCGGTGTTTTCGAAACCGTTGATCTTCTTGTGCGAGATGCCTTGTCCGGCCAACATCAGCTCCAGCAGCATGCGGGTGCCGGAACCGGCTTCGCGGTTGACGAAGCGCAGGTCGCTGCGGGTGAGGTCGGACAAATCGCGGATCTGTTTGGGATTGCCGGGCGCGACGAACAGGCCCTGATTGCGCACCGCCAGATGGATCAGGCAATCGCTGCGCTTGTTGAGCCATTTGGCATAGGTCGCGATGGCCGGTTTTTCGAATTCTCCCAGCGGCACGTGGAACCCGGCCAGGTCGCATTCCTGGCGCGACAATGCCGCCACGGCGTCGGTGCTGTGGCGATAGCGCACTTCCACCGGCAGCTTGGCCTGGTTGAATTGATTGAGCAGGGCGGCGACGGCGAAGCCGTGGCTGGCGTTCAGGCGCACGGTCTTGGATTTGCCTTCGACGGTTTTGCCCAGTTCGATTTCCAATTCCGAGGCCAGGCTGTCCAGTGTCGGCGACAAGCGCGCGCTGACCATGCGGTCGGCCCATAATAATTTGCTCGCAAACGGCGTCAGGGTAGTGCCGCGACCGCGGCCGCTCGCGATAAGGCTGTGGCCGAACAATTGTTCCGAGGTGCGCAGCAGACCCCATGCATGACGGTAAGAGTGCCGCAACTGCTCTGCGCCTTTGGCGATCGATCCGCTCTGCTGGATCGCTGTCAGCAGATTCAGCAACTCGGTCGTGTCGAGGGGGGCTTCTTCTCCGTGAGCGATTTCCCAGTGAGGTTTGATGCGAACTTTATACATGATAAATATGAAATAAATAGCATATTGAGAGCGATGGATTTCAATGATACCTTCGCAATAGAGCGTGTACTACATAAAAACTATAGGTAAATATTTGCATAAATAGCCGAATTCTTTCGGGTTGCATATAATTGCCGTTCTACAACATCAAAAGGAGGGAATAATGGCCTTCGATTTCCTGCAAAAGGAACACACCATCGCCAAGCCTGGCTTCAATCGTTGGCTGGTTCCGCCGGCGGCACTCGCAATTCACCTGTGTATCGGCATGGCCTACGGTTTCTCCGTATTCTGGCTGCCTTTGTCCAAATCTCTCGGCATCAAGGAGTCGATCGCCTGCGCGCCGGGCAGCGGCTTTTTCGACCAGGTGTTCTCCACTACCTGCGACTGGAAGATTTCCATGCTGGGCTGGATGTACACCATGTTCTTCGTCCTGCTCGGCGTTTCCGCCGCGATCTGGGGCGGTTGGCTTGAACGCGCCGGTCCGCGCAAGGCCGGCGTGGTGTCGGCATTATGCTGGTGCGGCGGTCTGCTGATTTCCGCGTTCGGGGTCTATACCCACCAGATCTGGCTCATGTGGCTGGGGTCGGGCGTCATCGGCGGCGTCGGTCTCGGTCTCGGCTATATCTCGCCGGTGTCGACGCTGATCAAATGGTTCCCGGACCGTCGCGGCATGGCCACCGGCATGGCGATCATGGGCTTCGGCGGCGGCGCGCTGGTCGGCAGCCCGCTGGCCGACAAGCTGATGAAACACTTCGCTACCCCGACATCGGTCGGCGTATGGGAAACCTTCGTCGCGATGGCAGTCATCTATTTCATCTTCATGATGGCCGGCGCCCTGGGTTACCGTGTTCCGCCGAGCGGCTGGAAGCCGGCAGGCTGGACGCCGCCGGTTGCTGCCAACACCAACACCATGATCACCCAAAACCACGTGCACGTGAGCAAGGTCTGGGGCATTCCTCAGTTCTGGCTGGTGTGGCTGGTGCTGTGTCTGAACGTGTCGGCCGGCATCGGCGTGATCGGCATCGCTTCGCCGATGCTGCAGGAAGTATTCGGCGGCCATTTGTTGGGTGTGAACGTCGGTTTCAGCGATCTGTCGGTTGAGCAAAAAGCGGCGATCGCGGCGATTGCCGCGGGCTTCACCGGTCTGATCAGTCTGTTCAACATCGGTGGTCGTTTTGTCTGGGCGTCGTGCTCCGACTTCTTCGGCCGCAAGATGACTTACGTGATCTTCTTCGTGCTCGGCTTCATCCTGTACGTCAGCCTGCCATGGTCGGCCAAAGCCGGCAGCATCGCGCTGTTCGTCGGTGCAGTCTGCATCATCCTGTCGATGTACGGCGGCGGTTTTGCAACGGTGCCTGCTTACCTGGCTGACTTGTTCGGTACGCAAATGGTCGGTGCGATCCACGGTCGCCTGCTGACTGCATGGGCAACCGCCGGCATCCTGGGGCCCGTCGTTGTGAACTACATGCGTGAATACCAGCTGTCGCTGGGCATGCCGCGCGACCAGGTCTACAACACCACGATGTACATCCTGGCAGGCATGCTGGTGCTGGGTCTGATCTGCAACCTGCTGGTCCGCCCGGTCGCTGCGAAGCATTTCATGACGCCGGAAGAGCTGGCTCGCGAAAAGCAACTGGCGCATGAGAAGTCGTCGTCGGATAACACTGCAACGTTGTCGGACGCCGAGCTGTCGCAAGTCGGCCGCGGCGGCAATCCTGCGCTGATCGGTGCAGCATGGTTGGCAGTCGGTATTCCTCTGGTGTGGGGCGTTGCCCTGACGCTGCAAAAAACTGCGGTGTTGTTCAAGTAATTTGTAGGCAAGCAGCTTGGAAGTTAAAGCAGCAAGTAAAGCAGCAAGTAAAGCAGCAAGGCTGCCGTGAGAGCAACGACTCCGCGGCAGCTGGTTTTACCCCGTAGTGTTCTGGTCCAACCCGATGCATTTTGACAGGCAGGGAGAACATGAAATCGCTAGATCATCCATCGATCGGACAGCGTGCCGCGACGCTCTTCAGCGCAGCGCCTGCACCTCTGATTGTTTGCCTCATCTTTGTCGCTGCAGTCCTTGCAGTCGCGCTCTGCAGTATCTTCTTTCCCCGGTTTTTGAGCTTTGCCATGCCGTTTGTGCAGGCAGGGATCGTCATATCCATCGCCGCCGGCTTGTTGTCGGCAGGGCGTAATAAAGCATTGCAGCTACGCCGCCGTTTCGTCCCGATAAAGATCCGGCGACGAGACTAGGCGTATTTTTCCATGGCCCGGCCAGATAAAAAGTACAAACCGGGGCCGGACCGCAGTTCAGCAGGAGATGGAACAATGAACAGACAACAGCCTTTCGACGTCGGCGCAGTCAGGGACGTGATTGCCGCGCGCCGCCACATGCCGGGCGCCATGCTGCCCATCCTCCACGGCATTCAGGACGCAGTAGGCTTCGTGCCGGCCGATGCGGTGCCGATGATCGCCGATGCGCTGAACGTATCGCGTGCGGAAGTGCATGGCGTGATTTCCTTCTATCATCACTTCCGCCAGCAGCCTGCCGGCCGGCATGTGGTGCAGGTTTGCCGTGCCGAAGCCTGCCAGGCGGTCGGTTCCGAAGCGCTGGCGAAGCATGCCGAGAAAGCGCTCGGTTGCGCTTTCCACGAAACCACTGCCGATGGCCGGTTTACGCTCGAACCTGTCTATTGCCTGGGCCTGTGCGCCTGCGGCCCGAATGTCGTGGTCGACGGCGAACTGCATGCACGCGTCGGCGCCGACAAGCTGGATCGCCTGCTGCAAGCCAAGCGAGGTGCGTCATGAGTGTTGTGACTGTCTACGTTCCACGCGACTCCGCCGCCATTGCCCTGGGCGCCAATGAGGTCGCCGCCGCGATTTCCGGCGACGCGGAAAAGCGTGGTATTGAAATCGACATCGTGCGCAACGGATCGCGCGGCATGTTCTGGCTGGAGCCTATGGTTGAAGTGGAGACCGCGCAAGGCCGTGTCGCTTACGGCCCGGTTGATCCTGCCGACGTGCCGGCGCTGTTCGACGCCGGTTTCCTGCAGGGCGGTTCGCACGCATTGACTCAAGGATTGACCGAAGAAATTCCTTACTTGAAGAATCAGGAGCGCCTGACCTTTGCGCGCGTCGGCATCACCGATCCGGTGTCGCTGGACGACTATCTGGCGCACGAAGGCTATGCGGGGCTGAGGCGCGCCATCGCCATGGACGGCGCAGCCATCGTGCAGGAAGTCCTGGACTCCGGCCTGCGCGGACGCGGCGGCGCAGCGTTCCCGACCGGCATCAAATGGAAGACGGTGGCCAACGCGCAAGCAGCGCAGAAGTACATCGTCTGCAATGCCGACGAAGGCGACTCCGGCACCTTCTCCGACCGCATGGTGATGGAGGACGATCCTTTCGTGCTGATCGAGGGCATGTCGATTGCCGGTCTCGCCGTCGGCGCGACGCAGGGCTACATCTACGTGCGCTCCGAATATCCGCACGCGATCGTCGCGCTTAACGAGGCGATCGCCACGGCCAACCAGAACGGCTATCTGGGCGACAACATCCTCGGCTCGGGCAAAGCGTTCCGGCTGGAAGTGCGCATGGGCGCCGGCGCTTATATCTGCGGCGAAGAAACCGCCTTGCTGGAAAGCCTGGAGGGCAAGCGCGGCGTGGTGCGCGCCAAGCCGCCGCTGCCGGCGCTGGAGGGTTTGTTCGGCAAGCCGACCGTGATCAACAACGTGATCTCGCTGGCGACGGTGCCTGTCGTGCTGGCGCGCGGCGCGGCGTTTTACAAGAACTATGGCGTAGGCCGTTCGCACGGCACCTTGCCGTTTCAACTGGCGGGTAACGTCAAGCATGGCGGTCTGGTCGAGAAGGCCTTCGGCCTGAGTCTGCGCCAGCTGCTGGAAGACTTCGGCGGCGGCACCCTCAACGGCCGGCCGATCCGCGCGGTGCAGGTGGGCGGCCCATTGGGCGCCTACATGCCGCAGCAACAGCTCGACACGCCGCTGGACTATGAAGCCTTCGCCGCCATCGGCGCGATGGTCGGCCACGGCGGCATGGTGGTGTTCGACGATAGCGTCGACATGGCGCAGCAGGCGCGCTATGCGATGGAGTTCTGCGCCATCGAATCCTGCGGCAAATGCACGCCATGCCGCATCGGTTCGACCCGCGGCGTGGAGGTGATCGACAAGATCATTGCCAATGACAATCGTCCCCAGCAAGTGCATCTGCTGCGCGACCTGTGCGACACCATGCTCAACGGTTCGTTGTGCGCCATGGGCGGCCTGACGCCGTATCCGGTGCTGTCGGCGTTGAATCATTTTCCTGAAGACTTTGGTTCGCCGGCTGAAAAAGCCGCCTGAACCTTATTCGCTTACGCATTCAGCAAGGAGTTGTTGTCATGAACCAGCTCAACGAAACAGATTACGGCACGCCGGAGCGCCTCTCGGAAGCTGAAGTCACCCTGGAAATCGACGGCGTCGCGGTCACAGTGCCGGCCGGCACCTCGGTCATGCGCGCGGCGGTGGAAGCAGGCATCAACGTGCCCAAGCTGTGCGCCACCGACAGCCTGGAACCTTTCGGTTCCTGCCGCCTGTGCCTGGTCGAGATCGAAGGCAAGGACGGCCGCAAGATGAAGGGTTATCCGGCCTCGTGCACCACGCCGTGCGAAGCGGGCATGAAGGTGCAGACGCAGACGCCGAAGCTGGCCGACATCCGGCGCGGCGTGATGGAACTGTATATCTCCGACCATCCGCTCGACTGCCTGACGTGCCCGACCAACGGCAATTGCGAACTGCAGGACATGGCAGGCGCCGTCGGCCTGCGCGAAGTGCGCTACGGCTACGAAGGGGACAACCATCTCGAGATGAAGAAGGATGAATCCAATCCTTACTTCACCTACGATCCCTCCAAATGCATCGTCTGCAACCGCTGCGTGCGCGCCTGCGAAGAAACGCAAGGCACTTTCGCGCTGACCATCAACGGCCGCGGCTTCGAGTCGCGCGTGTCGGCCGGGCAGATGGACAGCTTCATGGAGTCCGAATGCGTTTCGTGCGGAGCCTGCGTGCAAGCCTGCCCGACCGCGACGCTGACCGAGAAGACCGTGATCATGATGGGCCAGGCCGAGCACAGCAAGGTCACCACCTGCGCCTATTGCGGCGTGGGTTGTTCGTTCAAGGCCGAGATGAAGGGCAACGAAGTGGTACGCATGGTGCCGTACAAGGACGGCAAGGCCAACCACGGCCACTCCTGCGTCAAGGGACGCTTCGCCTGGGGCTATGCGACGCACAAGGATCGCATCACCAAGCCGATGATCCGCAGCAAGATCAGCGATCCATGGCGCGAAGTGTCGTGGGAAGAAGCGCTCACTTATGCCGCCAGTGAATTCCGTCGCATCCAGGCCAGGCACGGCAAGGATTCCATCGGCGGCATCACTTCGTCGCGCTGCACCAACGAAGAAACCTACCTGGTGCAAAAGCTGGTGCGCGCCGCCTTCGGCAACAACAACGTCGATACCTGCGCGCGCGTCTGCCATTCGCCGACCGGCTATGGCTTGAAGCAGACCTTGGGCGAATCGGCCGGCACCCAGACTTTCGATTCCGTGATGAAGTCCGACGTCATCATGATCATCGGCGCCAATCCGGCGTCGGCGCATCCGGTGTTTGCTTCGCAGATGAAGCGCCGCCTGCGCCAGGGCGCCAAACTGATCGTCATTGATCCGCGCACCACGGAGATGGTCAAGTCGCCGCACGTCCAGGCCGACTATCACCTCAAGCTGCGTCCCGGCACCAACGTCGCGGTGATCACCGCGCTGGCGCACGTGATCATGTCCGAAGGCCTGCAAAGCGAGGAATACATCCGCGAACGCTGCGACGTGAAGTCCTACGAGCAATGGAAAGAGTTCGTGCTGCGTCCGGACAACTCGCCGGAAGCCATGGCCGAAGTGTGCGGCGTGCCGGCGGAAGAGTTGCGCGGCGCCGCGCGTTTGTTCGCCACCGGCGGCAACGGCGCGATCTACTACGGTCTGGGCGTGACCGAACATGCGCAAGGTTCGACCATGGTGATCGGCATCGCCAACCTGGCGATGGCCACCGGCAACGTCGGCCGCGAAGGCGTCGGCGTCAATCCGCTGCGCGGCCAGAACAACGTGCAGGGCTCCTGCGACATGGGCTCGTTCCCGCATGAACTGCCGGGTTATCGCCATATCTCGGATTCGACGGTGCGCTCGCAATTCGAGCAGGCCTGGGGCGTGACGCTCAATCCCGAGCCGGGCCTGCGCATCCCCAACATGTTCGATGCTGCGCTCGACGGCAGTTTCAAGGGACTGTATTGCGAAGGCGAAGACATCGTCCAGTCCGATCCGAACACCCAGCACGTTGCCGCCGCCTTGCAGGAGATGGAATGCATCGTGGTGCAGGATTTGTTCCTCAACGAGACCGCCAAGTACGCGCACGTCTTCCTGCCCGGTTCGTCCTTCCTCGAAAAGGACGGCACCTTCACCAACGCCGAGCGCCGCATCTCGCGCGTGCGC
This sequence comes from Herbaspirillum sp. CF444, assembly GCF_000282135.1. Lineage (GTDB taxonomy): Bacteria > Pseudomonadota > Gammaproteobacteria > Burkholderiales > Burkholderiaceae_D > Herbaspirillum. The sequence continues at coordinate 98,383 of NZ_AKJW01000059.1, forward strand.
AAGGTGATGCCGTCGAAGTCGGGCAAGTCCGACTGGGAAGTCACGGTGGCGCTGGCCGAAGCACTCGGCTACCCGATGCCGTACAATCATCCGTCGGAAATCATGGACGAGATCGCGGCCCTGACGCCGAGTTTCCATGGCGTCAGTTACGACAAGCTGGAGCGCCTCGGCAGCATCCAGTGGCCATGCAACGAAGCCGCGCCGGAAGGCACGCCGATCATGCACATCGGCAGCTTCATCCGCGGCAAGGGCAAGTTCCTCAATACACAGTACTTCGCCACCGACGAGAAGGTGACGCAGCGTTATCCGCTGATCCTGACCACCGGCCGCATCCTGTCGCAATACAACGTCGGCGCCCAGACGCGCCGTACCGAGAATTCGCAGTGGCACGATGAAGATCGCCTGGAAATCCATCCGCACGATGCCGAAGATCGCGGCGTGCGCGAAGGCGACTGGGTAGGCATTGAATCGCGCGCCGGGCAGACGGTGTTGCGCGCCACGGTGACCGAGCGGGTGCAGCCGGGAGTGGTCTACACCACGTTCCACTTCCCCGAGTCGGGCGCCAACGTGATTACCACCGACAACTCGGACTGGGCGACCAACTGTCCGGAATACAAGGTGACGGCGGTGCAGGTCCTGCCGGTATCGCAGCCGTCCGAATGGCAGCAGCATTACGAACAGTTCAATCGCGAACAGCTCGGTTTGTTGAAAGGCGAGAAGGCGAGTACCGAGCCGTTGGTAACGAAATGAATTCAAGCCGTCGTCCTGACGAAAGTCAGGACCCAGCGTCGTTATCAGGTAGTTGATGCTGCGCTGACGACACTGGGTCCCAGCGTGCGCTGGGACGACATGGATTGTTTTGCCGTGTTTTGTTTTTTTGAATGGTAGAAAACAGGTTTGAAAGAAGATCAGCAATGAATGCATGTCCTATCCCATCGTCGGCAGACACGGAATTCGTCACGGCGGCGCGGGTCGAGGTGGAGAAGTGGCGCGACGGCCAACGTGAAGTCGTCGCCGACGTCGTCGCCGAAGAGGTGCCGATCGCGCTCGAATACAACGGCATCTCGCACGCCGTGATGATGGCGACGCCGGCCGATCTGGAAGACTTTGCGCTGGGCTTTTCATTGACCGAAGGCATACTTGCCGACCGGAGCGAACTCTACGATTGCGACATCGTACCGGGCGCGGAAGGTATTCAGGTGCAGATGAATGTCGCCACCGAGCGCTTCGTCGCCCTGAAGGAAAAGCGGCGCAACCTGACCGGTCGCACCGGCTGCGGTTTATGTGGTGCGGAAACGCTGGAGCAGGCCGTGCGCCATCCGGCGGCGGTGCAAGCCGACGCGCTGCGCTTTTCCGCCGACACGCTGCATGCCGCGCTGGAGGCCATGCAGGCGCAACAGCAATTGCAGCAACAGACCGGCGCCACGCATGCGGCCGCATGGTTGGGCCGTGACGGCAAGATCAAGCTGGTGCGCGAAGACGTCGGGCGCCACAACGCGCTCGACAAACTGATTGGCGCGCTGGCGGAAGACCGGCAGGATTTTTCGGCGGGCGCGGTCATCATCACCAGCCGCGCCAGTTATGAAATGGTGCAAAAGGCGGCCACCGTCGGCATCGGTTTCATTGCCGCGATTTCGGCGCCGACCGCACTGGCGATCCGCCTGGCCAAGGAAACCGACGTAACGCTGATCGGTTTCGTGCGCCGGCAAGGACATGTCGTCTATGCAGGGCCGCATCGTCTGACCTGACAACAATATTCCCATACGAGACGACACATCATGAACCTCCCGCACCTGATCAAGATGGCAAACCAGATCGGCGCTTTCTTCTCCACCATGCCTGACCGCGCGCAGGCGGAGCATGATCTGGCGGCGCATCTCAAACGCTTCTGGGAACCCCGCATGCGCCGCGCCTTGCTGGAATACGTCGAGCAAGAGGGCGGTTCGGAACTCAGTGAGATCGTGCTGGTGACGGTGAAGTCGCATGCCGCCGATTTGCAGCCGGCCTGATTGTCTTGCAGCCTCTTGCTTGCAATGACGATTTGCGGCGAGGCAGCATACGTGTTTTCCATTCTCAGAAGCGGTATCGCAAAGCGGGTATTTAGGATTTGAAATGCCGCTCTGCACCAATTTCCTGACGCGCATATTTATGCGTCACGGCCTTTTCCGTTCATCCTTTTTCATCAAAATTTTCATGTGAAATAGTTTGCAAAAGGATTTTTGCGCTGCTATCTTGGAACCGGTTCCAAAGATTCGCATAAAAAATAGAAACCTGGGAACCCGCAGGCAAATCAGCAGATGTATCGCTAGATAACAATCAACGATTTGGCAGGTAGAGTGAGACAAAAATCCAATATGCAGCACACGCGCAGCGTTGGCGCGGGCAGGGTGACGATTGCCCAGGTCGCGCGCGAGGCGGGTGTGTCGAAGACCAGTATTTCCCGGTATCTCGGCGGCGAGCTCGATGCGTTGTCGGAGCACTTGCGCGAACAGATTCGCAGCACGATCGCCCGGCTCGGCTATCAGCCCAGCCAGATGGCGCGCGGGCTCAAAGGCGGACGCACGCGGCTCATCGGAATGCTGGTGGCGGATATCCTGAATCCGTATTCGGTCGCCGTGCTGAACGGCGCCGAAGCAGCCTGCCAAGAGCACGGCTATACGCTGATGTTATGTAACACGGGCAATGACGAGAAGCGCGAGCAGCAATCGCTGGCGGCGCTGCATTCGTACAGCGTGGAAGGTCTGCTGTTCAATACGCAAGGACGCAATGTCACGCCGTTGAAGGAGTTGGGGCGCGTGGCGTTTCCGGTGGTGTTGCTGGACCGGCGCATCGACGGCTGCGATTTCGATCTGGTCGGACTCGACAACGTCAGGGCGGCGCGCATGGCGACCGAACATTTGCTGGCGAGCGGCTATACCGATATCGGGCTGGTGGTGCAGCCTCTGTATGGCGTCAGTTCGCGTCAGGGGCGGCAAGCGGGATTCCTGCAGGCGCTGGCTGAAAAGCCCGCCAGTCATGGCGAAACGCTGGAAGTGCACATTGATCAACCCGGTCACGTTGCTGCGATGCTGCAGGATTTCCTGAAGCGCCGAAAGGCAAAACGTGGCGCAGGAAAAGTGGCGATTCTGGCCGGCAACGGCATGGTGTCATTGCAAATTGCGCTGGCGCTGCAAAGCATGAAGTTGCGTTTTCCCGAAGACATCGGCTTGCTGTGTTTCGACGAGTTGTCGTGGTCGCCGCTGGTGGGCAGCGGCATCAGCACGATCGAGCAGCCGACGTATGAGATCGGTTTTGCCGCGATTGAACGTCTGCTTGCGCGCATCCATGGAGAGCGCGCGCCGCGCCGCGAAATCCTGTTGGACGGCCGCCTGATTTTGCGCGGTTCAAGTCAGGCTGGAGCTACGAGCGCAGCAACGAGAGATAGTATTTTTTAACGATTCTGGAACCGATACCAGAGACAAGGACTGCACGAGCGATGCAGAACTGCACAGAAGAATCGGACGGCAAGGCAACGCAGCCCGATATAAAAACATAAGCAAAAACAAACTGAAAAATAAGCTGTAAAGAAGAGACGCAGTGAAGAGGGCGCAAGCCATTTATTGAGGATGTTTGCAAGTTGCTTCTATCCGGGGCGATGCGCAAAAAAGGAGACAAGTCATGAGCATCAAAAAACTGTTCAGCACCAAATTCGCCGCGCTGGCCCTGGTTGCGGCCTGCGCCGCCGGCGCAGCCGTCAGCGCCAGCGCGCAAACCGTGGCCGACCTGATCAAGAAGGGCAAGGTCACCATCGGCGTCGTCAGCGGCACGCCGCCGTTCGGCAGCGTCGACGCCAAGGGCGAACCGATCGGCTACGACGTCGACGTTGCCAACCTGATCGGCAAGTATCTGGGCCTGTCGGTGGAAATCGTGCCGCTGGTGCCGCCGGCACGTATCCCCGCGCTGGAGTCCGGCAAGGTCGATTTCCTGGTGGCGACACTGGCGCCGACGCCTGAACGCGCCAAATCGGTCATGTTCACGATTCCTTACAGCGGCTTTGAGTTGTCCATCGTCGGTCCGGTCGGTTCCAAGTTCAAGACGCTGAACGATCTGGTCAAGAAGAAAGTCGGCGTTTCGCGCGGCAGCACCAACGATACGGCACTGACGCGTCTGGCGCCTGCCGGCACCGTGCTGGTCCGCTTTGAAGACGACTCGACCGTGACGCAGGCTCTGTTGAGCGGCCAGGTCGATGCGATCTCGATCCCGAACACCATGGCCAACGAAATCGTGAAGACGCGCGGCGCCGGCAAGATCGACGTGAAGTTCCCGTACTCGGTGCAACCGAACTCGATGACCGTGCGTAAAGGCGCTTTCGACCTGCAGCAATGGCTCAACAACTTCATCTATTACGTCAAGCTGAACGGCGAACTGGATGCGATCTCGCGCAAGTGGGCGGGCTCGCCGCTGCCGAACCTGCCGGTATTTTAAGAAACGTTTAACGAATCCGGATCTCGATCCAGTCTGCGAATTTAACAGCACGTCGTCCCAGCGAAAGCTGGGACCCAGTGTCGTGAACAGGCGATCGGCAAGTTCGTCGCAGCCGCCAACGTCGCTGGGTTCCGGCTTTCGCCGGAACGACAAGTTATTGACAGGCGTCGGTGGCCATTTGTCGCCAACCGTGATCCGGATGTTTCCGCCGACCGTTGCAACTTCATGGCGGTTCGGCGCATCGGCAAGGAGTAGACGATGTCTTATGATTTTCAGTTTGCGTTCATCTTTCAGCACATGGACCAGCTGTTGTGGGGAGCGCTGCTCACCATCCGGCTCAGTGCGCTGTCGATGATCTGCGGTTTGGCGGTGGGTATTTTCGGGGCGATCGTGAGCATTCACGGTTCGGCGCCGGCCCGTTTTGCGGTCACGTCCTATGTGGAGCTGATCCGCAGCACGCCTTTCCTGGTGCAGTTGTTCATCATCTTTTTCGGCTTGCCCGCTGCGGGCGTGCAGGTCGATGCCAATATCGCCGCGCTGGTGGCGATGACGGTCAATCTCGGGGCGTATTCCACCGAGATCGTGCGCGCCGGCATGATGGCGGTCCATCCTTCGCAGATCGAAGCGGCGCAGGCGCTGGCGATGACGCGCTGGCAGGTGATTCGCCACGTGGTGCTGACGCCGGCGCTGGAGAAGGTTTATCCGGCCCTGGCGAGTCAGTTCACGCTGATGATGCTGGCCTCCAGCGTGGTGTCGGCGATTTCCGCCGAAGAGCTCACGGCGAGCGCCAACCTGCTCGATGCGGAAACCTTCCGCAGCTTCGAAATTTACCTGATCGTGATGGTGCTCTACATTCTGCTGGCGCTGCTGTTCCGCCTCAGTTTCTGGCTCATCGGTCTGGTTGTATTCAAACGCCGCCGCCGTCTTGGCGTAGCGCGGCCAAGGGGGAACCGATGATTGCCGAATTTTCCTGGGACCAGTTTGTCTTCTTGTGGGAAGCCGCGCGCTGGACGGTGCTGTTGTCGGTGCTGGCGTTCATCGTCGGCGGGGCGGCAGGTTTCGTTGTCGCGCTGATGCGCACTTCGCACCTGCAGGTCCTGCGCACCGTGTCGGCGGTGTACATCCAGATCATCCAGGGCACGCCGGTGCTGATCATCCTGTTCCTGTCGTTCTACGGACTAGCGATCTACGGCTTCAAGCTGCCGCCGATGGTGGCTGCAACGATCGCGATGACGATTTACACCAGCGCCTATCTCGGTGAAATCTGGCGCGGTTGCATCGAAGCCGTGCCGGTGCCGCAGTGGGAAGCTTCCACTGCGCTGGCGATGACGCGCTGGCAGCAGCTGCGTTACGTGATCCTGCCGCAGGCGGTGCGTATTTCGCTGCCGCCGACGGTGGGCTTCTTGGTGCAGATCGTCAAGAACACGTCGATCGCTTCCATTATCGGTCTGGTGGAGTTGACGCAGGCGGGCAAGCTCGTCAGCAACGCGACTTTCCAGCCCTTCCTCGTATTCCCGATTGTTGCAGCGATTTATTTCATCTTCTGCTATCCGTTGTCGCGCTTCAGTTTTGCCCTAGAAAGGAAATTACATGCCCATCGTTGAGATCGAGAACATCACCAAGAGCTTTGGCAGCAACCAGGTCTTGAATGGGATATCGTTGTCCGTAGAGCGCGGGCAGGTCATTGCCGTCATCGGACGCAGCGGTTCGGGAAAAAGTACGATGCTGCGTTGCATCAACGGTTTGGAGAGCATTGATGGTGGTAGCATCACCGTTGCCGGTCACAAGCTCACCGCAAAACATGAGCATCTGATCGAGTTGCGCAAGGATGTCGGGATGGTGTTCCAGCACTACAATCTGTTCCCGCATCTGACGGTGGAAGAGAACGTCATGCTGTCGCCGCGCATCGTCAAGAAAGTCGCAACCGAAAAAGCGCGCGAAACGGCGATCAAGGTGTTGCAGCAAGTCGGCCTCGATCACAAGCGCGATGCTTATCCGGAACAGTTGTCCGGCGGCCAGCAGCAGCGCGTGGCGATTGCGCGCTCGCTGGCGATGGAGCCGCAAGTCATGTTGTTCGATGAAGTCACGTCGGCGCTGGACCCGGAGCTGACGCAGGAAGTGCTGAAAGTCATGGAAGAACTCGCTCGAGGAGGAATGACTATGTTGCTCGTCACGCACGAAATGGAATTCGCCCGGCGCGTCGCCGATCTCACCGTGTTCATGCATCAGGGCAAGGTATGGGAAGCGCGTCCGTCCAAGGAATTCTTCGCCGATCCGCAAACGCCGGAAGCACGCCAGTTCGTCGGCGCCGGCAACATCAAATGAAAACCCCGGTATTGGTCGCGGCTTCGGCCTATGGCGCAGATTTCGTGCGCCAGGTCGGCCATGCGCATCTGATCCCCATCGTTGCGGCGGCAGGGGCGGCGGGTTTGGAAATCCGCCGTGAATTATTTGTCGAATTACCAGATTTCGACGAGCTGCACGCTTTGCTGGTGAAGCACAAGTTGTTCTCGGTGTATTCGGCGCCGATCGAATTGTTCCGCAAGGACGGTTCGCTGGCGCGCGACGAACTGGATCAGGTGATGGACGAGGCGCAGCAACTGCAGTCGCGTTTCCTGAAGGTGTCGCTGGGACATTTTTCGCCGTCCAGCAACATGCTGGACTGGTCGCGCTTTGTGGCGCAGGCTCCCGTGCCGTTGTTGCTGGAGAACGACCAGACCGAACATGGCGGCAAGCTGGAATCGATCGCCAATTTCCTGGCGGTCTGTTCCGGCACCGGCGTGCCGGTCGGCATGACTTTCGACATGGGCAACTGGCGCTGGAGCGGCGTTGATGCCGAGGTGGCCGCGCGTACGCTGGCGGGGCACGTGCAATACGTGCATTGCAAGGGCGTGTGGAACGACAAGGGCAATCTCAAGGCGATACCGCTGGACGAGGACGATGCCGTGTGGCGGCGCCTGTTCTCGCATTTTCCACGCGGCGTGCAACGGGCGATCGAATTCCCCATTATCGGCAAGGATCTGGAAGCAATGACCCGCAATTACGTGGCGATGCTGGCATCGGCATAATTTTTTGCCTGTCGAGATCTTTTGCCCGACGCAATCGGAATCCATCAGAAAGAGAATAAATGACGCAAGCACAACTGGACGTCGTCACGTACGGCGAAGCATTGGCATTGTTTGTCGCAGATGAAGTCGGCGACTTTGCCGACGTGGAAAAATACACGCGCCGCCTGGCCGGCGCCGAAACCAACGTGGCCATCGGGCTGTCGCGCCTTGGCCTGAAAGTCGGCTGGGTCAGCCGCGTCGGCAACGACTCCTTCGGCCGCTTCATTCGCAAGCGCGTGGCGCAAGAGGGCGTGGACGTCAGTCACGTCGCCACCGACATGGAGTTCCGTACGGCGATTCAGCTCAAGGCGAAAGCCGTCGACGGCGCCGACCCGGCGATTGAATACTATCGCAAGGGTTCGGCGGCCAGCCATTTGTCGCAGGTCGATTTCAACGAATCCTATTTCGGCGGCGCGCGTCATTTGCATGCCACCGGAATTGCCGCGGCGTTGTCGGCCGGCACGATGGCGTTTGCCCATCAGGCGCTGGATTTCATGCGTGCCAAAGGCAAGACGATTTCTTTCGATCCCAATTTGCGTCCCATGCTGTGGCCATCTCAGGAAGTGATGGCGCAGAAGCTCAACGAACTGGCCTTCAAGGCGGATTGGGTTTTGCCGGGGCTGAGCGAGGGCAAGATTCTGACCGGCTACAGCGAGCCGCGCGACATCGCCGCGTTCTATCTGGACAAGGGCGTCAAGCAGGTGGTGATCAAGCTGGGCGCGGAGGGCGCGTATTTCCGCAATGCCGTCGAAGAGGGCGTTGTGACCGGCGTCAGGGTAAAAGAGGTGGTCGATACCGTGGGTGCCGGCGATGGTTTTGCGGTTGGCGTGATCAGCGGTTTGCTGGAAGGGCTGACGATGTCCGAGGCCGTCATGCGCGGCAACCGCATCGGCGCCTTTGCGATCCAGGTCGTGGGGGATATGGAAGGTTTGCCGACGCGCGCGCAGCTGGATGCCGCTTCTGTTTAACGGGTTATATAGAGAATCTGCAATGAAACAGCATGTCGTCGTGTACAAGTCCTTGCCTGGGGATCTTCTGGAGCGGCTGGGGGCGGAATTCAATGTCACCAGCTTCGACGGCATCAACGCCGGTAACCGGGAGCAATTCATCGCGGCGCTCGGGACGGCGCACGGCATGATAGGCGCCAGTCTGCCGATCACCAGCGACATGCTGGATGCTGCGCCGCAATTGAAGATCGCCTCCACGATTTCGGTCGGCGTCGATAATTTTGACCTGGATTACTTCCGCAAACGCGGCCTGATGCTGGCGCATACCCCCGGGGTGCTCAATGAAGCGACGGCGGACGCGATCTTTGCACTGATCCTTGCCAGCGCGCGCCGCATCGTGGAGCTGGCCGAACTCGTCAAGGCCGGCAAGTGGACGGGCAGCATCGGCGAGTCGCTGTTCGGCGTGAACGTGCATGGCAAGACGCTCGGCATGCTGGGCATGGGGCGCATCGGCAGTGCCGTCGCGCGTCGCGCGCATCACGGTTTCGGCATGAAGATCATCTATCACAACACCCGGCCCAACCCTGATGCGGAAAAGGAACTGGCGGCGAGCTATGTTTCGCGCGAAGAGTTGTTCCGGCAGGCCGATTTCGTTTGTCCGATGTTGCCGTTGACGCCGCAAACCGAGCGCACGATCGGCGCGCAGGAGTTCGCGCTGATGAAGCGGAGTGCGATTTTCATCAATGCCTCGCGCGGCAAGATCGTCGACGAAGCGGCGCTGATCGATGCCTTGAGGCAAAAGACGATCTACGGCGCAGGGCTCGACGTTTTCGAGAAGGAACCGCTGTCGGCGGACTCTCCTTTGCTGCAACTGCCCAACGTGGTGGCGCTGCCGCATATCGGCTCCGCCACGCATGAGACACGGCGCGCCATGGCTGAATTGGCGGTACAGAATCTGATCAACGGGTTGCGCGGCGCACAACCGAAGCATCTGGCTGTTTAGCCTTCATGCAGCAATCGCATCCGGCGGATTTCATCTTGCCGGATGCGCTTCGGAAAATCATTCAAAAAGCGTATCGGGGGACTTTCGCTGCGGCGATTTAGTGTGTATGCTTCACACATTAAAAAGAACGATCGTGCTAAATTTGAGCGGTGTCCAGTTTTTGCCCCGCTTTTGCTTTTATAATCACCGTTCAGTTAACGTTTACGTCAATTCGTTTTTTCCAAGGACCAGGCGATGAAAGTATTAGTCCCCGTCAAGCGGGTAGTAGATTACAACGTCAAAGTACGCGTCAAATCCGACGGTAGCGGTGTGGACATCGCCAACGTCAAAATGTCGATGAACCCCTTCGACGAAATCGCGGTGGAGGAAGCCACGCGTCTGAAAGAAGGCGGCAAGGTCACCGAAGTGATCGCCGTGTCTTGCGGCGTCACGCAATGCCAGGAAACCCTGCGTACCGCGATGGCGATCGGTGCCGACCGCGGCATCCTGGTGGAAACCGCCGCCGATCTGGACCTGCAACCGCTGGCCGTGGCCAAGTTGTTGAAGGCGTTGGCGGACAAGGAACAGCCGCAACTGATCATCCTCGGCAAGCAAGCCATCGACGACGACTCCAACCAGACCGGCCAGATGCTGGCGGCATTGCTGGGTTGGCCGCAAGCGACGTTCGCGTCCAAGGTCGTGCTGGAAGACGGCAAGGTGTCGGTCACCCGTGAAGTCGACGGCGGCCTGGAAACGCTGGCGCTGACTTTGCCTGCCATCGTCACCACCGACTTGCGCCTGAACGAGCCGCGCTACGTCACGTTGCCGAACATCATGAAGGCCAAGAAGAAGACTCTGGACATCGTCAAGCCGGAAGACCTGGGCGTCGACGTCGCGCCGCGCGTCAAGACGCTGAAAGTCGCCGAGCCGCCGAAGCGCAGCGCGGGCGTGAAGGTGCCTGACGTCGCAACCCTGGTTGCGAAACTCAAAAACGAAGCCAAAGTCATCTAAGGAAGAGACAACATGACCGCACTCGTCATTGCAGAACACGACAATGCCAGCCTCAAGGGCAGCACATTGAATACCGTCACCGCCGCAGTACACACGCAACTGCAGGCAGGCGGCGACGTCCACATCCTGGTCGCCGGCCACAACGCCAAGGCCGCCGCCGATGCCGCCGCGCAAATCGCCGGCGTGTCGAAGGTCTTGCTGGCCGACGCGCCGCAATTCGCCGATGGCCTGGCCGAAAACGTTGCCGAGCAGGCGTTGGCCATCGCCAAGGATTACACCCACATCCTGGCGCCGGCAACCGCCTACGGCAAGAACATCCTGCCGCGCGTGGCCGCCAGGCTGGACGTGGCGCAGATTTCCGAAATCACCAAGGTCGACAGCGCCGATACTTTCGAGCGTCCGATCTACGCCGGCAACGCGATCGCCACTGTGCAATCGACCGACGGCATCAAGGTCATCACCGTGCGTACGACAGGTTTTGACGCAGCCGCTGCCGGCGGCAACGCCGCAGTGGAATCGCTGGCGGCAGTCGCCGACTCCGGCAAGTCCAGCTTCGTCTCGCGCGAAGTGGCCAAGTCGGATCGTCCGGAACTGACGGCCGCCAAGATCATCGTTTCCGGTGGCCGCGGCATGGGTTCGTCGGAAAGCTTCAAGATCCTCGAACCGCTGGCGGACAAGCTCAACGCCGCCATGGGAGCATCGCGTGCGGCGGTCGACGCCGGCTATGTGCCGAACGACTGGCAAGTCGGCCAGACCGGCAAGATCGTGGCGCCGCAGCTGTATATCGCCGTCGGTATTTCCGGCGCGATCCAACATCTGGCCGGCATGAAGGATTCCAAGGTGATCGTGGCGATCAACAAGGATGAAGAAGCACCGATCTTCTCGGTGGCGGACTACGGCATCGTCGGCGACTTGTTCGAAGTCGTGCCTGAGTTGGTCAAGCAACTGGGTTAATCCAAAAAACGGCCCCGCCAGTTTGACGGGGCCGAATAATTTCAAGCATTACAGAAGCGTTGCAAAGGTTGCAAAAGCGCTGAGCGCAACAAGAGATTGCGTATTTGCGTATACAACAAGGAATCAGGAGTCGGAGATGAGCTACGTCGCACCAGTGAAAGATATGCTGTTCGTCATGAACGAACTGGCAGGATTGTCGGAAGTCAACGCATTGCCCAATTGTGAAGATGCGACACCGGAAACCGTCGAAGCGATTCTCGAAGAGAATGCAAAATTTTGCGGCGAGGTCGTGGCGCCGATCAATCATTCCGCCGACAAGGATCCAAGTTTCTGGAGCGACGGCACGGTGACGACCAGCAAGGGCTTCAAGGAAGCCTTCAAGCAGTTCGGCGAATCCGGTTGGCAGGGCGTGCAGCATCCCGTCGAGTTCGGTGGACAGGGCTTGCCCAAGCTGGTGGCGACGCCTTGCATCGAAATGCTCAACTCGGCCAACCTCTCGTTTGCTTTGTGCCCATTGCTGACGGACGGCACCATCGAAGCGCTGATGACGGCCGGTACCGACGAGCAAAAGAATACCTACCTGACTAATTTCATCTCCGGCAAGTGGACCGGTACGATGAACCTGACCGAGCCGCAAGCCGGTTCCGACCTGGCGCTGGTGCGCACGCGCGCGGTGCCGCAGGGTGACGGTACGTTCAAGCTTTCCGGCACCAAGATTTTCATCACCTACGGTGAGCACGACATGGCCGAGAACATCGTCCATCTGGTGCTGGCGCGTACGCCGGATGCGCCGGAAGGCGTGAAGGGTATTTCGCTGTTCATCGTGCCGAAATTCCTGGTCAAGCCGGACGGTTCGCTGGGCGAGCGCAACGACGTGCACTGCGTCTCCATCGAACACAAGCTGGGCATCAAGGCCAGCCCGACCGCTGTGCTGCAGTTCGGCGATCACGGCGGCGCCGTCGGCACGCTGGTCGGTGAAGAAAACCGCGGTCTCGAATACATGTTCATCATGATGAATGCGGCGCGTTTCGCGGTCGGCATTCAAGGCATCAGCGTCGCCGAGCGCGCCTACCAGAAGGCGGTGGCCTATGCGAAGGATCGCGTGCAATCGCGCGATCTGGCAGGTTCAGCCGGCGCGGTCACCATCATTCACCAACCGGACGTGCGTCGCATGCTGATGTCGATGCGCTCGCAAGTGGAAGCCGCGCGCGCGTTGGCTTACGTGGCTGCGGCTGCTTCAGACGCTGGTCATCATCATCCGGATGAAGCGACGCGCAAGGCCAATCAGGCGTGTTACGAATATCTGGTGCCTGTCGTCAAAGGCTGGTCGACGGAGTTGTCGATCGACGTGACGTCAACCGGCGTGCAGGTGCATGGCGGCATGGGCTTCATCGAAGAAACCGGCGCCGCACAGTATTACCGCGATGCGCGCATCCTGGCGATTTATGAAGGTACGACGGCGATTCAGGCCAACGATCTGGTCGGACGCAAAACGGCGCGTGACGGCGGCGCAGTTGCCAAGGGCCTCATTGCCCAGATTCACAAGACGGAATCCGCCTTGTCTGCCGCTGCAGCGGCCGGAGAATTCGGCGACGATCTGCAAGCGATCCGCAAGCGCCTGGTCGACGGCGCACGCGCGTTGGACGACGTGGTCAATTATGTTGTCGCCAACATCAAGACCGATATCAAAGGCGTGTTCTCGGGCAGCGTGCCTTACCTGAAGCTGGCGGGCGTGGTGCTGGGTGGATGGCAGATGGCGCGGGCTGCCCTGGTGGCGGTGGACAAGCTCAAGGCGGGCGAGGGCGATGCGCAGTTTTACAAGGCCAAGATCGCGACGGCGCGTTTCTATGCGGATCACGTGCTGACCCAGGCGTCATCCTTGCGCGCTTCGATTATTGAAGGCAGCGCCGGCGTCATGGCGTTGACGGAAGCGCAGTTCTGATTCAGCCGGACTTGCCGGAGCGATCCGGCAAGTCCGTGGTCGTTCGTACTTCAAATATCCTGTGCAGTAAAGGTATCAGCCGTACGCGCCGCCGGTGAACAGCAAATCGAAGCTGCGCGCCAGCAAGGCGATCACCGACATGGCGCCGACACCGAGCGTCAGCACCAGAATCAGCGCCAGCACCCAGTGCGACTCCGATTTCTTGCCGGATGCCGGATTATGTCTGGCGTCCCATTTTTCATCCGGCGTCAGGCCGATGACGAGCGCTTCCAGGAAGCCGCACAAAACCGAGAGTACAAAGAGCATTCCCATGAACAGGGGCTGGGAATTGCTGAAAATCAAGATGGCCAATGCAGAAACCGGCAGGGTGGCCGCATGCAGCCAGCCGAAGATGTCCTTGCGCCCATACATATAAAACCGATGCAGGCCGATGCCGCCGGTGACGGCTGCGATGAAGGTGGTGAAGGTCTTGTTCTTGTGCGGAATTGTCATTAAGTTAATTTCTTGAAGGCAAAGACGCGGTTGGCTGCAGTACGAAGCACTACAGTGTTGTAAAAAAACTGCGGCTAGTATAGCCGTGGAAACTTGCTCCGCGAACGAGGTTCTGCGAGGTAAAGTGAATAAAACCGGCATGTAATCGGCTGGTAAGCGAAATGGGTCGTTCCGGCCCGCTTGGATGGACACGGCGCTTGCCTGGCATTGAACTTGCCGTTTGGCTGACATTTCGGCTATAATCGTCGTCTTTTCCGTGTTCGAACACTTTTTGGAACCATTATGGTCGTTATTCGTTTAGCTCGTGGAGGCGCCAAGAAGCGCCCGTTCTTCAATATCGTTGCAACTGATTCGCGCAATCGCCGCGATGGTCGTTTCATCGAGCGTCTGGGTTTCTACAACCCGGTTGCATCCGGCAAGGAAGAGTCCTTCCGTATCGCTCAGGACCGTCTGGCTCACTGGCAAGGCACCGGCGCACAATTGTCGCCGACAGTTGCTCGCCTGGTCAGCGAAGCAGGCAAGAAGGCCGCTGCTTAATCGCAGTCGCTTTTTAGTTTCGCAGCGATAGTAAGACAGGTTTGTCACGCACAATACAATCAGGCGTTACCGTTCCTTCGGATCTGGTGACGGTCGGTTATGTCTCTGGTGCTTATGGTATTCAGGGCTGGGTGCGAGTCAAACCTTATTCGGCAGATGCGGATGCACTGCTGAGCGCAAAAACCTGGTGGCTGGACAAGCCGGAATTGCGCGATGTCGAGATGATGCAGTCCAAGTACCACAGCGGTGATGTGGTGGCGAAGCTGATGGGAGTGGCGGGTCGTGAAGGTGCTGAAGCGCTCAAGGGCGCCGTGGTGCAGATTTCGCGTAGCCATTTTCCTGCGTTGTCCGACGATGAATTTTACTGGGTCGATCTGATCGGCCTGGCGGTTGAGAACTTGCAGGGCGAGTCCCTGGGCGTAGTGAGCGATCTGATGGACAACGGGGCACACCCCATCCTGCGCGTTGCTCCTGCACAAAGCCCGGCCGAGGCTGCCGATGGCAAGGCTGCAACAGAAATCCTGATTCCTTACGTCGACCAATTCGTCAAGTCCGTGACTTTGGCTGAGAAAAAAATGGTCGTTGATTGGGGACTGGACTATTAAGCCGGCAATCCAGTCTGTGATGCCGGCAGCATTGGAGAAAGTGCCGAATGCAATTTGATGTCGTCACGCTTTTCCCCGAAATGTTTTCCGCTTTGACGCAGTCCGGTGTAACGCGCCGTGCGTACGAGCAAAAGAAATGGGCGTTGTCGTTATGGAATCCGCGTGATTTCACAACGGACAATCACCGCACAGTCGATGACCGGCCTTATGGCGGTGGTCCTGGGATGGTGATGCTGGCCAAGCCTTTGCAGCAGACGCTGGCGGCGGCAAAGCAGCGGCAGGTCGAACTGGGTTTGCCCGCACCGCGCGTCGTGTACCTGTCGCCGCAAGGCAAGCCGCTGACGCATCAACGCGTCATGCAATTTTCGCAAGATTCAGGTGTGGTGCTGTTGTGCGGTCGTTATGAAGCGATTGATCAGCGTTTGCTCGACAGCCATGTCGACGAAGAAATCAGCCTCGGCGATTTCGTCTTGTCGGGTGGAGAGTTGCCCGCGATGGCGCTGATGGATGCAGTGATCCGGCAGTTGCCCGGCGTGCTCAATGACGGTTCTTCGGCGGTCGAAGACAGCTTTGTGAACGGTTTGCTGGATTGTCCGCATTACACCCGTCCGGAAGAATATGAGGGCGTAGCAGTGCCGCCGGTATTGATGGGTGGGCACCATGCGGAGATAGAGAAGTGGCGGCGCGAGCGGGCGCTTGAAGCGACCGCAAAAAAACGTCCCGATCTGATCGTCAAGGCCCGTCAGGATGGTTTGCTGACGAAGTCGGACGAAAAGTTTTTGAGCAGTTTGTAGCAGTGCAGTTGTAGCAAAAGTGCAGGCAAGGCCGGAAGTTCGCTGAAGGCAGTCTGTTGATAAATCCCCATCCTCTACCGGGCATATATCGGTTTCAAGCAGCGGCTTCAAGCCGATGCAGCAGGCGCCGGCAAGATGGTTATTGGAGTAAAAAATGGATCTGATCCAGCAATTAGAGCAAGAAGAGATCTCGCGTCTCGCAAAGAACATCCCTGACTTCGCGCCAGGCGATACCGTCATCGTCAGCGTCAACGTGGTCGAAGGTACGCGCAAGCGCGCCCAGGCTTACGAAGGCGTCGTGATTTCGCGTCGCAACCGTGGTCTGAACTCCAACTTCATCGTCCGCAAGATTTCTTCCGGCGAAGGCGTTGAGCGTACATTCCAGTTGTACTCGCCATTGATCGCTTCGATCGAAGTCAAGCGTCGCGGCGACGTTCGTCGCGCGAAGCTGTACTATCTGCGTGAACGTTCCGGTAAGTCGGCGCGTATCAAAGAGAAGTTGCCTAACCGCCGCGGCACTGCCAAGGCTGAAGCGTAATCTTCGCGTAGTCTTTGATATATGCATGAACAAAAGGGCGTCTTCGGACGCCCTTTTGTATTCCATTTCTAGGATACGGTCTTGGCCAGTTTTGATCCCCTCATTCTTCCGATAGAGTCCATCGCGGGCGAGGCGTCTCTGGATGCCGAGCGCATGCGGGAAGATTGGCTGCGTCAACGCTTTGCCAATCCGCAACCCTGGACGCCCGAGATCAACGAAGAGCAACGCATGCGTGTGATGGCCGGTGCGCCGCGGCCGGCGGCGGTGTTGATGCCCATCGTGATGCGGGAAGAGGGGCCGACGCTGCTGTTCACGCAGCGCACCGCCGATCTGAAGGATCACGCCGGCCAGATCAGCTTTCCGGGCGGACGCACCGAACTGAGCGATGCCTCGCCGGTCGATACCGCATTGCGCGAAACCGAGGAAGAGATCGGCCTGGCGCGCAGCCACGTGGAAGTCATCGGCAGCCTGCCGGAGTATTTCACCGGCACCGGCTATCGCGTCACGCCCGTGGCGGGGCTGATCAAGCCGCCGTTTGAAGTCGTTCCCGATCCGCGCGAGGTCGCCGAGATTTTCGAGGTCCCGCTGGCTTTCCTGATGAACGGCATGAATCATCAGCGGCGTACGGTGGAGATTTCCCAGGAACTCGGCCGGCGCACGTTCTACACGATGCCTTATCAGCGCTTTTTCATCTGGGGGGCAACGGCAGGAATGCTGCGTAATCTGTTCCATTTCCTGCGCAGCTGAGGCGGGCGTTTTTCAGTGCGTTTATGTCTGTCTCATAGGGAAAATATCGCTTGTGGACAACATAAAGCATCAGCTACTCTTGCCGCCGTTGTATCATTTGCGTGTTGCTGCGTAACGTTGCGCGCCAGGTGCGCGCCTCGGTTCTCAGGCAAGGAAGCTCACAAATAAGACTCACCAAAAGGCGGCTTGATGACATTTCTTTCCATACTCTTTGCGCTCCTCATCGAACAATTGAAGCCGTTGCGGGCGGATAACCCCATCTATGCATGGATCAAATCCTTCGCGGCCCGCATCGAGAACTGGTTCAATGCCGGTCATGCGCATCACGGGCGTCTGGGATGGTTTGTCATGGTGGCGGCGCTGATGGTGCCGGCCGGCGTGATCTACTGGATCTGCCTGCGCATCAGCCCCCTGGCCGCACTGGCGTGGAACGTCCTGATTGTCTACATGACATTGGGTTTTCGTCATTACAGCCACTATTTCACCTCGATCCAGCTGGCGCTCAATACCGGCGACGAAGTCGCGGCGCGCGCCTTGCTGGCGGAGTGGATCAAGCAGGACACGTCCGACATGGACGTCACCGAGATTTCCCGCATCGCCGCCGAAAAAGCCCTGGTCACCACGCACCGCCATGTATTCGGCGTATTCTTCTGGTTCCTGATGCCGGTCGGCCCGGCCTGCGCCGTGATGTACCGCGTTGCCGAGTACCTGGCGCGCGCCTGGAACGAGCCCGATCACATGAAGCAGGAAGTATTCGGCCGTTTTGCCGAGCGCGCGTTCTACTGGATCGACTGGATTCCCGCGCGTTTCACCGCTTCGGCATTCGCGGTCGTCGGCAATTTCGAAGACGCCATCTACGCATGGCGCAATTTTGCGGATCGCTGGAAGGATGAAGCGGTCGGCATCATCCTGTCGGCCGGCGGCGGTGCGATGGGGGTGCGTTTCGGCACGCCGGCGGAATCGGCCTCGGATGTCTTGCCGATCGATGCGGCGACCGTGGATTCCACGCTGGAAGCCGCCGACGGCTTTCCGGGCGACCAGCCTTCGCCGCGTACCTTGCAGAGTACGGTAGGCCTGGTGTGGCGCGCTTTGTTGCTATGGATGTTCCTGCTTCTGTTGTTGTCCGTGGCAGTCTGGCTCGGCTGACGCAATATCAAAAAATGCCTGAAAGACAAGTTTCCTTCAGGCATTTCATATTTCAGATATAGGTGCATCCCAAGTCTTCTATAAGATATAATACTTGGGTTACGAAGGCTTCCTCCCCATCCGGCAAGAAGCTATTTATGTGGCAAGCGCTAGAAAACGAATTGCACGCATGGCTGATCCCATCAATACCTCCAACGCGCCGGCACAAGAATTCATCATCCTGGGTCTGACCCAGGATGGTAAACAGTTCCGTCCCAGTGACTGGGCAGAACGGCTATGCGGCGTCATGTCCTGTTTCCGCCCGGAAGGCACTGGCGGACGCAACGCTCACCTTCAATACTCCCCTTACGTTTTGCCCACCATGATCAATGGCGTGCGCTCGGTCGTCGTCAACGAGGCGCTGCGCGGTCTCGATCCGTTGGCTTACCATTTCGTTCTCAATTTCGCCAAAGACAACGGCTTGCAGGTCATCGACGCCTGCTTGCTGCCCGAGAAAAACGGCGGCAAGTCCTAGGACGCATTACCTCAATTGCAGTTGCGATCGTGCAGGCAATTGAGATAATGCGTTCAAGTGGTCTCATATCGCTCAAGCCAGCCAGTGGTCGTGCGCCAGAGCCGTACGGGATGTAGCGGTTCTGTCGAACCATATTTCTTGCGGAGAAAAGCATCATGAAACATCGAATGGAGCGTGACACCTTCGGTCTGATCGAGGTCCCCGACGATCGGCTGTGGGGCGCGCAGACGCAACGCTCGCTGCATCATTTCCATATTTCCACCGAACGCATGCCGGCCGAACTGGTCGTCGCGCTGGCGGCAGTCAAGCGTTCCTGCGCCGTGGTCAATCAAGGCCTCGGCAAGCTGGATGCCAAGAAGAGCGCCGCCATTGTCGCCGCCGCCGACGAAGTGATCGCCGGCAAGCATCCTCAGGAGTTTCCGCTGTCGATCTGGCAGACCGGTTCCGGTACCCAGAGCAACATGAACATGAACGAAGTGCTGGCCAATCGGGCTTCGGAATTGCTGGGCGGCGTACGCGGCGAAGAACGCCTGGTGCACCCGAATGACGACGTCAATCAAAGCCAGTCCTCCAACGACATCTTCCCGACCGCCATGCACGTGGCGTCCTGCATGGCCGTTGCAACGCACCTGATTCCGATGCTGCACAAGCTGCGCGCCACGCTGGAAAAGAAATCCGACGAATTCAAGGACATCGTCAAGATCGGCCGCACGCATTTGCAAGACGCCACGCCGCTGACTTTGGGGCAAGAGTTTTCCGGTTACGTCGCGCAACTGACGCATGCCGAGATGGCGATCATTTCCACGCTCAACGCGGTCAGCGAACTGGCCGCCGGCGGCACCGCCGTGGGCACCGGCCTCAACGCGCATCCGGAGTTCGGCGCACGCGTTGCCGCGGAACTGGAAACGCATTACGGCTTCCCGTTCAAGACCGCGCCGAACAAGTTTGCCGCGCTGGCCAGCCATGACGCGCTGGTGTCCGCGCACGGTGCGCTGAAAACGCTCGCCGCAGCGTTGATGAAGATCGCCAACGACGTGCGCTGGCTGGCTTCCGGTCCACGCTCCGGCCTCGGCGAAATCACGATTCCGGAAAACGAACCGGGCAGTTCCATCATGCCGGGCAAGGTCAATCCGACCCAGTGCGAAGCGCTCACCATGCTCTGCGCACAGGTGTTCGGCAACGATGTTGCCATCAATATCGGCGGCGCTTCCGGCAATTTCGAACTGAACGTGTTCAAGCCGCTGATCGTGCATAACTTCCTGCAAAGCGTGCGCTTGCTGGCCGACGGCATGGACAGCTTCGACGAGCATTGCGCCCGGGGTATCGAAGCCAACCGCGATCGCATCGCCGATCTGATGGAGCGTTCGCTGATGCTGGTGACGGCATTGGCGCCGCACATCGGCTACGACAAGGCCGCCAAGATCGCCAAGCAGGCGCATCACGACGGCACCACGCTGAAACAGGCGGCGCTGGCGCTCGGGTATGTCACCGAAGAGCAGTTCGCACAGTGGATCAAGCCTGAAGAAATGACCGGTCCGAAGTAAAAAGCGATGAAAACCGGCTTGCCTCGGTGAGCTTGTTACCAAAGTTTTCCGATGGTCCGACAACGCCGCTTTCAGGGAAGCGGCGTTGTCTTTTCTGCTCCCGGAAAAGCCGCATGTATGCGGCTTTGTAGCGTCATGTACAGTATTCTTAAATAGGGTTACGAATTGAAACAAAGTCGTTGAAACGTTGCCGTTTTGAGTATATTGAATACAGAGGGATGGCGCGTGTCGTCTCCGGAAGATCTCTGTGAAATATTCGAGGCGAATATGAAGAAAGCAGCTTTGTTGGGATTGTTTGCGCTGGGTTGCATGGTGGCAAGCGGCGCCAGTTCTGCGCACACCCGTTTCGGCGTATACATCGGCGGACCGCTCTGGATCCCACCGCCGGTCTACTATCCGCCGCCGGTGTATTACTCGCCGCCAGTCTATGTCGAGCGCACCGCGCCACCGGTTTATGTTGAGCAAAGCTCCGCACCGGATAACTACTGGTACTACTGCCAGGAATCCAAGGGCTATTACCCCTACGTTCAAAGCTGCCCCAGCAATTGGATGAAGGTGGTGCCGAACGGCCCCGGCGGCAATCAGCCTCCGCCGCAATAAGGATTCCAACGAACGAGCGCAGCGACGCCGAGCCATTGCAGTCGGCACGAGCGCTGCATCCGCCGGGCTTTATTTTCGAGGACAACATCGTGAAACCAATTTACAAGACAACAGGCGCCGTTTCGGCTGTCGCCGTACTGCTGGCGCTTGGCGGATGCGTCAGCGTACCGACCGGCCCATCCGTGATGGCCATGCCGGGCAAGGGCAAACCGTATGAGCAGTTCCGTGCCGAGCAGGCGCAATGCCAGCAATATGCGCAGGAATCCATCGGCGGTGCTGCCCAAGCGACGCAGAACAATACGGTCAATAGCGCAGCGGCAGGTACGGCGATAGGCGCCGTGGCCGGTGCGCTGATCGGCGCGGCATCCGGAAATGCGGGAGCGGGCGCTGCCATCGGCGCGGGCGGCGGTTTGCTGGTGGGGAGCGCGGCCGGCAGCAACGCGGCTGCAGGCGGCAATTATTCGATGCAGCAACGCTACGACATGACCTACAGCCAGTGCATGTACAGCAAGGGCAACCAGGTCCAGACACAGGCGCAGACGACGGTTTATACCTATCATCCGCGCCGCTATTATTACTACTCGGCGCCTCCGCCGCCTCCGGGATATTACGGCCCGCCGCCGGGGTACTACGGTCCTCCTCCGGGCGCGTACTGATAGCGACCGGCAGACCGGACAAACCGCATTGTGTGCACCACGCATCCAGTGCGGTTTTTTTATTGCCTGAAGGCCCCCAGGGCTCGTTTCCCCGGTTGCGATGCAGCACAGGCGCAGGCCTTGGTGATATACTCGCCCGATGCAATACCGAATCCCGCAAATTCCCTTTACGCAAATTCAGCATTGGTGGCGCACCTGATCCAGGTGGCCCGCTTTTGCACAGCTTTGCAGTACAGCTTTTGTCAATGTGATGCCGCCAGTCTTGGCGGCATTATTTTTTGCTGTTCGACATGACTGGCGACATTCCGAAATTTCCGGAGTGACCATGTCTTTGAATGTTTCGCCAGCATCCGAATCTTCCACCTTTTCTGCCCTTTCCACGCCTTCCAGGAAACCTGTCGTCTTGACCGGCGATCGGCCTACCGGTCCTTTGCATCTGGGCCATTACATCGGCTCGCTGAAGTCGCGCGTGCAGTTGCAGCATGAAGCCAGCCAGTTTCTGCTGCTGGCCGATACGCAGGCGATGACCGACAACGTCGGTCGCCATCAAAAGGTTACCGACAACGTATTGGAAGTCGCACTCGATTATCTGGCGGTCGGCATCGATCCGGAAAAATCCACCATCTTCATCCAGTCGCAGGTCTACGAGCTGTACGAGCTGTCGATGCACCTGCTCAACCTGGTGACGGTGTCGCGCCTGGAGCGCAATCCGACCATCAAGGAAGAAATTCGCCTGCGCGGTTTCGAGCGCGATATCCCCGCCGGTTTCCTGACTTACCCGGTCAGTCAGGCTGCCGACATCACCGCCTTCAAGGCCACGCTGGTGCCGGTCGGCAACGACCAGTTGCCGATGATAGAGCAGACCAACGAACTGGTGCGCCGCTTCAACAACGTCGTCGACAAGGAAGTCCTGGTCGAGTGCAAGGAAGTCCTGTCCGAAACGGGACGCCTGCCCGGCATCGACGGCAAGGCCAAGATGAGCAAGTCGCTCGGCAATGCGATTGCGCTTGGCGCCACGCCCGATGAAATCAAGCAGGCCGTACAGCGCATGTACACCGATCCGAATCACTTGCGCGTGGATGATCCGGGGCAGGTAGAGGGCAATGTCGTGTTTGATTTCCTCGACGCTTTCGAACCGGATCGTGTGGCGCTGGAAGAATTGAAGCAGCACTATCGTCGCGGCGGTCTCGGCGACAGCGTGCTCAAGCGCCGACTGGAAGCGCACCTACAAGCCTTGCTGGAACCGATCCGCACACGCCGTCAGGAATGGGAAAAGGATCGCGGCGAAGTGCAGGCGATCTTGCGTCGCGGCACCGAGCGGGCCCGCGCCGTGGCAGCACAGACCGTATCCGAAGTGCGCGGCGCGCTGGGCCTGAATTACTTCTGATTCGCATCCGATCATCGTCAAGGCACGTCGTTCCGGCGCGCCTTGCATCCTCTTCAGTTCTGGGCCGGCTTGTTGCGGGCTTTGCCGCCGGCCTGCCTGAGCGGCAACGACAACAGCACTTCCAGCCCGCCGTCACGGTAATTGCGCAGGTTCAGCAGCGCGCCGTGGTTTTCTGCGATATTGCGCGCAATCGTCAGTCCCAGTCCGGTGCCGCCGGTATCGCGCGAACGCGATGTCTCCAGCCGGTAGAAGGGATCGAACACCGCTTCAAGTTGATCTTCGGGAATGCCCGGACCGTAGTCGCGGATGCAAATCAGCACGCGATTGGGCAGCAGGTCGTCGAGCGCAATCGAGACATCCGCGCGCTGACCGTACTTGAAGGCGTTGTCGAGCAGGTTGGTCAGGCAGCGGCGCAAGGCGTTCGGCTGGGCAACGATGAAAGCGCGCGTGCTGCCCGTCAGTTTGACTTGCTGGCCGGCGTCGGACGCGTCGGCGCACACGCTGTCGAGCAGCGAGTCGATATCCAGGCGCTGCATCGCTTCGGAGGAATCCATGCTGCGCGCCAGGTCGAGTCCTTCGCGCACCATGCCTTGCATGACGGCGAGGTCGTCGATCAGTTTCTGCTGCAATTCTTCGTCGCCGACCTTTTCCAGCCGCAGGCGCAGGCGCGTCAGCGGCGTCTGCAAGTCGTGCGTGATGGCGGCCAGCATGTGCGTGCGGTGCTGGATCTGGCGGCGGATGCGCGCTTGCATGGCATTGAACGCCTTGGCCGCCAGGCGGATTTCGGTGGGGCCTTTTTCCGCCAGCGGCGGATGATCAATGTCGCGCCCCAACTCGACGGCAGCACCGGCCAGTTGCTTGATCGGACGCGCCGTCATGCGCGCCACCACATACGCCAGCATGGCGATCAGCACCAGGAACAGCAAAATGTAAGGCGTGCCGCTGAATGAACCCATATCGCCGCCGCGGCCGCGCCATGACGGCGGTTCGCCGGGAATGTGCAGGCGCAGGCGCAGCAATGCCTTGTCCTGCAGGCTGACGTAAATGACGCGGCAGGTTTCCATGCGCGGTTTGCCCTGCGGCTCCGGCCGGTTCTTGCGCGGTGCGCGCGGCGCGCAGTCGCTCTCGCGCTGGACCACGATCTGGCGGTCGGCGCCGAGACGCGATTTCAGGATGTCGGCCATCGGGCTCGAACTGGGGCGGACCGTATCGCCGATACCGTCGACGACCGCCGCTTCAAAACCAAAACTGTCGGCGGCCTGCATGACGTTGCGACGCGCCTCGGGGCTGATCTCGTCCAGCGCCAGCACAAATTGCTCCACGCGTTCGGCCACGTGCTGATAGCGGATTTCCTTGAGCGTGTTGCGGCGTTCGTTGGAAGCCAGCCAGGTCGTGGTGACGGTCGCCACCACGATACCCGCCAACAGGATCACGAAGACCCGGTTGGCCATTGAGCTAAAGAACGAACTGAAGATATTTTTCATTCAGGGGTTTCCATGGTCACGGTTGTCGCCAGCACATAGCCTTCGTTGCGGATGGTCTTGATGATGGTGGGCGTGCGCGCATCGTCGCCAAGCTTCTGGCGCAGGCGGCTGATCTGGATGTCGACCGAACGGTCGAAGGGATCGGCTTCGCGTCCCTGGGTCAGTTCCAGCAATTGGTCGCGATTGAGGATCCGGTTCGGATGATCGAGGAAGACCTTGAGCATGCGGAATTCCGCACCCGACAGCGCCACCACGACGCCGTCGTTGCTCAGCAGGTGGCGCGCCGTCAGATCCAGCGTCCAGCCCGAAAAGTGCATGGCCTTGGCTTCCGAGCGGCTCATGTTGGGCGGCAGCGCCTGGGTGCGGCGCAAGACGCTGCGGATGCGGGCAAACAGCTCGCGCGGTTCGAACGGCTTGGCAAGGTAATCGTCGGCGCCCATTTCCAGGCCGAGGATGCGGTCCAGCGGCTCGCCGCGCGCCGTCAGCATGATCACCGGCACGTTCGAATGCGAGCGCAGGTTGCGGCACAGCGTCAGGCCGTCTTCGCCCGGCAGCGTCAGATCCAGCACGATCAGGTCGACGCGCGACTCTTCCAGCACTTTGCGCATGTCCGCGCCATTGGTCGCCGTGAAGGTGCGAAAACCATTGGCGTCGAGATACTCCGCCAGCAAGGTGCGGATCTCGCGGTCGTCATCGACCACCAAAATGTGAGAATTTGTGTCCATGGCGGCCATTATGACAATTCCTGTAAAGAGGGCGACGCTGAATTGTATATTGGGATAACAGGGCGGCCGCCAGACATAGAGCGAAACAAAGCGGCCTTTCCCATATACAAAACGATACAAATCGGGCAACACGGGAAAAATCGCGGTTACACCCCGGCGGTTAAATGTGAAGCGTGCAGAGAGCACTATCACGAAAGGAAACACACCATGTTGAATCTGAAAAAACACCTGATGATCGGCGTTGCCGCCGCGGGTATCGGTCTGACAGCCATGTCCTCGTTCGCCCAGATGCCGCCGGCCGATGGCAACGGCGCAGCTCCGGCCGGACGCCATGCCCCGACCGCCGACCAGATCGCCAAATTCGAACAGCATCGCGCCAAGCGCCAGGCCCAATTGCACGACAAGCTGAAGATCACCGCCGCGCAGGAAGGCGCCTGGAAGACCTTCACGGAAAAGTCCGCGCCGATGCATCCGGCCGCGTGGGGTCGCCCAAGCAAGGACGAATGGAACAAGCTGACCACGCCGGAACGCCTGGACCGTCATCTGGACATGATGAAAAAAATGGAAGCGCGCATGACGGACCGCATCGCGGCGACGAAGGAATTTTATGCCGTGTTGTCGCCGGAACAGCAAAAAACCTTCGACCAGGAATTCCGCAAGATGGAAGAACACCGCTTCAAACACGGCCGTTTTGGTCATGATGGCGGCGGCGATCAGGCTGCAAAGAAATAATATTCTTTTGTAATCAAGGCCTTGTGCATATGTTTATGCACAAGGCCTTTTGGTTTTCCAGATATGTCCAGGATGCTTTTTGTCATGCAATGATGAACAATCCACTATTTCATCATCGTGTCGTCATGCTTCTGGACGATAATATCGCGTTGGCTTTTCCGGCTTCTTTGCCGGACTGAATTGTTGCACCTGATTCCCGTAACCGATGACGAGTGCATTTTGTGAACACCAGCGACGGGTCAGTTGCCGGCGATGCTGATGTTCATGAAATGTCTTGATTAACACCTATCCGTTTCCTGTCTTCCAAGATGACTACCACACCGACTCCCGATAACAAGCAAGCGCCATCCTCCTCTTCTGCCGTCGGCAAACCGGGCTTGCTCAGGCGTTGGTGGTTCTGGGTTTTGCTGGTGGTGCTGGCGGGAGGCGGGTATTCCTACTGGAGCCATAAACGCGCAGCGACGGCCGAGCAGGCTCAGGGCGGACCTGGTGGTGCAGGTGGTCAGGGTGGTCCCGGCGGCAAGGGACGACGCGGCGCCGGCGGTCCGGGCGGCTTCGGCACCATGGGTCTGTCGCCGGTGGGCGTGGCATTGGCCAAGACGGCGGATGTCAATGTCTACCTGACCGGCCTGGGCGGCGTCACGCCGACGGCGACGGCGACGGTGCGCAGCCGAGTCGACGGTCAGTTGATGAAGCTGCATTTCAAGGAAGGCCAACTGGTCAAGCAGGGCGATTTGCTGGCGGAGCTCGATGCGCGCCCTTACGAGGTTGCCGTGACCCAGGCCGAAGGCCAGCTGGCGCGCGACCAGGCCCTGCTCAATGCGGCGCAGCTCGATTTGAAGCGTTACCGCACGTTGCTGGCGCAAGATTCCATCGCCAGCCAGCAGGTCGATACCCAGGCTGCACTCGTCAAGCAATACGAAGGCACGGTCAAGTCCGACCAGGGCAACCTCGCCAGCGCGCGCCTGCAACTGACTTATTCGCGCGTGACCGCGCCGGTCAGCGGCCGTACCGGCCTGCGCCAGGTCGATATCGGCAACATCGTCCATTCCAGCGACACCAGCGGCATCGTCATCATCACGCAAGTGCAGCCGATCACGACGATCTTCAGCATCCCCGAAGACAATATCCCGGCCGTCATGAAACAGCTGCAAGCCGGCAAAAAACTGGCGACCGACGCCTGGGACCGCGAGCAGAAAAACAAGTTGGCCAGCGGCACCTTGCTGACCATCGACAACCAGGTCGATGCAACCACCGGCACGGTCAAGCTCAAGGCGCAGTTCCCGAATACCGACTTCGCGCTGTTTCCGAACCAGTTCGTCAATATCCGCATGCTGCTCGATACCCGCCAGGGCGCGACGGTGATTCCAAGCGCGGCGATTCAGCGCGGCTCCAAGGGCTTGTTCGTCTATGTCGTCAAGCAAGACAACAGCGTCACCGTGCGCAACGTCAAGACAGGTCCGACCGAAGGCGACGTGACCGCCATCGAAGACGGCGTGGCTTCCGGTGAAACCGTGGTGGTCGACGGCATCGACCGCCTGCGCGAAGGCGCCAAGGTGGAGCCGGTCATGCGCGGCGGCGCCGACGATCCTGCCAACAAGCTGACTGAAAAAGCCGGCCCGCGCCGTCACAAGGCGGCGGGTGCAGGTGCTCCTGGCGCTGCTGCTGCCGGTACTGCCGGTGCTGCAGGTGCATCCGGCACATCCGCCGCACAAGGCGAGCAAAGCGGGCAGGGCGGTCAGAACATGACGCCCGAAGAACGCCAGAAACGCTGGGCCGAGATCAACAAGCGCATCGATGCCGGTGAGTTCGGCGAAGAAATCAAGAAGCTGCCCGAAGACCAGCGCCGCCAGCGCATGATGGAAATGCGCCGCCAGCGCGCCAATGGCGGCGATTCCAATGCCGCCGGCCCGGCCGGCGCGCCCGCAGCGGGCAATGCCAATGCAAGCAAGTAAGGCTGAAGCATGAATCCTTCACGCCTGTTCATTCTCCGGCCGGTCGCCACGTCGCTGCTGATGCTGGCGATCCTGCTGGCCGGCATCGTGGCCTACAAGCAGTTGCCGCTGTCGGCGCTGCCGGAAGTCGATTACCCGACCATCCAGGTCGTCACGCTGTACCCCGGCGCCAGCCCCGACGTGATGACTTCGTCGGTGACCGCGCCGCTGGAACGCCAGTTCGGCCAGATGCCTGGCCTCAACCAGATGTCGTCGACCAGTTCGGGCGGCGCATCGGTCATCACGCTGCAATTCAACCTCGACCTCAGCCTCGACATCGCCGAACAGGAAGTGCAGGCCGCGATCAATGCCGGCGGCAACCTGTTGCCGTCCGACTTGCCCGCGCCGCCGATCTACAGCAAGGTCAATCCGGCCGATACGCCTATCCTGACGCTGGCGGTGACCTCCAAGACCTTGCCGCTGCCGAAGGTGCAGGATCTGATCGACACGCGTCTGGCGCAAAAGATTTCGCAGCTCTCCGGCGTCGGTCTGGTGAGCTTGTCCGGCGGCCAGCGTCCTGCCGTGCGCATGCAGTTGAATCCGCGCGCCATCGCCTCGCTGGGCATGAACCTGGACGACATCCGCACCGCCATCGGCAACGCCAACGTCAATCAAGCCAAGGGCAGCTTCGACGGTCCGACGCGCGCATCGACCATTGATGCCAACGATCAGTTGAAGTCCGCCGACGAGTATCGCAACCTCATCATCGGTTACAAGAACGGCGCGCCGATCCGCGTGTCCGATGTGGCCGACGTGGTCGACGGCGCGGAGAACATCCGTCTCGGCGCCTGGGCCAACGATTCCGCCGCGGTGATCGTCAACATCCAGCGTCAGCCCGGCGCCAACGTGATCGCCGTGGTCGACAGCATCAAGAAGATCCTGCCGACGCTGCAATCCAGCTTGCCGGGCGCCATCGACGTGCAGATCCTGACCGACCGCACGACCACCATCCGCGCCTCGGTGGACGACGTCAAATTCGAGCTGCTGCTGTCGATCGTGCTGGTGGTGATGGTGATCTTCATCTTCCTGCGCAACATTCCGGCAACCATCATTCCTAGCGTGGCCGTGCCGCTCTCGCTGGTGGGCACCTTCGGCATCATGTACATGGCCGGTTTCTCGATCAACAACCTGACGCTGATGGCGCTGACGATCGCCACCGGCTTCGTGGTCGACGATGCGATCGTCATGATCGAGAACATTTCGCGCTACATCGAAGAGGGCATGGAGCCCTTGCAGGCGGCGTTGAAGGGCGCGCAGCAGATCGGCTTCACCATCATCTCGCTGACGTTTTCGCTGATCGCCGTGCTGATTCCGCTGCTGTTCATGGGCGACGTGGTGGGACGCTTGTTCCACGAATTCGCCGTCACGCTGGCCGTGGCGATCCTGATCTCGGCGGTGGTATCGCTGACGCTCACGCCGATGATGTGCGCGCGCCTGCTGCATCACGTGCCGGAAGAAAAACAGGGCTGGTTCTATCACAAGAGCGGCGCTTTCTTCGACCGCATCATTGCGCGCTACGGCGTGATGCTGGAATGGGTGCTTAACCGCCAGCGCTCCACGCTGCTGGTGGCGCTGGGCACGCTGGCGCTGACCGTGCTGTTGTATGTCTACGTGCCCAAGGGTTTCTTCCCGGTGCAGGATACCGGCGTGATCCAGGGAATTTCCGAGGCGACGCAGTCGGTGTCGTTCGGCGCCATGGCCGAGCGTCAGCAAGCGCTGGCGAAGGTCGTGCTGGAAGATCCGGCGGTCGACAGCCTGTCGTCCTTCATCGGCGTTGACGGCATCAACGCCACGCTCAACAGCGGGCGCATGCTGATCAACCTCAAGCCGCATGACCAGCGCGACCTCAGCGCCAGCGACATCATCCGTCGCCTGCAGCCCAGGCTGGCCGAAAAAGTCCCCGGCATCACCCTGTACATGCAGCCGGTACAAGACCTGACCATCGAAGACAGCGTCAGCCGCACGCAATACCAGTTCACGCTGGAAGACGCCAATGCCGGCGAACTCAGCACCTGGGTACCGAAGCTGGTGGAACACCTGCGCCAGTTGCCGGAACTGGCCGACGTTGCCAGCAACGTCCAGGACCAGGGTTTGCAGGCCTACGTCGAGATCGACCGCGACGCCGCTTCGCGCATGGGCATCACCACGGCGGCGATCGACAACGCCTTGTATAACGCCTTCGGCCAGCGCCTGATCTCGACCATCTACACGCAATCGAATCAGTACCGCGTGGTGATGGAGGTCAAGCCGGAATTCCAGAAGGGCCCGGATGCGCTCAACAGCATCTTCCTGGTCGCCTCCAACGGCAACCAGATTCCGCTGGCCAGCATCGCCAAGGTGACCGAGCGCACCGCGCCGCTGGTGGTCAATCACCTCGGCCAGTTCCCCGCCGCGACCGTATCGTTCAACCTGGCGCCGGGATCATCGCTGGGCGAAGCCGTCAAGGCCATCGTCGCCGCCGAGAAGGACATCAATCTGCCCGACAGCATCGTCACCAACTTCCAGGGTGCGGCGCTGGCCTTCCAGGCCTCGCTGTCGAATACCCTGTGGCTGATCCTGGCGGCGATCGTCACCATGTACATCGTGCTCGGCGTGCTGTACGAAAGCTACATCCATCCGATCACGATCCTGTCGACCTTGCCGTCGGCGGGCGTGGGGGCGTTGTTGTCGCTGATGATCTCGCGCAATGACCTTGGCATCATCGGCATCATCGGCATCATCTTGCTGATCGGTATCGTCAAGAAGAACGCGATCATGATGATCGACTTCGCGCTCGAAGCGGAGCGTAACGAAGGCAAGACCCCGCGCGAGGCGATCTATCAGGCTTGCCTGTTGCGCTTCCGTCCGATCCTGATGACGACCATGGCGGCCTTGCTGGGCGCGTTGCCGCTGATGCTGGGCACCGGCGTCGGCTCGGAACTGCGCCAGCCGCTGGGCATCACGATGGTGGGCGGCTTGCTGGTGTCGCAGGTGCTGACGCTGTTCACCACGCCGGTGATCTATCTGGGCTTCGACAGCCTGGCCAAGCGCATGCGCAAGCGTTTCGGCAAGGACAAGCCCGGCCATGCCGACGATCTCGACGACAGGGACGACAACGCGCCTTCCGCACCTTCGGCACCGGCGCCATCCTTGCCGCCGCACGCCTGACGCCGAAACGACATAAGACAGCATGAATATTTCGCGTCCCTTTATCGAGCGGCCCATCGCCACCACCTTGCTGACCATCGGCATCGCGCTGGCGGGGATGGTGGCGTTCCGGCTGTTGCCGGTGTCGCCCTTGCCGCAGGTCGACTATCCAACCATTTCGGTCTCCGCTTCGATGCCCGGCGCCAGTCCGGAAACCATGGCGGCCACCGTCGCCACGCCGCTGGAGCGGGCGCTCGGCGCCATCGCCGGCGTCACCGAGATGACCTCGTCGAGCTCGCTGAACTCCACCCGAATCACGCTGCAGTTCGATCTCAACCGCGACATCGACGGCGCCGCGCGCGACGTGCAGGCCGCGCTGAACGCCGCGCGCAACCTGCTGCCGTCCGGGATGCCAAGCAACCCGAGCTACCGCAAGGTCAATCCTGCGGATGCGCCGATCCTGATCCTGGCGCTGACGTCCGACACCATGACGCAAGGGCAGATGTACGACGCCGCCGACAGCATCCTGGCGCAGAAGCTGTCGCAGGTGCGCGGCGTCGGCCAGGTCAGCGTGGGCGGCAGCTCGCAGCCGGCAGTGCGGATAGAGCTGAATCCGACCGCGCTCAACAAATACGGCATCGGCTCGGCCGACGTGCGCACGGCCGTCGCCGCCACCAACGCCAATCGCCCCAAGGGCATCGTCGAAGACGGCGACCGCAACTGGCAGATCTACGC
The DNA here is from genome assembly GCF_000282135.1 of Herbaspirillum sp. CF444. Taxonomy (GTDB): domain Bacteria; phylum Pseudomonadota; class Gammaproteobacteria; order Burkholderiales; family Burkholderiaceae_D; genus Herbaspirillum. The sequence continues at coordinate 130,146 of NZ_AKJW01000059.1, forward strand.
CAACGACCAGGCCAAGACGGCCGCCGAGTATGCGCCGCTGATCGTCTCGTACCGCAACGGCTCGCCGGTGCGCGTGCGCGACGTGGCCGAGGTGCGCGATTCGGTGGCGGACTTGCGCAACGCCGGTTCGGCCAACGGCAAGCCGTCGGTGCTGCTGATCCTCAATCGCCAGCCGGGCGCCAACATCATCGAAACCGTCGATTCCGTGATGGCCTTGCTGCCGCAATTGCGGGCATCGATTCCTCATGCCATCAACCTCGACGTGATGATGGACCGCACGCCGACCATCCGCGCCTCGCTCAAGGACACCGAGAAGACCCTGCTGATGTCGATCGCCCTGGTGATCATGGTGGTGTTCATCTTCCTGCGCAACGGCCGCGCCACGCTGATCCCCAGCGTGGCGGTGCCGGTGTCGCTGATCGGCACCTTCGGCGTGATGTACCTGCTGGGCTACAGCCTGGACAACCTGTCGCTGATGGCGCTGACGATCGCCACCGGTTTCGTGGTCGACGACGCCATCGTCGTGCTGGAAAACATCTCGCGCCATATCGAGCAGGGCATGAAGCCGGTCAAGGCGGCGTTGATCGGCGCGCGCGAAGTCGGCTTCACGGTCTTGTCGATGAGCATCTCGCTGATCGCGGTGTTCATCCCCATCCTGATGATGGGCGGCATCGTCGGCCGGCTGTTCCGCGAATTTGCGGTGACGCTGTCGGTCGCGATCCTGGTCTCGCTGCTGGTGTCGCTGACGACCACGCCGATGATGTGCGCCAAGCTGCTTAAACGCGAGGGCGAACAAGAGCGCAAACCGGGCAGATTCTTCTCCGCCGTGGAGCGGATGTTCGACGGCATGCTGCGCGGCTACGAACGTTCGCTGGCGTGGGCGCTGCGCTTCTCGCCGCTGATGATCGTCATCCTGTTCGCTACCATCGCGCTCAACGTCTACCTGTATGTCATCGTGCCCAAGGGCTTCTTCCCGCAGCAGGATACCGGCCGTCTGATCGGCGGCATCCGCGGCGACCAGTCGATTTCCTTCCAGGCGATGCGCATCAAGCTCAATGAGTTCATCGAGATCGTGCGTCAGGATCCGGCGGTGGACAACGTGACTGCTTTCACCGGCGGCGGGCGGCGCAACGGCGGCAGCATGTTCGTTTCGCTCAAGCCCTTGTCCGAGCGCAAGATATCGGCCGACAAAGTGATCGCCCGTTTGCGCGGCAAGCTGGCGCACGTGGCCGGCGCCAACGTCTTCCTGCAGGCGGCGCAGGATATTCGCGTCGGCGCGCGCCAGAGCGATTCGCAATACGAATTCACGCTGCAATCGGATGATCTGGAGATGCTGCGCACCTGGGAGCCGAAGATACGCCTGGCGTTCTCCAACCTGCCGCAACTGGAAGACGTGACCACCGACCAGCAGGACAAGGGTTTGCAGACCACGCTGACGATAGACCGCGAGACAGCCATCCGCAGCGGCGTCACGCCGCAGTTGATCGACGCCAGCCTGAGCGACCTGTTCGGGCAGCGGCAGATTTCCACGATTTACAGCGGCATGAATCAGTACCACGTCGTGATGGAAGCTGCGCCGCAGTATTGGCAAAGCCCGGAAATCCTCAACAACACCTACGTCAGCCTGGCCAACAGCACCGCCAACCTGTCGCCGACGACTTCGGCGCTGGGCACGCCGCCGGCGCTGACGGCGGGCGGCAAGCTCAACGCCAACTCGTCGCTGGCCCTGACGCTGTCGACGGCGGCATCGACGCAGGTGCCGCTGACATCGTTTTCGCGTTTTGCTCCGACGACGACGGCGTTGAGCGTCAATCACGAAGGCCAGTTCATCGCGTCGACGATTTCCTTCAACCTGGCCGAAGGCGTGTCGTTGTCGCAAGCCACCACCGTGATCAACGATACGCTGGCGCGCCTTGGCGTGCCGACGGCGGTGCACGGCGCGTTTGCCGGCACCGCCAATGCCTTCCAGGCGTCGATGGGCAGTCAGCCTTTGCTGATTCTGACGGCCTTGCTGGCGGTGTATATCGTGCTCGGCATCCTGTATGAAAGCCTGGTGCATCCGATCACCATCCTCTCGACCCTGCCGTCGGCGGGCGTCGGCGCATTGCTGGCCTTGCTGGCAACCGGGACCGACTTCAGCCTGATCGCGCTGATCGGCGTGATCCTGCTGATCGGCATCGTCAAGAAGAATGCCATCATGATGATCGACTTCGCCTTGCAGGCGGAACGTACGCGGGGACTGTCGCCGCGCGAAGCGATCTTCGAGGCGTGCAGCCTGCGCTTCCGTCCGATCATGATGACCACGATGGCGGCGCTGCTGGGCGCGATACCGCTGGCGCTGGGTACCGGCGACGGCGCCGAGCTGCGCCAGCCGCTGGGTATTTCCATCGTCGGCGGCCTGATCGTCAGCCAGATGCTGACGCTGTACACCACGCCGGTGGTCTATTTGTACATGGAGCGTTTTCGCCTGTGGAGCAAGAAGCTGTTTGAGCGGACCACGGCGCGCCGGGCGAATTCAGGTGCACACTAAGCGCGCTTACGGAGAAATGAAAATGAAACAACGTAAAATCAATCGCCTCTTCTTGCTGACGCCGCTGGTGGCGGCATTGGCCGCCTGCACGCTCGGTCCCGACTATGTGCGTCCGACGATGCCGCCGGCGCCGACCGCCTTCAAGGAACTGCAAGGCTGGAAGCCGGCGCAGCCGAATGAGCTGGCGCTGAACGGCAAGTGGTGGGAAATGTTCAACGATGCGCAACTCAACGCGCTGGTGGAACAGGTCGATGTGTCGAACCAGAACCTGGCCGTGGCCGAAGCCAATTTCCGCAAGGCGATGGCGCTGGTGCAAACCGCGCGCGCCGACTATTACCCGACCGTGGGGCTGAGCGCCAGCAAGACGCGCTCCGCCACGTATACCGCGGCGGGAAAATCGACCACCAAGGACAGCTACGCGCTGTCGCTCAATGCCGCCTGGGAGATCGACGTCTGGGGCCGCGTGCGCCGCAATGTGGAATCGAATGAAGCGAGCGCGCAAGCCACCGCTGCCGATCTGGCGGCGGCACGCCTGAGCGCACAGGCGCAATTGGCGCAAAACTACCTGCAATTGCGCGTGCTCGACGCCCAGCAGCAACTGCTGGAAGACACCGTCGCAGCCTATCAACGCTCGTATCAACTGACGCAAAACCAGTACGCCGCCGGCATTGTCGCCAAGTCCGACGTGATCCAGGCGCAGACCCAGCTCAAGACCGCACAGGCGCAAGCCTTGGACAACGGCGTGCAGCGCGCGCAACTGGAACATGCGATCGCCTTGCTGGTGGGGCAGCCGGCATCGAGCTTTGCCATCAAGCCGTCGCCGCTGACGGCCACGGCGCCGCCGATCCCGCTGGCGATGCCGTCGATGTTGCTGGAACGTCGTCCCGACGTGGCCGGCGCCGAGCGTCGCGTGGCCTCCGCCAATGCACAGATCGGCGTGAGCGAAGCCGCGTATTATCCTGATTTTTCATTGACGGGATCGGCCGGCTATCTGAGCACCAACGGCATCGCCAATCTGTTCAACGTGCCGAGCCGCGTATGGTCGCTGGGTCCGCAGATCAGCCAGGTGATCTTCGACGGCGGCGCCGGCAAGGCCGCCACCAACCAGGCCATTGCGACCTATGACGCCGCCGCCGCGACCTACAAGCAGACCGTGCTGACCGCGTTCCAGGAAGTGGAAGACAATCTCGCCGCCTTGCGCATCCTGGAGCAGGAGGCCGCAGTGCAGGACGAGGCCCTGCAATCGGCGCGCCTGGCCGTGACGCTGGTCACCAATCAATACAAGGCCGGCACCGTCAGCTATGTCAGCGTGATCACGGCGCAGGCGACCGCGTTGGCCAGTGAACGCTCGGCATTGGATATCCTGTATCGCCGCATGGCTGCGAGCGTGCTGCTGACCAAGGCCCTGGGCGGCGGCTGGAGCGATCAGAATATCGCGGACATGGGCAAGCTGGCGACGCAGTCGGAACAGAGCAAGAAGAATTAAGCAGGGAGTCGCCCAGGCGCAGGGCTGAACGTCTTGCGCTTATTTTTTGTCGTCGGTCGCTGCGACGGCTGCAAGATCCCATACGACCTCGGCCGGCACCGCACCGCGCAAGGCATTGCAGACCACCACGGCTTGCGCGCGCCGCAGTTCGTCACGCGTCACGCGCCGCTCGCTGACGGCCCATCCCGGATCCCGCAGCAGCACGGTGCGCATCACGCCGGGCAAGACGCCGGCGCACAGCGGCGGCGTGTACCAGCGGCCGTCCAGTTGCACCAGGACGCTGCTGCGTCCGCCTTCCGTCAACTCATCGCGTTCATTGAAAAACAGCATGTCGAAGCCGCCGTGCCGCTCGGCGGTTTGCCAGGCGTTGTCATACGCGGTGCGCACTGAACTTTTGTGCTGCAGGAACAGTTCATCGCTCTGCATGACATCCGGCGCGACGAACAGCTTGACGCGCGGCGGCAGTGGCGCCAAGGCGCCTTGCTGCACTTGCAGCGCGCCGTCCGGCAGCAACGCCAGCCGTAAGCGATGCGGCGTGGCCGGCGGTAGTTGCGCGCAGGACTGCTGCAATGCCGCGCGTATCAACGCGGCATCAAACGCGAAGCCGAAATAAGCCGCCGACGCTTGCAGGCGTTGCAGGTGCAAATCGAGATGGCGGCAGCCGTCTTCATGCGTGGCGTAAATGGTTTCGAATAAGGTGAAATCGCTGCCCAGGCCGGTCAGGAACGCGGCCTTGAGGAGGCATTCGGCATATTCGTCGGCGGCGTTGCTGTCGTAGACGATGCCGGCGCCGACGCCCATTTCGCCGCTGCGCACGCCGTCTTGCGGCGCCTGCAATACCAGGGTACGGATCGGCACCGACAGGCAAAAGTCGCCGATGGAAGCGCCATCTTGAGCAGCGTCGAACCAGCCGATGGCGCCGGTATACAGTCCGCGCGGCGTGCTCTCCAGTTCGCGGATGATTTGCATGGTGCGCCGCTTGGGTGCGCCGGTGATCGAGCCGCAGGGATAGAGGGCGGTGAATAGTTCGGCAAGCGTGGCGTCGGGACGCAGTTGCGCCGTGATGGTCGAGGTCATTTGCAGCACCTGGCCAAAGCGTTCGACGGCGAACAGATGCGGCACCGCGACCGAGCCGTTCACTGCAATTCTGCCGAGGTCGTTGCGCAGCAGGTCGACGATCATCAGGTTTTCGGCGCGATTTTTTTCATCGTTCGAGAGCGCGTTTGCGCGAAGCTTGTCTTCTTTTGCATCGCCGCTGGCGCGGGCGGTGCCTTTCATCGGCTGTGCATGCAGCGTGCCACGTTCGTGACGCACGAACAGTTCCGGCGAAAACGACAGAACGCAGCGCCCGTCCGGCAAGCGGATGAAGGCGCCGTAGGGCACCGGCTGGCGCGCGCGCAGCTTGTTGTACAAGGCGGCCGGCGCACCGTACATGTCGAAGTGCAGGCGGTAGGTGTAGTTGACCTGATAGGTATCGCCGGCGGCAATGTAGTCGCGGATGCGCGCGATGTCGTCGGCGAACTGCGTTTCGTCCACGCTGGCGCGGACGTTGGCGACGCCGCTTGCCTGCGCAACGTCGGCATCGGCTTGCTCTTGCAGCCAGGCAGTGGTTTCAGCCGCGGTCAGGTGCCGGCATTGCTTGAATAGCAAGATTTCTGCCTGTGCCGGTTCAGCATCCCTGGCTGCCGGATGAGGATCAATGCCATGCAGTCCGGCGCCCAGTTCGTAGTGCAGCAAGGAGACCGCGTACAAACCGCCCTGGATCGCCTTCTGCATGTCGGCAAGCAGCGCCGGAAGTCCAGCGGCGCTGCGGCAGCTCAGCGTGGCGTGATAGCCCGTGTAGAGGCGCGAGCGCGGCGTAGCGGCACGCACATCGTTGTCGTCGAGCAAGGCAAAGCAGGGGGGCTGCATCATAGCGCAAAAAACGGAGCAAATTCACAAAGGATGGCAAGTATGGCGTATTGCGTGAGGCATTGCCCCATGCCCGGCACCGGCAGCATCATAGCTTAAACGGTATACTGAAGGGCATTTCACGGTATCCGGACCGGTCGCCCGGATAGCGGCAATCAAGGCAATCAAGACCCACTTTCCACTCTCATTTTCTTCCGATGGCATTTCCGCGCACATTCACCATTCCCCTGATCGTTGCCTGCGCCTTGTTCATGGAGCAGATGGATTCCACCGTGATCTCCACGTCGCTGCCGGTGCTGGCGGTGGACATGGCGGTCGACCCGATTTCGCTGAAGCTGGCGCTGACCTCCTACCTGGTGAGCCTGGCGGTATTCATCCCGATCAGCGGCTGGATGGCGGACCGCTTCGGCGCGCTGACGATTTTCCGTTCGGCGATCTGCGTGTTCATGATGGGCTCGATCCTGTGCGGCATTTCGCAAAACCTGCCGGAGTTCGTCGCAGCGCGTTTCTTCCAGGGCATCGGCGGCGCGATGATGGTGCCGGTCGGCCGCTTGGTCATCTTGCGCAGCGTCGACAAGGCCAACCTGGTCAAGGCGCTCAGCTACCTGACGATTCCTGCGATGTTCGGTCCGGTGCTGGGGCCGCCGCTGGGTGGTTTCATCACGACCTACTTCCACTGGCGCTGGATTTTCTTCATCAATATCCCGATCAGCATTCTCGGTCTGTACCTGGCCACGCGTTTCATTGAAAACAAGAAGGAAGCGCAGGTCGCGCCGCTCGACTGGCCCGGTTTCATCCTGTCGGCGCTGGGATGTTCGCTGCTGATGATGGGACTGGCGACCGCCGGCCGTCATCTGGTGTCGGGCGATATCTCGCTGGCCTGCGTCGTGGTCGGCGCGCTGTCGCTGGTGGCCTACGTCTGGCATGCGCGCCGTACCGAATATCCGCTGATCGATCTGAACCTGTTGAAGATCACGACCTTGCAGGCCGGCGTCGGCGGCGGTTCGCTGTTTCGCCTGGGTATCGGTGCGATTCCTTTCCTGTTGCCGCTGATGCTGCAGCTCGGTTTCGGTTTCAGTGCTTTTCATTCCGGGCTGCTGACGTGCGCCTCGGCGGCCGGCGCCATGTTCATGAAGACGATCGCGGCGAAATTCCTCAAGCGTTACGGCTTCCGCCGCGTGATGATCATCAATGGCACCTGCGGCGTGATTTCGCTCGCGGCCATCGGCTTGTTCACCCAGACCACGCCGTACGCCGTCATGCTGATCGTGCTGCTGGTCGGCGGCTGCTTCCGTTCCTTGCAGTTCACCAGCCTCAATGCGATCTCTTATGCCGACGTCGATACGCACAAGCTGAGCCAGGCCACCAGCATCGCCAGCGTGGCGCAGCAGTTGTCGGTGGGCATGGGCGTGGTGCTGGGCGGTTTCGCCTTGCAGACCTCGAATCATTTGCAGGGGCATGCCACGCTGGTGGCGCAGGACTTCTGGCCCGCCTTCCTCACGGTCGCCGTGGCGGCTTCCTTTTCGATTCCCTTGCTGATGCGCCTGCCCGCGAATGCAGGGGCCGAACTGGCCGGGCGCGGTCCCGGATCCGCCTCTGCGGCAAAACCGACATCGGCCTGAAGCGGAAGAACAAGCGCGCCATGCAACTCAAATACAGCGTCTTTCCCCTCGGAGCGGTACTGATCTGGGCCGGCAACACCATCGTCAGCAAAATGTCGGCGGGCCTGATCGAACCGGCGGCGATTTCCTTTTACCGCTGGCTGCTGGCGGGGCTGATCCTGACGCCGCTCTTGTTGAAGCCGGTATGGCGGCAACGCCGCGCGATCCGGTCGCACTTGCTGAAAGTCCTCGTGCTGGCCTTGCTCGGCATGGTGCTGTATCAGAGCCTCGCGTACTTCGCGGCGGCCACTTCGTCGGCGACCAGCATGGGCATGATCGCTTCGCTGATGCCGTTGCTGACCCTGCTGCTGAGCAGCCTGTTCCTGCGCGAGCCGCCGACCTGGGGCACGCTCGTCGGCGGCGTGCTGTCGCTGCTGGGTTTGATGATCCTGATCGGCAAAGGCCATCCGATGCAGTTGTTCGAGCACGGCGTGGTGTTCGGCGACATCCTCATGCTGTTGGCGACGCTGGCATATGCGCTGTATGGCGTGTTGCTGCGCAAGTGGGCGTTGCCGATTGCTTCCTGGCATCTCTTGTATCTGCAGATCTGGATCGCCGTGGTGTTGCTGTTCCCGCCGTTCCTGTTGGCGCCGCATTCGCCGGTGACGGCGGCCAATCTGCCGCTGCTGCTGTATGCAGGCATCGCCGCATCGATCATTTCGCAGATCCTGTGGATGAATGGCGTCGCGCATCTGGGCGCCAGCCACGCGACGGTGTTCATGAACCTGTTCCCCATTTTTACCGTCATAATTGCCGTGGCGGCTCTGGACGAGTCCGTGCATTCGTATCACGCAATCGGCGGCGGCATTACGCTGATCGGCGTGCTGCTGGCGCAACTGCTGAAACAAAGGATAGTCCGCCCGGCCGTCCGATCGACATGCAAGAAGGAACAAACATGATCAATGCAAACATGATCGTCAATTGCACTGCCTACAAGAGCGGCAAGAAGCTGCGCGACATCACCATCGAAGAAATCAGCGACGTCCTTGAAGAGGACAATACCTTCGTCTGGGTCGGCCTGCTGGAGCCCAGCGTCGAGCTGATGCAGAAAATCAAGGAAGAGTTCTGCTTGCACGAACTGGCGGTCGAAGACGCTTACGCGGCGCATCAGCGGCCCAAGATCGAAGAGTACGGCGACACGCTGTTCGTGGTGCTGCAAACGGCGCAGGTCGTCGACGCCGTGGTGCAGTTCGGCGAGACGCATATTTTCGTGGGCGCGCGCTTTGTCGTGTCGGTGCGGCACGGCTCGTCGAAGAGTTACGTCAAGGTGCGCGAGCATTGCGAAAGCCTGCCGGATCGTCTGGTGCGCGGCCCCAGCTACGTGCTGTATTCGATCATGGACTTCGTGGTCGATAACTACGGCCCCATCATGGACGATCTTGAGGCGCGTTTCGACAAATTCGAATCGGAACTGTTCGAACGCGATTCCGAGCGCGCCCACTTGCAGGATCTGTATCAGTTGAAGCGCCAGCTCATCAAGATCCGTTCGGCGGCGGTACCCTTGTTGGACGTCTGCACGCAGTTGCTGCGCTTCCATGAAAACATCATCACCAAGGAAGGCAAGATCTACTTCCGCGATATTTACGACCACGTGGTGCGCCTGATCGAAACCGGCGACCGCTTGCGTGAAATGGTGGCGGCCGCGATGCAGATCGATCTGGCCCAGGTGACCATTCGCCAGAACGAAGTCGTCAAACGCCTGGCGGGGTGGGGCGGCATTTTGGCGATTCCGACGATGGTTTTCAGTTTGTACGGGATGAATTTCAAGTTCATGCCCGAGCTGGAGTGGCACTGGGGTTATCCGGTGGTGCTGGCCGGGATTGCCGGTTCCTGCACCTGGCTGTATTTCCGTCTGCGCCGCGTTGGCTGGTTGTAGTCGACTACGTGCCGATGCCGCAATTTTGACGGGGCGGATGTGACCATAATGCCGTTTATTGAAGCCTGTTTTCCTGAAGCCGTCGTCCCAGCGAACGCCGGGATCCAGTGTCGTGAAGACGGTCGATACGCCGCTGGGTCCTGACTTCCGTCAGGACGACAGTCATCGTGAATGGGGGTTTTTAAGCTTGACTGAACGGCATTACGGTCACATTTACGCTTGCACGTTCATACCCTTAGTCGAAGCGGCGGTTGTACAGGATGTTCAGACCGTTGATGGTGCCCGTGCGCGCCACCACCGACCAGCGGCGCGACAACTGCCAGGTTGCTTTGGCGATGCTGGCGGCGCCGGTCAGGCTTTGTTCGTAACCGACTGAGAGCTTTTCCGAAATCGCCTTGCCGAGATTGACGACCTGTTCGTCCGAAAGCCCCGACTCGCTGGCGCCGATGGAGAACTGGTCGAGGCCGATGTCCTTGGCGATTTTCTTGCCGCCGAAATTGCCGACGAAGGCGAGCGCTTGGCTGCTGGCGCTACGCTGGCCGAGGCCCGAGCTGTCGCTGCCGTGGCCGAACATCATCCATGACAGTTTTTCGTCGTCCGGCACGTTCGGTTCCGACACCAGGCGCACGCGCGGCTGGTTGGCGTTGCCGGTGACTTCGACGCCGGCTTCGACGTCCTGATTGCGGCGCATCGCCAGGATATTCAGATTGGGATTGCTGATCGGCCCCTGGAAGTTGATGATGCCGCGCTCGATGTTGAGCTTGGTGCCGAAGGTTTCGTAGGTGCCTTCGGCGACGTTGATGGTGCCGGTGGCGCGCAAGGGCAGCAAGGGCTCGCTGCGCACCGTCATGTCGCCGCGCAGGCGCAGGTCGGCGCCGCTGCCGTTGAAGCGGAAGTTGTTGCCCAGGTCGACCTGGATATTCATCACCGGGGCAAAGCGTCCGGCGGGCTTTTCGGTGGCGGCGGTCAGTTTTTCCTGCGATGTCGCCGCTGCACCTGCCTTGGCCCGGGCCTTGCCATCCTTGTCCTTGCGCACGATCACGACGTCGTCGCCGAGCTTGGGCGCGCTGCTCTTGGGCAGATCGAACAAGGCCTTGTCGACCACGAATTTGCCGTCGATGCGCAACTGCTCATTGACGTTGGCAAGCTTGGCCTGGCCCGATAGCATCAGCTGGCGATCGGGACTGGCGAACAGTTGCAGGCGGTCGGCGACGATGGTGGCGTTGAGGTCGGGATCGGAGGCGCCGAGCTGCACCTTGCCGCTCGCGCGCAAGGTGCCTTCGCCGCCGTGGAATTCGATCTGGCGCAAATCGATGACGTTGTCGTCCATGACGATGCGGGCAATGCCATCCTTGAGCTGGATGCCCTGATCGAACAGGGTCACGGCCAGGTTGTCGCCGTTGATGGCGCCCGACAGACGCGGTTTGGCGAGCGTGCCGACGGCATTGAACTCCATGGCCAGCTTGCCGTTCAGGCTGTATTGCGGACCGAGCAGGGCGCCGATGGTTTTGACTTCAGGGACGTTGAGCCTGGCCTGCATCTTGAGCGGAGAATCCGCAGTCAGCGCGAGGATGCCGTCCTGCCTGATGAAGCCGGCCTGGCCGGTGGCCTCAACCGTGCCGATGCGGCTGGCGGCCATGCGCCCGTCGAACTTCGCTTCCTGCCCGGCGAGATCAATGCGTAATTGCAGCGCCGACAGGCCCATCGCTACTTGCGAGCTGCCGGTATTGACGGAGACGTCGCCGCTCTTGCGCGCGATTTGCAGGAAGCCGCCGGCGCTTTCCGCCAGACCGAAATTCCAGTCGGCATCGAACACCAGATCGGTCTTGACCGGCGGCGGCGTGCCCGTCATCTCCTGCACCAGTTCCAGCAGGCGGCCGACATCGACGGCTTTGGCGCTGCCTTCCGAGCGGATGCGGCCTTGCCGGTAGCTCAGGCTGCGCAGGTCGATGGCCATCTTGTCGATGTTGAGCCGTGTTGCGCCGGCGATCACGGTGTCGGGCGCCAGCGTCAGGCTCAGCGGCGACGCCAGGGCGATGTGCGGCAAGCCCTGGTTGTCCAGTTTGTCGATGACGCCGTCCCAGCCGTAGCCGGTTTTGTCTTCGGTGACCTTGCCGTGTGCATTGAGCTGCAAGGCCAGCGTCTGCCCCCTGACGCGGCCGTCGGCCTGCAGCGCCAGCTGATGGCTGCCGTAGGTGCCGGACAGGTTCAGCTTCAGCTGTTTGAGCGTCGCGTCCGGGCCGTTGTAAGCTTCGCCGTTCAGGCTTAATTGCAGCTTGTTGTTGGCTGACGAGGCGCCGCCGGCAAGATCGGTCTGCAGATCGGCTTGTCCGTCGAGCTTGTTCAGGCGGTGCTGGCCGAAGGACAGTTGTTCGCCGCTGTAGGTCGCGCGCAGGTTCGGTCGCTGCATGGTGCCGGTCACCTGGCCATCCAGCTTCAGCAGTCCCGAGATGCCGAATCCCAATCGCGCCAGCTGAGGCGCGTTGACGTGCACGTCGAGACGGTCGGACGGCGCACCGAAGGCACCCTTGAGTTGCAGCTGGTTGCCCGCCACCAGCAAGTCGACGGTGCTGGGCAGCAGACGCTTGCCGGCCAGTTGCACTTTGCCGTTGCCGCTCATGGGCAGGTTGTCGTAGCTGCTGTCGTGGATGTTGAAGGCAAGTTTCGCTTGCAGTGCCGGCGACAGCGAACCGCTGGTGTCGAAATCCATGTTGATGCGCGCCGAGACAGATCGGCTGCCTGCGGCTTTTGCACCTTTGTTGTTGGCATTTGCCGGCACGGTGCCGGTATGCATCCACAGGGACGGATCGAAGTTGCCGAGCTTGCCCTTGAATGCATAGTCCATCGCGCCGACCGTGCCCAATGTGCCGGCCAGTTCAAGGCGGGCTTTGGCGGCAGTCAGCAGGACTTGATTCAGCGTCACCTTGTCGGCGGTGATGGTGGCATCAGCCTGGACGTTGTAGACGGCGTCCTGCAGCGTGAGGACGATGTCTTGCGCATCAGGCTTCAATTGCACGGTGAGGGGGCCGCGCAGCATGGTCGTCTTGAGCTCGCGGTGGATGGCATGCAGGTCCAGGTCGGCAATCCGGAAGTCGAAACTGCCGGCCTTGTCCGCCGGACGGAACTGCCCTTTGCCGGTGATGCCGGCCTTGTTGAGCAGGGCGATATGCAGGTTCGACAACTGCTGGCTGTCCACGCCCAGATCGACGCTGGCCTTGGCTGAAGTCAATGGCAAGCGTTGCTGATCGATGCTGCCCGGGATGGCGTTGACTATCGTCACATCGCCCGCGACGCGTAAATTGTCGGCGGTGGCGCCGGCTGCCGGCGCCAGGTCGGCTTGCAGGCGCAGGTCCGCTTTCGGTGCGCCGGGGCTGAAGGTTTGCGGATTGACGTGCTGCAGGTCGACCTTGGCTTTCTTCAGCGGGACGGCGGCGAAGGGCGTGGCGACGATGTCGGCGGAGCCGTTGAGCTTGTCGCCGGTGGCGCTCAGGGCAATGCCCAGCTCTTCGAGGGAGCCGGACAATTGCGCCGCCAGCTGGAATTTCTCCTGCAGTTTTTCTTGTTGATACAGGCCTGCCAGTTCGATGCCGCCGCTGGTGGCGAAAGGCTGTTTGCCGTTCAGATGCAGCAGGGCAGTGGCCTGGCCGAAGGCCGTGGTCAGTTTGTCCAGCACCAGCGTATGTTGCACGCCGTCGGAAGTGCCATGCAATTGCAGGCCGCTGAGTTCGGTGACGGAGGTGCCCGTTTGCAGCCGCAGTTGCTGCAGCGAGATATCGTTCAGGTCCAATGCCAGCGGCAAGCTCAGCGATGCCGGCAGGACGGTCGGGGTTGGCGGCGTCGGCTGCTTGTTGATGTCGACCGTGCCGACGTGCAGATAGGACACCGTCAACCGGCGTTGGCGCAAGGAAAGGCGCCAGCTGGATTCGATGCGATCGATATCCAGTTGCATGGTCGCATCGCGGTAGCGCAGATCGCGCAGGCGTATGCCTTCGGCCAGATTGCCGCCGACCAGATTTCCCGACAACTTGCCTTGCATCGCCCACACCGCAACGCGCCATGCATTGCGCGCGCCGCTGTCGGTGCCGACCAGCCAGACCGCTGTCGCCGCCAGCGCGAGCAATGACACAACGACGCTTGCCAGCAGCCGGCGTCCGACGTAGCGAGGAGCAGGGGCCGGCGCTTGCGGGTTGTCGCAAGTGTCGCCGGCGTCGGGTGCGTTTGGTGTCGTCGGTGCGGTCATGCGTGCGTCGTGTCGATTCGAGAGTAAGAATTAAAAGGCGATGCCAAGCGAAATGTGCGGACGGATTTGCCTCTTCTGCACGCCGTAAGCCAGGTCCAGGTTGAGCGAACCGACCGGGCTGCGCCAGCGCGCTCCGGCGCCGACGCCGTTGTAGAAGGTCTTGTTGTTCCAGTTGTCGGCGGCGGCGCCGACATCATAGAACACTGCCGCGCCCCATTTCTCTGTAAACCAACGCTGATATTCGGCGCTGCCCGTCACGAGATATTTGGTCGGATAAACGGTGCCGTTCTGTGCGTTGCCGATGCTGTCGTAGCTGTAGCCGCGCACCGATTCATTGCCGCCGGCGCGAAACAGCAGCGACGCCGGCACTTCCGATGCCGAACCTTTGGTGAAGACGCCGCCCAGTTCGGTGCGGAAAATGATGAGGTCGCGCTTGGCGACCGGCAGGTATTGTTTGAAGCGTCCGTAGATGCGGCCGAAGGTCTGGTCGGTGATCACGCCCTTGAGCGCAAAGCCGGTTTCCACCGTCAGCAGGTTGCCGTGACGCGGAAAGATGGGATTGTCGACATTGCGGCGCGCCCACGAAAATCCCGGCACCAGCGCCTGATGCTTGCCTTGCGAAATGACGGTGTCGGCCGGCAAGGTGGCGCCGTCTTCCTGTTGGAGTTCGTCGCGGTAATAGGTCAGCGTGTAGGCGGTATCGTACAGCTCGCCGGTGCGCGCACGTTTGATGCCGGCGCGCAGGCTGCGCAGGTCGACGCCTTCGAGCCGTGTGCGTTCCATCGAAGTATTGACGCTATTGACGAAGTTCTTGCCATCCGGCGGCATGGCCAGGTTGAGCAGGCCGTACTGGCGCTTTTGCTCCAGCCGCAGCTGGCTGTCGAACACGTAGGCCTTGTTGAAGACGTTGTAGTGCGTATAGCGGCCCTCTACCTGCGCGCCGGTATCGGTGGCGTAGCCGACGCCGGTGCGGATGCGTTGCGTCGGGAATTCGGTGACCTGCACCTTGACCGGCGCCATGTCGGCATTCTCGGGATCGTTGTCGATGCCGACGATGGCGTTGCTGAAGTAGGGCGTATTCTGGATCTGGCGTTGCAGCGACAGCAGGCGGTTGACGTCGTACTCCTCGCCGACATTGAGCGGGTTGACGTTGCGGATGATGCTTTCCGGATAGCGCTTGGTGCCGGTGATCTGCAGCGGACCCAGCGTAAAGCGCGGGCCGCTGTCGTACTGCACCGTCAGGTCGGCCTGCTGGTCGTCGGGATCGACGCTGGCCTGCGACTGGGCGATGCGGGCGGCGGCATATTTGTGCTGCTGCAGTTTTTCCAGTCCCTGGTTCTTGGCGGTGTCCCAGTCTTCCTGGCGGAACGGCGCGCCCGCGGGCAGGGACCAGTTTTTCCGGATATCAGCAATGCGCGAGGGGTCTTCCTGGGCGGCGGCGCCGGTTGCCGTGATCTCGACCGAGCCGATCTTCGTCTGCGGCCCGGCGTCTACATGCAGTTGCACATGCTTAGTGCTTTTTTCGTCCTGGGTTTGTTCGACCTTGATCGTCGTGGTGGGCGTGAAGTAGCCTTCGGTCGACGCCAGTTGCATCACCTGGTCGCTGACGGTGTCGAGCAGGAACTGCAATTGTTCGTCGCTCAGGTCCGCACGATCCTGGTAGCGCACCAGGTCGAGAAATTCCTTGAGCATCTTTTGCAGCGGAGCGGGCGCATCAATGTCGACTTTATATGCGGCATGGGCAGATCCGGCTGCGCACGACAAAACAGCAATGGCTAATCGACAATTCCATTTCATTGGGGTGTGCGTGAATTCGGGAAACTTGGTAATCAAAAGCACTCGGACGAAAGTGCAGTTAGGATGTTGTTTATTCTCTTGACTAGGCTCTGCCGGGGGGGAATAGTTCCCTGATCCGGCTCTCCGGCCGGTTCGCGGGCCCGGTAAGTCTGGACTTGCCGTTATTGTATCCGGCAAACCGGAAAATCAAGGCGAATGCAGACGATTCGTCGCGATTTTCAGAATTTGCCCAAATACGAATGTGAAGGAGGAACGTGGTGAGCGAGCAGACAGCTGCAACGGACAAGGCAACGCAGGAAAGTCTTGTCTCGATCCATCGCTGGACGGAAAAATTACTGACATTCAGGACGACGCGGCCGGCCGGTTATCGGTTTGCGCCGGGGCAGTTCGCACGACTTGGATTGCAGGTCAACGGCGAAATGGTATGGCGCGCTTATTCGATCACTTCGGCGCAAGCCGAGGACCAATTGGAGTACTACGCCATCATCGTTCCCGACGGCTTGTTCACGTCGGCGCTGAACCAGTTGCAGCCCGGCGACCCGATATGGGTGGAAAAGCTCAGCTATGGATTCATGACGCCGGATCGCTTCACCGACGGCGAGGATTTCTGGATGCTGGCGACCGGCACCGGCCTCGGGCCCTACGTTTCCATTCTGCAGCAGCGCGAGGTGTGGCAACAGTTCCGCAATCTGATTCTGGTGCATTGCGTGCGTCACGAGGAAGAATTGACCTATCAGGAAAAATTCCAGTCCTTGCGCGCAGAGGCGGCGGCGCAAAACCTGCCGGCCCGGTTGCAACTGATACGGATGACGACGCGGGACGATGGCGCGACCGCATCGGATCGCCTGCATGGCCGTATCACGAGTGCGCTGCGCGACGGCGGTCTTGAGCGCAGCGCGGGTTTGCCGATTACGGCGGCATCGTCGCGCCTGATGGTCTGCGGCAACCCCGACATGATTACCGAGGTGCGGGAGATCCTGAAAGAGCGCGGCCTTGGCCCCTGTCGTCGCGCCGGCGGCGGTCAGTTCATTACCGAAGATTATTGGTGACAACGGCCGTCGGCTTTGCCGGGGACGATGGGTGGCGATGCGGGCGACAGGTCTCATCGCCATTTTTTTTATGTTGTTTTTCACCCTCACATCGAAACGGAGCCTACGCAAATGAACGATCGTTTTGACGAGATTCTTATTGGTATGCCGCTCCCGGGAGGTATGCAACAGGGCCGCCGGATAGAAACGATTTACGCATTTTTTCGCTATGAAAGCATCATCCGAAAACCAAAAGAAAATCGCAGGGGTTTTATTTTGGCATGTCATCTTTCGCGATTCTAAGTTCCCCAAAAAACGGCCGGCCACAGAAAAAAATATTCATAAAAATAAGAATTTTCCTAGAGATTTTTAAGGCCCCATCTTCCTATACTCATCGTGTTATGAATTTATTTTCGGATAAGTTTCGTAAATTATCGTCGCTTCGCAATCTCGATTTTTTCTGAAATTTTTTTCGCGCGCTTTCATGAAAAAAAGCGCGTATCAACATCAGGAAGGGAAAAATGGCGGGATCAAAAGCGCATAAACGTTCGCTCCGGAGCATGGATTGTTGAGTGCTGCATCGTGCATGCACGAGAGGGTACATGACGGGAGCGACTGTCTACATGAATTGATGATAGGAGAAGGTATGAGTCTGATTTTGAATAAGGTATTGCAGATCGCGATTGCCGACGACCATCCGGTCGTATTGAGCGCACTGAAAAATGAGTTGAGCCGTCTGCCGGAATTTCGCATCGTATTGATGGCGCCGACCGGTGAAAAATTGTTGGAAGCCCTGCAGCGCACGCCATGCGAAGTCGTCATCACCGACTTCGCCATGCCGACCGACGACAAGGACGAATCGGATGGCTTTGTCCTGATCAAGCGCATTCGCAACGACTACCCGTCGACCAAGCTGATCGTTTATACCGCGATGAACAACAGCGCGGTCGTCAAGCGCCTGTATCGCCTGGGCGTGTTCTCGGTGATCAGCAAGAAAGAAAAAGCGGAAGAGCTGATCAACGCCTGCCTGGCGACGCAGACCAGCAAGCAGGTTTATTTTCCTGTTTCCTTGCGCGGCGAACTGGAGATGAGTTGGGCGCAGGGCGATGCTTTTACGCAGAACAAGGAGTTGACGATGAGCGAGCTGGAAGTCGTGCGCCTGTTCGTCGGCGGCAGTTCGTTGAGCGACATCTGCGAACGCCTGTCGCGCACGCCAAGCACGGTAAGCACGCACAAGAACAACGCCATGCGCAAGCTGGGACTGGCGACCGATGCGGATCTGATCAAGTACGCGTATGCAACCGGGATGATCTAAGGTTCTTATGTTCACTGTCCCGAAGCCTGTCCATGACAAACGTGGGCAGGCTTTTTTATTCGGCTAAGCGGGGCGCAAGTGTCGGCAAATTTTCATTTTGGCAATAAAGGTCGCATAAGGCTGCATAAGGCTGCATAAGGCCGCATGACTTGCCGGGCTGCAGGTGCACAGGGCTTGGAAAACAAAAAAGGACCGAATCCGGTCCTTGATTATTTGCTGGCAGAGATTTTGTAAGCGCGAAACACTTTTGCGCCTTTGCAGTATTTGGGGTGGCTGACGGGACTCGAACCCGCGACAACAGGAATCACAATCCTGGACTCTACCAACTGAGCTACAGCCACCACTGCATGACCAAGACTTGTTTCTGCCTTAAGCCAGTGAAGCACAAGATTATACAAAACTGTGGGACTTATGGCAAATGAATTAGTCATTCAATTTCGATCAGGCTGTTTTCCCCGTAATCTCGACGATATCGGGCCGTATTTGCAGCAGGCTGGCAAAGATCGTGTCGAGCGTCGATGCGCTAGCCGTCGTATAGGCCGTCAGCGCTTCCATCGGGGCGCCGGTGTTGCCTAGCGAGCGTTCTTCCAGCAAACGCTGTAGCTGGCGCGTGACGGCTTCTCCGGTGTCGATGATGGCGGGTGAGGCCAGGCCGGCATGATGGGCGGCGGATTCGATCAGCGCGCGGACAAAAGGATAGTGCGTGCAACCGAGCACCAGCGTGTCGGCGCCTTGCTCGACGAGCGGGGCGACATATTGATCCACCAGTCTGGCGGTGGCGGCAGACTGCAGTTCGCCTTTCTCGATCTGATCGACCAGTCCCACGCAGGCTTGCGACAGGAAGCGTACCTCGTTCGTTGCGGCGATCTGCTCGCGCAACCGGACGAAGCGTTTGCTCGCCAAGGTGCTGCGCGTGGCCAGTACGCCGACGATTTTGCTCCTGCTTTGCGCCGCAGCCGGTTTGAGGCCGGGTTCGATACCGACCACGATCAGTTGCGGCCAGTGCTGGCGGATGGCCTGGATGGCGGCGGCGGTGGCGGTATTGCAGGCGACCACCAGCGCCTTGATGCCGGCTTCCACCAGAAAACTTGCCACAGCCAGCGAGCGGTCGACGATCTGCTGTTCTTCCTTGTCGCCGTAGGGCGCATAGCCGGAGTCGGCGAAATACAGCAGTTTTTCTCGCGGCAAGGCCACGCGGACATGACGCAGCACCGACAAACCGCCGATGCCGGAATCGAAAATGCCGATGGGCGCATCGGCGGCCATCGGCATCGGTGTTGCCTGCGATTGTGACGGTAAAGCCGCACCGGTCATCAGCGAACGATCTCCGGTTGCAGCTTCACTTGTGTCGCTTGTGTCGCTTGTGTCGCTTGTGTCGCTTGTGTCGCTTGTTGCTGCGTCATCATGCAGCCGTGACGGGGATTTTGCTCAGCGCGGTGTTGGTCGCGATCTTTTCCTTCCACTCGGCAGGACCGGTGTTGTGCACCGAGATGCCGTTGGCGTCGACCGCCACGGTGACCGGCATGTCCTTGACGTCGAACTCGTAGATCGCTTCCATGCCCAGGTCCGCAAAGCCCAGCACCTTGGCCGATTTGATCGCCTTGGACACCAGGTAAGCCGAACCGCCGACCGCCATCAGGTAAGCCGACTTGTGCTTCTTGATCGCCTCGATGGCGGCAGGACCGCGCTCCGACTTGCCGATCATGGAGATCAGGCCGGTTTGCTCCAGCATCATGTCGGTGAACTTGTCCATGCGCGTGGCGGTAGTCGGACCGGCCGGGCCGACCACTTCGTCGCGCACCGGATCGACCGGGCCGACGTAATAGATCACGCGGTTGGTGAAGTCGACCGGCAGCTTCTCGCCCTTGGCCAGCATCTCCTGGATACGCTTGTGCGCGGCGTCGCGGCCGGTCAGCATCTTGCCGTTTAGCAGCAGGGTCTGGCCCGGCTTCCACGATGCGACTTCTTCCTTGGTCAGCGTGTCGAGGTTGACGCTCTTGGACTTCTCGGTATCGGGTACCCAGTGCACTTCAGGCCATTCGGACAGCGATGGCGGCTCCATGTAGGCCGGGCCGGAACCGTCGAGCACGAAGTGGCCGTGGCGGGTCGCCGCGCAGTTCGGGATCATCGCGACCGGCTTGGAGGCCGCATGCGTCGGATGCATCATGATCTTGACGTCGAGCACGGTGGTCAGGCCGCCCAGGCCTTGCGCGCCGATGCCGAGCGCATTGACCTTGTCGCACAGTTCGATGCGCAGTTCTTCGGTCTTGTTTTGCGGACCGCGCTGCTTCAGTTCGTACATGTCGATGTCGTCCATCAGCACTTCCTTGGCCATCAGCATGGCTTTCTCGGCGGTGCCGCCGATGCCGATGCCGAGCATGCCCGGCGGACACCAGCCGGCGCCCATGGTCGGCACCGTCTTCAGGACCCAGTCCACCAGCGAGTCGGAAGGATTCAACATGACGAACTTGGTCTTGTTCTCGGAACCGCCGCCCTTGGCCGCGATGCGCACGTCGACGGTGTTGCCCGGCACCAGTTCCATGTGGATCACGGCAGGGGTGTTGTCCTTGGTGTTCTTGCGTTCGAATTGCGGGTCGGCCACGATCGATGCGCGCAGCACGTTGTCCGGATGGCTGTAGCCCTGGCGCACGCCTTCGTTGACGGCGTCGCTGATGGACCCGGAGAAGCCTTCGAAGCGCACGCCCATGCCGATCTTCAGGAACACGTTGACGATGCCGGTATCCTGGCAGATCGGGCGCTTGCCTTCGGCGCACATGCGCGAGTTGGTCAGGATCTGGGCGATGGAATCCTTCGCGGCCGGGCTTTGCTCCAGCTCATAGGCGCGCGCCAGATGCTGGATGTAGTCCACCGGATGGTAGTAGCTGATGTATTGCAGCGCGGCGGCTACGGATTCGATGAGATCGTCTTGCTTGATGATGGTCATGGCTGGTTCTCTCGGGTTGAATGAATAAAAGGGACGTCAGTGCAGGTCAGGCGACCCCGACGGCTCCTGCGGATGGCTCATGAGCCGGTCGCAGTAAGCGATCGCCATGGCGGACAACAGAAAAGTGATGTGGATGCCGGTCTGCGCCAGCAGGGTCTTGACGTCGTACAGGTTGGCGTTGATGAAGGTCTTGAGCAGATGGATGGACGAGATGCCGATGATCGCCGTCGCCAGCTTCACCTTGAGCACGGAAGCGTTCACGTGCGACAGCCATTCGGGCTGGTCGGGATGGCTTTCCAGATTCATGCGCGAGACGAAGGTCTCGTAGCCGCCCACGATCACCATGATCAGCAGATTGGAAATCATCACCACGTCGATCAGCGCCAGCACCACCAGCATGATGGTTTGCTCGTTGAGCTTTTCCGGACGCAGCGCGCCTTCGATGGCGACGGCGTCGAGGATATGTTCCAGCGAAGACGGATTGCCCAGCGCCGCGCCGATCAGGTCGCTGAGCTCGACCCAGAAGTGATAGACATAGACGCACTGCGCCAGGATCAGGCCAAGATACAACGGCAACTGCAGCCACCGGCTCATGAAAATCAGATTGGGCAGAATGCCGATCTTTTTCTTGGCGGAAGAAGCGGGGCGGGTGTCTTTCATTGGCGCGAATCTTAAAAATCGTAGTGTTGAAACCGGAGATGTTTGCGGAGCGCGATGCCGGCGACGCTTTGTTCGGTCGTTGCCGGTATCCAGGCGGCACTCGTTCGGTACCTTGTCTGGCGCGTCGTCGCAAGCTGCGGACGAATTCAGGCCGCTATTTTACACTCCCTTGCCGCTCTCTTGGCGGCACGGCGCGATTGCGCCGTCATTGCTGTCGATCCGGCCGGCAAATGCGATAATGCAGACGGGCAATATCGCAAGACGGGCGCTTCGCAAATTTCGCCGCATCGCCATGGTCTGACCTTTGGACAGGCGCATGCATCGCAGCGAACGAAGTGCAGACGCGACTTCCGGAGGGGCATCAATCCGGAAGGTGTAAGGACTGAGTAAGTGAATACGCCTATGTTTTGCAAAACGCAAAATCATCAATCGCAGGAGACTAATCGTGGCAGACATCGAAACATTCAAGCAGGAAAACCGTGTATTCGCTCCACCGGCGGAATTCGTAAAGAATGCCGCCGTATCCGGCATGGATGCCTACAACGCCTTGTGCGCCGAAGCCGAGCGCGACTACGAAGGTTTCTGGGCCCGGCTGGCGCGTGAAAACCTGCAATGGAAGCAGCCTTTCACCAAAACCCTGAACGAGTCCGACGCCCCGTTCTACAAATGGTTTGAAGACGGCAAGATCAACGTCTCGTACAACTGCCTCGACGTCAATCTCGACAACGGCAACGCCGACAAGACCGCCGTCATTTTCGAATCCGACGACGCCAAAGTCACGCGCGTCACCTATCGCGAACTGCACAAGAAAGTCTGCCACTTCGCCAACGGCCTGAAGTCGCTCGGCGTCAAGAAGGGCGACCGCGTCGTCATCTACATGCCGATGTCGGTCGAAGGCGTCGCCGCCATGCAAGCCTGCGCCCGCATCGGCGCCACGCACTCGGTGGTGTTCGGCGGCTTTTCCGCCAAGTCGCTGCAAGAACGCGTGATCGATGCCGGCGCAGTCGCCGTCATCACCGCCGACTACCAGGTGCGTGGCGGCAAGCAATTGCCGTTGAAATCCATCGTCGACGAAGCCCTCGCCATGGGCGGTTGCGACACCATCAAGAACGTCATCGTCTACAAACGCGCCGGCGCCGACATCAACTGGGTGGCAGGCCGCGATCTGTGGCTGCACGACGTCGTCGCCAACCAGTCCGACGTCTGCGAACCGGAATGGGTAGATGCCGAACATCCGCTGTTCATCCTCTACACCTCGGGTTCCACCGGCAAACCGAAGGGCGTGCAGCATGCGTCCGGCGGCTACCTGCTGTGGGCCGTGCTGACGATGAAGTGGACCTTCGACATCAAGCCCAACGACATCTACTGGTGCACCGCCGACATCGGCTGGATCACCGGCCACACCTACATCGCCTATGGTCCGCTGGCCGTCGGCGCGACGCAGATCGTGTTCGAAGGCGTGCCGACCTATCCGAACGCAGGCCGTTTCTGGGACATGATCCAACGTCACAAGGCCACCATTTTCTACACCGCGCCGACCGCGATCCGCTCGCTGATCAAGGCCGCCGACGCCGATGAAAAAATCCATCCCAAGCAATACGACCTGTCGTCGCTGCGCTTGTTGGGGTCGGTCGGCGAACCGATCAATCCGGAAGCCTGGATGTGGTACTACAAGAACATCGGCCATGAAAAATGCCCGATCGTCGACACCTTCTGGCAAACCGAAACCGGCGGCCACATGATTTCGCCGCTGCCGGGTGCGACGCTGCAAGTGCCGGGCTCCTGCACGCTACCGCTGCCGGGCATCACCGCCGCCATCGTCGATGAAACCGGCAACGACCTGCCCAACGGCACCGGCGGCATCCTGGTCGTCAAGCGTCCGTGGCCGTCCATGATCCGCACCATCTGGAACGATCCCGAGCGTTTCAAGAAGAGCTATTTCCCCGAAGAATTCGGCGGCAAGGTCTACCTCGCCGGCGACGGCGCCATCCGCAACAAGGAAACCGGCAACTTCACCATCACCGGCCGCATCGACGACGTGCTCAACGTTTCCGGTCACCGCATGGGCACGATGGAAATCGAATCCGCGCTGGTCGCCAATCCCATCGTGGCCGAAGCCGCCGTGGTCGGCAAACCGGATGAAACCACCGGCGAATCGATCTGCGCCTTCGTCGTCCTCAAGCGCCCGCGCCCGACCGGCGACGAAGCCAAGGCCATCGCCAAGGAGTTGCGCGACTGGGTCGCCAAGGAAATCGGCCCCATCGCCAAGCCGAAGGAAATCCGTTTCGGCGACAACCTGCCCAAGACCCGTTCCGGCAAGATCATGCGCCGCCTGCTGCGCGTGCTGGCCAAGGGCGAGGACATCACCCAGGACATCTCCACGCTGGAAAATCCGGCCATCCTGGATCAGTTGAAAGAAGCGCAATAAGAGACGTAATGATCGTTCGGAAGGGCCGGCGGACAGCGCCTCAAGCTCGCTGGCGGCCCGGCGATCGATAGCGATCAGGCAAGTAATCATGGCGGGGCAGCAATGCCTCGCCATTATTTTTTAGTGGGTAAGGGGATAAAACCATCTCATTTTCCGAAAAATGTTGCTATAATCAGCGGCTTCGCTAAAAACGAAGCCAAATTCCGGAGAGATGGATGAGTGGTTGAAGTCGCACGCCTGGAAAGCGTGTATAGGTTAATAGCCTATCGGGGGTTCGAATCCCCCTCTCTCCGCCAGAATACAAATGCCCGCGCCAGCGGGCGTTTTTATTTGTATTTCCATTTTGTTTGCGCAGCAAACCCATCTGCGGAGAGAAGTAAGCCGCCTGCGCGGCTTACGTGGTGGATTCGAAGGGAATCGCTTGCAAGCGATTCAGCGGCCTGCGGAACGTAGGCGAATCCCCCTCTCTCCGCCAAATATAGTTCTCAGAGGTTCTCAGTAAATCTCTAACGCTCTCGAAAGGCCAAGCTGGACGGCCTTTCCGGGGGTAACAACCTTCTTGCCTGTTCTCAGGGCTACCCACATAATCGCACCATCAAATGTGGGTAGGCTTGAGGGTATGTCGGCTAAATCAATCCATCGATTAAATGCAGTAAAAGTGGCCAAAGAGGCCTCCCCCGGCTATCACGCCGATGGTGGCGGTCTTTATTTGCAGATTTCCCCGAGCGGCTCACGATCTTGGATATTCCGGTTCACACTGGCCAAACGCTCTCGGGAGATGGGGTTGGGCCCGCTTTCTGCTATTTCGCTGGCCGAAGCTCGTTCTGAAGCGACGCGGTGTCGCAAACTCCGTTGATCCTATCGAGGATCGCAAAGTGAGGCTAGCGCCTTCACCAGCATGTTTCGCAGATTATTCGCAAGACGCCGACACAGTACAGTGCGCAGCAGTGCGATAGTATGGGAGTTGGTGCGCAGAGAGCTAGTTCGGTGTGACGGCAGGGGCCGAAGCAGCAGCCGCCGCGCCGACAACAGGCGCAACAGCCGCTACTACCGCTACTGCCGCGGGCGGTTCGCCCTTCACATCGGCAGCGTTCTTTCGGGAGACTTTTCTCGCATGTTCATCAGCGCCTACTGCGCTCGCATCGTCCTCATCTGCGTTGCGCTTGCCCGCAGGTTGCAAGAGTTTTATTTTGGTCAGTAACGGCTTCATAACTGCAAGTATCTCGGCATCCTCTTCTGTTCGTATGGTCGTCTTGATGTTCTTGTGACTCGCCGCCAAGCTCTTGAATCTCTCCATGTAGTTATTCCACTCGACAATTGTCAGCGGTTTAACTGCTGCTGCCGCTGCTGCTGCCGCTGCACCTGCGATAGGAAGCGCATTATTCCTCGTCGCAACGTCTGCCGCCAACGTGTTGGCCTGCGCAAGTAACGTTTTATATTGTTGTATCTGGATGCCAAACTGACGATGTCTTTCAATCAACGCATCAATCTCTGTACATAAGGCGGCACCAAGCAGGGTATCGACGCCAGCAATTGTCCGTCCTCTCCTGGTCACTACGATGCACTCATCCGCCGTTTGCCTTGCCGCGAATTCCGTTCCGACAGCGTATTGATTACGTGTAGGAGGCAATTTAGTCCTCAAGACACCTACCTTCGCCTGCACTTGCATGGCTGTCTTTTTCGCCAAAATCCCTGGATAGCGATTGATTACCTGCGGATTCTGCTTCAAGGTAGCGAGATCCGCATTCGCAGGATTTAGCTGCTTCGCTTCAACATCCGCTAAGAAATTAGGATGTGCAGCCTCGATATCCGTTTTATTCTCATCATATAAAGGGAGTCTAGTCAGCAAGTTGATAGATAACGGTTCGTACTCTGCAATTTCTTCAATCTTTGCGTCGCGTATATTTGCGATATTGAGGCTCTTAAACGCAGCTATGTGGGTGATTCCTGCATTGACCTTCGAAATCTCCATCACTTGTGCGATGAGATCGTGGATATCCTTGAAATAGGGTAAATGATAGATGAAATGAGACTCATGGCTATTTTTCCGGCGCACTCTCAAATCCAGATTTTGAGTGGGTCTGTTCGCGCCTCCACCGGACACTGAAGAACCGGTATTCCAATTATCACCGGCGGGATCCGCCGCTCCCAATTTACCCCACTCATGGTCGACAGCAGTGATTTCCGACGTCAGTATCCAATCATTGGTGACCGCCCCTTTATTTCCGTCTTTGGTATCATATTTCGCCTTCGCATCTGCTGCTGCCTTGGCTGGCGTCACCTTCTTCAGTTGATATGCTCCGCTGTCCGAAGCCGGCCGCAAAACGGTTTGCGCTTTGCGTTGCAACTGGGCGCGTGGGCTCATCGCAAGCTGCTGCGCCATCGTGCGATGAGCGGCCGCGCTGTCTCGATTGTCGCTAAATCCGGCGACATCTTCTCTTGACAACGATTGCTGAGAGGTCGGGGCGCTTTGTATCGATGCACGAGGTTGAAGCGGTGCTTTCATTGTTTCCCTTTGAGGCGGGGCGTCACGGTAAGTGTCTGCTTTTGCCGCCGATTGCAGCCAGTCATTTCGTTACCAAATTTCTATAGTGGCAGAAAAGTCAGCCGGTGTATGCGCTCGAATGTTGATGGTGGACGGTACGAAGCTATTCCCCTTACATGTCGGTTTAGCCTAATATCGAGTGATTTTCCCTCATGAGCCAAAGGTAAGACAATCCCCAAGTCGATTCGCTCTTTTTGCTCGGCGGCCCATGTTGGCAAAAACAAGACGTTTGGTCCCTCAGGAGCGCCTCCAAACGCACCGCCCTTCGCAGCTATTTCGGCCTTCTCTCTTGAGTCAATTTCGGAAAAGTCTAGCGCGTTCTTCTTTTTCTTAAAAAAATTAAACACTGATACTTTCCCTATATGTATTTTCTGTTGCGTGTTTTATTTGTCGGCGAGGCTACTTCTAGTCGAAAGCGGAAGCAAGCCATGGGGTATTTCCCCGAAGCTAGTCTTTCTTCGCTACTAGGATAAAATCGTGAATCACGGCGACAGTCCGCTCCATGAATTCGCGCGCATCGGCTGATGGGGCCGAATTTTCCTCAATGGAATCAAGCTGTCTCTGTAGGAGCGTCTGAAAAGGCGTGCCTGCTCAGGGGCCTGGGCTGCACAAAGCGAATAGAGCACGGCTTTCATGCCTGTGATTTTCGCTCACGCTTTGTCTCATTCAGCGTTTGTCATTCCATTCTCCTTGTAGATTTATTTTGAGGACAGTATAACGGCTGCGCCCGGTGCGTGAATTTGATGAAACAGACCCCATGAACTGACAGCAACAAATAGGCGAAAGAATGCCCGCACACGTAGAAGGCCTGATCCTCGGCTCCTTCTTGTTGCATGGCCGGCGCATTACGGCTTCACGTGGGTAAGGAGAGAAATTTGGAAGAGGAGCCATAACCAGAGCGGCTTTGCTGATCGCTTAATACTGCCCCTCTCTCCGCCAGAATACAGATAAGGCCTCCAGACATGGAGGCTTTTTCATTTGTGCTATTCAGCATAGGTTGTGCCATTCGTAGTTTGCCACTGCAGACTTACGAGCATCGCCCTCAACCATCCATCCCATGAAAAAGCGCATCATCAGGCCCGATAAAGCGCGGCGCTTTCCAGGTCGCGTCTTTGAGCGAATGCGGCACTTGTTCCGCGACGCCCAGCAGGGAGGCGAAAAGCGCCATCCGGACCGGGATGCCGTTGTCGGTCTGGCGGAAGATCGCCAGGCGAGGGTCGTGCAGAAGATCGGCGCCGAGATCGTTCGCGCCCGGGCGGCTGTCGCGCGGCAGGGGGTGCATGATCAGCGCATCCGGTTTGCACACCGCATTGACCAGCGCCTGGTTGATCTGGAAATCCGGGGTGTAGCCCTCGATGGCTTCGTTGCCGAAGCGTTCTTTCTGTATGCGTGTGGCATACACGACATCCGCGCCGCGCAAGCCGTTGGCAAGATCCGATGTTTGCTCCACGACGTTGCCGTTGACCGCGATGCGCTCGACGATGTGCGCCGGCATTTCCAGTTGTCCGGGAGCGATCAGCGTGAATTTGATGCCGCGGTAGAGCGCCAGCAGTTTGCTCAGCGAGTGCACGGTACGGCCATATTTCAAGTCGCCGACCATGGCGATGTGGGCGCCGTCGACCAGCTTGCCCAGGCGGGAGAATTCGCGCTGTATCGTGTACAGATCAAGGAGTGCCTGGCTTGGATGTTCGCCCGGCCCGTCTCCTGCATTGATGACGGGGATGTTGGTTGCGCGCGCGAATTCCGCGACGGAGCCCTGGTCCGGATGACGCACCACCAATGCGTCGACATAACCGCTCAGGACGCGGCTGGTGTCGTAGATCGATTCTCCTTTCGCCATGGAGGAGAACGTGAAACCCGTCGTGTCGCACACCGAGCCGCCAAGCCGGCAAAAAGCCGCGCCGAAACTCACCCGTGTGCGGGTGCTTGCTTCGAAAAACAGATTCCCCAGTACGGCGCCTTCCAGCACGCGCGACACTTTTTGTCTGCGCGCAATCGGCTGCATCACGTCCGCCAGTCGAAACAGCGCCTCGGCGGATTCGCGCGAAAACTGATCGACGGAGAGCAGGCAGGGTTTGCCTTCATGCGAGATAGTTAAATCAGAAGCTTGATATACGCTTTGCGTATTGATTGGCGTATTCGCGCTGAGAATTTCAGTCACAAAACGCTCAACAATGTCAGGCATGCGCCGAAACTCTTGCGATTCGACCGGCAATAGCCAGGTGTCCAGGGCCCTGCGACTCACGCCGATTCTTGAAGAAAGCACTTCTCGCGTCATGTTCAGGCGACGCATGGCATCACGCAGAAAGCTTTGTTGTTGAATAGTCATTGTTATTCATCGATATTGTACGCAATGCGTATTTTATTGATTGTTTTTGGAAATTGCAATGATATTCATATACATGTTGCGTAGTGTCTTGTGGCAAGTGGCGCTGCGACCTTGCAGTTTTAGTCACGTCGCCGCAGATCAGGCAATTTCGCCGACGCGATGGCAGGCGACCAGGCTGCCCTTGAAGTTTTGCAGCACGGGGGCCTCCTGGCGGCAGCGTTCGACGGCGTGCGGGCAGCGGCCATGGAAGGCGCACCCGGGCGGCGGCGCCAGCGGCGACGGCAGTTCGCCGTCGAGCATGAGGCGCACCTGGCGTTGCGCCGGATCGATGCGCGGCGTGCTGGCCAGGAGGGCGCGCGTATACGGATGCAGCGGGCGGCCGAAGGTGTCGGCCTTGCTGCCGTGTTCGACCACTTTGCCGAGATACATCACCATGACGTCATCGGCAATATGCTCCACCACCGACAGGTTGTGAGAGATGAACAGATACGCGACCCTGGTCTTTTGCTGGATATCCATCAGCAGATTGAGCACCTGGGCCTGGATCGAGACGTCCAGCGCCGAGACCGGTTCGTCGGCGACGATCACTTTCGGATCCAGCATGAGCGCGCGCGCAATGGCGATGCGTTGGCGCTGGCCGCCGGAAAACATGTGCGGATAGCGACTGTAGAATTCCGGACGCAGTCCGACCTGCTTCATCATCTCCTTGGCTTTTTCCATGCGCTCGGCGCTGTTGAGCCGGGTGTTGATGATCAGCGGTTCTTCCAGCATGGCGGCGACTTTTTTGCGCGGATTCAGGCTGGCGTCGGGATTCTGAAACACCATCTGCACCAGTGGGCGCGCCGACTTCAGAATGACGGGATCGCGGTCGGCGACATTTTTTCCATCCAGCCAGAGTGCGCCGGCGGTTGGCGATTCGATCATGGTGACCTGCCTGGCCAGGGTCGATTTGCCGCAGCCGGATTCACCGACCACCGCCAGGGTCTTGCCGGCGGCGAGCGTGAAGGACACGCCATCCAGCGCCCGCGAGATCGCCTTGGGTTTGAACAATCCCTGAGAAACGGGGTAGTGCTTGGTCAGTTTGTCTGCGCGCAGCAGCATTTCCGATGCACCTGTCGTGGGCGTGCTTGCCGGCGTCGATGTAAAGAGTTCGGTCATCAGCTTGCCTTTTGCCATTGATTGGTCGGACGGCCGGCGCTATCCAGCGGAAAATGGCAGCGCACTTTGGCGTGGTCAGCGCCGGTCAGGGCCGGGCGCACTTCGCTGCAGTAAGGCAAGGCATAGGCGCAGCGCGGACTGAGCAGACAGCCGGCAGGCCGGTCGTACTGGCCCGGCACCATGCCGGGAATGGTTTGCAGGCGATCGCGGCCGGCATTGTTTTCCGGCAGCGCTGCCAGCAGCGCCTGGGTATAGGGGTGTTGCGGCGCGTTGAAGATCTCGGGAACGGTGCCGGTTTCCAGCACCTGGCCGGCATACATCACCACCACGCGTTGCGCGGTCTGCGCCACCACGCTCAGGTCGTGGGTGATCAGCATCAGCGCCATGCCCCGTTCGCGTTGCAAGTCCAGCAGCAAGTCCAGCATCTGCGCCTGCACGGTAACGTCGAGCGCGGTGGTCGGTTCGTCGGCGATGAGCAGGTGCGGATTGCAAGCGATGGCGATGGCGACCATCACGCGTTGACTCATGCCGCCTGACAGCTGATGCGGATAGGCATCCAGCCGACGCTCGGGATCGGGAATATTGACTTGCCTGAGCAGTTCAAGCGCGCGGGCGCGCAATTCGGTTTTTGACCCCTTTTCATGCACGCGCAAGGTTTCCATCAACTGATACGCGACGGTGAAGGATGGATTCAGGCTCGTCATCGGATTCTGAAAGATCATCGCGATGTCCTTGCCCAGCAGGGCGCGCCGTTCACGCTCTGACATCTTTAGAAGGTCCTGTCCATCGAAGGCCATGCGCTCGGCCTTGACGCGGCCGGGATAGTCGATCAGTCCCATCAGCGCCAGCGAAGTGACGCTCTTGCCGGAGCCGGATTCGCCGACGATGCCGACGACCTCGCCCCGTTCGATGTGCAAGTCGAGATCGTCGACGGCGATGTGCGGATTGGTCTCCGTGCCGAATTCAACGCGCAGATGGTGGATGTCAAGAAGCGCCATGGTCTATCGTTTCAATTTGGGGTCGAGGGCGTCGCGCAGACCGTCGCCCATCAGGTTGAATGCCAGCACCGAGATCAGGATCGCCAGGCCCGGGAAGGTCACCACCCACCACGCGCTCTGGATGAATTCGAGCGCGCTGGCGAGCATGGAACCCCATTCCGGCGTCGGCGGTTGGGCGCCGAGACCGAGAAAGCCCAGCGCCGCAGCGTCGAGAATGGCGGTCGAAAATCCCAGCGTGGCCTGCACGATCAGCGGCGCTGCGCAGTTGGGCAACACGCAGTTGAACATCAGGCGCAGCTTGCCGGCGCCGGCAATACGCGACGCGTTGACGTAGTCCTTGGACAGTTCGCTGATCACGGCGGCGCGGGTTTGCCGCGTGTAGTGCGGCAAGAGCACGATGGCGATCGCATACATGGCGTTCATCAGGCCGGAGCCGAGCACGGCCACCACCGCTACCGCCAGCAGCAGGCTGGGCAGGGCGAGCAGGATGTCCATCAGGCGCATGATGATCAGTTCGGCGACGCCGCGGAAGAAGCCTGCGATCAGACCCAGTGCGATGCCGACGCTCAGCGAAATGGTGACGGAAACCAGCCCGATGATCAGCGACAGGCGCGTGCCGTAAATGATGCGTGACAGGATATCGCGGCCGACCGGATCGGTGCCGAGCAGGAAGCGGGCGCTGCCGCCGGTCTGCCACGCAGGCGGCGCCAGCGTCGTATCGCGGAATTGCTCGATGGCGGAGTGCGGCGCGATGACATCGGCGAAGATCGTGGCCAGCAACATCAGCAGGATCAGCGCCAGGCCGATCACGGCGCCGCGGTTCTGGCGGAAGTGACGCCATAGTTCGATCGCCGGATGTGGCGGCTTGCCGATCTCGGCGGAGATGTTCGCGACCGTGGTTGGCGCGGCAGGGAAAGTTTGATCGCTCATGTGCTGTGCCTGATTCTTGGACTGATGACGCCGTACAGCAAATCGACGGCCAGATTGACGCCGATGACGATGCTCGCGGAAAGCAGGATGCCGCCCTGCACCACGGTGTAGTCGCGGCTCTGGATCGCGCCGACCAGCCACTTGCCGATGCCGGGCCAGGAAAAAATGGTTTCGGTCAGGATCGCGCCTGCCAGCAGCGTGCCGATCTGGAGGCCGATCACGGTCACCACCGGGATGAGCGCATTGCGCAGGGCATGGATGCCGATGACGCGCAGCTGGGATAGGCCTTTGGCGCGCGCCGTCCTGACATAATCTTCGCGCAGCACCTCCAGCATCGCCGAACGCGTCATCCGCGCGACGACCGCCAGCGGAATGGTCGCCAGGGTCACGGTCGGCAGGATCAGGTGCGAAAGGGCGGAGCGGAAGGCGTCCATGTCGCCCGCGATCAGCGTATCGATCAGCATGAAGCCGGTCACCGGCGGCAGGTCGAACATGATGTCGATGCGGCCCGATACCGGTGTCCAGCCGAGCGTGACGGAGAACAGCAGGATCAGCAGCAGCGCCCACCAGAAGACCGGCATCGAATAGCCGGTGAGCGAGACGCCCATCACGGAATAATCGAGCACGGTATTGCGTTTCAGCGCGGCCAGAATGCCGGCCGGGATGCCGATCAGCAGCGCCAGCAGCATGGCGCATACGGACAGCTCCAGCGTCGCCGGGAACAGCGTCGCAAACTCGCGCAAGACAGGTTCATGCGTGACATAAGACACGCCGAGGTTGCCACTGGCGACTTGCTTCAGATAGCTGAAATATTGAATGTAGAGCGGCTGGTCCAGACCCAGTTCATGCGCCATGCGCGCATAGAGCGCCGGATCCATGCCGCGTTCGCCGGACATGGCTTCCACCGGATCGCCAGGGATCAGGTGGATCAGTGTGAACACCAGCAGGGTGATGCCGAGGAAGGTCGGAATGACCAGGCCGGCCCGGCGAAGCAGAAAAACGAACATAAGAAATACCTTGGGTAAAAATGAAAAGAACGCGCCGGTCCGTCTGGTCTCCACTGACCTCAGAAAACTTGTCGGAGACTTGCACTGCCGTCATCGCGATGGCGAAATCAGCGACCGGTACGACTTGTGTTGCCTGGTATTTTCAGTTGATCAAGGACTGGTCGAATTCTCTGGACACCCGGATCCGATGTGGACTACCGGCCGTTGCAGAGGAAGCGATGTCGTCGTTTCATCGTCGTCTTGTATGTGTTGCCGCCGACAGCCTTCTTATCGATACAAGAAGGCCGCCGGTAGCGGTAGTGCCCAGCTGGTCAGCTTACTTGGCCAGATCGACCTTGTCGAAATAGTTATGGATAGTCGCATCCATCTTGAAGCCCACCACTTCCTTGCGCACCGGGACGAAGCGCGTGGAGTGCGCGATCGTGACCCATGGCGCTTCTTCCTTGGCAATGACCTGAGCCTGTTCGTACAGCTTGGCGCGGTCGGCTTGCTTGTTCAGGGACTTGGCCTTTTGCACCAGCGCTTCATAATCCTTGTTGCACCAGCGCGCCACGTTGCCGCCGCCTTGCACCGCATCGCAGCCGAGCACGGTCTTGAAGAAGTTGTCCGGATCGCCGTTGTCGCCGTTCCAGCCGTACATCATGGCGTGCTGTTCACCGGTTTTGGAGCGCTTGCGATACTCGCCCCATTCAAAGGTCGTGAGCTTGGTCTTGACGCCGACCTTTTCCCAGTCGGCCTGAATCAGTTCGGCCATGCGCTTGCCGTCCGGATTGTAGGGGCGGCTGACCGGCAGGTACCAAAGCTCGACTTCGACGCCGTTGGCATAGCCTGCCTTGGCCAGCAATGCCTTCGCCTTGGCCGGGTCGTAAGCGTAGTCCTTGACCTTGTCGTTATAGCTCCACATGGTCGGCGGGATCAGGTTCTTGGCGGCCATGCCGGTACCCAGGAATACGGTGTTCAGGATGCTTTGCTTGTCGATCGCCATGTTCAGCGCCTGACGTACTTCCTTGCTGTCGAAGGGTTTCTTCTCGACGTTGAAGGCGATGTAGCCGACGTTCAGGCCTGGTTTGGTCAGCAGCTTGATGTTCTTGTCTTCCTTCATCAAGGCCAGGTCGGCCGATTTCGGATAGGCCATGACCTGGCACTCGTTGGCTTTCAGCTTCGCGTAGCGCACCGAAGCATCCGGCGTGATGGCGTAGATCAGGTTGTCGATCTTGGGACGGCCTTGCCAGGATTTGTCGAACGCCTTGTAACGGATGACCGCGTCTTTCTGATAGGAGACGAACTGGAACGGCCCGGTGCCGACCGGATCGCGGTCGATCACGTCAGGCGTGCCGGCGGCCGCCATCTTGTCGGCGTATTCGGCCGACAGGATGGACGCGAAGTCCATCGCCAGGTTGGCGAGGAAAGGCGATTCAGGCGCCTTGAGCGTGAAGCGCACGGTGTAGTCGTCGATCTTCTCAAGCTTGTCGACGATCTTGCTCATGCCCATGTCGTTGAAGTAGGCGAAGGATTGGCCGGCCGCCAGCTTGTGGAAAGGATGGCTGTCTATGGCCATGCGATTGTACGAAAAGATCACGTCGTCGGCATTGAAGTCGCGGGTCGGCGTGAACTTGGCGGTGGTGTGGAACTTGACGCCATGGCGCAGCTTGAATGTATAGGTCAGGCCATCGGCGGAGACTTCCCACGATGTCGCCAGTCCCGGCACGATGTTGGTGGTGCCGAGCTCGAACTGCACCAGGCGGTTGTACATCGGTACGGACGAAGCATCGAAGGTCGTACCGGTGGTGAACAGTTGCGGATTGAATCCTTCCGGGCTGCCCTCCGAGCAGAACACCAGCGTCTTTGCCGCCATGGCGACACCGCCGTAAATGCACAGGACCGAGAACAGGCCTGCCTTGATCATTAACTTGTGCTTACTTTTCATCTGTTGTGCCCCATTTATATGTACCAAAACAAAAACTCCACCGAGACGGCTTGTTGCATCGTCTGAAAACTTCGGCGGTTCCTTAGCCGCTTTGTTGCATTTCGCTATCGCAATGCAAATATCGGGCCAATTTTGTGCGCACGGCTTCGTACTGTCCTATATGCCTGTCCTGGCCGGACCGGGCATTCCGGTTGCCGATTGAGGCGCCTGCTCAGGTTGCCATGATGTCTTCAATTTCTCCGCAGGTTTTGGGAATGACCTCTCCCAGGATACGCGCGTCGCCGTCGGTGACCACGACGTTGTCTTCAATGCGGATGCCGCCAAAATCCAGGTAGTCATTGAACCGCTCATAGTCGATGTATTCGCGGTGCAATCCTTGATTTTCCCAGCGCTGTATGAGTTGAGGGATGAAATAAATGCCGGGTTCCACGGTGATGACCATGCCCGCGCGCAGGGGTTTGGCCAGCCGCAGATTGCGCAGGCCGAACAGTTCGCTGCGGCGGTGCCGGGCGTCGTAGCCGACCAGGTCTTCGCCGTAACTTTCCATGTCGTGGACGTCCAGGCCCAACTGGTGGCCGAGTCCGTGCGGATAGCACAAGGCATAAGCGCCGGAATCGACGATCGCTTCAGGATCGCCGCGGAAAAGTCCCAATGCGGTCAGGCCGCGCACCAGGTCGATTGCCACAGCACGGTGCACGTCCGCATAAGCAATGCCTGCCCGCAGCGTTGCAATGCACTGTTGTTGCGCATGCAGCACCACTTCGTAGACGGCGCGTTGGCGGTCCGAGAAACGGCCGCCGACGGGGATGGTGCGCGTGATGTCGGCGACATAGTGAAACGGGCTCGCGGCGCCGGAATCGTTGACGACCAGGTCGCCTTTGCGCAAACGGTTGTCATAGGAATGGTTGTGGAGAATTTCACCGTGACGGGAAAAAATCGGTATGTACGGCGCGTAGGTATTGTGACGACGCAGCACGCGCTCCATTTCCGCAACAATCTCATATTCGTAGACGTCGGGTTTGGCGTGCCGCATCGCCGCAATGTGCATCAGGCGCGCGACCGCTTGCGCCTTTTCCATTTCAAGGATTTCTTCGCTGCTTTTGACTTCGCGCAGGCGGACGATGGCGGCAATAAGATCTTGCGATGCACCATCCCTGATTTGCTGCGCCGGTTTCTGCAGTAAATCACCCAGTACGGCAACGGTCTCGGCGCGATAGGGCGGAACATAGTGGATCGTGCGCATTTGCTGCTGTGCGCGGGCAAGCAACTGCTGCAAATCCGCGCTGGGGAAGACGGTATCGATCCCGGCCTGAGCGGCTTCTTCCCGCAGGCTCATGGGGTGGGGGCCGTGCCAGATGATGTCGCTGTCGGATTGCTCGTCGCCGAACAGGACTTCGCTGCCGTCGTCGAGATCGATGATCGCGCTCAGGGCCGGGCGTTGCAAGCCGAGGAAATAGGCGAAGGTGCTGTCCTGGCGAAACGGATAGGCGTCCCGCGGCGAGCTGAGCGGAATGGCATCGGCGCCCATCAGCAGCACCAGCCCGGATGGCATGGACTGCTGCAGCTGCCGGCGGCGGCGTTGGTATTCGTTACGGGTAAACATCGTGTCTCCGTTTTATTGTCGGTAAAAATATCGGTGATGCAAACGGATGCAGGTTCTTCTCGGGCGCTGTCAGACTACATGGATCAGGATGATAGGTCCAAGTTGCCGGCGACGACAACTGTTTTGCATTTCCTGGATGGCCCGGCTTTCGTTCATGCCCGCTTCTCCGGGGCGGTCGGGCTATTGCCAACATTCGTGTACGACAATCTCACAAGTAATCATTAGAATAATGTAGTCTGGTGGCAGTTTGACTTGAAGTGGCGTTGAAAAATATCAAAGCTCAATCAAAGGTGACCGACCATGCTAATTAATAAAATAATCGTTGGTATATTGCTGTCATTTTTTTCCTTATCTTCGTTTGCTCAAATCAAATTGGTGCTGGGACACGGGACCGGGCTAAACAGTCCGCGTCAGGTAGCGGCAATGCGTTTCGCGGAAATCGTTAAAAGAGACAGCAATAATCGCATTGAGGTTGAAGTGGCAGGTGCAGCGCGGCTGGGCGATGACGTTGCCATGATCGACTCGCTGTTGGCCGGGACTTTGGACATGTCGGCCAATAGCCAGGGCCCGGTTTCCGCAGTGGTCCCTGAATACAATGCGTTTGGCATGCCATTTCTCTTTGCCAATGTGACGCAAGCCTGGAAGGTGCTGGATGGGCCGCTGGGCAAGGAATTGGCACAAAAAACCGCCGCCAAAGGAATGATCGTCCTGGGCTATTGGGACAACGGCATTCGTCAGATGACGAATAACAAGAAACCCATCCTCACGCCCGCGGATATGAAACAAATGAATATTCGTACTCCTCCGGATCCGGTAACCATAGACATCATGGAGGCCTTGGGAGCGAAGGCGTTTCAGATCAAATTCTCCGATTTGTATGCGGCATTACAGCAAGGCATTGTCGACGGTCAGGAAAATCCGCTGGTCAATATCAATGCAGGCAAGCTCTACGAGGTACAAAAATATATTTCATTGACGAATCACAAATATGAAATGACTCCCTTTCTGATGAGCAAACGCACCTGGGATGGCTTATCCGAAGGCGATCGTCGGATTATTCTGAACGCGGCAACCCAGGCCACGCAATTGCAACGCAAGCTGGCGAAGGAAGAAGAAGAAAAACTGCTGGTGGAATTGAAGAACAAGGGTGTCAGTATCAACAAGGTGCAATTGAAACCATTCGTCGCTGCCACCAATGGCGTGACGGAGAAATGGTTTGCCAGTGCCATCGGGGATTTTACAAAACGCGTCGTCAATGCGGCCCGGGAGAAATGAGTCAATGAGGCAAAACACTCGCCTGTAACCGTGAACTTCATGCAGATATGAAAATAAAAACCGTGCTGGGAAGTGGCTTCGGCGTCATCGTCGTGACGGTCATCGGCATTGTGATATTTTCGCTGACTATTTTTTCACGGTTGTCCGAGCAATGGACGGAAATGTCCACGGTAACCGTCAAACGCAATGAATTGCTTCTGAAAAGCTCCATCCATCTTAGTGCTGCGGCCTTGGATTTTGTCGACTACATTCATCGTGGCGGCAATTACGATGAACGCTTCATGCTGGAACTGAATCTGCTCGACGAGCAACTCCGCGCCTATCGCAGTACCGCCGATATGATGCAAGAGGAACAATTATTGATCGACAAGGCAGAAGTGTTGACACAGTTGTATCGTCAGTCGATGCAAGCGGTGATCCGGCAGCGTAGTGCAGGCGTTGATCCGCGCATACTTGAGTTTTCCGCGCAAGGAGAAGAAAACAAACGGATTGAACTGGTATTGCAAAAACTGACCAGCTTCAGTACCAGCAAGACCGCCAGCGCAACGAAAAACATCATCGATTTGCTGCGTTCGAGCAGGGACGGCCTGTATTTAGGAATGTCGATTTCCTTGCTTGCCACTATTTTGACGGCACTGCTGGTGATGTATCTGATCAGGCAGTACATCAAGGAAAAAGAACAATCTCTCTTGTCGCTTGTCAGCGAAATCACCGAACGAAAGCGTATCGAGGAAGAGCTTAAACAGCACCGCAATCATCTCGAAGAATTGATCAACGAACGCACTTCGGAACTGAGTATTGCAAAAGAACGTGCCGAAGTGGCCAATCATGCAAAAAGTACATTTTTGGCAAGCATGACGCACGAATTGCGTACCCCGCTCAATGCGATTCTCGGCTACGCACAAATTCTCAAACGCAACAAAAACCTTGGCGAACGCCAACTCATCGGTCTCAATACGATTTATGATAGTGGCGAGCATCTCTTGATGTTGATCACCGATCTGCTGGATTTGTCGAAAATCGAAGCAGGCAAGTTCGAATTGTTTCCTTATCCAGTCAACTTGCATGTGTTTTTGGACGGTATCGGCAATATTATTCGCGTCAAGGCCGAGCAAAAAGGCCTTCAATATGTTCTTGACAGCGATCAGACGATACCGACGCTTGTGCTCGACGAGAAACGGTTGCGACAGGTAATGCTGAACTTGCTGGGGAACGCCGTCAAATTTACCGATACGGGACAAGTTACGTTACGCGTATCGGTATTGTCCCGGAATGCGAATGCAATACAGTTGAGGTTTGCTGTCGAAGATACCGGCATTGGCCTGGATCCCGGTCAATTCGAGACCATTTTTCAGCCGTTCGAACAGGTTGGCGAAACGCAACGCCGCTTTGGCGGAACCGGCTTGGGTTTGTCGATAAGTCGCCAACTCGTGCGCATGATGGATGGCGACATCGCCATATCGAGCCGACTGGGTGCCGGCAGCATATTTCATTTCACCTTACTGCTTCCCATCGCAACCGCTGACGTTGCCGCGCCGCTGCCAGGCTTGCCGGTCGTCGCTTATCAGGGGCCTCGGAAAAAAATTCTGGTGGTAGACGATATTGCCGCAAACAGGGAAATGCTGAGTGACATGCTGGGTGGACTTGGATTCGAAATCTGCCTTGCCGTCAATGGCGAAGACGGCGTGGCACAGGCGCAGCAACTGCGGCCCGATCTGATCCTGATGGATATCGTGATGCCGGTAATGAACGGACTCGATGCGACCCGCAAGATCCGGGAAATACCGGAAACGCAGAGTATTCCGGTCATTGCCATTTCCGCCAGCGTGACCTCGGAAGATGAACAGAAGAGTTTGGATGCCGGTGTTAATTTCTTTATGAAAAAACCTGTGCAGCAAGAAATTCTTGTGCATAAAATGAACGAGTATCTCAAGGTATCGCTGGTTTATGACCAGGCGATTGCCGAGGCTGCCCCGCAAGCCGAGAGCGATGAGCATGTCCTGGTCATTCCTCCCATTGAGGAGATTGAGATTTTGTATCGCATGGCATTAGCCGGCGATATGCGGAAAATTCGTCAGCGTGCGGATTATCTCGATACACTGAGTCACACATATCATCCCTTTGCCGAGAAATTGCGCCAATTGGCCAAATCCTATCAATCAAAGACGCTGGTGAGTTTGATAGAAAAATATGTGCAGCGAACATCGTCTCAATGACTAATGTCGACATGTCAACTATGGTAGAACCCGCCAACCTGTCCATTCCGCCGACACCGGTCACTATTCTGGTGGTGGACGACACGCTCGCGAACATAGGTGTATTAACCGATTTCCTGGAAAGCCAGGACTTCACGGTGGTCGTGGCGCAAGACGGCGAAGAAGGTTTGCAGCGGGCGCAATATGTATTGCCAAACCTGATCCTGCTCGATGTCATGATGCCGGGGATGGACGGATTTGAAATGTGTCGCCGATTAAAAAAGGACGAAGCAACGCGCGATATTCCGGTGATATTCATGACAGCGTTAACCGATACGACGAACATCGTGACCGGATTTGACGTCGGCGGGATCGACTACATCACCAAACCGATCGAAATCGAAGAGGTGTTGGTGCGCATCAGAACGCATCTTCGATTACAAGAAATGCAAAAGCAAGTGAGCATGCAAAATGCCGAATTGCAGCAAGAGGTGAGGACGCGCGTCCTTGCGGAACAGGCTTTGCAAGTGGAAAGTGACAAGCAACATCAGCTCATCCTTCAATTGAAGGAGGCGCAGAACCAGTTGCTTCAATCGGAAAAAATGGCTTCGCTCGGACAATTGGCCGCAGGGGTCGCTCACGAAATAAACAATCCGATCGGCTTCGTCAATTCGAATCTCAACTCCTTGCGTCAATACATGAGTGTCTTGTTCGGCCTGATCGACAGCTACGAGAAACTCCTTGTGCAGCATCCATCGACAGTGCCGCAAATGGAGCAACTCAAGCAGCATGCCGATATGGATTTTCTGAAAACGGATGCGGATGAATTGATGACCGAGTCGCAGGATGGTTTGAAGCGCGTCAAGGATATCGTGCAATCGTTAAAGGACTTTTCGCACAGAGGAGTCAGCGAGTGGGAGTTTGCGGACCTGCATCACGGCTTGGACAGCACCTTGAACATCGTCAACAATGAAATCAAATATAAAGCCAACGTGGTCAAGCAATACGGCGTTCTGCCCCCGGTCAAATGCATTGCCTCCCAACTGAATCAGGTCTTCATGAACCTGCTCGTCAACGCCGCGCATGCGATTGAGAAACGTGGCGTCATCACCATTTGCACCGGAACCGAAGAGGATCAGGTCTGGATAAAAATCAGCGACGACGGTGCCGGTATTCCTCCCGAGAATTTGACGCGGATTTTCGATCCCTTTTTTACCACCAAACCTGTTGGCAGCGGTACCGGGCTTGGTTTGTCCTTGTCCTATGGAATAGTCAGCAATCATCGCGGAAAAATTCAAGTAAGCAGTGAACTCAACGTCGGCACGTCTTTCACGATTCATTTGCCGGTAGACCCGCTCCTTGTCGAAATGAAAGAGGATTGAATCGTCAGCGGAAGCTCTTTGAATGCAATCGGTCCTGCACATGGAGTCATGGCGTGACCTGCCGGCGTTTTGCGAAGGCCACGCGCTGCCGGCAAACAAAAAGGCTCCCGAACGGGAGCCTTTCAATGTGCGGCAATCAATGCGCTTGCGGCAAGCGAACCGTCAGTTAACCATCCGCATTAATCCGCG
Organism: Herbaspirillum sp. CF444; assembly: GCF_000282135.1. GTDB lineage: Bacteria > Pseudomonadota > Gammaproteobacteria > Burkholderiales > Burkholderiaceae_D > Herbaspirillum. Next base: position 171,560 of record NZ_AKJW01000059.1, read on the forward strand.
CGATCAACGCCTTCAAGACTTCTTCGGCGCGCTCGTTCTCCACCTGGCAAGTCCCGGCGTTCTCGTGCCCGCCGCCGCCGTATTCCAGCATCAGTGCGCCGATGTTGGTTTTCGAGGTGCGGTTCAGGATGGATTTGCCGGTGGCGAAGACGGTGTTCTGGTTCTTCAGGCCCCACAGCACGTGGATGGAGATGTTCGTCTGCGGGAACAGGGCGTAGATGATGAAGCGGTTGCCGGCGAAGATGACTTCTTCGTTGCGCAGGTCCAGCACCACCAGGTTCTTGTGCACGGTGGCGCAGCGGCGGATTTGTTCCTTGCACTTTTCGGCATGCTCGAAGTACAGGTCCTTGCGTTCCTTGACGTCGGGCGAGGCCATGATCTGGTCGATGGTGTGCGACTTGCACAGTTCGATCAGGTCCATCATCAGGTTGTAGTTGGAGATGCGGAAGTCGCGGAAGCGGCCGAGGCCGGTGCGGGCATCCATCAGGAAGTTGAGCAGGTCCCAGCCTTGCGGATCGAGCACTTCCTGTTCGTTGAAGCGGGCGGCGTCGCCCTTGTCGACGGCGGCCATCATGTCGCCCCACGATGCGGGGAAAGCCTTTTCGCCGCCGTAGTAGTCGTACACCACGCGCGCGGCCGACGGCGCGTCGGGGTGGATCACGTGGTTCTTGCGTTCGCCGGTGTTGCGGATGGTTTCCGACAAGTGATGGTCGAAGGCGATATGCACGCCCGGCACGAACGGCAGGTTGGTGGTGATGTCGTTGTCGCTGATCGCGATCTTGCCGTCCTGCATGTCTTTCGGATGCACGAACAGGATGTCGTCGATCATGTTCAGGTGTTTCAGCAGGACTGCGCAGACCAGACCGTCAAAGTCGCTGCGCGTCACCAGACGATATTTTTTTGTTTCCGACATGAGTGTTTCCCCCTCGTTGATTGAAGATTTTGCCTAGCGTCTGCCACCGTGGTGCAATGGCTAATAATACAACTCAAAATTATGCGTGGACAGAAATTGTTGCGATTTGAAGCGCATCCCGCGTGTCAGCAAAACAACCCCGGACTCTGCTTCCACGGCAGCGGCGGCGCTTCCGCCGGGCCATGATTTTTCAAGCGATGGAAGCTGCGGAAATCGGTCGGATGGCAAATAAGCGGAAAGTGTTCCGACGGAAATATTTCAGGCGCAAATTTATTTCATGGCCTAATTTTTCCGCGCAATAAAAAACCACATCAAGCGCCGGGCTGATGTGGTTTTCTTGTTATAGCAGGACCTGCATTCTTCCTTGCGTTGGGCTTCAGTTCTCCTGCCGTATTGCCATGATGCGCGGCAAACTCATCTCTATCCAGTCCGTCAGCGCTTCCACGCGCTGCGCCGCTTCCAATCCCAGGGGCGACAGGGTGTAGTCCACGTGCGGCGGCACCACGTCATAGGATTTGCGGATCACCAGGCCGTCGCCTTCCAGGTCTTGCAGCGTCTGGGCGAGCATTTTTTCGCTGACGCCGCCGATCTTGCGGCGCAAGTCGCTGAAGCGGTGCGTGCCGGCCAGCAGCGCCACCAGGATCAGCACGCCCCAGCGGCTGGTGATGTGCTTGAGCACGGCACGCGAGGGGCAATCGGCGGAAAACAACTCGCCGCGCCGTAGCCGTTCCTTGAGTGAAACGTGATCTGCGAGCGGGTCGGGGAGGGGATCTCGTGTATTCATCCGTTTATTCTACACTAACCTTTTTGTGCGTACTTACTAAAAGTAAGTGTATCCGGTAACCTGAGATTTCTTTCACTGTAGTTTCATTTTTATTGGATAGGAATCGTCATGATCGTCGTTACCGGAGCTACCGGCCAATTGGGCCGTCTCGTCATTGCAGCATTGTTGAAAACCGTTCCCGCCGGCCAGATCGTTGCCGCCGTGCGCAGCCCGGAGAAAGCCGGCGACCTTGCCGCGCTGGGTGTGCAGGTGCGCCGCGCCGACTATACCGACGCCGCCAGCCTCGACGTTGCGTTCCAGGGGGCGAAAAAAATCTTGCTGATCTCTTCCAATGAAATCGGCGCGCGTCTTGCCCAGCATCGTGCGGTCGTCGATGCCGCCAAACGCGCCAAGGTGCAACTCCTGGCCTACACCAGCGTCCTGCGCGCGGATACCTCGAAGCTCGGTCTGGCGGCCGAACATCTGCAAACCGAACAAGCCATCAAGGACAGCGGCGTGCCGGCAGCCATCCTGCGCAACGGCTGGTACACCGAGAATTACACCGCCGGCGTGCCGGGCGCGCTCGCACAAGGCGCCATCTACGGCAGCGCCGGCAACGGCCGGATTTCCTCGGCGGCGCGCAGCGACTATGCGGAGGCTGCGGCAGTCGTATTGGCCGGCGAGGGACAGGCGGGCAAGATTTATGAACTGGCCGGCGACAGCGCCTACACCTTGACCGAGCTGGCCGCCGAAGTGTCGCGCCAGTCGGGCAAGACGGTGGAGTATCGCAATATTCCGGAAGCCGATTACAAGGCCGCGCTGATCGGTTTCGGCTTGCCGGAAGCCGTCGCGACGCTGCTGTCCGATTCCGATACGGCGGCATCCGGCGGCGCGCTGTTCGACGAAGGACGGCAACTCTCCACGCTGATCGGCCGGCCGACCACACCGTGGGCAAGTTCGGTGGCGGCGGTGTTGAAATAAACCTGGAACGTCCCCTTACGACAGCTTGTCGAGAACGCTGTAATACGCCACGCCGGCGGCGATGTAGAAGCGCTGCAATCCGTGAAAAGGAATCGGCTGTATCGTGCTGACCGGAAACGGGAAGGGCGTGGCGGCGTCGCCGGTCAGGCGTTGCGCCAGGCAACGCCCCATGGTGCTGGCCATGGCGATGCCGCGGCCGTTGTAGCCGAGTGCAATCGTCAGTCCGGCAGCCGGTTCATGGACGTGCGGCAGGAAGTCGCGCGTAATCGCCACGCGACCGGCCCAGCGGTATTCATAGCCGACCTCCGCCAGTTGCGGAAACAGCAGCGCCAGCGAACGTTCCAGATGCGCGAAGTCTTGCGGTCCCCGCGGATCGGGAAAGGGGCCGCGTCCGCCCATGAGCAGGCGGCCTTCGGCATCGCGGCGGTAATACAGCAGCAGCCGGCGCGAATCGGACACCACTTCCTTGCCCGCCAGGATGCTGTCGCCCAGCGCGGCGGGCAGCGGACGTGTCGCAACGATGAAACTGTTGGCCGCAATCACCGACTGTTTCAGCTGCGGCCACAACGCGCCGGTGTAGCCGTTGGTGGCGATGATCACGCGCTCGGCGGTGATGATGGCGCCTTGTCCGGTATGCAGCAGCCAGCGTTGTCCCTGGCGTTCCAGTCTGACGACGGGCGTGTTGCCATGGATGGCGACGCCTTGCGCCAGCGCTGCGCGCGCAAGGCCGCGGCAATATTTCAGCGGATGGATGCTGCCCGCACGGCGGTCGACCCAGGCGCCGACATAGGCGGAGGTGCCGATGCGGCGCGCGACCGCGTCCCGGTCCAGCAATTCGATCGGCGCGCCGCGCTCGGCCCATTGCGCGGCGCGCTTTTCCAGCACGGGCATGACGGCGGCCGAATGCGCCGGCTGGATCCAGCCGTTGCGCACCGCGTCGCAGTCGATGTTATGACGCGCGATCAGGTCGAATACCGTATCGGCGGCCTTGCCTATGGTGTCGATCAGGCCTTCGGCCTTGGCGGAGCCGAACATGACGCGCAACTGATCGGGGTCATACTTGAGTCCGGGGATGACCTGGCCGCCGTTGCGCCCGGAAGCGCCCCAGCCGGGCTCGCTGGCTTCCAGCACGCAGACGTTCACGCCTGCCTCGGCCAGATGCAACGCGGCGGACAAGCCGGTGTAGCCGCCGCCGATGATGGCGACGTCGACCGTTTTTGATTCGGTGCAGGGCGGTGTCGCCGTCGCTATCGCTATCGCCTCGGTTGCGGTGGCGGCCCACAGCGATGGCGGCAGGGCGGCGCCGGCCGGCGTTTGATCCATGGCTTTGCTCATGGCGCGACCGCCGTTCCCGGATGATCGCCTTGCACGCCGATCTGGGGCGCCAGGATGCGGCGCAGGAAATCCTTGGTGCGCGCATGCTGAGGCGCGCCGAGCACGTCCTTGGCCGAGCCTTCTTCGACAATCGTGCCGCTATGCAAAAAGCAGACGCGGTCGGCGACTTCCCGGGCGAATCCCATCTCATGCGTGACCACGATCATGGTCATGCCGTCGGCCGCCAGCGTGCGCATCACGGCGAGCACCTCGCCCACCAGTTCGGGATCGAGCGCAGAGGTCGGTTCATCGAACAGGATCGCCTGCGGCTGCATCGCCAGTGCGCGGGCAATCGCCACGCGTTGTTGCTGGCCGCCGGACAACTGGTTGGGATAAGCGTCGCTGCGTTGCGCCAGGCCGACTTTTTCCAGCAGCGCCATGGCGGACTTCCTGGCGACGTCGGGGGCGATTTTGTTGACGAAGATCGGGCCTTCGATCACGTTCTCCAGCACCGTGCGATGCGGGAACAGATTGAAGCGCTGGAACACCATGCCGACCCGCGTGCGCAACTGGTGGATGGACGGCGACATGCTGTCGACGCGTTGCCCGTCGATCAGGATCTCGCCGGCTTCGTAAGTTTCCAGTCCGTTGATGCAGCGGAGCACCGTGGATTTGCCCGAGCCCGACGGCCCGATCAGGCACACGACTTCGCCTTGTGCAACCTGCAGCGACACGCCTTTCAATACTTCGTGCTTGCCGAAACATTTATGGATCTGCTTGACCTCGATCATTTGGCTTTTCCTTTGCCGGTACGGATTTCCAGACGGCGGATGATGAATACCAGCGGCAGGCTCAGCAGCAGGTACAGGATCGCCACCATGGTGTAGACCGTCATGTTCTGGAAGGTGGAAGAGGCGATCATCTGGCCGGCGCGCGTCATTTCCAGCACGGTGATGGTCGACACCAGCGACGAATCCTTGAGCATCATCACCAGCGTGTTGCCGTAGGGCGGCAGGGCGATGCGAAACGCCTGCGGCAGCACCACGCGGCGCATGATCATGGGATTCTTCATGCCGATCGATTGCGCCGCCTCGATCTGGCCGACGTCGACGGCTTCGATGCCGGCGCGGAAATTCTCGGCCTGATAGGCGGAGTACGCAATCCCCAGTCCGATCACGCCGGCCTGGAAGGCGCTCAGCTGGATGCCGAATTCGGGCAGCACGAAATAGATGTAGAACAGCTGCACGATGATCGGCAGCCCGCGAATGATATTGATGACGGTCGCGGCGGTCAGCGCCAGGCCTCGCCAGCGCGAGAGTTTCATCAGCGCCAGCGCGAGGCCGATCAGCGAGCTCAGGATGAAGGCATAGATCGTGACCTCGACCGTCACCCATGCGCCGCGCAGCAGGATGGGCAGGAAATCGAGCATGTTCTGGATAAGCATGGCGTTTTCGACTGGGTAAAGAGCAGGTGGAAAATGGAGGGATTCAGTCGCAGGCTGCCCTGGCCGGATGACCGGCAGCCTGCGCGGGAATGCTTTAGTTCAGGTTCCACTGTTGCACGATGCGGGCGATCGTACCGTCGGCCTTTGCCGTCGCGATGGCCTTGTTCAGGCGTTCCAGCAATTGCGTCTCGCCCTTGCGCACCACCAGGCAAACGTCGCCCATCAGCGTCGATTGGTATTCCTTGACCAGGCGCACTTGCGGATTGGCGCCTTGCGACAACTGATACGCCACGATAGGACGATCGCCGAAGCCGGCCTTGATGCGGCCCAGGCCGACGTCGCGCATCATGTCGGCGATGGAGTCGTAGACGCGCACTTCCTTGAAGCCGCCTTTCTTGTTGAGCGCATCGACGAACACCGTGCCGACCTGCGCGCCGACGATCTCGCCCTTCAGGTCATCCAGCGACTTGTAGACGTGCTTGTCCTCGGCATTGACGAACAAGCCTTCGCCATACGAATACACCGGATCGCTGAAGTCCACGATCTGCGCGCGCGCGGCGGTCTTGAGCATGGCGGCGGCAATGATGTCGATCTTGTTCGACGTCAGCGAAGGGATCAGCGCTGCGAAAGGCGTCTGCTGCACGTTGACGGTGAAGCCGGCGTTCTTGCCGACGGCGGTCACGGTATCGACCATCATGCCTTGCAGCTTGTTGGTCTTGATGTCGAGGAAGGTGAACGGCACGCCGGTCGAGGTGGCGCCGACGGTGTAAGACGTTTGCGCGAAAACGGCAGAAGAGGCGGAAACGGCGGCAAAAAGAAGGACGGTGCTGAACAGGTGTTTGCGAAGAGAGGTGAACGGTTTCATACATTTCCCTTTTTGGTATGAGTCCGGCCGGATCGGCGGGCGACCGGGTTTGACGGATTGAACATCAATAAACGCTACGAAAATAAGTATATTCGCATTTAAAATATCGTCAATAGATATTATTGTATCGATATTCGATACGATTTATAATAAGCGTGGATAGTCAGCCCAGAGATTCGCCACCACGAGGTTTGCAATGAGTGAGATGGAAACGAAGGAGCCGCGTGAGGCTTCCGACCTGTTGTTCAACCAGTCCCTGGAAAAGGGGCTGGCGGTATTGCGCGCCTTCAGCGCACAGCGCCGCACCATGACGCTGGCCGAAGTGGCGGAAGCCACCTCGATCACCAAGAGTTCGGCGCAGCGGATGATCTACACGCTCGAAGCACTGGGCTATGTGCGCAAGCATTCCCAGACGCGGCGCTATCAGTTGACGCCCAAGGTCATGGAAGTAGGCTACAACTACCTCGCCGCCGACATTCTCGTCGACGTCGCCAATCCTTTCCTGTCCGAGCTGGCGAACATCACCGGCGAGACCGTCAACCTGACCGAGCCCTATGACCAGGAGATGGTCTACGTGGCGCGCTTCGTGAGCAGCAAATTCATTCCCATCCACATGCCCATCGGCAGCCGCATTCCCATGTATTGCACGGCGTCGGGACGTTCTTACCTGAGCGCCTTGCCGCCGGAAGAGGCGCGCAGCCAGCTGCAGGCTACCGACCTGATCGTGCGCACGCAGCACACGCGCACCGACATCGACGACATCCTGCAAGTGCTGGAGACGATTCGCGAAAAGGGCTATGCCTGCAACGTGGAAGAACTCTTCCTCGGCGACATGACGATCGCCTCGCCCATCCTCAACAATCAGGGCATGCCGGTGGCGGCCGTGCACGTGGTGGCGCCGACCAGCCGCTGGACGCAGGAAGAAGCGGAGAAGCGCCTGGGGCCGCTGGTGCTGGAATGCGGACGCGCGATCAGCAATTCGATACGTACATTGACCTGATTTCGTCTGGTTGCAGAAAAGAAAAACCGCCGCAGAAATCTCTCTCTGCGGCGGCTTCGGCGACGTTCACAAGAACACGAGCGGCGATGCGCCGACCCTTCTTGATTCCTTATTGATGGCGTGAAGATACTTCCCACAAATTAAGGTGACCGTCCTTCGCCTGCTCGTCAATCGCCGCCAGTTCTTGCGTCGTGAAGTCCAGCTTGTCCAGCGCCGCCACGTTCTCGCGGATCTGTTTGCTGCTGCTGGCGCCGATCAGTGTCGAGGTCACGCGCGGATCGCGCAGCACCCACGCCAGCGCCATCTGCGCCAGCGATTGCCCGCGCGCCCTGGCGATGTCGTTGAGCACGCGCACGCGCGCCAGGTTTTCCGGACTCAGGTGATCGCCCTTGAGCGAGCCGCCGCCGGCACGGTTGATGCGGGCATCTTCCGGAATGCCGTTGAGGTACTTGTCGCTCAGCAGGCCTTGCGCCAGCGCGGTGAAGGTGATGCAGCCCATGCCCTGGCGTTCCAGTTCGTCGAGCAGGCCTTGCTCGATCCAGCGGTTGAACATGTTGTAGGACGGTTGATGGATCAGGCAGGGGATTTTCCATTCCTTGAGCAGCTCGGCCGCTTCCTTGGTCTTTTGCGGCGAGTACGACGACACGCCCACATACAGCGCCTTGCCTTGCTGCACGGCGGTCGCCAGCGCGCCCATGGTTTCTTCCAGCGGGGTGTCCGGATCGAAGCGGTGTGAATAGAAAATATCGACGTAGTCGAGATTCATGCGCTTGAGGCTCTGGTCCAGGCTGGCCAGCACATACTTGCGCGAGCCGCCGCCCTGTCCGTAGGGGCCCGGCCACATATCCCAGCCGGCCTTGGTCGAGATGATCAGTTCATCGCGATACGGCTGGAAATCCTGTTTGAACAGATGACCGAAATTGGCCTCGGCGCTGCCGTACGGCGGGCCGTAGTTGTTGGCCAGGTCGAAGTGGGTGATGCCCAGGTCGAACGCCGTGCGCAGCATGTCGCGCTGGTTCGCCAGCGAACTGGTGTCGCCGAAGTTGTGCCACATGCCCAGCGACAGCAACGGCAACTTCAGGCCGCTGCGCCCACAGTTGCGGTATGGCATGGATTCATAGCGGGTGCTTGAGGCCAGGTAGGTCATGAATGTCTCTCCTTGTTTCTCGGAATGATTGATGCGCGCCAACAGGCGAGGCCATGATCTTAGACCAATGCCGGCAAACGCGTCGTACTACACCGTGCCGTGTAGCAAGGTACAGCTTCCGTCGCTGCGGGGGAGGAGAGCTTGCAATGTGTCGGCATGAGGATTGCGTGCTTCCGGGCCAGGTTTGATTGTCGGAAGAAAAGGACCGGAAAACACCGGTTTGCTGACAAAAAACTGACGCATTGCTGACGCGGAAAGCTTTGCTGGCGCGGTTCTCGCAGTCATCTTGGTATGTTGTAAAGATTTGTTGCGAAGCACTTAAAAATACCGCTTAATGTCGCCTGGCCGGGAAAAATATATTTCTCGAAACATGAGACGCCGGGTCAAGAGTCTTGGGGGGATCCAAGCAAAATCGCAAATGCATGAGGGGCGCAAAAATCAGGCGCCTGTTTTGCGTGACGAGTTATAACAATGATTAACCACTCGGCTGGAGAAGTGCATGGAAAACCTTTTGATCGGGGCGGGCGCGGGCGTATTCGGCGTGGCGTTGCTGTGGCTGCGCTATGGCAGGTCGCCGAGCTTGGAAGCGCCGCTCTCCGATTTTCAGCGCAAGCAGAATTTCATCCGGGATGTCTGCGACGGCAATCTTAAAAAAGCCAACGCGCTGCTGACTGAAAAAATGGAACTGGACAAGACCTTGTCCTATGAGCAGGCCGTCGATCTGGTCTATGTCGACATCCTGGAGTTGACCAGCGAAGAACGCGCCGCCGTCCTCAGGCATGGCGAGCGTCGTCAGACGAAACGCTGAGAAGTTTTACGGCGTTTCTCCCCCCCCTTTTTTTCTTTATCGTCGTCGTCCCTGCGATTCTTTTGACCCCGCCGGTCGCTTCGTTGCGCGATCGCCCGGGAGATGCCGCCTAATGTTTCACCGGTGCTGCATTGAAACCCTGCTTGCCGAGGAATTCCGCAACGATGGGTGACCAGATTTCAACTCCGTTGGAGAACAAGGTATGCCCGTTCTTGGCGAAGGGCGGCAGCAGGCGGTATTCGGCATTGCCGCCGGCTTTGACGAAAGCCGCATGCCAGGCTTTGCTGTGCGAGGGATTGAAGTACTGGTCGTTTTCCGTATAGATCCATAGCATCGGCGCCGTGGTGGTCTTGCCGAAGCGGGAGTACATGTCCTCCAGCCGGTTGCCCTGGCAGGGGATGCCGGGATGGGTAACAGGGTCGCCGCCGGAGCCGCCGGCGAAATTGATGGCGGCGACCAAGCCATCGGGATGTTTGGCGGCGGTGGCCACCGTCGAGTAGCCGCCGACCGATTGGCCGACGATCAACACGCGGTTGGGATCGACATAGGATTGTTCCTTGGCGTATTTCAGGACTGCCAGAATCTCGGTGGTGGCTGCTTCCGCCATGGGCGCATAGTTCTTGCTGTAGCAGGAGCCGCTTTCTTCAGGATCGAAGTGCGTGCCTTGTTCGCCGTAGCCGATGCGGGTCGGTGCAAATACCGCAAAACCGCGTTCGGTAAAGAAGCGCGCCTGCTTGGTGTAGCGAAAGCGCGGCGGATCGGAACGATTGGTCCCGCTCCGTCCGTGATTGAGGATGAGGATAGGAAAAGGGCCGTTGCCATCGGGTTTGAACTGCGTCACCACGACTTTGCCGGTCTCTTCGCGACCGTAGAAATCCTTGACCTTCACATCAAGCGATGTGACCGACTCATGCAAGTCGTTGGCGAGTTGCTGGGTGCCGGCGGTAACGGTTGTCGCGGCAAGGCTGAGGCAGAGCAGGAAGTGGCGCATGGTCTTTGTTCTGGTTGTGATTGGAGACGGCGTTTGAAATTATCCGTGAACCGGCGGTGTTTGCGTGGATTTGGCGGAGGATTTTTTGCGACGAAAAAAGTCTCTGTTGTCACTGTGTAAATCATAATCGGCAAGGCTTGCAGCGAGCTGACGGCACGGGCGTTGTCGCTCCGGCCGGCGTGCTAGAATCCATCGCGCTACAGGTGTGCAAGTGAACAAACAACAGATTTGCCGTCAACGCTTCACAGACCCGGAGAGCGTCATGCCTACCATCTTTTTCACCGTCAACGGGGCGCGTCGTTCCGTCGATGTCCGCGATCCCGAACAACCTTTGCTGTATGCGCTGCGCAATACCATCGGCCTGACCGGGCCCAAGTTCGGTTGCGGTCTGGGGCAATGCGGCGCGTGTACGGTCTTGCTCGACAAGACGCCGCTGCGCAGTTGCATCACGCCCTTGTCGGCGGTCGCAGGCAAATCCATCACCACCATCGAAGGTCTCGGCACGCCCGAGAAGCCGCATCCGGTGCAGGCGGCCTTTATCGCCGAGCAGGCTGCCCAGTGCGGTTATTGCGCCAACGGCATGGTCATGACCAGCGCCGCCTTGCTGGCTTCCAATCCCAAACCGAGCGAAACCGAAGTCAAGGATGCCTTGTCCGCCAACCTCTGCCGTTGCGGCACGCATGTGCGCATCGTGCGCGCGGTGATGCGCGCTTCCGGGAGGACGCCGGCATGAACGCGCCATTCGACATGCAAATGAGCCGGCGCCAGTTGCTCAAGGCCGGCGGCGCGCTGGTGGTGACGTTGGCGTTGCCGTTGTCTGTGCACGCGACCGAACAGGTGTTGCGCGACAAACGCGGCAATGCGCAACCGCACGCGCTGTTGGACAAGACGCTGGACGTGAGCGCCGTGGACGGTTTCATTGCCATCCATCAGGACGGCACGGTGACGCTGTTTTCCGGCAAGGTCGATCTGGGCCAGGGTTTGCGTATCGCGATCCGCCAGATGGCGGCGGAAGAGCTGGGCATCGGCGTCGACAAAATCGAGATGATTGAAGGAGACACCGCGCTCACGCCCGACCAGGGGCCTACCGCCGGCAGCAGCGGCATCATGCGCGGCGGCGTGCAGATTCGCCAGGCCGCGGCAACGGCGCGCGAGGCGCTGATTGCATTGGCGGCAGAGCGTTTGCAGAAACAACCGTCCGAACTGATGGTGCAGGATGGCGTGGTGCGCCCCAGGAGCGGCGGCACCGGCCTGAGCTATGCCGAACTGGTCGGCGGCAAGCGCTTCAATCTCAAGGTCGACGCCAAGGCGCCACTGAACAATCCGACCGCCTATCGCGTCGTCGGCAAGCCGTTGCTGCGTCCCGATGTGCCGGCCAAGGTGACCGGCACGCATACCTATGTCCATGACGTGAAGTTGCCCGGCATGCTGCATGGTCGAGTGCTTCGCCCGGCCGGCGAGGGCGCACAGATTCTCTCGGTGGACGAGTCGTCGGTGAAGAAATTTCCGGGCGTGAAGATCGTGCGCATCGGCGACTTTCTCGCGGTGGCGGCGCCCGACGAATGGGATGCCATCCAGGCCGCTGCCGCATTGAAGGTGGTCTGGAGCGACGCCGGCAAGCTGATGGGCCACGACAAGGTCGAACAATGGTTGCGCAACGGTCCTTTCGATGGCGCAGAGACCTTGGTCAACAAAGGCAATGCAGCTGCTGCGTTGCAAGCCGCATCCGGCAAGCTGAGCGCGAGCTACTACTGGCCGCCGCAGACGCACGGCTCCATCGGTCCGTCGTGCGCGGTGGCCGATGTCGGCGCCAGGCACGCCACTATCTATACGGCCTCGCAGGGCACCCATCGTTATCGTCCCGCCTACGCGCAAATGCTGGGTTTGCCGAACGAGGCCGTGCGGCTGGTCTATGTCGACGGCGCCGGTTGCTACGGCATGAACGGGCATGACGACGCCGCAGCGGATGCGGCACTGATGTCGAAGGCGTTGGGCAAGCCGGTGCGCGTGCAATGGTCGCGCCAGGATGAACACGGCTTCGATCCCAAGGGGCCGCCGCAGGCATTGACGCTGGAAGCGGCGCTCGGCCCCGACAATGCGATTACTGCCTGGCGCACCGAAATGTGGCTGCCGCGCGCGACAGCGAGTCTGCCGACGGTACCGTTGCTGGCGCCGCAGGCCGCGGGCATGCCGCAGCCCAAGGGCATCTCGACCGGCCTGATTTCGCAGAACGGCGATCCGCCGTATGACGTCGCCAACGTGTCGGTCGGCGTGTACTGGCACGACAGCGCGCCTTTGCGTCCGGCCAACATCCGCGCACCCGGCAAGATCGCCAACATCTATGCCGTCGAGTGCATGACGGACGAGCTGGCAGCCAGAGCCGGCATTGATCCGCTGGCGTTCCGTCTGCAATCGCTCAAGGATGCGCGCGGCGCCGAAGTGCTCAGGCGCACGGCCTCGCTGTTCGGCTGGGAGGCGCGCGCCGCCAGCGCAAGCGCGGGAAGCAAAACCAACAAGCGCGGACGCGGCATCGCCTATTCGCATTACAAGCACAACGAGACCTATGTCGCCATGGCGATGGAAGTCGAGGTCGATCGCAGCAGCGGCGAGATCCGCGTGCTGCGCGTGGCGTGCGCGCATGACTGTGGGTTGATCATCAATCCCGACGGCTTGCGCGCCCAGGTGGAGGGCAGCATCTTGCAAACCATCTCGCGCAGCCTGTTTGAAGAGATTCGTTTCGACACGCGCCGGGTGCAGAACGTCGACTGGGCCAGTTATCCCATCCTGACCTTCCCGGCGATGCCGGAGGTGCGCATCGACCTGATCGACCGGCCCACCATGCCGCCGTTAGGTGGCGGAGAGGCGGCGGCATCCCCGGTGACGGCGGCGCTGGCCAATGCGGTCTGGGATGCTGTCGGCATCCGCCTGCGCACCGTGCCGTTTACGCCGGAGCGGGTCAAGGCGGCGCTGGCGAGCATCTGATTCGTTTGTGTTTTACACTGCGTTGGCGGTTTCCCATGAAGCATAAAAACTGAGGAGAATAATCATGATCAAGACAAACACCATCAAGACAGCTCTGTTTGCCGCTCTGCTGATGACCGGCATATCCGCGATGGCGCAAACCGTCAGCGTCGAGCTCAAGGGCGGTAACGAAGTGCCCGCCAATACATCGACTGCCAGCGGCGCCGGCAGCATCAGCGTGGCTGCCGACAAGTCCGTCAGCGGCAGCATCAAGACCACCGGCATCGAAGGCAAGATGGCGCATATCCATACCGGCGCGGCGGGCGCCAACGGTCCGGTGCTGGTCGGCCTGACCAAGGACGGCGACAACGGCTGGGTCGTGCCGGCCGGCGCCAAATTTACCGACGAGCAGTATGCCGCTTACATGGCCGGCGGACTGTACGTCAACGTGCACAGCGCTGCACATCCAGGCGGCGAGATTCGCGGTCAGTTGTTGCCGAAGTAAATCCGTTTGGAGGAAGAGGGGGCGTTCACCTCCTTATCGGAACAATCCGGACAAGCCGTCATCGCGCAGGTGGCGGCTTTTTCATTGGCGCCCCTCGATCTTTTTAAATCATCAGACAACACGTCCTTGATTTTGTCGTCAACAGCAGGATTTTCAGACGACTGAAAGCGGCTTCGAACATCAAAAAGCGACAAAAGAAAGTGCGCTTTCACCTATTTTGTTGTTGGCTTGTAGTTCGCTCTGGATAAGGCTTTGCGGGTTTTTTGGCCGACCCTCGATAATTCATTTGCAAAATGAAATCGGCATGTTTATACTCCGCTTCATGTTGTATGACGACTGATGACAAATTTTTCGAATTACAGCCCCTTAATAATAAATACTGCTGCTGCAAGCCTATTGCGCGCCGCAAGACAATAAGCAGGAGACCGCCGTCGGCGCATCAGCCTTCGGCATCCGGATTATCGTCTTGTCGCACGCCGGCCGAAGCGCGGTACCGGTCGGGAGATAGTCCGTGAGTATCGATCAAGTCGGCGCAAAGCTAAGCGCCACCGTGCGTGCAAGCGCCAAAGCAAGTCATGTTCGTTATCTGATTCTGTTCATGCTGTTCGTGGTGACGACGGTCAACTACGCGGACCGCGCCACGCTGTCGATTGCCGGCACGTCGATGAAGGCCGAACTCGGCCTCGATCCGGTGATGATGGGATATATTTTCTCGGCGTTCAGCTGGGCTTATGTACTGGCGCAATTGCCGGGCGGCTGGCTGCTGGATCGCTTCGGTTCCAAGAAGATTTATGCGCTGAGCATTTTTCTGTGGTCTTTCTTCACGCTGCTGCAAGGCGGCGTCACCTGGTTCGGTACTGCCGCTGCGGTGGTGTTGCTGTTCCTGCTGCGCTTCATGGTCGGTCTGGCGGAAGCGCCGTCGTTCCCGGCCAACGGTCGTATCGTGGCGTCGTGGTTCCCGACGGCGGAACGCGGCACGGCCTCGGCGATTTTCAACTCGGCGCAGTATTTCGCCGCCGTGCTGTTCACGCCGCTGATGGGCTGGATCACGCATGTCTACGGCTGGCACCACGTGTTCACCGTGATGGGCGCATTCGGCATCCTGCTGACCTTCATCTGGATCAAGATCATCCACAGCCCCAAAGATCACCCGATGATCAACAAGGCCGAGCTGGAGCACATCGAACAGGGCGGCGGGTTGGTGGACATGGACCAGGCCAAGCCGAAAGCAGCTGCAGGCACCGGCACTGATGCCGGCAAGGCCAAGTGGGGCTACATCAAGCAGTTGCTGAGCAACCGCATGCTGTTGGGCGTGTACATCGGCCAGTACTGCATCAACACGATTACCTATTTTTTCCTGACCTGGTTCCCGGTGTACCTGGTGCAAGAACGCGGCATGTCGATCCTGAAAGCGGGTTTCGTGGCGTCGATTCCGGCGGTGTGCGGCTTCGTCGGCGGCGTGGTCGGCGGCCTGATTTCGGACCGTCTGATCAAGCGCGGCAACAGCGTCACCATGTCCCGCAAGATCCCTATCGTCGGCGGCATGCTGCTGTCGACCACGATGATCCTGTGCAACTACGTCGATGCGCAATGGCTGGTGGTCGGCATCATGGCCGTGGCCTTCTTCGGCAAGGGCGTCGGCGCACTTGGCTGGGCAGTCGTGGCCGATACCGCACCGAAGGAAATCGTCGGCTTGTCGGGCGGCCTGTTCAATACCTTCGGCAACATCGCCGGCATCACGACGCCGATCGTGATCGGCTATATCCTGAAAGAAACCGGTTCGTTCTCGGGCGCGCTGGTGTTCGTCGGCGCCAATGCGCTGGTGACCGTGATCAGCTACCTGGTCATCGTGAAGGAAATCAAGCGCGTCGAACTAAAGCCTCTGTGATGAGGCCGCTTTGATCTTGTAACAACTTGCAGCAGATGGGAATAGCCATGAGCACCGAAACAAACAGCGAAGCCGGCATCAACGTCAACACGCCGCGTTACATCCTGATGCACGAGAACGACAATGTCGCCATCGTCGTCAACGACCGCGGCCTGCCTGCCGGGACGGTGTTCCCGGACGGCCTGACGCTGATCAGCCAGGTGCCGCAGGGACACAAGATCGCCTTGCGCGATATTCCCCAGGGCGAAGCGATCATCCGCTACGACGTCGCCATCGGCTACGCCGCGCGCGACATCGCCAAGGGCAGCTGGATCGAAGAATCGGTGGTGACGCTGCCGCCGGCGCGCGAGCTCGACAACCTGCCGATCGCCACGCGCAAGGCGCCTGCTTCGGCTTCCGTGCCGCTGGAAGGCTATACCTTCGAAGGCTATCGCAACGCCGACGGCTCGGTCGGCACGCGCAACCTGCTGGCGATCACCACCACCGTGCAATGCGTGGCCGGCGTGGTCGAGCATGCGGTAAAACGCATCCGCCAGGAGCTGTTGCCGAAGTATCCCAACGTCGAAGACGTGGTCGCGCTGGAACACACCTACGGTTGCGGCGTCGCCATCGATGCGCCCAACGCCGACATCCCGATCCGCACGCTGCGCAACATCAGCCTCAATCCGAATTTTGGCGGCCAGGCCATGGTGGTCAGCCTCGGTTGCGAAAAGCTGCAACCGAACCGCCTGCTGCCGGAAAGTGTCATCCCCATCCACAAGGAGGGCGAGCCTTACGTCGTTTGCCTGCAGGATGCGGAACACGTCGGTTTTAACTCCATGATAGCTTCCATCCTGCACATGGCCGAAGCGCGCCTGCAGGAACTTGACAAGCGCCGTCGCGTGACTTGCCCGGCGTCCGATCTGGTGGTCGGCGTGCAATGCGGCGGCAGCGATGCCTTCTCGGGCGTGACGGCCAATCCGGCGGTCGGCTTTGCGACCGATCTGCTGGTGCGTGCAGGCGCCGCCGTGATGTTTTCGGAAGTGACCGAAGTGCGCGACGGCATCGACCAGCTGACCTCGCGCGCCGTCAATGCAGACGTCGCGCAAGCCATGATCCGCGAGATGGACTGGTACGACAATTACCTCAAAAAGGGTGGCGTCGACCGCAGTGCGAATACGACTCCCGGCAACAAGAAGGGCGGTCTCGCCAACATCGTCGAGAAGGCCATGGGCTCCATCGTCAAGTCGGGCAGCAGCCCGATCTCGGGCGTGCTGGCGCCCGGCGACAAACTCAAGCAAAAAGGTTTGATCTACGCCGCCACGCCGGCCAGCGATTTCGTCTGCGGCACCTTGCAGTTGGCCGCCGGCATGAACCTGCACATCTTCACCACCGGCCGCGGCACGCCTTACGGCCTGGCTGCGGTGCCGGTGATCAAGGTCGCCACGCGCAACGATCTGGCGCGCCGCTGGCACGACCTGATGGACGTCAACGCCGGCACCATCGCCAGCGGCGAGGCGACGATCGCCGACGTCGGCTGGGAGCTGTTCCAGCTGATGCTGGACGTCGCCAGCGGCCGCAAGCAGACCTGGGCCGAGAAATGGAAGCTGCACAACGCGCTGACATTGTTCAATCCGGCGCCGATTACCTGATCGTCATCATTTGCAATTCACGTCGCACCGCCGCACCCGATAAGACCAACAGCCTCTGCCTCATTGCAGAGCAGAGGCATTTTTCACCCTGAGGAGGAAGCATGGGAATCACGCATTTTGCGCTGAAGCTTGGCGTAGCAGCAGTCTTGAGCAGCGCACTCTGTGCCGGCGTCAATGCCGCCACGATGGTGTACGTGTCCAACGCCGACAGCAAGGACATCTACGTCATGCGACTGAACCGGGACGGCAGCGTCACGCCGGTCGAGCAGGTGCAAACCGGCGGCACCGTCATGCCGCTGGCGTTCAGCCCGGACCATCGCCGCCTGTACGCCTCGCTGCGCTCGCAACCGTATTCCGTGACCACCTTTGCCGTCGATCAGCAAAGCGGCAAACTCAGGGCGCTGTCCACCGTGCCGCTGGCCGACAACATGGCGAACCTGGCGACCGACAAGACCGGCCGTTTCCTGTTTGCCGCGTCCTATACCGGCCACAAGATTTCGGTCAATCCGATCAGCGCCGCCGGTCTGGTGCAGGGGCCTGCCGTCGTCATCAACACCGGCAAGAATGCCCACGCAGTGGGCAGCGATCCGAAGAACAATTTCGTCTTTGCGTCCAACCTCGGCAGCGACGTCATCCTGCAATTCAAGTTCGACGTCGCCACCGGCACGCTGACGCCGAATACGCCGCCGTCGGTCGCCACCAAGGCCGGCGCCGGCCCGCGCCATTTCGTGTTCCATCCGAATCTGCGCTATGTGTTCTCGACCAATGAGCTCGACGGCACGGTCAACACTTACGCCTACGATGCGGCGCACGGCACGCTGACCCTGCAAGGCAGCGTCTCGGTCGTGCCGGCCGGATTCAAGGGCGATGCGCCGGCGGCGGCCGATATTCACCTGACGCCGGACGGCCGTTTCCTGTATGCCTCCGAACGCACGTCGAGCACGCTGGCCGCTTTTCGCGTCAATGCCGCGACCGGCGCCTTGACGCTGATCGGCAATGTGCCGACCGAGACCCAGCCGCGCGGTTTCAACATCGATCCGCAGGGCAAGTATCTGCTGGCGGTCGGACAAAAGTCCAACGGCCTGACCAGCTACGCCATCAACCAGAAAACCGGCGCGCTGACGCCGCTGCAGCACTATGAGCTGGGCAAGAATCCGAACTGGGTGGAGATCGTCAGTTTCCCTTGAGTTCCCCCGGCTTGCCTGGCAAGGCGGCAGATCAAGAATCCCTCGCGATGTCATGCGGGGGATTTGTCGTTGGCGCTGAAAAATTATCTATTCGTCAACCTTGCCATTGATTTTTCGCAAATACGGCGTAAATAAGCGGACCGTTTTTTCAGCCTTGTTCTAAGATGGCAAGGTCACGTTGAGCGTGCGGAACAAACATAATAAACAGGAGCAGGGAATGCGAAATATCACCGTTCGTTTCAGCCTCATGGGAGCGTTGGCGTTGTTCGCCGCCATGATCGCGCTGGGCGCCGCCGTCGGCATCTTCGCGCTGGGCCGCGCCAATCAGTCGACCGTGATGGTGCATGACGTCGCCTCGCGCGCATTGACCATCAACGATGCTTACAAGGACACCACGCGCACGCGCGCGGCGCTGACGCGCGCCTATAGCGCACTGAAAGAGCAGAACGATCAGGAAGTCAAGAACTCGGCGTTGAAGAGCGCACAGACCAGTTACGACCGCACGCTGAAGCAGCTGGATGAATTCAACAAGGCGCCGGCCTTCAAAGGACAGGACGACAAGCTCAAGGCGGATCTGGTCGATGCCGGCAAGCAGTTGTCGGAGGTGCTGAACAAGGCCGCCGACGCGTTGCGCAACAACGATACGGCTGCTTACGCAGCGATCAACGGCCGCGACATCACGGCCAGGGGAGCGAGTTTCTCGACTTTGCTGGAGAAATTCCAGAAACTGACCAAGGACTTGTCGGAAGACATCGTCGCCGAACGCGAGCGTGAGTACAACATGGTGGTCTGGCTGGTGGTGGTCGGTCTGGTCGCTGCGTTGGCGCTGGTGCTGACGGTGCATTTCGTCTTGCGCGGCATCGTGCTGACGCCGTTGAACCGCGCCGTCACCCTGCTGGACCAGGTGGCCAACGGTGACCTGACCATGAAGATTCCCGATCCGGGCCGCAATGAAATCGGCCGTCTGTTCGCCTCCATCCGCAACATGCAGCAAGGCTTGCTCACTACCGTCTCGCGCGTGCGCAGCAGCACCGACATCATCAATACCGGCGCACAGGAAATCGCCGCGGGCAATCTCGACCTGTCTTCGCGCACCGAGACGCAGGCCAGCTCGCTGGAAGAGACCGCGGCATCGATGGAGCAACTGACCGGCACCGTAAAACAAAACGCCGAGAACGCTCAGCAAGCCAACCAGCTTGCCCACTCGGCATCCGAGACCGCGGTCAAGGGCGGCGAGGTGGTGGAGCAAGTGGTCGACACCATGAATGCGATCAACGAGTCGTCGAAGAAGATCGTCGACATCATCAGCGTGATCGACGGCATTGCCTTCCAGACCAATATCCTGGCGTTGAACGCGGCAGTGGAAGCCGCCCGTGCCGGCGAACAGGGGCGTGGCTTCGCGGTCGTGGCGTCGGAAGTGCGCAGCCTGGCGCAGCGTTCCGCCGCCGCCGCGAAAGAGATCAAGGAACTAATCACCGACTCGGTGGAAAAAGTCGACTCCGGCAGCCGCCTGGTCGAGCACGCCGGCAAGACCATGAGCGAAGTGGTGGCGAGCGTGCGCCGCGTGACCGACATCGTCGGCGAGATCAGTTCGGCCAGTCGCGAGCAGAGCGAAGGCATCGGTCAGGTCAACAATGCGATCACGCAGATGGATGAAGTCACGCAGCAAAACGCCGCGCTGGTGGAAGAGGCCGCCGCCGCTGCGCAGTCGCTGCAAACACAGGCGGTCACGCTGGCCGACGCGGTCAGTATTTTCCGGATAGAGGCGCAAGCCGTGGCGACAGTCCGGTAGCCGGCCTGTCGCCACGTCCTTCCTTCTACAGCTTCTGCTTCCTTGCCAAAGCGTCGGCCACCAGCCGGCGTTGCTCGTGCTGATGGCGTCTCAGCGACGAGTGCGCACCCGCAGCCGTAGCGATACGGCATACGTTGCGCAAGGCGATCCCCGGCGGCAAACTTTCTTCAAGGGCATCGCGCACGAAGCGCCACGCGCCCTGGTTCTTGTCTTCTTCCTGCGCCCAGACCACTTCGGATAAATGAGGGAAGGCTGCCAGCGCCTCGCTCAGCGCATCCTCGGGGAACGGATATAACTGTTCAACGCGGATGATGGCAGTGGCGACGTCGTTCGCTTCATTGCGGGCCGCCTCGATGTCATAAAAGAACTTGCCGCTGCACAGAATGACGCGATCTACCGCGGTCGGATCGGCAACGTTGCGGTCGGTCAGCAGCGGCTTGAATTCGCCTTCGGCCATTTCCTGCAGCGATGAATGAGACCGCGGGTTGCCATAGAGCTGCGACTTCGGCGACATGACGACCAAAGGTTTGCGATCCGTCGCCACGGCTTGCTGACGCAGCAGATGGAACCACTGCGCCGAAGTGGAGGGGAACGCGATGCGCATGTTGCGGTCCGCGCAGAGTTGCAGGAAGCGCCCGAGGTAAGCGGTCGAGTGTTCCGGGCCGGCGCCTTCCTGGCCGTGCGGCAGCAGCATGGTCAGGCCGGAGCGATATCCCCATTTGTGTTCGCCCGGCGCAATGTACTGGTCGACGATGACCTGGGCGCCATTGACGAAGTCGCCGAACTGCGCTTCCCAGATCGTCAGCCGGCGTTGCGCCTGAACGCTGTAGCCGTATTCGAAGCCGAGCACGGCTTCTTCGGTCAGCGGCGAATTGACGATGTCGAAGCGGCCCTGATCGGCGCCGATATGGTCGAGCGGAATGAATACCCCGCCGGCATGCGCGTCGATGTCATCCTGTGCAAACCAGCGTGCATGGCGATGCATGAAGGTGCCGTGGCCGACGTCGAGGCCGGACACGCGGATGTCGACGCCATCGCCGAGCAGCGATGCGCAAGCGAGGTTTTCAGCGAAGCACCAGTCGACCGGGTGTTGCGCGTCGGCGGCGCCGGCTTGCCATTTCTGAATCAGTTTCCGGATGACCGCATGCACCGTGAAGTCCTCGGGCGGGGTGGTGATGATTGCCGCCAGCGCTTGCAGGCGCTCGATCGACGGCGCTTGGAAACGCAACCCGGAGGCGTTATTGTCGGTCGCCGGCGGCATCTGCATGGCAGGCTTGCTTTCCGTTGAACGCGTCAGCACCGTTCGCAATATGTCGGCGCGCAGGTTGTCGATGTCGCTTGCCGCGGTCGCGTTTGCAGCATCGCCGGCAAGGCGCGCATGGTAAAGCGTTGTAACCGGCGGATGGCGCGTGATCGCCGCCTGCAGGCGCGGATGGGTAAGGGCCGGGATGTCATGCTCGGAATGCCCGAGGCGGCGATAGCCGATCAGGTCGATGATGACGTCGGCGCCATATTTCATGCGGTATTCGAAAGCGATCGCGGCAGCGCGGACGAGGTCGTCAGGGTGATCTGCGTTGACACGGATCACCGGTGCATCGACGAGGCGGCCGATATCGGTGCAGTAGAGATTGCCGGCCACGTCCATGGCGTTGGACGTGGTGAAGGCGATCTGGTTGTTGACGATGATATGGATGGTGCCGCCCAGCGTATAGCCTTCGGCGCGCGTCAGGTTCAGGGTTTCCATGACAATGCCCTGGCCGGCGAACGCAGCGTCGCCATGCACCATGACCGGCACGCATCCCGTGTCGGGATTGTCGTCCTGGAAGGCGCGCGCCATGCCGCTGACGACCGGATAGACGCTTTGCAGGTGCGAGGGATTGTGCGCCAGGAATACCGCGACCTCGCCATGTCCGGTCTGCTTCAGGGCGCTGCCGCCAAGATGGAAGGGCAGGTCGTTCTGGCTGATGGCTTCGTGGGAGTCATGATTGAGGCAAGCCAGGATATGCTGCACGGGGAAGTCCATCAGATTGACCAGCATGTTCAACCTGCCGCGATGAGGCAGTCCGAGGAACATTTGCCGTACGCCGTGGCGTGCGGCGTTCTCGATCAGTATGTCCATCAACGGCAGCAGGCTTTCGCAACCTTCCAGCGAAAAGCGCTTGGCATGCGACGCGGTGGCGGCGAGGTGGCGTTCCCATACTTCCGCCGTGAGCAGCCGGTGAAATATCGCCTGGCGCTGCGCTGCCGCAGGCGCGGTCGACGAAACGGCTTCCATGCGGGAAAACAGCCAGGCGCGGCGTGATTCGTCGCGTATGCCGCTGCAGTCCAGCGCGATGGCGCCGCAATAGATGGCTTTCAACTGGCGGTCGAGTTGCTGCACCGTCGTGGCGGAGGGAAAGAACGTGCTGCCGGGCGGACGCGCCATGGCCGGATCGAGTCCATAGAATTCCGGCGTGAGTTCGGCCGGCATCGGCGCGGCTTGCTGAGCGGATGACGTGAGCGGGTCGAGGCGCGCGATGCGGTGGCCGAGGTTGCGGTGCGCCTGGATGAACTGCGCAATGTACCAGGACGACAGCGCGGTGGCATCGACGGCGGCAGGCTCCTCGGAGGGAATGAAGGACAAGCGCGGCAGCGCAAGGTGTTCAGGATAGTTGTTTGACATGGTCTAGGGAGAAGAGAAATGCGGTTGTAGAAGTCCGCTGCCTCATTCCGACCGCCCCGTGCCGGTCTCGCCACATACAGCGTGAGGGCGAGACCGGCGCGCGGCGTCTTCCAACAGGCGGCAAGACGGCCCGGGGCGCTGCGGCCGCGACTGCAAACTCAGCGACCTAAGTCAATGCAAAGCGCTCCGTTTGTTTCTTCTGTTCGAGCCGGTCCCGGAAAACCGGCTCGCGTCTCCTTACGTTGACGCGCTGAACGCGAGTTCAGGCGTCTTGTTTGCGCCCAGCCGGGAGGGTTTCGCTGTGATATCGATGGAGCGGCGAGGCGAGCCGCCGCGGGTAGTCGTCGTCGCCGGCAGCAGGTCGCTGTCGAGGGTGAAAATGCTGACCATATCGGTCAGCTGACCGGTCTGGTCTTGCAGGGCTTGTGCTGCCGCGGCGCTCTGTTCGACCAGTGCGGCGTTTTCCTGCGTGACCTGATCCATCAGCGTAATGGCCTGGTTGATCTGTTCGATGCCGGCACTCTGTTCCTGGCTGGAAGAACTGATTTCCGCAACGATGTCGGTGACGTGCCGGATGCTGTTGACCACGTCCTGGATGGTTTGTCCGGCTTGTTCGACCATTTTGCTGCCGTTGTCGACCTGATTGACGGAGTGGCCGATCAGGGTCTTGATTTCCTTCGCGGCGACGGCGCTGCGTTGCGCGAGGTTGCGCACTTCGCTGGCGACGACGGCGAAGCCGCGGCCGTGTTCGCCGGCGCGCGCCGCTTCGACGGCGGCGTTGAGGGCGAGAATGTTGGTCTGGAAGGCGATGCCGTCGATCACGCCGATGATGTCGACGATCTTGCGCGACGAATTATTGATGGCGCTCATGGTGTCGACGACCTGTCCGACGGCATCGCCGCCTTTGATCGCGACGGCCGATGCGTTGGACGCCAGCTGGTTGGCCTGGCGTGCATTGTCGGCGTTCTGCCTGACCGCCGAGGTCAGCTGTTCCATCGCCGAGGCGGTTTCTTCCAGCGAGCTGGCTTGTTGTTCGGTGCGGCTGGACAGGTCCATGTTGCCGCTGGCGACTTCGCGTGAAGCCTCGGCGATGGTGTCCGTGCCTTTACGCACTTTGCTGACGATGCCGTGCAGATTTTCGATCATGACTTTGAGGGCCACCAGCAAGCGGCCGATTTCATCCTTGCTGTCGATTTCCAGATGGTGCGTCAGGTTGCCTTGGGCCACGGCTTCGGCAAGATCGACGGCACGATTGATCGGCCGTGTGATGGTGCGCGTGATGAAGATACCGGTCACGATCGACAACAGCACCGCGCAAGCCGACAGGATCGCCATCTGGATCTTGGCATTGCGCGCCTGTTGGGCCGCATTGGCGACGTCGTTTTCCATTTCTTGCGCCTGGTAGTCGACCATCTTGTCGACCAGTACGTAATAGGCGGCTTGCGTGCGGGCCATGTCGCCCTGGTAAAGATCGCGTGCTTCCTGTTGTTTGTTATCTGCAATCAGCTCGAAGAATTTACGCACGGTGACGCCATAGGCTGAACGCGATTCGAACTGTTGCTTGAACAGCGATTTGCTCTGTTCGTTCTGCAGCATCTTTTCGAATTTGGCGTAAGCCTCTGCATTGGCTTTGCGTAGCGCGGCATAGTCGTCCATGTATTTCTTGGCGCGCTCAGGCGAGCTTGTCAGCAGCAGGTTGCTGACGATGGCGTTGCCTTTGTTGCCGTTGTTCTTGATCTGGTTGCTGATGGCGATCAGCGAGTAACGCTCGCCGACGATGCGATCCATTTTTTCATTGTTGGCGTCAAGGTGCTGGATGCCGACGATTGCTGTACCGATCAGCAAGGCAACGACCAGGGCGAACGCAGAGCCGAGACGGACTCCTATTTTGAGGTTGGAGATTTTCATTTGCTGCTCCTCTGTGGCGGGGTTTAATCAGCACGCGGTTTGCTTCCGGGTCTGTGGGGAACAGGGCAAGCGCGATTCGTAATACATGGCGGAATCCACGGGGCAGCGAGGTCAAAACGATGTGGCTGCCGCGCAATGAATAAGAGCAAGAGTAGCGGGCAAATTGCCGAGAGTCTATAGGGATATCTCTGATGTTTTTCTAGCCATTGACACTCTGGATAGGCATTCAAACACCTTATGTTTGGTAGGTTGCAAATCAAGACCAATTTGCGCAAAAAAAACGCCGGAGCTGATGCGCCGGCGTTGAAACCGCCGTTGCCGGCGGCTGTGGATACCTGATGAGGTCAGGGTTCTTTACATCGTCTCGTCACCTGCAAGATTATGCGGAGGTGTATGCAGTTTTCACGGTGGTGTAGAACTCGGCAGCATAGGCGCCTTGCTCGCGCGGGCCGAAGCTCGATGCCTTGCGGCCGCCGAACGGTACGTGGTAATCGACGCCGGCAGTCGCCGTGTTGACCATCACCATGCCGGCTTGCGCATTGCGCTTGAAGTGGGTGGCGTACTTCAGCGAGGTGGTGCAGATGCCCGACGACAGGCCGAACTCGGTGTCGTTGGCCAGTTGCAGCGCGTGCTCGTAATTGTCGGCAGGGATCACGGAAGCGACCGGTCCGAAAATTTCTTCACGCGAGATGCGCATGTCGTTGTTGCAGTCGGCGAACAGCGCCGGCGTCATGTAGAAGCCGTCGGTGTCGCGCTTGACGCGCTCGCCGCCGAAGACGAGATTGGCGCCTTCCTGTTTGCCGATTTCCACGTACGACAGGTTCTGGTCGAGTTGCGACTGATCGACCACCGGACCGATGTTGGTGTCCGCCGTCAGCGCGTGACCGATCTTCAGGCCGGCCAGCTGGTTGCGCGCCGCTTCGATGAAGCGCGGGTAGATGTCTTTTTCGACGATGATGCGGCTCGAGGCGGTGCAGCGTTGGCCGGTCGAGAAGAACGCGCCTTGCACGGCTGCCGTGACGGCGACGTTCAGGTCGGCATCGTTGAGCACGACCAGCGGATTCTTGCCGCCCATTTCGAGCTGGAACTTCGCCATGCGGGCGACGCAGCCTTGCGCTACGCGGCCACCGGTCGAAACCGAACCGGTGAAGGTCAGGGCGCTGACGCGACGGTCGTCGATGAAGCGCTGGCCGACCACCGAACCGCGGCCCATGACCAGGTTGAACACGCCGGCCGGGATGCCTGAGCGGCTGATGATGTCGGCAATCGCCCAGGCGCTGCCCGGCACCAGTTCAGCCGGTTTGAAGACGACGGTGTTGCCGTAGGCCAGCGCCGGTGCGATCTTCCACGCCGGGATCGCCATCGGGAAATTCCACGGCGCGATGATGCCGACCACGCCGACCGGTTCGCGCGTGATTTCGATGTCCATGCCGGGACGCACGGAGGCCAGCTTCTGGCCCTGGATGCGCAGCACTTCGGCAGCGAAGAATTTGAAGATGTTGCCGGCGCGGCCGGCTTCGCCGATACCTTCGGCCAGTGTCTTGCCTTCTTCGCGCGACAGCAGGCGGCCGAGTTCTTCCTTGCGCGCCAGGATTTCGGAACCGATCTTGTCCAGTGCGTCGGAACGCGCCTGGATGTTGCCGACGCTCCATGCCGGGAAGGCGGCGTGCGCTGCGGCGATGGCGATGTCGGCTTGCGCGGCGTCGGCTTGTGCGTATTCGCCGATGATGTCGGACAGGTCGGATGGATTGACGTTCTTGTTGATGCCGGCGCCTTGCAGCCATTCACCGTTGATGTAGTTCGCGAATTGGGTCATCGATTTCTCCTGGATGTGGAAGCCAAAACTGACCGCGGGAAGAATCCGGCGGTCAGTCGAGGGCTTAGTTATTTATTGTGTGATGTTGCAATTGAGGTTGCAATTGAGGTTGCAATTACTGTGGTCCCAGGCGCTTGATCAGCGCGGCCAGTTCTTCGTGCTCGGCTTCGGTGCAGGCGGTCAGCGGCGTGCGCACCGGACCTGCATCGTGGCCGACGACCTTGGCGCCGGCCTTGACGATGCTCACGGCATAACCGGCCTTGCGATTGCGGATGGCCAGGTAGGGCAGGAAAAATTCGTCGATCAGCTTGCCGACGGTGGCGTGGTCTTCCCTGGCGATGGCGTGGTAGAAATCCATCGCTGTCTTCGGGATGAAGTTGAACACCGCCGACGAGTACACCGGCACGCCCAGCGCCTTGTAGGCGGCGGCGTAGACTTCCGCCGTCGGCAGGCCGCCGAGGTAGGTGAAGCGATCGCCCAGGCGGCGACGGATCGTGACCATGGATTCGATCTCGCCGACGCCGTCCTTGAAACCGATCAGGTTGGGGCAGCGCTCGGCCAGGCGTTCCAGCATGTCGGCGTTGAGCTTGCAGACGCCGCGGTTGTAAATGATGACGCCGAACTTGACCGACTTGCAGACGGCTTCAACGTGTTCGGCGATGCCGTCCTGGCTGGCTTCGGTCAGGTAATGCGGCATCAGCAGGATGCCGTGCGCGCCGAGGCGTTCGGCTTCTTGTGCATAGGCGATGGCAGCGCGGGTAGGGCCGCCGGCGCCGGCGATGATGGGCACCTTGCCTTTGCAGGTTTCCACGGCGGTGCGAATGATGTCCGAATATTCGCCCGGCACCAGCGAGAAGAACTCACCTGTGCCGCCGGCGGCAAACAGTGCGCTGGCGCCATAGGGAGCCAGCCATTCCAGACGTTCGATGTAAGTCTTGGGGCGGAAGTCGCCTTGCTCGTCGAAGTCGGTCAGCGGGAAAGAGAGCAGGCCGGCGGAAAGAATCTGTTTCAGGTCTTGTGGTGTGTACATGTCGGTAGGTACCAGGTGATGAAGTTAAAAATGCCGTCGCGCTTGATGCCAAACTCTGCCTCGGATTTATTCGGACGTATTCCGGGCGTATTCAGCGCTTCTGGATGGAATTTGTTCTTAAGTGTCTTAAGATATCAGTCATCGTACAACATGAATTGAGAGAAAGCCAGCAGTTTTTCGCAGCCGACCGGTTTTGTGCTTGTTTTTCGTTGTCGATGTGCTGCGGCTGCGTTGTTGCTTTGTCGGTTTTTTTAAGGCGCGGAGGTGTCCGAAGCCTTCTGCTGCGCGCCGGCTGCCGATTCGGCCGCTTCCTGCGCCCGGCGCAGGCGTTCGCGGCTGTTGGTCAGGTGGTTGCGCATGGCCGCGCGCGCCGCTTCGGTATCGCGGCGGGCGATGGCTTCGTAGATGTCTTCATGTTCGCGCTGCACGCGGTCCAGGTAGCTGGCCTGCGGGTCGCGCGCCAGCTCCGCCGTGTTCAGGCGTTTGCGCGGAATCACGCCGGCGCCGAGGTGGCTCAGGATTTCGATGAAATAGCGGTTGCCGGTGGCGTTGGCAATCTGGAAGTGGAAGCGGAAGTCGGGGCCGACGGTGTCGTTGCCCTTTTTCTGATTGTCATGGAAGGCATCCAGCGCCTGGCGGATTTCCAGCAGTTGCGCGTCGGTGCGGCGCGCCGCGGCCAGGCCGGCGGTTTCGGTTTCCAGGCTGATGCGCAGTTCCAGCAACGCCAGCAGATCCTTCATCGTGGTGATGGTGGCCGGATCGATGTTGATGTTGCCGGTCTTTTGCGCCTCCAGCACGAAAGTGCCGATGCCGTGCCGCGTTTCCACCATCCCGGCCGCCTGCAGGCGCGAAATCGCTTCGCGCACCACGGTGCGGCTGACGCCCTGAGTGAGCATGATTTCAGACTCGGTCGGCAACTTCTCGCCCGGCTTGATGGAGCCGTTGGAGATCATTTCGGAAATGGCGCCGACCACTTCCTGAGACAGGCTCTGGGTCTTCTTGCGCGGGCGCATCAGCGGGCTGGGGGTCTCGTTGACTTCCATTTTTATAGGTCGATATGTGTGAAAGTGGCCTGGGATTGCATGGGGGCGCATCCGGATGAACGTCGTCAGCCCGCAAAAAGATATGCGACATCTTACCAGAGGATGACTGTTTTTCGTAAGCTCTTTACGGAGAGCTGCATGGGCTTTTGTCCGGTAAGCCGAAGGCGTTTCGAGGTCTCGGAAGCATCAGGCGAGAGGATTTTTTCAGTACCTGACAAGATTACTCAACTTTGATATACTTGACGTAAATATTCGGGAATTCAGGGAGTGGTTCTGAAAACTGTTCTGGAGTCGAGATTTCATGCGATTAACTACTAAAGGTCGTTTTGCCGTGACAGCAATGATTGATCTGGCGTTGCGCCAGGGCAATGGCCCCGTCACGTTGTCCGCCATCAGCGAGAGGCAGGAAATTTCTTTATCATATCTGGAGCAGTTGTTCGGCAAATTGCGGCGCCACCAGATCGTCGAGTCCGTGCGCGGACCCGGCGGCGGTTACAACCTGGCGCGCAAGGCGGGCGATGTGTCGGTGGCCGACATCATCATCGCCGTCGATGAACCCCTGGATGCAACGCAATGCGGCGGCAAGGAAAATTGCCATAGCGTCACCCACCCCGGCGGCACGCGCTGCATGACGCACGACCTGTGGTCGACGCTCAATGAAAAGATGGTCGAATATCTCGACTCGGTCTCCCTGCAAGACCTGGTCGACCAGCAGCACCAGAAAGAACAGAAGCATCCGGAACACAGAACACTCGGTACTGAACAAAGCGTGGTTGTCATGCACCGCCCTCACGCAGCGGTTTGATTGGAGCTAGAACAAATGAATGCACCTCTGGAAAAAAGCCTGTTGGACACCATCAAGGCGCCGCATTTTCCAATTTACCTGGATTACTCGGCAACCACGCCGGTCGACCCGCGCGTGGCCGACAAGATGATTCCCTACCTGCGCGAGCAGTTCGGCAATCCTGCGTCGCGCAGCCACATGTACGGCTGGACGGCGGAGAAGGCCGTGGAAGATGCACGCGAAGAAGTCGCCAAACTGGTCAACGCGGATTCGCGCGAAATCATCTGGACTTCCGGCGCGACCGAAAGCAACAACCTGGCCATCAAGGGTGCGGCACAGTTCTACAAGACCAAGGGCAAGCACATCATCACGGTCAAGACCGAGCACAAGGCCGTGCTGGATACTTTCCGCGAACTGGAGCGCCAGGGCTTCGAAGCGACTTACCTGCAACCGCAGGACAATGGTCTGGTGACCGTCGAGCAAATCGCCGCAGCCGTGCGTCCCGACACCATCCTGATCTCGGTCATGCTGGTCAACAACGAAATTGGCGTGATCCAGCCCGTGCCTGAAATCGGCGAATTCTGCCGTTCCAAGGGCATCATTTTCCATTGCGACGCTGCCCAGGCAACCGGCAAGGTCAAGATCGACCTGGAAAACTGGAAAGTCGACCTGATGAGCTTCTCGGCCCACAAGACTTACGGTCCCAAGGGCATCGGCGCGCTGTACGTCCGCCGCAAGCCGCGCGTGCGCATCGAAGCACAGATTCACGGTGGCGGTCACGAGCGCGGCCTGCGTTCGGGCACGCTGGCGACGCACCAGATCGTCGGCATGGGCGAAGCCTTCCGCATCGCCCGCGAAGAAATGGACACCGAACTGGCCCACATCCGCGCCATGCGCGATCGCCTGGCCAAGGGTTTGCAAGAGATCGAAGAAACCTACATCAACGGCGACATGGAGCACCGTGTGCCGCACAACCTGAACGTCAGCTTCAATTACGTCGAAGGCGAATCCCTGATCATGGCGATCAAGGACATCGCGGTGTCGTCCGGTTCGGCTTGCACCTCGGCCAGCCTGGAGCCGTCGTACGTGCTGCGCGCGCTGGGCCGCAGCGACGAACTGGCGCACAGCTCGATTCGTTTCACCATCGGCCGTTTCACGACCGAAGAAGACATCGACTTCACGATCGATCTGATCAAGAGCAAGGTCGGCAAGCTGCGCGAACTGTCGCCGCTGTGGGATATGTACAAGGACGGGATCGACATCAGCACGATCCAATGGGCTGCACACTAAATAAATATCGCGAAAATGAAAACCGCCCCCCTATAGAACGCAGGGGCGACCTCATCAAGGAGCATCAAAATGTCTTACTCGGAAAAAGTACTCGATCACTACGAAAACCCACGTAACGTCGGCGCCTTCGAAAAGGGCGACGAGACCGTAGGCACAGGTATGGTCGGCGCGCCCGCTTGCGGCGACGTCATGAAGTTGCAGATCAAGGTCGGCGCCGACGGCGTGATCCAGGACGCCAAGTTCAAGACTTACGGTTGCGGTTCGGCGATTGCTTCGTCGTCGCTGGTGACCGAATGGGTCAAGGGCAAGACATTGGATCAAGCCTTGTCGATCAAGAACACCCAGATCGCCGAAGAACTGGCGTTGCCGCCGGTGAAGATTCACTGCTCGATCCTGGCGGAAGACGCCATCAAGGCCGCGGTGCAAGACTACAAGGCCAAGCACGGCAGCGTCGAGCAAAAGGCTGCGGCCTAATTCCAGAAGCAAGCGAAGGGCAAGCATCATGGCAATCACACTGACTGAAAAAGCTGCAAAGCACATCAGCCGCTACATGGAACGTCGCGGCAAAGGCCTCGGCCTGCGTCTCGGCGTGCGCACGACCGGCTGCTCCGGCCTGGCTTACAAGCTGGAATATGTGGACGAAGAAACACCGGAAGATCAGGTGTTCGAATCGCGCGGCATTCGCGTCTATGTGGATCCCAAGAGCTTGCCTTACATCGACGGCACCGAACTCGACTTCGCCCGTGAAGGTTTGAACGAAGGTTTCAAGTTCCAGAACCCGAACATGAAGGATGAGTGCGGTTGCGGCGAAAGCTTCCGTATCTGATGTGATGATTGTTGCGGTCACCGAATCGCCGATGTTGTGGCGACCCGGTCGATCCGGATCTAGTGCTTAGCCAGAATCGCGTTTGTATCGTTTCAGCGATAGCCTCTGAAGAGTAGTTCTGCCAAGCCTGTTGAAGTCCGAACAGGCTTTTTATTTTTTTGTTCACCTGAACAAGCTTTGCACAACGTATGCAAAATCACTTCGCACTTTTCCAATTGCCGCAACGCTTTGCCGTCGATCTGACCGCGTTGGAAAAGGCGTTCCATGGCGTGCAGAATCAGGCGCATCCGGACAAATTCGCCAATGCGACCGGCGCCGAGAAGCGCGTCGCCATGCAATGGGCCACGCGCGCCAACGAAGCCTACCAGACGCTCAAAAATCCTCTCAAGCGCGCCACCTATCTGTGCGAGCTCAACGGCGTCGATCTGCAAACCGAATCCAACACCTCCATGCCTCCGGCATTCCTGATGCAGCAAATGGAATGGCGTGAAGAGCTCGACGACGCGCGTGCAGACAAGAATGTCGATGCACTGGAACAACTCGACGGCGCCTTGCGTGGCGCAAAGAAGGACTCCGTCATCCGCATCGAAACGCTGCTCGACGCCAACGATTTCGCCGGTGCCGCCCAACTGGTGCGCCAGTTGATGTTCCTTGAAAAATTCGGCGAAGAGATCGGCAATGCTTTCGCCCTGATCGAAGGTTGATGCGCCATGCCTGACGTGTTCCTGTTTCTGATCGCTGCCATGATGCTGACCCTCGCTCCGGGGCCGGACAACATCTACGTGCTCACGCGCGGCATCGCGCAGGGCAAGAAGGCGGGGTTGGTTGCAGCACTCGGCTTTTCATCGGGATTGTTCTTCCACACCTTGCTGGCGGTGCTCGGTTTTGCCGCCATCATCAAGGCTTATCCGGCTGCTTATCACTTCTTGCAATATGCGGGCGCGGCGTATCTGGTGTATCTCGGCATCCGCACCTTGCGCTCTGCCGCATCGATGTCGCTGGAAGCGACCATGACGCCGGTCAGCCTGTCGCGCATTTATTGGCAAAGCGTGATCGCCAATATCCTCAATCCCAAGGTGACGCTGTTTTTCATCGCTTTCCTGCCGCAATTCGTCAACGTGCATGCCGGCCACGTGGCCTGGCAGATGCTGTTGCTGGCGGTGGTGTTCATTCTTCAGGCGCTGGCGATTTTCAGCGCGATTGCGTTTTTCTCCGGCATCGTCGGCGCGTACTTCAAGCGTCAGGCGCGTGCCGCTCTCTATTTGAACAGGCTTGCCGGCTGTGCGTTTGTGGGACTGGGTATCCGCATCGCCTTGCCGGAATAAATCGACTATGGCTCTTCTCCAAATCTCCGAACCGGGCATGTCCACCGCGCCGCATCAGCATCGGCTGGCGGTAGGCATCGATCTCGGCACCACCAATTCGCTGGTCGCGACCGTGCGCAACAGCATCCCTGAGGTCCTCAACGACGAAGAGGGCCACAGCCTGTTGCCGTCGGTGGTGCGTTACCTGCCCAACGGCCACGCCAACATCGGCTACAAGGCACAAGCTGCGCAGACCACCGATCCGAAGAACACCATCGTCTCGGTCAAGCGCTTCATGGGTCGCGGCCTGAAAGACATCGCCTACGTCGAGAATCTTCCCTACGATTTCCAGGATGCGCCGGGCATGGTGCAACTGAAGACAGTGGCGGGTGTGAAAAGCCCGGTCGAGATTTCGGCGCAGATTCTGGCAACCTTGCGCCAGACTGCGGAAGACGCGCTGGGCGACGACCTGGTCGGCGCCGTGATCACCGTGCCGGCGTATTTCGACGATGCGCAGCGCCAGGCGACCAAGGATGCGGCGCAACTGGCCGGTCTCAATGTTTTGCGCTTGCTCAACGAGCCTACGGCTGCCGCGATTGCCTACGGTCTGGACAATGGATCGGAAGGCACGTTCGCCGTCTACGATCTGGGCGGCGGCACCTTCGATATTTCCATCCTCAAGCTGACCAAGGGCGTGTTTGAAGTCTTGTCGACCGGCGGCGATTCCGCACTGGGAGGCGACGATTTCGACCAGCGTTTGTTCTGCTGGATTTGCGAACAGTCGCAACTGGCGCCCTTGTCGGACGAAGACACGCGCATCCTGCTGGTGAAGGCGCGCGAAGTGAAAGAGTTGCTGTCGTCCAAGGCTTACACGCAAATCGATGCGGTCCTGAATTCGGGCGAAGAAGTGCACCTGTCGATCACGGCGGAAGAGTTCACCGCGCTGACCCAGCATCTGGTCGGCAAGACCATCACGCCGTGCCGCAAGGCGCTGCGCGATGCGAACCTTTCCGTGGATGACGTCGACGGCGTGGTGCTGGTCGGCGGCGCAACGCGCATGCCGCACGTGCGCAAGGCGGTCGGTGAATTCTTCCAGACGACACCGTTGGCCAATATCGATCCGGACAAGGTCGTGGCGCTGGGCGCCGCCGTACAGGCCAATCTGCTGGCCGGCAACCGTGCTGCCGGCGACGACTGGCTGCTGCTGGATGTGATTCCCTTGTCGCTCGGCATCGAGACCATGGGCGGCCTGGCGGAGAAAGTCATTCCGCGCAATTCCACCATTCCGTGCGCGCGTGCGCAAGAGTTCACGACGTTCAAGGATGGCCAGACCGCGATGGCGATCCAGGTGGTGCAGGGCGAGCGCGAGCTGGTCGCCGACTGCCGTTCGCTGGCGCGTTTCGAACTGCGCGGCATTCCGCCGATGGCGGCAGGCGCTGCGCGTATCCGCGTGACGTATCAGGTTGATGCCGATGGTTTGCTGTCGGTGTCGGCGCGTGAAATGACGTCGGGCGTGGAAGCGGCGATCACGGTCAAGCCTTCCTACGGCCTGGCCGATGACGACGTCGCACGTATGCTGCAGGAATCCTTCCAGTCGGCCGACGAAGACATGAAGCGCCGCGCCTTGCGCGAAGAACAGGTTGAAGCCGAGCGCATCATTCTCGCGACGGAGTCGGCGCTGAATGTCGACAGTGCCTTGCTGAATGAACAAGAGCGCATCGACGTCGCTGCATTGATCGAAGTCGTGCGCGAGAAGGCGCAAGGCGACGATCATCTGGCGATCAAGGCGGCGGTCGAAGCGCTGGCGCAGGGCACCGAAGAATTCGCTGCGCGCCGCATGGACCGCAGCGTTCACGCCGCGCTGGCCGGCAAGAAATTGGATGAAGTTTCGTAAAGATAGAGGTGAATACCGTGCCACAAATCGTCATACTCCCACACCCCACTTTTTGCCCCGACGGCGCCGTGATTGACGCGCCGGTCGGCAAGACCCTGTGCGACGCCATGCTCGACAGCGATGTCGACATCGAACACGCCTGCGAGAAGTCGTGCGCCTGTACCACTTGCCACGTGGTGATCCGCGAAGGATTCGACACGCTGGATGACCCGACCGACAAGGAAGAAGATTTGCTCGACATGGCCTGGGGCCTGGAAGCGAATTCGCGCCTGTCGTGCCAGGTGGTGCTGGGCGACGACGATCTGGTCGTCGAGATTCCGAAGTACACGATCAATCACGCCAGCGAGAATCATTGATTCGACTTGCGGCTGCGTGGGCGACTGATCAACATGAAGGAGGCAGCCATGAAATGGACCGATATTCAGCATATTGCTGAAGAACTCAACGACAAGTTTCCGGACACCGATCCCAAGACCATACGCTTCACCGATTTGCATCGCTGGGTGATGGAGCTGGATGGTTTTGATGACGACGCCAATCGTTCCGGCGAAAAGATTCTGGAAGCGATTCAGGCCGCCTGGATCGAAGAAGCCGGGTAAGTTCCGGCGGTGCTTGCTGCAGACGTGAAAAAGGAGCGTAGATCGCTCCTTTTTTCATGCCTGCAATGTGGCAATCTGCGCCGGCAATCACACCAGAATATTCGACACGTGCTGCATGCCCGTCGCGTACTGCGGAAAAATCTGCTGCATGGCGCTGTCGGGAATGCGCATGTGCTTCTCCGACAGCGTCGACATCACCGCGCGAAAGTCGGTGGTGATCGCCAGATCGCGTCCTTCATTGAGTTCCGCCTTGTTCAGCCCCGGCCACTGGCCGTAAATCGTATGTCCGCGCACGTTGCCGCCGAGCAGCCACATCACGTTGCCGTGACCGTGGTCGGTGCCGCCGTTGCCGTTTTCGCGGAAGGTGCGGCCGAACTCCGACACCACGACGATCACCGTGTCATTGAACGCCGGACCGAGTTCCTGCGCCAGCGTCGCCAGACCGGTCGCCAGCGGAGCCAGGCGGCCGGCAAGCTGGCCGGCGCCGTTGCCTTGATTGGCGTGCGTATCCCAGCCGCCCACCGCGAGAAAACCAAGACGGATCTTCGGATCGCCGCGCATCAAGCGACCCAGGCGGGCGGTGTCGATGGACAGGCCATTCGGCAAGGGCGCACCGTTGTTGGCCATGCGTTGCTCGTCGCTGCTCATTTCCGCCATCAGCTCCTTGCGTGCGGCGAGGCCGTCGCGGTAAGCCTTGCCGAGGGCGTCGTTGCCGACGTACATGGCGCCATAGGCTTGATTGACTTTGGGTTGATCGATCAAAGTTTGACGGGCCGCATCGCGGCCGGTCGGCATGTTGGCGACGACTTGCCGGCCGCTGAGGATGCGCGGCGTCGATTCTCCCAGCGTCAACGCTTGCACCGGCGATTCGGACCGCGGCAGCTGGCCTTGCAGCCGATTCATCCAGCCGTCGCGCGTGTTGTGCTGGCCGGGCGTGCCGGTCTCCATATAGTCCTGCGCTTCGAAGTGAGAGCGCGAACCGTCCGGCGAACCCGATGCATGGACGAAAGCCAGCTGCCCGCTTTCCCAATAGGGCATCAAAGGGCGCAGAGACGGATGCAGGCCGAAGTAGCCGGTCAGATCGATCGCACCGTTGTTCTGCCCCGGACGCGCCACGGCGATGCCGGGGCGCGCCTGATAGTACTCGCGGTCGCCATGCGGCACGACGACATTGAGGCCGTCGACGGCGCCGCGCAGGAAGACGACCACCATGCGCGGCGTGCCGTCGCCGTTGGCATGCGGGCGTTGCTTGGGTGTGCCATAGGCGAGCGGGGCGCTGCTGGTGGAAGACGCGGCAGAAGAGGGCTTGCCGACCGGCGCCACGGCGCAGCCCGACAGGCCGATGGGGATGACGATGGCGCTGCCGCCGGCCATGCCCATGTAACGAATGAATTCACGACGGTTCATGATGTTCCTAACGTTTCATGAAGGCAGGGCTGCCCAGGATCAGGCCAACCTGCAGGTTCGTTGGCGACGCGACAATCGTCGTCACGTTCTCTTGGCTCAGCATCGGCGACAGCGTTTGCATCAGTTGCACGGGATCGACGGACGCCGCATCGGGCGACGGTTGCGTCCCCTCGGGCCGCGCAATCGGCGATTTGCCGTTGCTCAGGCCGTTGACGAAATTGATCCGGCGCAATAGCGCATCGGGATTGAGCCAGGCTTCTTCGGAGTATTTGTAGCCCTCCGGCGTCAGCCAGCCGTACAAAGGCATCCCGAATTGGTTTAAAACGCCGCTGACGGGCTTGCCGTTGACCACCGGCGTTGCGGTTGCACGCAGGGACGAGATGACGTATTGGTATGGCGTCTTGAACTGGCTCTGGTAATTCTTGCGCGCCCAGAATTGCGGACTGTCGAACAAGACGCGCAGCACCGACTTGATGTCGCCGTTGGTGGCGAGAAAGCGCTGCGACATCTGATTGACCAATTCCGGATCGGCTTGATCGGAGACGAAGTATTGCACCAGCTTGGTCGAGATGAAACGCGCCGTGGCGGGATGGCGCGCCAGCATGTCTAGGGCAACTTCGCCTTCCTGCTGGCCGCCGCGCGGAATGGTCCTGCCGAGGAATTGCTTGTCGCCCGTATCGTGACGTCCCGGACGGAAGATGAAGGAGGCGTCGTCGGCGCCTTCTTTCATTTCACGCACATCGATGGTCCAGCCGCTGAGGATGCGCGCCAGAGAAATGACGTCGGCCTGGCTATAGCCGCCGTTGACGCCCAGCGTATGCAGCTCCATCAGCTCGCGCGCGTAGTTCTCGTTGAGGCCCTTGAAGCGGCCTTTGGCTTGCGGCGTATTGGCGCCGCTGCTGAGCCAGTTGTCGAGGTAGTACAGCATGGCGGGATGATGTGCGACGGCGCCCAGCAACTGGCGGAAGTTGCCGAGTGCGTTGGGACGAATCACGTTCTTTTCGTAGTCCGCATTCCAGTAGCGCACCCATTCCTTGCCTTCGAAGATATTGAAATGATTGAACCAGAACTCGGTCATGACCTCCTGCAACTGACGCGGACTTTCCGTCGCCATCCACAGGCGGGCCAGATGGCTGGCCGGCGTGATCTCTTTGGCGGCGCGCTGGCGCGCGGCATTTTTTTCCTCCGGTGAAGCGGTGTTGGGGGGGGAGGACGGCGGGCCGTACTGGATATACAGTTGCGGTGCGCTCAGGTTATAGGTCGGCAAGCCGTTGAGTCTGGCCTGCAGGTCGGCAGGCAACGCGATGTGTTCCGGATCGAGCTGCTCGTCGATGTAGCGCTTTATGCCGATCTTTTCGACGGCAGCGACATCGCCGGGGCGAGGACCGTATGCCAGCCGGTTGAGTACATGCAGCGCCTTCTCCTGAGAGGTCAGCGCCTGCGCGGATGCGACGCTGCACAGGCACAATGTCAGCAATCCGGTCAAGCCGTGTCGGAACGAGGTCTGCATGATTTCTCTGCGCAAAAAAAGGGGGGGCGGGGCGATGCCTTCAGTATGGACATCCTCGTTTCCTGTCGCTGTAATAAAGTGTAAGGATAGAAATAATCCTGACAAAAAGCTGTCAGTCACGATGGATTCAACTCGCACAGATTATCACCGGGATTGGTGTTTTTTTGAAAAAAAACACATTGATTTTTGTGACGTATTTTCTCTAAAAACATCGACTTAATTTGAATGTAATTCAATTATTTTCACTAATATTTTTGAAAATATAATCAAGAAAAAATTATTTAAATTTAGCAAAAATATTTAATCGGATTGGCGATGTTTTCGTCTGTAAGACAGATTTGAAATCTCGTCTTTTTTCTTCGAAAAAACAAGGTTAAAAATTAAGAAAATTCTCATATACGCTCTTTAATTCGATGTCCACAATGGCGCCCTGTACCAAGCTACCCGATGCGCTGCGGCAAGCGCCACCAAGTTGGAGCGACTATGAGAATTATTGAGGAACTATCCGTTTTAATCGTCGAAGACGAACCACTTCAACGCACCTTCATCGCCGAGAAACTCAAAGAACTGGGGGCAATCGATATCCGATGTGCAGGCGACGGCGTTGAAGCCATCGCCCTGTTGAAAGAGCGCCGGGTCGACTTGATATTTTGCGACATCGGCATGCCCAATATGGATGGCTCTCAATTCGTGCTGGCGCAAGTCGCGTTGCCGGCGTCGCATGGCGCGCATCTTCCCATGCTGATCTGGATGAGCGCACACGACGGAGACGTGCTGGAATCGCATTTGCAGATGGCGAGTTCGGCAGGTTTTCCTTTTGTCGATGCGATTGCCAAGCCGCTGACCTCGCCGATGCTGGCGGCCGCCCTCGACGCGGTGCTGGCGTCGTTGAAGACAACTGATGTTGCACAGAAGAGGATGCCCGCGTCGACGCGCGTTTCTTCCGAAGAAGGAATCGGCGACGACGATATTTTGCGGGCGATATGCGACACCAGCGAGTTCGAGGTGTGGTATCAGCCGCATATTTCACTGAAGACCAAAATGGTCGTCGGCGCCGATGCGCTGGTGCGTTGGCGCCATCCCAAATTCAGCGGCTTGTCGCCGGCCCAGTTTGCCGATCTGATCGAGAAACAAGGCCTCGGGCTGATGTTGTTTTATCGTACCGTCAACCACGTCCTGAAGACCCAGCAAAAGCTGGGAAAAATCGGCTGCAGTATTCCCGTTTGCGTGAAGGCCTCCGCCGTCACGCTGGAGACGCCGGAAATCGCGGATTACCTCCATGAGCGCCTTCAGCAACATGACGTCCCACCCGCGCTCATCACCATCGGCATTTCAGAGGAGGAGCCGCCGCAGCAAGCCCTGAAGCTGGCTGCTTCGCTCAATCGCTTGCGCTTGCGCGGATTGGGTTTGTCGATCGACGATTTCGGGTCGGGCATCTCGACAATGAAGCTGCTGTCGCAGATGCCTTTTACCGAGATTCGCATCGGCGGCCACTTCGTCCGCCAGTTTCTGCGCCAGGCCCAGTGCCGTGTCATTGTCGAATCGATCATCAACATCGCCAGGCGGCTCGGCCTCAAGGTCGTGGCGGAAGGGATTGAGAACGCGCGGCAGATGGAAGTGCTGGCTGCGATGGGATGCATGCATGGGCAAGGGGGGATTGCCAAGGCGATGAAGCAGGAAGATTTTTTGAATAGCGTCGGCGCCGCGTATTTGTTTAACAATAGCCTCGTAGATGAGTGAACTTACTATTGTATTTTTACTATTCTTGATACACTTGATCATGATTCGTTTGGCCGTTGGCTCGAATTTTATCGTGATCGCATCTAGGCCAAACAAAAGAATCGATATCGATGTCCGTCGGTTTTGCTGCGTAATGAAGACTCGGAAGGCTCGCGAAAGGGTGTCACGATGACATGGGCAGGAACAAAAGCGATTCGAATCGCATTGCTGGACGATCATGCCGTTGTCAGACACGGACTGGCGGCGCGGTTGAAAGAAGAGTCGGACTTTCAGATCGTCGGCACCTACGCCACCAGCAAAGACATGATGGCGGCATTGCGTGCGTCTCCTGCCGACATACTGCTGATCGATTATTCGCTGAGCATCAACGACATCGACGGGCTCAATCTGATCCGTGCCTTGAAGGTGCGTTTCCCCGACAGTAAAATCCTCGTCTCATCTTCCCACTACAACCCCGCTACGGTCGCTTTGGCCATGAGGGCGGGCGCGCGCGGTTTCGTCGGCAAGGAGCAGGAGCTGTCGGAGCTGATCGCCGCAGTGCGCTCGGTGTCGGTCGGCAGGGTGCATCTCAACCCGCTGATGGCGGCGGAAATCTCTTCCATGCTGTCCAGTAATGTGCAAGACGACGACGCCTCCGGCACGGGCGATTCCCTGACCGACAATACCGAATTGTCTCCGCGCGAAAGAGAAGTGCTGCGCTGCTGCCTGGAAGGCATGAGCGTGACGCAGATCGCCGAAAAATTTGCGCGCAGCGTGAAGACCATCAGCGGCCAGAAGCAGGCCGCGTTTCGCAAGCTTGGCGTGCGCAACGATAACGAACTGTTCAAGATTCAGCATCAACTTCAGGATTTATAAGGCGCATCATGACTACTACTTTGTCAGCACCGGAGCCATTGATTCTCGTCGTCGATGATTCGGCCACCAGCCGCGTCGTGATTGAAAAGCAACTGAAGAAACTGGGCTGTAACGTGACCACGGCACAAGACGGCATGTCCGGGTTGGCCGCGATGGCAAAGGTCGAGTTCGATCTGGTTCTGCTCGATTGCCAGATGCCGGACATGAGCGGCTACGACGTTGCGATGCAGGTGCGCAAGCGGGAGCGGGAAGAGGAGAGCGCACACACGCCCATCGTCGCGATTTCCGCCGAAACCGACGCGGCCCATATGCAAATGTGCCTGGACAGCGGGATGGACGGCGTATTGGGCAAACCTCTGCCGGTTGACGAACTGAAGAAGATATTGTCGCTTTGGTGCGACGTTGATGTCGCCGCATCGCCTGCGACGACCGTGGAGGAAATGTCGGCCGCCGATTTGCAGGCCTTGTTCAGATCGACGTCGCTGGAGGATTTTGCCGCCATGCAGGTGTTGCTCGCACAAGCCGACATGCGCGGCATCGGTCGCATGGCGCATCGCATGAAAGGCGCCGCACTGACCATGGGCGCCGCAACTATCGTCGGGACGCTCGAACGCATCGAAGCCATTGTCATCCGCAACGCGGCGCCGGCGTCGGACCTGCCTGCCGAAATCGATATGCTGAAGCAGCAACTGCAGACGATCTGAGCCTGTTTCATCGTTGCGCAGCATTGACCTAACCGCTCTCAGGCGCCTGCCCAGGGTAGTCCAGCCTTGCACCAGCCTTCAATCGTCTTGCGATGGCCCGCGCTATCCTTGTTGCCTTCAAATCCTTCCAGAATGTCGTAGCACTGCGTGTAGCCGTTTTCGGTGGCGAGTTTCGCCGCATGCCGCGAGCGCACGCCCGAGCGGCACAGGAACAGCAGGACGGTATCCTTGCCCGCAACGGCAGCAAGTTGTTCAAGGAATTGCGGATTCGGCGTCCCTTCCGGATACAGGTTCCATTGCACCGCCAGATGTTGTTCGGCCGGCACCGTCACCTGGCCGACCCAGTCGCGTTCAGCTTTGGTGCGGACATCGACCAGCCTGATGGTTGCATTGCCTTGCAGCAATGCAAATGCTTCTTGCGGCGTGACTGCGCCGGCGTAGGGAAATTGACCGGTTTGGGCGCGCTGTTGCGCGGAAGAAAGAATGTCGTTGCTGGAGGTCATATTGCTTCCTGTCAATTATGAATGAAAGTAAAAAGTACAAATATCGATTCTGATAAATGCACTTAAATGGTGCGTATAAGTGAAAATGATGTTTATTGGTGCATTTATTGTAATTTGCACCATTTTGAGTCGATGATTACGCGCCAATGCACTGCTCGGAAACGCCTGTCCGGCAATAACTCCCTAAAATATGCCATACGCATCAACACAAGGCAGTTGATGGCATGGAATCTGCTATCATTCCCGCCTGAGTTCTGGCGCACTATCTGTTGTATTTTGCTGCACACATCAAGTCGCACGTAGTCGGCTCATCACCCAAATTGTACAAATTTATACTACTTCCTCGTTTTAGGAGATTCGCATGGCAAGGACGGCCGCAGAGGTTTTGAAGTTGGTGAAAGACAATGAAGTCAAGTTTGTTGATTTCCGTTTTGCCGACACCCGGGGTAAAGAGCAGCACGTAACGGTTCCAGTTTCCCATTTCGACATCGACAAGTTTGAATCGGGTCACGCATTCGACGGTTCCTCGATCGCTGGCTGGAAGGGTATCGAAGCTTCGGACATGTTGCTGATCCCTGATCCGAATACTGCCAACATCGACCCGTTCATGGAAGAAACCACATTGTTCATGCAATGTGACGTGATCGAGCCATCCGACGGCAAGGGTTACGATCGTGACCCACGTTCCATCGCCAAGCGCGCTGAAGCGTACCTGAAGTCCTCGGGCCTGGGCGACACCGCCTATTTCGGT
The DNA here is from genome assembly GCF_000282135.1 of Herbaspirillum sp. CF444. Lineage (GTDB taxonomy): Bacteria > Pseudomonadota > Gammaproteobacteria > Burkholderiales > Burkholderiaceae_D > Herbaspirillum. The sequence goes on from NZ_AKJW01000059.1 coordinate 214,376, forward strand.
CCTGAGCCAGAATTCTTCATTTTCGACGGCGTGCGCTGGGGCGCGGACATGTCCGGTTCCTTCGTCAAGATCGAATCCGAAGAAGCATCGTGGAGCTCCGGCGCCAAGCTCGAAGGCGGCAACACCGGCCACCGTCCTGTCGTCAAGGGCGGCTACTTCCCGGTCCCACCGGTCGACAGCTTCCAGGACATGCGTTCGGAAATGTCCCTGATCCTCGAATCCCTGGGCATCCCTGTTGAAGTGCACCACCACGAAGTGGCCGGCGCAGGTCAGAACGAACTGGGCACCAAGTTCTCGACGCTGGTCGAGCGCGCCGACTGGACACAAACACTGAAGTACGTGATCTGGAACGTTGCCCACACCTACGGCAAGACAGCGACCTTCATGCCCAAGCCACTGGTCGGCGACAACGGTTCCGGCATGCACGTTCACCAATCGGTCTGGAAAGACGGCAAGAACCTGTTCGCAGGCGACGGCTATGCCGGTCTGTCCGAATTCGCGCTGTTCTACATCGGCGGCATCATCAAGCACGCCAAGGCGCTGAACGCGATCACCAACCCAGGCACCAATTCGTACAAGCGTCTGGTTCCGGGCTTCGAAGCACCGGTCAAGCTGGCTTACTCGGCACGCAACCGTTCCGCATCGATCCGTATTCCACACGTTGCGAATCCCAAGGGCCGTCGCATCGAAACACGTTTCCCGGATCCACTGGCGAACCCATACCTGTGCTTCTCGGCTCTGCTGATGGCGGGTCTGGACGGCGTGCAAAACAAGATCCATCCAGGCGAAGCAGCTTCGAAGGATCTGTACCACCTGCCGCCGGAAGAAGACAAGCTGATCCCGACAGTGTGCGCATCGCTGGAAGAAGCGCTGGACGCACTGAACAAGGATCGCGAGTTCCTGACACGCGGCGGCGTCTTCACCGACAGCATGATCGATGCCTACCTGGACCTGAAGGGCCAGGAAGTGCAACGCTATCGCATGACGACACACCCAATCGAATTCGACATGTACTACTCGCTGTAATCGTCGATTTTGCATTGATAAAAAAGGGAAGCTTGCTTCCCTTTTTTTATGGCTTGTCGCGACCTTGCATGCATTGCCGTCATGCTTCGTCGCACATGGTTGGACCTGCGAAAATATTGTCATACACTAGAACTCATTTCATAAATAGGCGTGAGTGCGAGCTTGCCCTGTTTGGGATGAAGTGCAAGGCGCGAATCGGGGTCAAGACTGGGCGTCTTGACCCCGATTCGTAACGC
>NZ_AKJW01000060.1 GCF_000282135.1 Herbaspirillum sp. CF444
CCCTGCCAATATCGGGTCATACCAGTCCACGGAAAACTCAGCTGCCACGCATAGACAGCAATGGAATCGTCCCTGACAGGATCCGACTCCGTAATATGACGATGGTCATTAGGCCCGATGTATAACTCAGCCCAGTGCAAGGCAGTCTTGTAGGGCAACGACGAATCGCTCCGGACACCAAAAGACAATTTCGGCTTCACAAACCACGCCAGTACGTTTTCATTATCTTCGCTAGTAAAACCTGCTACAGCGTGCGCAAAGATATAAAGATCAAAACGAGTGTCGTGCCAGAAACGAGTAGCAGAGTCCAGTCGTGATTTGATGGTTCCAACCGTCCCATCCGAGACATCTGTTTTTCTGAGCTTCATTCCGCCATTCTTCGCCTGTACACTACGAATCAGAAATTTCTTCCACTCGCTAGTACCAATGTGGGTATCAACCCAACCTTGTGCCTCACCTGCGGAACGATCAATGGACCGTATCTCAACGTCACTAATTACCTTGCACCAGTCACCGTCAGCAATAACCTCCCAGTGCTCGGGCTTGCCATAGTCGATAGCTGGGTTCGTCGTGATCGTGACGGACGATTCCAAGCCATTCGCACCACCGCGTGCCGTACTAAAGGTCTTTAGGTTCGCCCTTTTTCCTTCTGGGCTCCAGCTCACCTGCGCTGCTACCTGCATGGTGGGCTGCGTCGTATCAGCATCACACCTCACGTAAAACCTGATGCGGTTGTGACCGCTTCCCGTCGTAGGCACGACCACATTGGGTACATTTTCTGTTACATAACTCCAGTCATCGTAGTCAACCATCCACTCTTTGTAGCAGTTCCCGGTCAGCCTCTCCGACGTATTGAACTCAACCAGTTGCACTACGCGAAGCAAATCGCTCCTGCTCAGATCCACCACCGTGCGATTCGCGTCGACGGCTGTGACAAACACGTCGACGTATGCCTGATGCCTCCCGTTACGATAGATGAACGGTGCGCCATCCTGTCCCGATCGAACCTCGAGTGCAGTAAGGTTCATGACCTTATTCCACGTTGCTGTTTGATCCATTTTTACCCCCCTCGTTATCCACAACAACAATCAGACGGCAATGCCAAGAGCAATACGCCTAGCCTAGCAAGCCTGCCTTTCCAACTGGTCGAGGCAATCTCGACCAGTGACGCCCCCCCGAATAACCACGATTTTTTTAAAGATAGTCGCAATCATCGCCATCTCGAATAAGACTTGGCGTAAAGCACTAACAGCCTGCTTCAACATCCCGTCATCCAGCTTTGCTGGCATGTTCTTACAGATATCGATAGTTCGTGACGTTTGTGACGATACGCCGCAATGCCATAGACAAACCAGCAGAAAAGTATTCAAGATTGAACGACAGAACGTCATTCTCATCCCGAAAATTGCAACGATCCGCCAGCGATTTGCGCCAGGTCTTATTCGAAAGGTTTGTGATCGCGATTATTGTTCTGGTTGTGAACAGGCCTTATGCAAATCAACCCAGCTATTGAGAGAGAACTTTCATCTTGCCCGAATCTTCGTGCAACTTAGCTGACGTTGGAGTATGACAATCATGTCAATAAAACCTATCTCACCGCCCAGCTTCGTGCGGCGGTATTGCATTGGTATGGCAGGAACGCATTTCATAACCGGGTACCGTTACGAAAACATTTTCTTCACGAGGAGAGAGGGTGCAGTTGTGAAATGAGGAGGCAATATCGGTTGTCTTATGTATTTTATGGAGAGTGAGGAGTTGTGTGCGAGTTGAGCGATTTCGCGGTTATGTAATTAGTGCTGAAATTCTATTTAAAAGCGGGCATTGGCATGGGCGATTCATAATTTTCAAACATACGCAGTTTGTTTGCGAGCATGTTTTTTTACTTTCCTCATGCGGAATGAGAAAAGCCCAACGTGAGATAAATATTCAGGCCCGCGCTCAAGTCTTGAAACTGATGGCAATGAATTGAGCCAATTTGCCGCTGGAAGCGAGTCTCAAATTTCCGTCGGCCAACAGCGAAAGCTTCGCGCCACGCGCAAGCGGATGGAAGCATCGTGTCACACCGTGCAATGAATGCCATAGCGTCACCAATCCGAAAGAGGACCCGGCTGCGGCCAACTAAAAGTGAAGGAACAAGATGAGTGACGACAAGTTGATGCCGCTGCGCCAGAAGATCGACGCCATTGACGCGCAAATTCTCGATTTTCTGAACCAGCGAGCCCGTTTCGCGCAGGAAGTCGGCCATGTTAAGGCCAAGACCAATGCTCCGGTGCTCCGTCCCGAGCGTGAGGCGCAGGTGTTGCGCAAGGCGGCCGAGCGCAATCCAGGTCCGCTGTTGGGAACCGATGTTCAAACCATTTTCCGCGAAGTCATGTCGGCTTGCCGTGCGCTGGAAAAGCGTGTGGTGGTGGCCTACCTTGGACCGGAAGGTAGCTTCAGCGAGCAAGCCGTATATCAGCAATTCGGCCACGCGGTCGAGAGTTTTCCGTGCACATCGATTAACGAAGTGTTCCACGATGTCGAAGCCGGCACTGCCGATTTCGGCGTAGTGCCGATGGAGAATTCTTCTGAAGGCGTGAATAGCTACACGCGGGATCTGCTACTGCACACTACGCTCACCATCAGTGGCGAAGTGAGGATTCCCATACGCTACAAGCTGATGACCAAGAGCGGCAACATGGATGATGCGATCTGCATCTGCGCTCACTCGCAGGCGCTGTCACAGTGCACCACTTGGCTCAACCTGAACTATCCCGGCATCGAGCGCCGGGCCGTGACCTCCAGCGCCGAGGCTGTGCGCATGGCAAGCAAAGATGCGACGGTGGCGGCGATAGCTGGCGAGATCGTAGGGCAGAAGTGCAACCTGCAGACCGTCAATACCCACATCCAGGACGGTCTGAACAGTCGCGCCCGCTTCGCCGTAATCGGTCACTTGCGCACCGCCCCTTCGGGACAAGACTTGACGTCCATCGTACTGTCTGTTCCCGACGAGGCCGATGCGGTATACAACCTGCTGGAGTTGCTGGCGAAGCACGGCGTTTCGATGGCGCGCTTCGAGTCGCGTCCAGAATGCACGGGCGCCTGGAAATATTATTTCCACGTTGACCTCGAAGGACACGAACAAGACCAGAAGGTCCTGCTGGAAGATCTGAGGCAGAACGCGTCCTTCTTCAAACTGCTGGGTTCGTATCCGAAGAGCCTGTAAACATATGCTGATCATCGCATCGCTCAAGGAGTGCCACCATTTCCGAGAAAACCGTAATGTCCACAATTCGCTCCAGTTCAGCCAACTCCTGACTGCGCTTGAAGCATCACCGACCTCATTGCTCAACGGATATGACCAAGCAAAACGCTTATTCAAAATGCGTAAAAGTAAAATTTTTATTGCCTCTGCTTCTGATATGGTGACGCGCAAATTGCGCAATTGCGACGAGGCAAACTTATTAAAGATTCCCGTATTACTAATAGGAGAGCGCGTATGAGACTTAACCTGAAACAATTTGCGACAGTCTTGGCCTTGCTTGTAGCCAGTTACTTTTCGCTCAATGCCAGCGCGGCTGCCCAAGCCTTGGAAAAGCCCAAGATCTCGATCGCCGTTGGCGGCAAGAATCTGATCTACCACCTGCCCCTGACCATCGCCGAGCAGCTTGGCTATTTTAAGAATGAAGGCCTGCAGGTCGAGATATCCGACTTCGCTGGCGGTGCCAAGGCGCTGCAGGCCATGGTGGGCGGCAGCGCCGATGTGGTGTCGGGCGCCTACGAGCACACCATCGACATGCAGGCGAAGAACCGGCCCATCGTAGCCTTCGTACTGCAGGGTCGCGCACCGCAAATCGTGCTGGCCGCCAACAACAAGACCATGCCCAACTACAAGACCGTCGCCGACCTCAAGGGAAAAAAGATCGGCGTCACTGCGCCCGGCTCGTCGACCAGCATCATGGTCAGCTACGTATTGGCCAAGGCCGGCCTGAAACCCTCTGATGTCTCCTTCATCGGCGTAGGCACGGCCGCTGGTGCGATCTCTGCGGTGCGCTCGGGCCAAATCGATGCCATCGCCAATGTTGATCCTGTGATTTCGATACTGGAACAAAACAACGAGATCAAAACCATCGTCGATACCCGCACACTAAAAGACACACTTGATGTCTTCGGTGGTCCGATGCCGGCAGGCACGCTGTATGCGCCCGAAATCTTCATCGAGAAATATCCGAACACCACGCAGGCATTGACCAATGCTATGGTACGTGCACTCAAGTGGCTTCAGAAGGCAACCCCCTCGGACATCATCAAGGTGGTTCCCCAAAACTATCTGCTAGATGACTCTGCACAGCTGTACATCTCGGCCTTCCTGAAAGTACGCGAAGCAATGTCACCGGACGGCCTTTTCCCCGAGGCGGGCCCCGAGACGATACTAAAAACCTTGCAAGCATTCGAGCCAGGTTTGGCGGGTAAAAATATCGACCTGCCTCACACGTACTCCAACGAGTTTGCCAGGAAGGCCAACACAAAGTACAAATAGATAACGTCAGCTATGGGGTTTCGCACAGCGCGGCTGCGATCTGGGAAAATGAGAATGAGTCGGGTATGTAACTAACGCTATACCTTGATGCGACTCGTTGGGAATAGCAGCCCGAATCAAGGGCCTTTCATGCCCGTAGTTGACCACAGGCAATTCTATCGACATCGTGGCCGGAACGTTCTTGACCTGGAATGTGCGGGTCACTACCTTCCAGGAAAAAACCTGGCCTGTGTTACTGAAAGGTCCCAGAACCGTCGTTCCATCCACGGTCGTCAATGCAACAGCTTCCAAGTACGGTAGAAATCAGGCCAAAAGATCACCAGCGTATATTTCTTCTTTTCATCATTGCCCTCCATTTTTCTCTTGTCACACCTCAATATGCCTGTCTGGTATTAAATAAATCAATCAGATCTCCGCCCATCGCATTGGTTTGCGTGCGGAACGCATCACTGGATCAACCGGTTGGGCATACTGCTACCTTCCTCGCCCAGATACGGCCCGGCTCCATCAGGCAGATTTCAGCAGGCCGTTAGTGATTTGCGCCAAGTCTTATTCGAAATGGCGACGATTGCGACTATCCTACTGGAGCAGACCTCTGCGGGATGTGTATGACTATTGACTGAGCGCCATCACCTTCATGCAAATCAGGCGACAAAGGTCAGGCAAGAAGCCGCTTCCGCTTTGCATTTCGTGCGATGACGAAGGCGATTTTCAGATCAGTTTCTTGTGAAGGAGATCATATGAGCACTACATCAATGCCCCCCCCTTTTTTCTATCCGACTGGCCGATGAGCGCCAGGCCTCTTGATGATCTGGATGACGGCATCACAGTAGATACCGTCCGTGGTCGAGTTTCCTGAGACCTCCGGACGTATTCAAAGGTTTTCGGAAACCAGCGACACTATGTGCCGGTCCAACCCAATATCAAGCTAGTCGATAAGGAAGAACGTTGCGTTGCATAATCTGTATCGAACGGTGTTCTTGTACGCGATCGACGGACAGAAAGCCGTATCGTCTGCCCACTATCTCTGGGCGACCGGCTGAGCCCGATCTGGATCAGCCAGCAGGGACAAATCCAAGACAAAAATACCGATACGCTAATCCAGCATATCGGGTGCGGCGCAAACTACGCTGCAGGCCAAAACCAGTCGCACAGAGCTGATTGCACCGACAGCCGTAGCGCGCCACTACACTACGCTGGTAGTGTGCCGAGCTGGACGGATAGCCAAACAGGTTTGACCATCTAGGCAACGGCTACTAGAACCTGGGAGGTAACGATGATGCCTTTCTTCCAATTACGCACTATGCTGATCATTTCCTCCACCGGTAGATGTGTGACTCCCGGTGGCCAGGAAGCGCTCCGTTTCGAGGTAGTAAAGAATGAAGTGTTTTGCTCAGTGGATGGAGAGTAACTCAAGCGATGCCGGCAAACAGATCATCCATTTAGCGAAAGAATTTAGCGCAACAACCAACACTGAGGCTTCAAAAATCAAGTGAACAAATGGCGTAGCACTACCAAATACAATGAGCAAGTTAGGGAGAGCGCTCATCAGTAAAAATTGATTTAAGTCGTGGATTCTCCGATCCAAAAAAGAAAGAGAACATAGAAATCGATAAATAGAAATTTTTTCAGAAATTTGCCATCATGAGTACGACAATAGTTGCTGGCATGGTGAGCATTCCAGCCAAATCATTGCAACAAGGAAATAATTTAAATTCTCTTTTTGGCTAAATTTGGTTATTTTTGGGCGTAAATTAATTCTTCAGTTGGATTGGATTCCGTATATGCAAATACCTGTAATCAGAATTCTGCTATTGGACGATCATTCGGTGGTTGGGAAAGGAATCGCTGCAGCCCTGGCTTCGGACAGCGGTTTTGCTATTGTCGGAAGCTTCTCTACCAGTCGAGATTTCATGGCCGCACTAAATAGCAATGAGGTTGATTTAGTCGTGATTGACTACTCACTAGGAGCCGATGATGCTGACGGATTGAGTCTTGTCAGAATGATGCGAAGGCGATATCCAGATATAAAAATACTCGTACTATCGTCTCATGACAACCCACTCACGGTTTCCCTCTCAATTGCGGCGGGTGCGCATGGTTTTTTAGGAAAGACAGAGGATATAACTTTGCTGGCTGGGGTTATCCGTCGCCTCATGCGTGGAGAGGCTTACACACCTCCAGCGCTCGCTAACAGTACCGATAAGATGTCTGAGGCTAGCGGTACTGATAATCTGATTGCTTCTCAAGTGTGTCTCTCTGCCCGAGAGCACGAAGTGATACTCTGCTGCCTTGAAGGCATGTCTATCATCCAGATTGCGAAGAAGTATTCTCGTAGTAGAAAAACCGTGAGTACTCAAAAGTTATCCGCCTACAGGAAGTTAGGAATTAAAACAGACATTGAACTTTTTAAAATCAATGGCCTATTAATAGGATCAAACAAACAATGAGGAGGTTTTCTCGTTCATTCTCAAGTATTGTTCTTTTTGGGCTTCTCATTCCCCTTGGTGCTTATGCTATTGAGTTGAGTACCGCGGAGAAAACGTGGTTGAAAGAACATCCGGTAGTACGCATTGCCATAGATCCTCACTGGAAACCAGTGGAGTTTTCTGACAAAGGTATCCCCAAAGGACTTAGTGTTGCCTACCTCAAAGAAATTGAAAAAGAAACGGGACTGAAATTCCAATTGGTGGAAACATCGCAATGGCGAGATTCCCTCGGCCTCGTTTATCGTGGCGAGGCAGAACTGCTGCCCGCAACAAGCCCCGATGTGCATGAACCAGAGGGAGCCAATGGACAGTTGATTTACTCAAGACCATATTACGTTGGATCGACAACCATCATTAGTCGTGCGAATGTCACCAATATTTTCGATAGCTCAGCTTTTAATGGGATGACAGTGGCTGTGGCGGGTGGGGGCATGTTTGAATCGTGGATTCGGCGAGCACAGCCCAAGGCGGCCCTTTTAACATTTGAAAATATCGATGACGTTTTGGACGCTGTTGTCTCGGGGAAGGCGCAAGTTGCTATTGGTCCAGAACTCATACTTCACACCTTGCTTCGCCAACGTTATCCCGATCAACTGCATATCGCGGGCAGCATACCATCGCTTCCCATTATGCTGAGAATGGCTGCGCGAGCAGATTCTCCGCTGTTGATCTCCATTATTAACAAAGTTCTGGTCGGATTGCCATCCGAAAAAACGGATCTTATCTATCAAGAATGGATAGAAACGGCGGATTATGGCCAACCATCATGGAAGGCCATTATTCACTATTATGGAAAAGAGACTGCGCTAGGAGCGTTGACTATCGTTTTCTTGCTCGTCAATATTTACTACATGCGTAGGGCAAAAAAAATAGCAGAGGATAACGAGCGGCAGAAGGGGATGTTTTTGGCGGTCATGAGCCACGAAATACGCACGCCAATACATGCAGTGCTAGCCTCTATTGATTTACTGCAAAACACCACGCTGGACGCTCATCAAAACAAATTGCTACATACAGCAATTTCCAATGCTGAGACGCTATCTAATCTTGTGAACGATGTATTGGACTATTCGAAACTAGAAGCAGGCGCTATCAATCTTGAATATATTCCGACTGATATAGAAAAAGTCATTGAAGAGGCGCTTGCATGTATCGATGTGTGCGTCAGAGAAAAGAACGTAAAACTTCACGTGTCATTTGCGGAAAAATTCCCACCTCTACGCCTGGACCCAACCCGCATGCGTCAAATTTTGACGAATATTCTATCAAATGCGGCCAAGTTTACTAATGCCGGATCAATTAGTGTATTTGCACGGTTAGAAAAATATGGTGAAAATTTAGCTCCGCTTTTGATGATTGAAGTCACGGATACCGGCATTGGAATCCCCGCTGCCGCACAACCATTTTTGTTCGCCCCGTTCAAGCAAGCCACGTCATCCATCACCCGAGAATTTGGTGGTAGCGGGCTGGGACTTGCTATATGTGCCGAGCTTATAAAGGAAATGAAAGGTCGCATAAGTATTACGAGTGCGCCAAGATCTGGGACCATTGTAAAGATCATTGTTCCAACAGAAATCTGTACATTCAAAGCTACCCCGGATTCGATTCAGAGTAATTCTCCATGCCCCTCTTCATCTCGACAAGATAAAATTCTTGTGATTGACGATGTAAATGTTAATCGAGAGCTTATTAGCGAGCAGCTTCTATTGCTTGGCTACTCCTGTGCCACGGCAGCCGATGGGGCTACTGGAATCAAGCAATATAGTGCAGAAAGATTTTCTGCAATCTTGCTTGATTGCCACTTACCGATAATGAGTGGCTACGACGTAGCAATAAAGATTCGAGAGATCGAAGAGCGAGAAGGATTCCCTTATATCCCCATCATTGCCATTTCCGCAGAGAGCGGAGATGCGCACACTCAGAAATGTTTTTCATCTGGAATTGACGGCGTACTCTCGAAGCCAATTCGGCTTGAACGCCTCCGAGAAACCTTGGCATTGTGGCTCCGACAACCTGATGCTGTAACGTCGAATAGCGGAGATGTTCGACTCTCAACGCTGACACCCGCAAATAGTCTGAAAGAAGACTACGCTCTGTTGGAAAAAGCGGTAGTTGAGTGTGATGTTTTGGCTAGTAGGCATTACTCTCATAGAATCAAAGGAGTTGCTCTTATGCTTGACCAAACAGAAATCATAGATGCGATTCGTATTTTTGAGGACACTATCCCGAGAACTCCATTTTCAACAAATTTCAGTTCAGTAGCCCTTAGTGCTGTGGAGCGAAGCATTAAGAGCTACATCCTGATGACCGAGGACTTCTATGGTGCTGGAGAGGCGCATTGAAAATCCTTGTGTCAGTGATTTGATTCCCCTTCCGCAAGCCGCCAAAAAGGATTTGGTACTTGTCTAGCGGGCTGTTGAAAAGCACTCCGTCGCAAAGGGCGCAGCACAGTTAAACACGACTCGACATGAAAGTGCGGCTGAATTCATACCATGCCACTGCACCGCTCCTCGCAGCACAGCGCCCAGTAGTATTCGTGCAATTCGGGTCAGCTTGAAGTGTTGGTCCACGCGCTCGAGGCCACGATATACAGTTTGTCGAAGCCGACCGTCTTTCCCCTGCCAAAGTGCTCTTCGATGCGTTTGCGGATGACCTGGCTCACTCGGTATCCCTTGTGCCGCCGAGGTACGACCATCGATTGTACTGCCGCCAGCTCGCACGTCGTTTTGACCCGACTGTCGTCGTTGGCCGCTAACGAATCGCCCGGGTATTCTTACGCTGCGGCGATCCCATTTTACGGATGAACGCAGCCAATTTGGCAATATCCACACTTCCCCAACCACTAGCATAATCCCAACCTCTACCCGCGCTGTAGCCAAAGCCTTCCCATCCATTATTACCAGAAATAACATCGTGAAATACTTCCGGATCGGTCCGACCTGCCTCATAGATCAATGGGCAAGGGAAGCCAAGTTTGTTGCCGAATGTCGTCTGAATCCGCGCATAAAACCCCGCAAACAACGGCGCCGACAGGCTAGTACCATCTCCTTGCTGCGCCTTTCCATCGATCTTTATCAGAATGCCAGAATCACGATCCGCATCAAATGCGATGTCTGGAAGTGCACGTTTGTTCATGGGTTGAGCCGTCAATGCTGATTGCCATGCCGGGCGCGATATATATTTACTGTACCCCCCTCCTGTGGCTATCAGAGTGCCTTTAGATGTTTCACTTTCATAATAAAGACCATGATTCCAAACCTCTTCCATGGCATGCACTGTCTGCCCATAGGTGTAGAGTCGGGTTCCTCCCACTGCGACTACGTTTGCAGATGCCGCCGGCCAGTCAACCGAATAGTTGCCCCCGTCGAGTTCGCCACCTTGGCAGTCGTAGGCCCCGTGATCACCAGTCGCCACAACGAATGTCTGCCCCTGAGCAACTGCGATCGAAAATATCTGACTATCCGCTACCAATGTTCCGCTCTTATATGCACTCTCCTCGCATTCACCAAGCGATACACTAATGACACGCGCCTCATTGTCCGAAACTGCTCGATTAAATGCACGAGTAATACTAGCCTCCAATGCATCTTCACCAAATTTCATTTCGGCGGCATAAAAAATCATCTGCTTTAACGCTCCGCCTGCCGTACCTATTGCAGCATGAGCATCTAAAGACGCCTCACTGATATAGATATCGCTATCCAGCCCATCATAGTTGCCTTTTTGGTCGCCCGTCCTGATCGTCTTGATTATTAGCTGTGGATAGTCCACCTTCATCTGCTTCAGAGTCTCCGGCGCCTCTCCGAGGGTAATAATACCAAGCGACGTTTCATGTGCAGCACCAAGGCTGTCACCATCGTAAATAGTTGAGAATTCAGCGGGCCAATGGGGTGATGCCAAAGGAGAGACAAATGGCTGGCGCACGGCATCGGCATGATGAAAAAATGGATGAGGCCCATCGATATTCTGCAAGCCCTGAACTGCCAACACTATTCCCGCGAGGCTCATTGGCACCTGAACGATACTGGTGTTTGCGTACCTTACGCGACCAGCCTCTTTGAATACAGCCAGCTTTGTGTTGAATGCGGCCTCGATTGTCCTGACAGAACCCACCGCCGAAACAAACAGCCGATTCGGCGTTGCCTCGACCTGTGTAAATCCGGTGACCTGCAAGTAGGCCTTGATAGCATCGACCTGTTCCTCGACGGGCGCAAAATCGCGTTGAAATTGCTCGCGCGTCAGAAAATTTCCATATTCAGAACTCTCAGGATCATTTACATCCCGGGCCATTTCATCAAGCCGCTCCTGATTCCGAACCTTCAGCGCTACCTGGATATGAACCGGATGTTCTCGATAAAGCATATAGGAAGATGCCGGATCGCCATACGGAGGCAAGAATGCCAAGGTTTTCGTATCTGCCCAGCGATTGTCAGCATCTGCAGTTGCCGAAGTGCTTAGCAACAAACACGTGAATATCACGCGTACTATAAAGTTGATGGCGATTATTGCGCGATTCATCATCTCAAGTCCTCCTGCAACTCTGCGACGTCCCATAATAATAACGCTAGCAAAGAACGCCAGACGTTTAGACATCACACGAAATATCGCCAGGCGATACATTCACGCTACAAGATAAAGTCAATCACGAATACCTAGCGGTAAAAAGTTCAGATATAAAGTGGCGATCGCAGTTGCCGGAATGGTTAGCATGAGAAAGGCAAGTATTGCAGTGTCGATGACTTGAGACGATGATGGAAGTAGTAATGAAGTATTTATATTGTGCTTTTGCATTAAGGTCGCCTCGGTTGAAAATATTTTCTGCGCATCGTGATATAGAAAGACCCGGCTGACATAGATTGAAGGAACCGACTCGGCAACATCTCGACGAGAGATAAAAGATACGTATTCATGATGGCGATTATTTACCTGACTTTATATAAGACTTGTCCCAATCCCTGTGCGAGACTTTTTTATAACGCCTTAATATAGTTTCCTGTCGTGTGTCAATTGGTCAGTTAGAGGAAACCGCTAGCAATTCATTGATTGAGAAATGATCATGCAGGGCCACACTACTCAACCAAGAAAAAAATATTCTCTCTACGTATGTCGCGAAGGTAAATATGCGCCTCTGCATACATGTTTGCATTAGCACTATATAGTTGAAGGTCCCCCTCATCAGCCAATCTTGTAACGTGCATTTCCGGGGTGGAAAGATGATGCATTAGATTATTTCTGTTCAGATGAAAATTCTTCCGTAGCGAAACACCCCTTATCTGCAACGGAGTATCTTCTTCTGCATTTCTGCCAATCTCGAATATATGTCCTTCTCCGCGATGCTGTCGCTGGTTAAAAATTTCCGCTCCCTCCTTGGACTCCGATACGATCAGAGCATCATGTTCATCAGGGATCATTTTTCTTACTCCCCCAAACTGAGAAGAGCGATTAAAGCCATTCTCTAGAATGAGATCCACATCTACTGTCGACGCTTCCACACGATACAGTGGACCCGAAAAGGTTTCCTCGTGCAGTCCCTTGCTATTCAGGGTCAGCTCCGGATGGTTTTCACTTCGAAATCCTCGACCTCTACCAGACAGCCCCCCTGATTTAGGGTCAAGAAGGCGCCCCAGCCGCCTTGAAAGTCCGCGGGTCTTACCCAGAGCAATTCCCACGCCGGTCTCGTAAAGCGAATTTGCCCGCCTGGCCAGCACTATCCCACCTTGGACCAGGCCTACCGCTCCGGTTCCCATCGACACCCACCCCAGGATCGCTGATGCTTGCGGATCCACATCCTCGCTTGCCCCACTGGCAATGGCGCTCACATCCGCAAGCGCACCCGTTATTCCTACCGCCAGTGAGACCGCCGAGGTCGACTCGATGGCGGCCATGACGCCACCAGCGGCCGCCATCGAGGCTCCCGCCGTCACAATCGTCAGCGCCAGTCCGGCAATGCCCATACTGATACCCAGCCACGCCTGCCAGCTCAGGTGCCCCGATGGGTCCGCATAATTGACTGGGTCGCCTGCGCAGTACGCATACGCATTGATGCCTCCGGCCCCAAACGGACTCCACGCATCCGGACTGTTGAATCGCATCAGCACCGGGTTATATGCCCGATAGCCATTACCCAGGTGATACGTGCCGCTCACCGGATCCCGGCGCTGGCCGTTATAGCCCAATAGCTCGTTCATTTCCATCCTCCACTTTCTGGTGTGAAATCCTGTGTTCGTACCGGCATCCTTTTGTGTTCGACACCAACATCTGACGCCCTTGTTTATTCCGTCAGTCGGCATTCCTGATATCGTCGTTATCACAATAACCATAAAAATGGTAGGTCCGGCCTTCGGTCCGATCGACAACCATTGAGCAGTTACCGACCTGTGCCACTGGTGCCTGCCAATGGCCGGTGGGGTGGGGGGACGGGTTGACACAAATTCCGTACAGGCCTGCCCACAGTTAGTAACGATAATCGCATTCTCACCATTTGAAATAAAACTTGGCGCAAATCATTCATTACAAGTTAAAAGGCTCAGGGTGCAACATCCGAAATTGGCGCATAGCGCTCAATCGCTTCATGATCGAATTCAAGGAACGTATTCAACAATACGCTCCTTGATAGGCGCCGTGGTATTTACACAGAAACGCTTACAGGCTCCAACACGCAGATAACGGACATACGAAAAAGCCTGACATATTCAGGGCGGTGTTCTTTGAGCAGCATCCGACGCGCGGGAATGCCGCGTCGTTCTTTCGTAAAGAACGCATTGTGCTCTAACTGGCTAAGCCCAGCGCAACCCAAGAAAGATAGCTGCCAATACTGCATTGATATTGTTCGTTTCTCAGAGTTTCAGACGGGCGATCAAGCATGATCGCCCGCACCGTACAGCACACCCTGTTTTTAAGTCCATCGCTCAAAACAGATGTGCATTTTACGCACATCGCCCCCTAGCATCAGGCTCTTACCATTCGTAGCGCAATCCCGCATTAAGCATGAACGGCTGCGAGAGTCTGCCCCCCTTGGCATAGGTGTAGTCAACATTGGCCGACAGTGACTTGCCAATCTGTGCTGCGACGCCCAAGCCCAATTCAGTACGACTGCCCGACAGGTTATTGTGAAACGTATTGCCATTGATCGAGATATCGGCCCCCTTGGCAAATTCATTCACCTCGGCAAGCCGGACATAGGGCTCGACAACATTCCCCGCAATGCTACGGAATGTATTCCCCAACGTTGCCCCCAAGGCTCCCTGCAAAGAACTGGTATGGTCGCCATGCGCCATCATGCCATTGCTCATGGTAACGTCCACCGATTGCATGCGCAGGCCTGCCACTTGTGCATAAGGCTCCAGGAAGAAGCCATTATTCAGTTCGAATTTCCTGCCGCCTTCCACCGAAAAACCAACACCGTTGGTGGCAAAGGAACCATGAGCACTGCTGCCCCCGCTCCCCACGGCCTGCGCCTTGCTGCTGTAGTGGTTGTAGTTCAACAGCCCCGACAGATAGTAACCATGCTGATTCAGCCAAGCACCATAGACTCCAATGGAATAGGCATCCACGGAGCCATTAGCGCCGGCATGATCATCCAGATCCGAACGGCTGGCATTAAACACGCCGCCGATGAACACCTTGCCGTCCAGTGTCTGAAAAGCCTTGTCCGCCCCAACGGCCAGACCACTCTGGCGCTGGCTGTACGGCGTCCCTGCACTACTCGATATATTCAACTTGCTACCGTAGGCCCGTGCCCATCCCCCTCCGTTATCCTGCTGAAACCGCAGTTCACCCAGCCGGGTACGCAAGGGAATCAACTGGCTGTACCAGATTGTCGGCGCTACCCCGGTGATCGCCAGTACTGAGTCGGCGAATGGAGTTGTCTTGGTCGTGGGCACCAGCACCCAATTATTCCCATCCTGCTTCAAGACATATTGGTATGTACCCAAATCCGCAGCACCATAGGCCAGTTCAAAATTGGCCGAACCACCCTGTGTTTCGACCACCGTGATACTCCCGGATTTTTTGGGATCCACTCCCTGTCCCTTGATATTCAAGGCAAAATTCCCGTTGGCCTGATTCGCCCCGGTAACGACCAACTTGTCGGAACTGCTGGTGGAGAAGTCTGTACTCATCCCGAATACCCCGTCCCCAGCCAGTGAGTTCACGGTCAGCGTATGCAATGCTCCTGGCGCGCCATTGAGATCAATCCACCCGCGATTATTGAGATCGATCAGCGTCGATGAACCGGTCAGCGTCCATTGACCCGACAAGCCCACGGCCAGCTGGTTCACCGCCTGCATCCTGCCGATCCATTTGGCTCCTTGATCAAGCACAATGTTAGTGGTACCGCCCTGATTGACGACATCACCAGCAATTGTCGTATTAGCGACCGTCACATCCGTCTGGCTAAGTGCGTCAGTCAACAACACCACACCGTTGGCGCCACGCAATGTCGTTCCATCCCGCAACGCGATGGATGCTCTGGCACCTGCATCAACCCAGATCGCCGCGCCTGATCCACTGTCAATCTGACTGTTGGTCAACGTCATCGTAGTCAGCCCAGCGGAGCCGCCACCCGAAGCTGAACCCTGATTAAAAACGACACCACCCCGCCCACCCGAAATGCGCGAATTGCTTACATCAACGTTGATATCACCACTGATTGCCTCACTAACCAACCCGGCGTCCTGCCCCACCATGGTCGCCCCATCCACCGTCAGGCTCGTTGCCTGCCCAACGCGATTCGTGTCGTTGAGCAATGCTATCCCCGCCCCATTGATCTGGCCAAGCCTGTCAATTGCTGGATCTGTTGCTCCCGTGCCAATGAATGTCCCGCCCCGCACCATCGCGGAGGAATTGTCGGTCACATACAGCGCCACCATCCCGCCCGTAGCCTGGAGATTATGCGCAAACACAACTGAGTCATTATTGCTCACGACCCCCGCCCTGTCGGCAACTATCACTGAGCCTTCAAAGCGCATCAACGCATCATCAAACAGATCAACTGCGTCGTGCTGCCCTCGCCCCGTAAACAAGGTATTTGCCGTCGATGTTCCCGTCGATGTTCCCAAAAGAGAGAATGCGGCAGTAGCAAGATTCGACGAGGCTGTCGCCTCAAGCGACACATTATCCAGATGAACTTCCGCATTGCCTTGCACAAACACTCTCTTGAGTGTTGCACGGGTTGCCGCGCCCACCCCAGCATTGAGGATCGCACCATTCACGGTGTTGCCATGACTATCATCCCCCACATAAACATCCCCCAAAAAAGTAGCGCCCGATCCAATATTGGCCGTCGCAGCCCCCACCCACAGAGAAACACCACCAGGGCTAATACCGAATGTACCGTTTTGGTATGACACCCCTCCTCCGCTTTGCAAAAAATAATTAGAACTGTTGTCTCCAGAATAGCTATCCGCATCATGCGTAAACACTTCGCCAGCCACAGCAGCCCCTCCTCCCAGCGCTGCCGCAACTGCGATCGCCATCATGGATCGCCGAATTTTAGAACGAACGTTAGTCATAACACCTCCCTACCAATTACCAGATTGCATAAAAAATCAATCCATCAACTTGGAGTGACAAAATTGGCGCAAAGTTGCCCACACTTGGGCCACCCAAGACAGCGAACAAAACGTAGCGCCCAAGCTCACCCACGCCGACAGATCAGACGCAGAACCCACCAGATGAATTTGCACCGAGAATTGCCCCGCCCTTAGAACACATAGATGTGTCGCCTCGGCTTTACCAAGCGCTCAATCGATGATGCCAAACAGAAATTGCAGCCATAGAGGTCCGGACTTTTTAATGCTTTACCCGGATGGAATGCGCTGGAAATTTTGATGCAACCAAACAGCCGAATATGCCCACGCCACAACACCATTTGGCGTCACGAGCATTGATTGGCTGAATGTGGAGAAGAAGAGGGGAAAAGATCAATCTCACGAGCAATTCAACACGTTTGATTATCTATCCGCAGAAGAGCGAGCGATATGAGACATGGCTGATTTTCTCCGCCGGTGCCGTTATCGCCTGCGTGGTGGCAAGTAGTGGCTTAGTCAGCATACAATGCTGCAGAGCGAGGCCATGGCGCACCCGGCGCATGCAATAGCTTGAGGTCGAGAAAGCCATTTAAAAAAAACAAATGGCCTGCCCCGAATTTACAGACATGTTCTTGATGCGGTCAGAAGAATGCTTGATACACCGGAATAACTGAATACGGCCACATCAGCTCGAGGACGGATCGCTCCCCCGCCATGACCGAAGTAAAATTTAACACGGTGTCCATGATGACTCGATCACGACACATCACGCCCCCCCCCCACCTTCTGCCGTGAAGCGCCGCACCAGCACTGCCACTCATCCGGTGGCATTACTCATCTCTGTCGTCAACGATCTCCGCTATGGCGCTGCATGATCGCTTACCACCGATCCACCACGCTTCCGGCATCAACATGTCAGCGCTCCCGTCTATTGCATAGACGGGAGCGCTGTATTAGTTTCCTATTTTTATCTTCGTGACCCCACCGTCAATCCAAGCTCCCGAGCCATCCAATTTGTCATTCCATTTTGCCGTGATGGAAACTGTGCCAACATCGTGAAACTTAACTTGACTGCTGTCGTCGTTGCTGACGGTGAGAGTATACTCTCCATTATCGAACGTTTTCACATCGAGAATCCTCCCGCCAGGCGTAAACTCCAGAACGTTTATTGTATCGAGCTCCAACCGAAGCGGCCAGCCCGGCACACCGACGGCCCCACTACTAGGATCCTTCCAGATTTTGTAGCCCTTCAGGGTATATGGCTGATCTTGAAACTGCTCCTGCCAATCAGTCTTATGCACGCTTCCATTATTCGGAAGCACATCAAGTTGGGTTGGCACCGGAACGACATGCCACGTCATGGAAGTACTTTTCCCACCAACCCCACCAACCTCCGCCTTAACGATCACGTCACCCGCCATATTTCCCGCCTTGATGGAATCAATTTTTTCTTTAGAATTCACCTCTGTGCTGGTGCTTGACGCGTCGCCAAAATGTGCGTTATTGCCCGCCCCGTTCTGCGAATCTGGCCCCTCAAGAGTAACCGTGATGCGTTTAGGAGAGGAAGCCGGAGTAAGTTCGACCGCAAAGGAGGCGTTAGGTATATCAAACACCTCCTTTTGCGGCGTGCTGCGTGACGTGTTCGGAACAAATTTGATATCTGTCACTGCCACAGACACCTCGCCGGTGTAAGTCGCCGGAGGGGGATTTCCCCGCCCGGTGGCGACGAGATTAATCTTACCGTTGCCCGAATCCGAAGCTGACACAAAATCTTTGACGACCAAACCGGCAGACGCCGTGATTACATCGCTCCTTTCGCTCCCCTCGGTGAGGCTTGCCTTGACGCCGTTGTCCACAGAAATAACGGAGAGGGTTACCAGCGCATCAATAGCGGGGTTACCGGTCTTCGTACTTTTAGCCCGAAAGGTGATCCCCTTAGTGGCTTCAAAGGTTGCGCCTGGAATAACAGGATCATCGCTCTTGTCCGGCGTCACTTCCAACGTATAGCTTGCCCTACCGGCAGGATCAATGGGCGGAACCTTGGGCAACGGATTGATCCTGATGAGGCGACCATTTTCCGCTTCATCGGTAACAAAGAGCGAGTCATCAGACCACCACGCCAGCGCCGTGGGATAGACAGGAGCAGTTGCGTCGAGTAGTCCATAGCTTACCTCGATTTTCCCGGCTGCCTCCCCAGCTTTCGGCGGCATAATGCCGTAGACTCGCCCCTTACCGTCCATGTTGCTGGCCCAGACATAACCTGAATTATCTACGGTCAAGCCAACCACGTTTTCCGCCCCCCTAGGCAGGGTGACCATCGGATCTGGCATCTTCGTCGGCATTGAATCGATTTTTATCTGCCATATCTGACCTGCTGACCCCGCGACGTAGAGCAGGTCGTCATGTATTGCCAGCGATTGCGCACCGTCCAACGAGAAGTACTTGACGCCAGGCAAAGGATCCGTAGCTCTCAAAGCCCCCAACTGGAACTCGCCATCAGCAGACTTCTGAACGACCATCCACAGTGTTTGAGTCTTGGCGTGGTACGCCAATGACTGGATCGAATTTCCCATCCCACTCAGTTGGACCTGGTAGGTGTGTTTCATTACCTTGTCTTGGGTCGCATCGAAAGCCCACAAATAAGGCAGATTCATGTCAAGCACCCACAACAGGTCCTTGGGTCCGGTTCCTGCACCGCCCGGCTGAAAAGCCAGCGCACCAAATTCAATCTTTCCAATACTCGGGTTCTTATCGCTCTCATAATAAATAGTTGCCGCCGCATTGGCGTTGAGTGTCGTCGCATCATAGCGATACAGCACCCCGTGCTCGTTATCGGACATCCACAACACCTTCTGATGAAGAAGAAGGTCATCGATCCATGGTGCTGCCGTGGTAGGAGTTTTAGGCGTAGCATTGCCATATGGCAATGTGACAGTCGACACCAGCTCAGGGGGATTCTTCTCTAAGTTAAACAGGAAGGCATGGGCATCCTTGCCTTTATTGACAGCGACCTCGCCAACCCAAGCCGATTTGGAAGAAATATCAATGAACATCGGTCCAAGGCCTGCTTTTGAATTTGCGGTGATTTTCAGGTCGTGCTGCTGTGTATCATCAAGAGTAACTTCGGTAGTCATTACGATTCCTTTACTAAAATAGAGTGTCAATTCGGCATGCAGGCACCTATCGAATGAGTTCCTGTCGTCGGCCGTATATCAACACCGTGATTGAATTTTGAAAAATTTCAAACTAGTTACCAATCCCTACCTCGATATCACATGCGTTCTTAGATATTTCAATCCAACTGCCAGTACCGTCCGGCTCCTCGTTCCAAAATACCTTGATAGTGAAGCCCTTACAGCCCTCAGGAACCGCCAGTTGTTTTGCCTGAAGCGTTGCATTCCCCTGACCATCTGTTACCTGAACCAGGAAGGAATCAAGGTGATCCCCAAACGTTGCCCCGTTGCTGTCGACAAAGGTCCATTTGACGTACCAGTCGGCGACTGGTACGACCTGAGCAGGATCAGAACTCCCCAGAATCCGATGCCCTGTCAGCGCGTGATTGATGGTGACAAACTGCTCGCTGAAACGCTGCTTATGAAAGGACTGCTTTTTCGTGTCTTCCGGTATCGTCATACGATCCGGCACAGGTAACACGTGCCAGACCATGGACGCACCAAAGACAGTGCCGGACGATGGTTGCAGGGACACCTCCCCGATTTCCTTGCCGGCCTGGATCGCCGGCAATGTTTCGCCGGCGGTGAACGTCGCTGTCTGCGGGTTGCCTTGCACAAAACGTGCGCTGTAATCCGAGGGATCTGCGCCCGAGCCAGGCCCCGCCAAGTGCACAACAACATCTTGTGTAGACGGCGGGATAGTCTGGACAATCACCTTGGCCGCGTCCGGAAAGTACCTGTTCTGCCAAGTGATTTGCGACGAATTCGGCCTGAACACGATCCCAGTCACCACCGAATGCAAATTCCCAAACTCAAGCCAGTGGTCAGGCGCCACTGCATCCATGATGGACACAGTCATTCTTGTCTGAACTGGTGCCGCATTAGACGACACGTCTCGCAAATAAACCATGACGGGGCGATCCCTGACCGTGTCGTCGTCGGCAACCGTCGTCACATCAAGCGTTCTCGCCCAGCCAGTCTTGCCATCAACACTCATCGCAGGAAACGTTCCATCATCGGAAAAATGCTTCCCAGCAGAAAAAAACAACGCGAAACTTACGAGAACCGGTTTGGAAGGCAATGTAGGGAAAGCTTTGTCCTGCACATAACAGGTAAACGCGCGTCCACTCGTGCCACTCAAATCAGCATCGAAAGCACCAAGAAGCGGGGGACCATTACTGCCAAGCGAAAACCGCTTCAGATCATCATCCGCATCCATGATTCGGTCCGGGCTCATGCTACGGTGATCTCCTGTGATTCATGAATCCTCTGGGTATCCGTTGGTGTTGCGGTAATCTGGAATTTGTCCTCCTTCTGCAGATCTGTCGACAAGGTCATCGTGGGAATGCTGACCTGCCCGTTCGTCTTGACATCCGCATCGATAGTCGCCTTACCGTTCCCGAATGTAACGTGGGTTGCAACCTTCCCCCCCTCCTGAAGAGTGAAGGTCACCCGATTTACCCCCGGCTGCGCAACAACAGACTTTGTCGTATCGGCATAAGCAATTAACGGTTCTGAGACCGAGTAGGTTCGCTTACCTGCTGGCGGACTCCCCCACCATTCCGGATGCGTAAATTCCATTGCTTCGATAGGGCGGTACTCCCTCACGTTGAAATAGAGTGGAGGCAATGGACTCGTCATTCCTTCCGGGGTCGCCGTTATCGTGAACGGGCCCAACTTGCCCTTTTTGATCTGAAATGCCGGAAGCGGTACTTTCACCCACCCGGAACCGCTCTCTTGAACGCTTACGCTTGTCTGAGTAGGCATCGACGCATTGCTCGGGGTAACGAATCTCGCAATGTCATTGCTGTCGTCATCGATATCAAATTGAATCTTGGCGCCATGCGGTATCTTGCTATCACTGGTCTGCCCCGTTACATAGTAATCGGGCAGGAGTTGTGCATCGTATGTTTCCTCTGACTCGACCGCTTCCGCCAATGACAACGCTGTTCTGGCGGAGGAGCCGCTTGGACTGATGGCCCACTTGATTGCGTTGACGCTGAGCTTCACCTCCAATTTGTGCGCATCTTCTAAATCTCCCTCCGGGCGCAGGATCAATGTGGCAGTTAACGCCCCGTTGCCGGCCTTGATCCCGGTGATCGCACCGTGCTTTGTAGCGTTGAGTGGAATGCTGCCCGGCCCACTTGTCCACGTGTTATTCACCTCCAAGGCAATGCCATCCGCCGCCTGTGCCGGGTTAAATTCGAAAGAGATGGCATCAGGAACGCCGTCTCCGTTCGGTGCCAGCCAGACCTTAAGTCCGTCGCTATCAATTTCTCCTCTATACAAGGAGACCTGATCTTTGGATGCATACACCTCGGCCTCGTTTGTCGAGGCCGAGGTGACTTTCAATATAAAGTCTTTGTGCGCCGACGAGGCCACGAAGATTGTCAGTGTTCCCTCACCAATGACGCTGCCAGCAGTAATGGTGTCTGCACGGACAATGAACTTACCCGTACCAATCTTTTTCGTTTGGTCTACAGTGATGTCCACCATCGCGTGCAAATCTGACGACAGCGTTGCCCCGGTGCTACCGGCGTCAAGTTTGGCATGACCAGGAAGCGAAAAATTATCCGTCCCATCAGGAAGGTTCCTGATCGTGACATCAAACACCCATTGCTTATTCTTACCGCCCTGAGGCAGCGTCAATACCGCGGGACCGCTAATTTCAATATTGTCTGGTTCAGTGAGAAGGCTCACTGCCGTAATCAATACGCCACGACTGTGCAAACTACTATCAGATGCTTTAAAGGCCGTGTTTGGCCCGAAGAACATCAGGAAATACTTGCCGCCTTTATCCACAGAAAAGGTTAGTGTTTTTTCCGCCCATCCGAGCTGGCTCGTTTGGACGAAGGTTTGCACAGGAACTGCTGGCGAAACAAATTTATCAGTAGTCCAAATTAAGATCGAATACGCCTCTGGCCCACCAATCGTGATATTGGGTTTATCTTTCTCCGGGAAGCTGTCTGCGGCATCCTTCCAGGTCAGCGTATATTTTCTGCCAGCGACTAAATCGACGGGATAATACATGTTGGCTGGGGCATTCTTATTCGCATCCGTACTCCGGTCCACGACCCAAATACAATACCCAGCAGAATATGAATTGGCGATCGAATTGTTGGCGTTTTTCAGCCCGATATCGGCGTCCGTAAGAATCCTGCTCCCGTATGGACTATTATCATAATTGCCCTGCGCCCATTTTGTTTTTTCGGTAAGAGGTCCAAGCACCGGCACCGTGTAAGCGCCGTCCTTAAAGAGTGATTGATTTAGATAACTAAAGTCAGTCAGATCATCGTCCTTAGGAATCAGATTGCCAAAATTCGCAGTCAAGAGAGCCATTCCCGACTCCTTTCATTAGAAAATATTCATCAAGTACATCAACAATTGTCAGCCGTTTTTTTCGATCAAGCACAACCGAACCCGACAACGCAGTGGTGGAACGCCATGAACAGACCTTAGGATGAAAGAGACGCATCAGTCGGAATCGATGCGCATCCCTCCTGGAGAAGCCTGGTCGAAAATCAGGTGCACAATAGGCACAAGCGGTCGGTTTTTCAATGCCTCGTTAGTTCCATTTCCCTTCCCCTCAGTCACGTCCTTCAATGCCTGCTGCAAGTCTGCATGAGCCTTCTGCGATACATAGAAAAATGCCTCAATGTCCGGAATATCAGTGTCATCCCAAGGGGACAAAACCATTTCGTTATAAATTAGATACTTATTCCCCCCGGCGTTCACATCTACGACATTGGCAGCTTCCCAAGCCGAGGCACCAATGGCGGCATCGAACTGCGCTGTGTCGCGAACACTAAAGGAACATGTTTTCGTTCGATCTGTATAGTGCTTCAACTGATAAGCGATCAACCATTGAATTGAAGTTGCCTCGTCATCAAGCTTGAGCTCATGCTTGCAAGATCCCGGGTCAGCGAGGCTGCTCGCAGTCTGACTATTACTGCACTGGGAATGCAATACATCACGCCAGTCGTGTGCAGTTCCAGTATCGGCGTCTAATGAGTACAAACATTGAACTCGCTTTTTCAAGACGTCCGCAGAGGGCTTGAGGATGATGCCGAAGGCGTTATCCCACCCATAAAGAGCCCGAGACCCGGTGTCTGATCGCAAATAACTAAAAGAGACGGCTCCGCGCTCACGGGCAGCCGGAGATACCGTATAGGGATATGGCCCGCTGAACACCCGCACAATCAAACCTGAGCAATAGTATGCCGGTATCGCTTTGCCACCTTGGATGCAAGGGGAACGGTCATGCAAACGCGCATTCAGCTGATCAGCCATCTCCCCAGGATTGTCCTCCAATAACTCAGTGAATCCGTCCGTTTGGCTAAAAGCCAGCACAGGCAATACCACGCCCGAATTTTTCCAATCAGCACGCAGTTTACGGGCCTGCAACTGCTCCCCCCCATTCCCCTTTGGATAAATCAGCGCCATATTTGCAGGCACGTTTGCTTTTAGATCGGCAACCTGCCATTCGGGCATCGGAATTCCGGGTATGGCCTGCAACGATTTGCTGGCTTGGAGCGCAATGCTGAATTCACTATTTTGTGCGCTGAAAGAACACACATTGCCGGCATCGCGCCACTTCTTCCAGCTCTCATACGTTAAGTCTCCCGACACACTCAACACGCATGATGACGGATCGGCATCACCGGCATGGCTGTCACGCTCATCGGACCAACATCCATGCGAGGAGCGGACTGCCCATGCATTAGGCCCTTCCGGCAAAACACACCAAGCCTGTATAACAGGGCGCCCCTGGAGTTGCGGTCCGGCAGGAAGTGTGAACGCCAGTGCAGTGTGACTCAGCGGCGAAGCCACTGTCATGGTCGTGTCCTTGCGTAAAAAGGCCGCGTCCTTGCTGATCACCGTTTCGTTATCGACGATCCGGGCCAGTACACCCGAACACCATAGGGCGGCGGATGGATCCTTGCCACAAGCGGTGACGGTGGACTGCTGATACGCCGCATTCAGTGACTTAGCCACCTCCGCTCCCGTCGCAGCCCATCCCCTCCCTACCAACATCGAACTCAGCAACGCAACAACAATCATCGCCACCACTCTGAACCCACGGCGACCAAGATCCTGCCTTATAGAAAAAAGCGAATTCATGGTTATCTCTCCTCTCTCCTGTCACACGTCAGATCGGAAACCAGCACCGACATCCTTCCATGAAAAGAGTAAAACCCGCTGAGCTTGCTGCCGTCAAGCGTGACACACATGATCACCGGAGATTTGGGCCGAGTCTTATATAGAAAAGCAGGCACTACTCCTTATTATGGAAACCTCATTACGAAAATCAAGAAAATACGTCATTTCCGATTGTGATATTTATTCATGTTATCTCGTGCAAAATTGCTTGCCGTGGGCGTCGTCGTGGTAGCTCATTCTTCGTCGCCACTGATAGAACACCGCTGCCCCTTGGTGGAGGATCTTCATTTATCCAGAACCCGGATCGTCTCCCTATCGTCTCCCGAACTTTCGTGGTTCGGATGGGTTAATGACGACGATGGTAATGATGAGCATGCTCGGACATTTGTTGATGCCACGTACATACCGGGATCCTCGCCTTACGCGAATGGACATTCTTCTGTTGGCCCGGTTTCTTGCCGATATAAATCGGAATATGGAAGTTTTCTCTTATACGAAAAAACATCTCCTGAAACAAAAGTCATACTCCGAAATAATGATGCTCGATGGATCAAACGATCTGCGAACAAGGGGGCCGCTTTCATTTGCAACGGTCCTTCGGTTGATGCCTGCAAATTCTTCACCACCGATGCCGGCTCTTCTTTGTCTGTGCAATAAACAGCTTGCCGGCTCTCTTTGGCAATTATTATTTTTGCAATATCGCTTTTCACTATGTCACTCGCCAGATCAGTCAGGTAACTGGTTCTGCGCGGCGCGGCAAACACTATGAACAAAAAACCAATTAAGCAAAATTCTTCTCCAAGCGTATTCAAGACCGCCTTGGTCGCGCTTCTGACTACCGTTGTGGTCTGCTCGGTTTCGGCAGGAATGTATTTGTATTACTGCGTTATCCCCAACCTTCCTTCGCTGGATGTCATTGACAATTACGCGCCTCAAATCCCATTAAGGGTCTATACCGCCGATAAAGTATTGATCGGCGAGTTCGGCGAAGAACACCGACGTTATATGTCTCTGACGGAGATACCCGTAATGATGAAAAACGCTCTGTTGGCAATTGAGGATTCGCGCTTCTATGAGCACAGCGGAATTGATTGGTTTCGCGTCGCTGGTGCGGCACTCTCTCATCTTCATGGTAGACACCAGGGCGGCTCCACCATCACCATGCAGTTGGCCAGGAATTTCTTTTTGAAAAGTGAGCAGTCAATATCTCGCAAAATTGGCGAGGCGCTGCTGGCATATAAGATTGAATCCACTTTCAGTAAGGACAAGATTCTCGAAGTCTATATGAATCAAATTTATCTTGGGGAGCGCTCATTTGGATTTGAAGCTGCCGCCGAGACTTATTTTGGCAAATCGCTAAAAGATCTTTCGATAGCGCAAACTGCAATGCTGGCGGGCCTTCCGCAAAGTCCCGGAAGCCATAATCCCATCGCAAATTTTAAGCGTGCCAAACTAAGGCAGAAAGTCGTACTGAGAAGAATGTATGAGCTTGGCCATATAACCGAGAAGCAATACCAGGACGCTATCAAAGAGGCAGATTTAATCAAAGAACATCCGAATCAGAGAATCGACATGCATTCGGCATATGTTGCCGAATTTGTGCGCCAAATGTTGTATGCCCAATACAAGGATCATGCTTACACTCAGGGGTTTATCGTCATCACGACGGTACATAAATCTAGCCAGGATGCGGCTTACAATGCGATCAGGCGAAACACGTTGATTTACGATCATCGCCGTGGTTATCGCGGCCCGGAATCTTTCGTGGAGATACCGCCCGACGCGGTCGAAGCCGATGACACTATTCAAGACGCGCTTGATGATCGTCCTGATTGCGATGACTTTATACCGGCAGTCGTATTGGCGGCATCCGAGAATCGCGTGCAACTACGAAATGCTCATGGTGAGGACATCATCATCGGCAACTCCGGCTTGAAATTCGTTGCTGCCGCGCTCCGCCCCTCAGCCTCTGCCAAACTAAGGATTCATCGAGGCTCAATAGTACGTATTGCCAAACGCGATTCCGAGCAATGGGAGATTACGCAGCTCCCTCTCGTTGCATCTGCGTTCGTGTCCTTGGAGGCCAATACCGGAGCGATACAGTCGATGATTGGCGGTTTCGATTTCTCGGTTCAGAAGATGAATCACGTTACTCAGGCATGGCGCCAGCCCGGCTCCGTTATCAAACCATTTTTTTATTCTGCAGCACTCGAAGCAGGCTTTTCTCCATCAACGATCATTGACGATACCCCGCTGACCATACAGGCATCCGAGACAAATTACAAAGCTTGGTCACCACAAAATCACGACGGGAAATTTGAGGGACCAATTTCCATGCGCCGAGCATTAGCTCGATCGAGAAATGTAGCCTCGGTGCGCCTATTGAAATCCATGACGATCCCCTATGCACGTACCTATCTGGAACGTTTTAGTTTCGATTCTTCCAAGCAGCCTAACAACCTGACAATTGCACTGGGAACCGGGCAGGTTACACCGTTGCAAATCGCGAGTGGATTCGCAACATTCGCCAATGGTGGCCTGCAAATTCAACCGTTTATGATTTCGCGGATTACAGACATGTCGGGAAAAGTTTTTTTCGAAAGGAAGGATACCCCCCTCCCTCGCGTCCTTGATCCACGAAATGCATTCATCATCGACAGCATTCTGAGAGATGTCACTCAATCAGGGACTGCAACACGCGCTAGTTTGCAATTGAAGCGAAATGATCTGGCCGGCAAAACGGGCACCACAAGCAATGCTTTCGATGGCTGGTATGCCGGTTATGGCGGTGGCTTGGTCGGCGTAGCTTGGATGGGATATGACACCCCCCGCACCCTAGGACAACATGAGTATGGTGCCAGTGTCGCACTGCCAATATGGATTGACTACATGAAAACCGCGTTACTGGATCGCCCGATATCGCTCCCACCAACGCCAGATGGTTTGCTAATCGCTAACGGTGACTGGATGTATCAAGAGTATCTGTTGAATGGTGAGCCGCATCTGCAGTACGACACTTCACCCCCATGAGAAACATGTGCTCCAGACAGATGTTTCAATGCGTGTCTGCGCAGTCGCTCTAGAGAAATTCCTGATTGATCCGCCTCAAAAAAATATCTTGTGTATTCATGACAAGAATGCACCAGCCATTGCCGCAAGAAACAGATATGCGGAATCCGCGCCAAGCCAACAGTTACCACGACAACTTTTCGGCCCAGCCCCTGACTTTGCAGAAGCACAGACATCAGCAAATTTTCCCGTCACTGCGAGCCGCGCCATTTTGTAGGTGTATTTGACTTGAGATCCCCACTGCACAGGCTCAGAGCGAAAAAGCGTCTTCGCGTCGCCGGCGCCAAAGGTATGCCTTTTTCGGCGTCCCCACTGCTATCCAGACAGTTGCCGGAATGGCGATCAAAATTGGTCCTGTTTTTGTTTTTCTCTGCATTTGTACTTTTGGCATTACGGGGACTATGGCTGCAAAGCATCGCAAGTCATTTTCTGCAAGAGCAAGGCGCCATTCACTATGAGAGAACGATAGATTTTCCGTCCACCAGAGGAAAAATTGTCGATCGGAATGGTGAGATCCTGGCCGCATCAATTCCCGTAAAATCAGTATGGGCGATACCTGGCGACACTCGAAGCTCTCCTGCGTGGAAATTAAAACGACTCGCGCAACTACTCGACCTCACTGAGGAGGAAATGCGGAGGAAACTGAGTTCAGATCGCAACTTCGTCTATTTGAAGCACCAAGTGACACCAGACAGAAGCAAAGAAATTCAGCATCTGCATATCACTGGGCTCTTTACTAGTGATGAGTTCAAACGATTTTACCCAGAAGGCGAAGCCATTGCGCACGTCATCGGCTTTACCAATGCACAAGATGCAGGGCAAGATGGTCTTGAATTGGCCTACCAGAGCTCTCTCGTCGGAAAGCCCGGCATTCATCACATTATCAGGGACCGCTTAGGGCAGTTGGCCGAAGACGTCGAGCCAATGGTTCGACCAAAAGACGGAGAGGATCTGGTTTTATCCTTGGACAGGAATATTCAACACGTGGTTTTTTCTGAATTACAAGCCACCATAGAAAAATTTGAAGCTAAGGCTGGATCTGCGATTGTCCTAGATTCCGAAACAGGAGAGATACTTGCACTGGCCAATTATCCTTCCTATGATCCGAATAACCGCGGTGCACTAGCCGGAAATGCACTACGAAACCGGGCGATTATTGATACATTCGAGCCAGGATCGACATTCAAGCCATTTACTCTTTCCCTGGCACTAGACACAGAACTCGTCACGCCTGAAACAGTGGTTTCTACTTCGCCCGGGAAAATGGCCATTGGCAAATGGGTAATACATGACTCAAGCGTCCATGGCAATTTGACCGTCGCCGAAGTCATTCAAAAGTCATCGAATATTGGTACTGCCAAAATTGCCTTAAAAATGCCTGCCCAACAGATATGGGAAGAGCTGGTTAAATTTGGATTTGGACAAAGACCTGACATTGAGTTTCCCGGTGTTGCGGCGGGACGCGTACGTCCATATGAGTCTTGGACGCCAATAGAACAAGCAACGATCAGCTATGGCCACGGGGTTTCTGTTTCATTATTGCAGCTTGCACACGCCTATATGGTTTTCGCGCGCAATGGCGATCAAATTCCCATTTCATTTCGAAAAATACGACAGCCGCCGCCACGCCAACAAATAGTTTCCCCAAAAACAGCGGCGCAAATGAGACAGATGTTGGAAGCAGTAGTTAGCTCACATGGAACTGCAACGAAAGCTCAACTACTGAATTACAGAGCAGGAGGGAAAACTGGAACTTCGTACAAAATCGAAAAAGGGAAATATGTGAAAAAGTACATCAGCTCATTTGTTGGCATTGCGCCCATATCCCACCCTCGGATCGTAACGGCAATCATGATTGACGAACCCACTACCGGCAGTCACTTTGGAGGATCTGTCGCAGCCCCCCTATTCTCAAAAATAACAGCCTACACATTGCACGCGCTGGGAGTTGCCCCTGATTCGACAATCGAATCTGCGCAATCGAACTAATGCCTCGACTATTCCCCCATACATTTATAAAAAAAGCTTCAGGCACATTCTGATTGCAAGCTTTTATTTCACTCAAAAAATTAAGCCGCATCTTATATAAGTGATCATCATGACTACTGGGGCACCACTACGCACTCGCAGATACGCCTAAGTACTTTGTCGTTGATTCCAATATCCATATTTACGGCAAGTCTTATTTACTGCGCCGTTACCCTTCAGTATATTTGCGATGCATGACCGGCAGAAAAGTCTTGGACGCTATTTCCCAGTTTTTAATATGGCGTCGAAGAAATATCGCCACAGCTTTTTTGTATTTTTCTAGCAAATACTTTCGTTGGATGCGACAGTATTTTTCAAGCATACGAAAACCATTTCTCTGATCATCTTGTTCTACGCTAGCTGATGCATTTGGAGTCAAGAGATGCAGGACATCCGCCCCAATGGAAGAAAGGTCGACAATGTTGCTACACTATATTTATCTGGTGGCCATTACGGCTGAAGCTTCATCCGGTGCTATCGCAGGCATGCGCCGAGAGATGGATTTATTCGGCCTTTGCCTCGTCGGATCCATTACTGCTCTGGGAGGCGGAACTGTCCGGGATATTCTCTTGGGCCACTATCCATTAGGTTGGGTTGCTCATCCCCAGTACTTGATATTTACTATCGGTGCAGCAATCATTTCCTCGCTAGCCGCACAAACTGTGCATCGTTTCAACATGGTCTTTTTAATCGTTGACGCCCTGGGCTTGGTCACTTTCACGATCATTGGCTGCGACATTGCCAGAACATACGAACACATGCACCCCAGTATCGTCATTGCGTTCGGCATGATCACGGGGATATTTGGCGGGCTCTTGCGGGACATTCTTTGCAACGAAATACCTCTTGTACTAAGGCGTGAGCTCTATGCAAGTATTTCATTAATTACTGGCTGCATATATCTTGGCCTGTTACAGACCAATGTGGATATATCTATATCTGTTCTCGCATCCATTTCCATCGGTTTCTTACTTCGAATACTTGCAATATATTTGCATTGGGAACTTCCAAAATTTCAGAGGTTCTGACACCTCATAAGACAACTTGCCGCCATGAATTCTCCCCACGGACAGGCTGTCGCGTACGATAGCCATCTATTGCTTTCAATACCAGTAGGAACGTGAACCCGGGCGAAGGGTAAAGCCAGTCAATGCTTGAACGAGATCATCAGCGCGCTGATGATGTGACTGCAGCAGCAAACGGCGCCATGAAGCGAACACCGCCGGACTTTTGAAGTCCAAGCATTTTCAGCGCGGCTTCTTAGCAACTGGGATCGCGATCTCTCGCTCTATATGGTAAAGCGCACATACGATTAGAACCAGAGCCATGCACAGCAATAATTTGAGATAGATGACGAGATAGTATTTGCACTATAAATATTCCTGCATCAATAACAAAACCATCTACTGCTCGAAGCATCGCAAATGCCTGTGAAATAGGTCTGCGCTCACAAAACAGCACACAT
The DNA here is from genome assembly GCF_000282135.1 of Herbaspirillum sp. CF444. Classification (GTDB taxonomy): domain Bacteria; phylum Pseudomonadota; class Gammaproteobacteria; order Burkholderiales; family Burkholderiaceae_D; genus Herbaspirillum. Next base: position 31,434 of record NZ_AKJW01000060.1, read on the forward strand.
CAAGGAAGTACCCCATGCCAAACATACTTCAAGAAAATGCTGTCTCACTATCGCTTTCGAATGGCCCCCGCAGGTCATGGAAGACGAGACACCAAACGCCCTGTCATACGATCGCACCGCTCGCATCAACCCAGAGGTCGCCGAACAGTTGCACACGAGCTCCTCCTTGCTAGCGCCCCTACGTCTGGAGTTGTTTGATAACCATGACTACTCGTTGGCCGTTGTAGGCTACCCCGGGGCGGGCAAGCAGCGCTTTGTCGTGAGTCCGCAGAAGAACGGTGAAGTGCACATCATATACTTGTCGTCCTTATTGTGAATTATTCAACTTCACTGGCCTACCCCCCTGCGATGTCCATGGGGTATCTCCATAAATATTTATTCTCAAAATAAGCTGCTATGAATGATTGTGTCCTGGGGTTTAACGGCGAACGATTAGACCCCATCAGTAGTATGTCTCATCTGGGAAACGGTTATCGTGCCTACAATCCGGTATTGATGCGGTTTCATTGCCCAGACGACCTGAGTCCATTTGGTAACGGAGGGATTAATCCCTATGTATATTGTGTAGGAGACCCGGTTAACAGAGCTGACCCATCCGGCCATATGAGCGATGGCGCCCTCTTTGGCCTGATTGCTGGCGCCATCGTCGGGGTCGCCCTCGGGGTTGCTACTGGTGGCTTATCCCTACCCGCAACAATTGCTGTGCTCACCCCTCTTACAGTTGTAACGGATATCACGATTACAGCAGGAGCCATGGCCATTGACCATCAGAGTATAAGTGACATGAGCGGGGAAAGCTGGGCGGCACTTGTTACTGGGTCTGTGCTGGCTGTCGTAGGCGGGGAAATTGCTGGCAGAGGCTTCAGTGCGCTTAAGGGAATGAGTAATCGGCCATTTGGTGGGCTGATGATGGAAGCTGGAACCGCTTCCTCAGCGCAACGGATAGCCGTCGGAAAGAATTTATACCTCTTCAGAAATACTGATTCCAATGCTACAAGGCTAGTTATACGCGCTCACGGAGCTTATCTTCCTCGCGATAAATTTGAACTGCAAACCACAGCTTTACACTTTTACTCCCGACATGGGGACAATCTTCTTTCATACACAGGTGACAATGCTAGTTACGGCTCTTCTCGATTATTAACCGTTTTAAAAGGGGATAAAAGAGTTATAGAAACTTACAGTTCAGGCGACGTTATAGAAGACTACACGCTATCAAAAGCTCAGGGAAATCATCAGCTATTTATGACTGAGCACAGAATTGTTGGTCCGCAAGGTTTGGGAGCCGGACAACATGAGGACCAACCATATTTTGAAACGTATGCCAGTATTATGCGTGATTTGAACGAAGCAAGAGAACATCCAAGGTATGCAAATGAAAACAGAGATGTTTTAACAATCAGAAATCGATTTAATAAAAAAAGCATCAGATTAAGTGAAGTATTGCGTCAGTTACAGGCACATGGATACAACTATTCATCCATAGATGGTTATTTTTGCCGTGGTCGATATGAAGGGACATAGCTGGAAAGAATATGCGCTATCAAAGCTTTGACATCAAATATAGGACTTCTAGCGGGTCCTAATTAAAAAAGAGACCCGGTTCGGCCGGGCCTCTTCTTATTATCGACACACTCACTTAAACCGTGAGGAGTGACCTTCTTATCATGGTTGCGTGGGTGGGATTGCCAGCCCCAGTTGCCTTAATTCGTCACGTCCCACCAAAAAATAGGACGAAAATGTCCCAGCCCGCGTCTGCGTCATGTTAGCGGGTGGAATCTGATAGGCCATGTCCCCCGTCGTACTCATGCCCGGCAGCATGTTTCGCCGCATCTGTTGACCTGCGGACATATCTACCTCTCCGTTTGGCATCACTGTGATCTGATTTCGAGGGCCCTGATACCAGACAAAATCGCTTCGGACGCGGTAGAAGTTGCCATTCGCCCCCCGCATCAGCACCATCACCGCCGAGGTAGTTTCGACCACACGGGCGGTGCGGGGATTAAGGTTGCCGACCAGATGCTGATAAAGCTCCGGTTCAAACGGTGTATCCGTCACCTTAACAGTGCGCGAACTCAAAACGGACCGGTCGTTTACATATTCTTTATTGCTACCTGCCGCATCTAGATAAGTGAATCCACCGGGATGACCGCCCGCGTCATTACCACTCTCATAATGTTCGAAGCGCGCAGGTACATATACTTCGCCACGGAAGGACACTTCAGAACTGAAACCATCACTAAGCGCCCGACTCGTTTCTGCATACGTGCCGTGCATCATGCCATACCCCCTCTTTACCAGCGGGAATAGCCCATGGGCGAGTCCGACCATCCCGGTCGCCATCGAGAACCAGCCCAACGCTGCCAAAGCGCTAGGCGGGGAGTCCTCTACCGCCCCACTGGCGATGGCCGTAACATCCGACACCATACCCGCCCCGCCCACGGCGAGTGATGTCATCGAAGCCGAATCGATGGCTACCATCACGCCGCCGGCAGCCGCGATCGAAGCCCCTGCCGTGAAGACGGACAGTGCCAGACTGAACGCGCCAAGGCCTATCCCCAGCCATGCTTGCCAGCTTAAATGTCCGGAAGGATCCGTGTGATTAACCGGGTCGCCGGCACAGTAGGTATACGGATTAATACCGCCCGCCCCGAACGGACTCCAATCGTCCGGGCAGTTGAAGCGCATCAACACCGGGTTGTAGGCCCGATAACCATTGCCCAGGTGATAGGCGCCGCTTACCGGATCCAGCCGCTCGCCGTTATAGTCCAACAGACTGCTCAGCATTGCTTGACTCTCGCTTTCTGAAGTTGAACTTCTATTTCCCCGGCCATATAGGTGAGTCGCTGCAGCGCGTCGCAATCCAACGTTAGCGTCCAATGCCGAGCTCGCTTCATCCCATTGTCGTTTTATATAGTAGATAGGTTAATTCATTTCCGCCAGTGACATCGCGACTTAAATCAATTCCGAGAATGTTGATATCCATGACAAACCTCCCCATCTACATTGGATGAAACGCTAGTTTCGTCCTAGTGGTAGTGTCGGGTCCAGCTCATTTGCGCACTCACGTAGCCGGCCTGAAATTTGCGCCAAGTCTTATTTGAGAAGGCTGTCATTCCGATTACATTCTTACTAGGGGCAGGCTCCTACGGAATATCGCATATCTTTCACGCCCTATACAGTCAGCTCTGTATGAAAGGTATCCATTCGAGATCGAAATAGGAACTGAGAAGAGAATTCATGTCGGATAAAAACACCTTCGTCACGTTGCTTGTCAATAAACTCAACGAGAATCGGGACAGTATTCAGCAGCAATGGCAGCACCCTCAAGGCACGACGACCAAACACTTCATCATCGACAATCTGTTGCCGCCGGATTTGTGCAACAGCATCTATCAGGCCTTCCCGAAAAATGGCGACGGCTTCTTCAGTCGCGAATCATTTCGCGAGAGGAAAAGAACGTCCGCCAATCTGGATACGCACGAACAGATCCTGGCGGACATTACTTACGCTTTTCAGGATTCGCAGATCGTTGATCTGGTCTCCGACATCGTCGGCCTGACGAAAATCGAACCCGATCCAAAGTTGTACGCCGGCGGCTTATCGATGATGTTCGAAGGCGACTATCTGAATCCGCATCTTGACAATAGTCATGACGCCAATCGGGAGCGATATCGCCGCCTGAACCTGCTCTATTACGTGTCGCCTGACTGGGCGCTGGAAAATGGCGGGAATTTCGAGCTGTGGAATGAAGACAGAACCGTCCCCAAGACCTTGACATCGCACTTCAATCGTCTGGTCGTGATGGAAACGAACAAGCTCAGCTGGCACTCGGTCAGCCCGGTCAAAGCCAACCGCCCGCGCTGCTGCGTGTCCAATTATTATTTCTCTGCCATCTCGCCCGACGAGTCGGACTATTTCCACGTCACGTCATTTTCCGGCCGTCCGGAAGAAAAGCTGAAACGACTGATCGGCGTATTTGACAACCGCTTGCGCAATTTCGTGTCGAAGACGCTGAAGATCGGCCGCGGCAAGCATCTGGTCAACAAGAAAAAAGACTGAATCTTCCTCATGGTGACGCCGGCCGATCGCCACTGATCGATTGCGATCAGGCTTTCGCTGATCGCAATCGTTTACGCCATCCCCAGGCGCGACCGGAACATGGCGCCATCAAGGCTGTACCGATGCGGCATTTCTGTTTTTCAGGAAATTGGCGCGGACATAGGCAAGCTCGTCCGCGACGGTTTCCCGCGTCACATAGTGCGCAATGCCCGGCTCGCTCAGTTGCTTTGACATGATGCGATACAGGTGCGGGGCGACACTGCCGATGTAGTGCGACGTCTCGTAGTAATTGCAATTATTGCGCGTGATGTCTGAATAGACGCCAAAATTCCAGTAGGGACCAATCGCCGCGAGTCTCTGAAGAAAATAGCCATAGTCGTCCACGCTAAGACGATCCAGGAACTTGTGATGATACGGGGTGACGTAGAGCTTGACCCGGACGCCGCGCCGGTCAGCATCTTGCACAAGCAGCGCCAGATCCGCCAGGCTCTGATCAATCATTTGCCTTTTCTCTGCCGACGGTTCTTCTGCCACGACAGGCGCAAAAAACGATGCGTTTTTTTGCGTGTAGGCAGCACAATTCGTGGCCAGCTCCTGATCACGCTTGGGATAGTAGTAGTTTCCTCCCGACAGCGGCATCTTCAACTCCCCTTTTCTCTTGCCATTGTTGTCGAGCTTGAATTCCATCGCCTGATACGGCAAGAGAAACAGGTACTGCGCAAGGAATCCCGCGGTGCTGTCGCCCAACACTTCCGGATGGGTCCAGTATTGATAATTGGCTTTGGTCAGGCCGACACTATCCGGCCAATCGACCTGGACGTAGAACGTCTTTAACTGAGGCTGCGTCTTCAGCAGCCACCGGCCATGCACCAGATTGTCCGTCTGATTTCCCGACGATACATAGAAGTTGTAAATGTGCGTTCCGGGGAGGACGGCTTCGATGTCTGCCGGAACGGTGGTCCCCATTCTCGAACCGCCAAACAGAAAGGTGTCGAACGTCTTGTTTTTCTTCAGCAATTCGATCTTGAGATAACGCTCTTGCGTCGCGCCTACGTCGGGAAACAAATGCGTCTGAAATATCTCATACGGATCCAGAAAAAAATTGGCGGCAGACAGCAATGCCACCGGCAACAGCCCGACGAGAAAGAAAATGCGTAGATACGAGACGAACACGGCGCACCTTAAAATTGGAAGTACAGAAATTCCGAAACACTGGCCATTTTTGTTACGCAGAGTGCGAACACCAAACCCCACAGCAGCGCATTGATCCTGGTGGGAGTCCAGCGCAGACGATGGCCGCCATTCATATATTCCTGTGTATTGGGCAGTAGCCACAATATGCATGCAGCGGACGCCATCAGCATGGCAAAGCGCTTCACGCCCAGGTCGAAGGGTGCAAAGAATTCTCGCGACTGCACGGCAGCCAGCTTGATTGCCGCCGGATCGACATGATATCCCCCCGGCCAATGCAGCATGTCGCCCAACATGCTGAAAGCCGCATGAATGCTGCTTGAGCGGAATATGACCCAGGCCACGACCACGGCAAGAAATGTGACGATGCCGCCCATCATGCTGCGACCATCGCCTGCGGCAAAGCCCATCTTTTTCGCGAGCGCACGCCAGGCATGATTGACCAGCAAATAAAATCCATGCAACGTGCCCCAGAGCACGAATGTCCAATTCGCGCCGTGCCACAATCCGCCGAGGACCATGGTCGCCATCAAATTGACGTACATGCGGAGTTTTCCGTGCCGGTTTCCGCCCAAAGGAATATAGAGATAGTCCTTCAGAAACTGCGACAACGTCATATGCCAGCGGCGCCAAAAATCGATGATGCTGTCGGCCTTGTAAGGCGAATTGAAGTTGATCGGCAAGCGTACGCCGAACAACAGCGACAGACCGATTGCCATGTCGGAGTAGCCGGAAAAGTCGAAATACAGCTGTATGGTATAGGCCAGCGCGCCAATCCAGGCAGCGAAGAAGTGCAAATGCACGCCATGCTCTGCACCGGCAAACACGGGGCTGGCATAGGCAGAGAAGCTATCGGCAAGAAGCACCTTCTTGGCCAGGCCGATCGTGAAGATAGTCAATCCGGCGGCGACGTCATGCGCATTGATTTTGTAGATCGCCGGTGACGCGAACTGCGGCATCATTTGCTTGTGATGCAGAACCGGCCCGGCGATCAGATGCGGGAAATAGGTCACAAACAAGAGATAGTGAACGAAGTTGTACTCGCGTGCGATACCGCGCGAAGTATCGACCAGGAAGGCAATCTGCGTGAATGTATAGAATGAAATCCCGAGCGGCAGAACGATGTCCGTCAGCGCCAGTGATTCTCCGGCCAGGGAGTTGGCGGTCGCAATGAAGAAGTTGCTGTATTTAAAGACGCCCAGCAGCAGCAGATTGGCGGCAACGGCAATGGTCAGCAATACTTTCCCGCGCTGGCGCTGGCGGGAAATTGCATAGCCCATGGCGTAATTGAAACTGATCGATGCCAGAAGAAGAAAAGTGAATTTGGGGTTCCACCATCCGTAAAAAAACAGCGACGCGAGGACAAGCCATCCGGCGGCAACCCCACGACCGATTTTTGCAAGGGTAAAAAAACCGATGAATGTTATCGGTAAAAAAAGAAACAGGAATTCGTAGGAATTGAACAGCACGGCGGTATTGCTTCCCTCTGGGCTCCGGCAGTGCGATACGACCGCACCGGATATCGTTATGAATGAGTTGGGCGGCAGCCCGAATCAGCTATGCAGTTTGTAGCCGGAAAACATGCGAGGATAGCGGCGAATCATGCGCGCCAATGCAGTATCGGCTCCGGCCTTGATGACCGGCTTGGACGTTTCCGCACCAAAGCAACTGTTACTGAACTGGAATTGCAGTATCAGGCGATGCCCCTCCCTGATATGCTGCCCTTTATGCAGGCCGCGTGTGTCTTCTATCAGGATGGTGCCCTGGGGCGCGGTAAATTCACGAATGTTCCGTGCCGGATAATTGCGCTCGATGTCTTCATCCTGAAGACGGACGTAGCCTCTCTCCAGCAGCGCATCCGGAATGCCGCCGCTGCGATGGGAGCCGGATACAAAATAGTGCGGCCCGTTGTTTTTGCCGACATCGGTCAGATAAATGAACACCTTCAGCCACTTGATGCGATCCATATCGAAGTGATACATCTGCGCCGCCTCGCCGTCGGGCTTGTCCGTATAAGCCGTGCTCCACCACATCGAGAGCATGTCGGCAATCGGCTGGCTGCGGAAATAGGATTGCGCAATGGAGATCAGCGTCGGATCAATGAGCAGCGCCTGCACTTCCGGGTTGCCCAGTATCGCTTCCTTTTCAAAATCATAGATGACTGCACGCGGATTCGCGGCGTCATAGAGTGCAGTCTGATGCACATGCCGTTGACCATCCGTTTGACGCAAAACGGCTTCCTGCGTCAAGGCAAAATGCATCAGCCGGTCGCACAGTTCCGCGGGCAAACGCTGATCCAAAATGACGTAACCGTTCTGGTCCAGCTCCGCCGTCAACGCTTTCAGCTGCGCCTCCGGCAACGGGGACAGCACCGTCGATTCGAATTCGATTTTCCTGGGCGGGAAAAACAGCGACAACACTCGGCTCATCCAGTCATTGCTCCGTCCGGAGGTCGCACAAAAAGAAGCGATGTGGACATTTCCCGTCCACGCCGGCATTTTTCCGGAAAGGCCGTACCGGCAAAATGCCACAAGCAGCAGCAACGCATTTTTCAGTTGACGGATGGTCCGTTTGATTTTCTTGAGCATGCTATGCCTGTCCTCCATTGATTTCTCATCATTATAAGCATCCGACGATGCCGTCTTGCACAAAGCGGCTGTCGCCGGGGAACGTTCAGCGAATCAAAGGCGCGAGCAATGCCATCGTGCGTACCGTCGCGCCTTGATATTTCCTGGCGAAAGCAATCGCGCTTGTGCCCATCGCACGGCGTGCATCCTCGTTTTGCAGCAGCGCTGCGGCACACGCGAGCATCTCTCCCGCCGATTGAACACGCATGGCAGCGCCGCTTGCCGTCGCATCCTCGCTGACGGTCTGGAAGTTGAAGGTGTGCATGCCGATCAGGACCGGTTTGCCGAGCGCGCAGGCTTCGATCAGATTCTGTCCTCCCAGCGGCAGCAGGCTGCCGCCGATGAACGCCAGGTCGCATGCAGCGTAGTAAGCAAACATCTCGCCCATGGAGTCGCCCAATACGATCTGCACATCGCCGGCAGGCGGCGTCGCCGCGAATGCCGAGCGCCGCTGCACGGCAAAGCCGCGCGCGCGGATCAGCGACTCGACTGCGTCGAAGCGTTGCGGATGGCGCGGCACGATGATCGTCAGGAATGCGCGATGATCGATGGCCGCAAGCGCATCCAGGATCAATTCCTCTTCGCCCTCGCGCGTGCTCGCGCACAGCAACACCGGGCGCGCGCCAAAACCGGCGCGCCATTGTTCGCCCAGGGCGACTGCCTCGGCCGGCGCCTCGACGTCGAACTTGATGCTGCCGGTCACATGCACACTGCGCGCGCCGAACAGGCGCAGGCGCTCGGCGTCGGCTTCCGACTGCGCAGCGACGCAATCGATGTTCGCTGCGGCTTCCAGCAAAATCGCGCCGAAGCGTTGGCCGCGTCGCAGCGAGCGCGCCGACAAACGGGCGTTGGCCAGTACCACCGGCACCTGGTGAAGACGGCACTGACGCACCATGTTCGGCCAGACTTCGGTTTCCATCAGGATGCTGATCCGCGGTTTGAAATGGCGCAAGAAACGCGCGCACATCCAGCCGGTGTCGTAAGGAAAGAAACTTTGCACCACGCGCTCGCCATGATGCGCGAACAGTTGCCGGCCGGTGACGCGGCCGGTGGCGGTCATGTGCGTCAGCAAGACCGTGTGGCGAGGATAGGCGTGCAGCAGTGCTTCGATCAGAGGTTGCGCAGCGCGCGTCTCGCCGACCGACACCGCGTGGACCCATAATATTGGCGGCACAGTGCGATCGCGGAACTGGCCATAAAAGCCCAGACGCTCGCCGATATGCCGGCGATAGCCCGGCTCCTTGCGGCCGCGACGCCACAGGCGCAACAGCACAAAGGGCAAACCCACCCACCACAACGCGGAATAGAGCAGTCGCATCAAACCAGCCGGCGTCCGGTCAGTTTGCTCAGGATCGCGAGCGGACTTGCCGAGGGGTCGTATTGTCTGTCGGCCGGCAGATGCAGCGTCTGTTCCAGCATGTACTGGCCAGACATGACGGCGTGCGAAGCCTGGTCCGAGAAGCACACCCACACGGAACCTGCGGCAAACGGCATGGTGACCTGGCCGGCGCTTTCCTGATAAGCCATGTCGCCTTTCATGCCGTCATGCAGTTGCAGCATCAGGTGGTCGTATTCGCTGCGATAGGATTTGGTGATGTGCAAGGCCTTCATCACGCTGGCTTGCCAGGGTACATAGGGTTTGGCGCGCGGCAGGAACTTCCTGGCCACGGTTTCGAACGGTTCGCCGACGCGCCAGACGCGCGGCACTCCATCGGGATTGACGTTGCAGAACACGCGCAGGATGCGCTCTCCGTAATTGGGGCGCGAGGGGAAAGCGTCGACATGCAGGCGACGGTCGTCGGCGCGCCAGGATTGCGCCCGTGTTTCAACCTTGGCCGGACGATAGCTGGTGGGCGCCAGCCGCAGGGCGCCTTGATACTTTGGCAACAGCGAATAGACCAAGGACTGCGCCTGCTCGCGAAAGCGCCCTATCATCAGCGCCAGCGCCAGTTGCGTGGCGGTGTCGCCGAGCGCGCCCTTCAGATGGCCGCTGGCGGCCAGGCTGATGTTGCGCACCTTGGGGTCGCGTATGGTCGGCGTGAGCAGCGTTTGCTCTTCCGGCAACAAGACAAACGGCAGGTGCGGAAAATACAGCACCTTGCCTGCTTCCAGGCCGGCGATCCAGTCCTGGTTCGGCGCGGCGACATGCCAGTCGGCGATGTCGATTTCTATGATTTGCGATTCCATCTCGATATTATGCCTCGTTGTTCAGGCGACGACGCCGCTACTGACGCTGCCATCATCCGGCGCCGCAGCCTGGACAGACAATACCGCATCAATCGCAGCCAGTACTTGCGCTACGTCAGGAGCAGCGCCGGTATCGCCCACATTGGCCACGCGCGGCGACCAGTTGCCCTCGGTCTTCCAGCGCGGCGAATCGCAATAAATCTCCACCGTCGGGCGGCAGTAGGCCGCGGCGATGTGCGTCAGGCCGGTGTCGAGCCCGACCACCAGCGCCGCATTCTGCACCAGCAGCACGGCCTCCATCAACGGCAGCGCCGGCAAGACGGTGGCGCGCGGCATGCGCGCAGCCAGGCTTTCCGCAGCCGCTTTTTCTTTGGCGCTGCCCCACGGCAACAACACCGGCAAACCCTTGTCGCTCAAGGCCTGAGCGACGGCGACCCAATGTTCGGCCGGCCACTGCTTGGCGGCGCGCGCGGTGCCGTGAAAGAACACGGCGTAAGGCTGTGGCGGCAACCAGGCCGGCGGCGCCGCAAAAACCGGTGCCTGCAAACCGAAATCAGCCGCCGTATCGGGCTGGTAAGCCAGCGCCGCCGCGGCAACGTCGCGCGCGCGCATGACCGCATGGGTATGCAAGCCGACGGCGACGCTTTGCGTATGGAATATTCTGGAGATCGGTTCGTAGCCCGATCCTTCGGTGGCATTGGCCAGTCCGACCCGTTTGCCGCCCGGCGCCAGGCGCGCCAGGCGCATGACCACGCTGGTTTTCAGCAAGCCCTGGGTGTCGAACACGACGTCGTAGGCTTCGTGCCGCAGTTGCCGGTAAAAAACCGCAATTTCAGCACGCGTGGCCGCGTTGCCCAGGCTTTTGCGCCAGCGTCGCAACGCGATCGGGATGATGTCGCGCACCAGCGGATTGAGCCGCACCAGGCTGGTATAGGCCTCTTCCACCACCCAATCGATGTTGGCATCCGGATAATGCCGCCGGATATCGGCGACCATCGGCATGTTGTGCACCACGTCACCCAAGGATGAAACGCGGACGATCAGGATATTCAAGGCTAACCCACTATTCTTTGTCTGTGGGCCAGCATCTTACCTCTTTCAAAACGGCAAGGCTACCGCCGGCCTGGCCGCCAGGATGACGCGCCTGAATTCTTCCTGGATGCGCGCCAGCGCTTGCGGCGTTTCCGCCTCGAAGCGCAACACCACCACCGGCGTGGTATTGGAAGAGCGCATCAGGCCGAAACCGTCGGCATATTCGATACGCAGGCCGTCGATGGTGATGATCTGCTCGGCGCCCGGAAACTTTGCATCCTTTTGCAATTGATCGATCAGCGCGAAGTTCTCGCCCTCTTGCAGCTTCAGTTGCAACTCGGGCGTGCTGGTCGATTGCGGCAAGGCGTTCAGCACGGCCGACGGATCGGCTTCGCGGCTCATCAGTTCGAGCAGGCGGGCGCCGGCATACAAGCCGTCGTCGAAACCATACCAGCGATCCTTGAAGAACACGTGGCCGCTCATCTCGCCGCCCAGCGGGGCGCCGGTTTCACGCATCTTGGCCTTGACCAGCGAGTGACCGGTCTTCCACATCAGCGGCAGACCGCCGCGTGCGCCGATCCACGGCGCCAGATGACGCGTGCATTTGACGTCGTACAGGATTTCGCGCCCCGGATGGCGCGTCAGCACGTCGGCGGCGAACAGCATCAACTGGCGGTCCGGATAGATGATCTGGCCGTCCTTGGTGACCACGCCGAGGCGATCGCCGTCGCCGTCGAATGCCAGGCCGATTTCGTCGTCGCTCTGTCGCAGGCTGGCGATCAGATCCTGCAGGTTTTCCGGATGCGCCGGATCGGGATGATGATTGGGAAACGTGCCGTCGACTTCGCAAAACAATTCAGTCACTTCGCAGCCGAGCGCGCGATACAACTCGCCGGCAAAGGCCCCGGCCACGCCGTTGCCGCAGTCGACCGCGATCTTCATCGGCCGCGCCAGCTTGATGTCGCCGACGATGCGGGCGATGTATTCCTTGCGGATGTCATGAGTACGATAGCTGCCGGCGCCGCTGATGAATTGATTTTTCACAATAGCCTGGTACAGCGCCTGGATCGCATCACCGTAAATCGCTTCGCCGTCCAGCACCATCTTGAAACCGTTGTAGTCAGGCGGATTGTGGCTGCCGGTGACCATGACGCCGGATTGCGTGCCCAGAACATGCGTGCCGAAATACACCATCGGCGTTGCGACCACACCCAGGTCGACCACGTCAATGCCAACGGATTGCAGGCCTTCGGCCAGTGCCGCCGTCAATTCGGGGCCGGACAAGCGACCGTCGCGGCCGATCACGACCGCTGTCTGCCCCTTGGCCAGCGCAGCGCTGCCGAAGGCCCGGCCGATTTGACGCGCGACATCGGCATTGAGCGTCTGGCCGACGATGCCGCGGATGTCGTAAGCCTTGAAAATGGAAGATGCGATGGAAGACGCAATGACGGTCATGAATTGATTCTCTTGTTGTTGACGCAAACGCAGGATGGAACTAGAACTCATTTCATAAATGGGCGTGAGTGCGAGCTTGCCCTGTTTGGGATGAAGTGCAAGGCGCGAATCGGGGTCAAGACTGGGCGTCTTGACCCCGATTCGTAACGCGACAATTCGCCCAAACAGGCCGCT
>NZ_AKJW01000061.1 GCF_000282135.1 Herbaspirillum sp. CF444
GCCCGGCCCCGCCATCGGCAGGAAGATCGAAAAGAAGGCGATGGAGCGATTGGCGCCCAGGGTCTCCGCCGCCTGCAGCAACTGTGCGTTGACGCCGCGCATGATCGGCAGCATGTTGATCACCGCCAGCGGCAGCATCGCATGCACCATGCCGATCATCACGCCCAGCATGGACGGCGCCAGTGCTGACGGATCGTCGACCAGGCCGAGGCTGACCGCCAGCGTGAGCAGGATGCCGGTCTTGGACAGCACCAGGATCCAGGCAAAGGTCTTCACCAGATAGCTGGTCCAGAACGGCACCATGATCCAGATCATCCAGCGTTCGCGAAACTTGTCGCTCAGCTGGCTCAGGAAGTAGGCGATCGGAAACCCCAGCACCACCGACGACAGCGCCGTCAGGCCGGAGATCAGGAAGGTATTGCCCAGCACCTTGGCAAACACCAGGTCATTGGTCATGCGGCGGAACTGATCAAGCGTGACGTGGCCGTCGGCGTTGACCATGCCGGTCTGCAGGATCTCGATCACCGGCACGCAGAAGAAGGCGATCAGGAACACGAAGCACGGCACGGCGGGAAGCCAGGCGCGCAGAGACTTGCCGAACGTCGACGTGCGGCGGAGCGCAACGGCAGGGGCCGAAACCCGGAGGGAGGAAGCAGACATGGCGTATCTCCCTTGTTCAGCAGGTCACCACGGCGGTATGCGCCGGGTTCCACGTGACGCCGACGGTGTCGCCGGGCGCGGGAGCGTCGCGGCGTCCGCAGCGCAGCAGGAAAGGTTGCTTCTCGCCGATGTCGACCAGCACGCGGAAGTCCGATCCGGCGAACACGACTTCGCGTACCGTGCCTTTGACGTAGGCGTCGTCGACAGACGACAGGCGCGCTTCTTCGGGACGGATCACCAGCGAGATATCGTCGGCTCCGGGCGTTTTGTCGAGCGGGAGCAGCGAGTGCACCGGGACGTGCTCCGGTACGTGGATCGGTACGCTGAAGCGCGCATTGCAGAGGCGGATATTGTCGTCGCCGGCATGTTTTTCCACGCGGCCCGACAACAGGTTGGAGTAGCCGATGAACTGCGCCGAGAAGGCCGTCGCCGGCTTGTCGTACAAGTCTTGCGGCGTGCCGATCTGCTCGATTTTCGACTGGTTCATCAGGCAGATGCGGTCGGACAAGTTGAGCGCTTCTTCCTGATCGTGCGTGACATAGATGAAGGTCGCGCCGAGATCCTTGTGCAGGCTGCGGATCTCGGACTGCATGTGTTCGCGCAGTTTTTTGTCCAGCGCACCGAGCGGTTCGTCCAGCAAGATCACCGAGGGTTTGTAGACGAAGCAGCGCGCCAGGGCGATGCGCTGCTGCTGACCGCCGGACAGCTCGCGCGGCAGGCGATGCGCATAGCTTCCCATCTGCACCATTTCCAGCGCATCTTTCACCGCACTTGCCATCGCCGCCTTGTCCATCTTGCGCATGCGCAGCGGGTAGGCGATGTTCTCCCACACCGACAGATGCGGGAACAGGGCGTAGCTCTGGAACACCATGCCGATGCCGCGGTCGCCGGCGGCGGCATGGGTCGCATCCTTGCCGTTGATGAGCAAGCGGCCGCCGCTGGGTTCGACCAGCCCGGCGAGGATTTGCAGCAGCGTGGTCTTGCCGGAACCGGACGGTCCCAGCAAGGTGAGGAACTCCCCGTCCCGCACTTCAAGATCGGTAGCGGAGAGCGCGGTGACGCTGTCGTAGTGCTTGCTGATTGCTATGGTTTGCAGTCTGGCAGTCATGATGTCTTCGCGATATGGAAAGTAACTAGGAGAGCAACCACGCGTTGAAACGGTCCGACACGGCGTTGCGGTTCTTGTGCCACCACGGGCCGCTCGGCGGGCGCATCAGCGCGATGTTGGCGGGCGCCGTCGGCAGGATCGCGGCGCGTGCGGCCGGGATGTCCTTGTAGGCTTCCAGGGCGGTCGGTCCGTAGGCCAGCGTGTCGGTGAAGCCGCTCTGGCGCTTGGCGTCGGCGCAGAACTTGACGAAGTCCTTGGCGATGGCGGCCCTGGGATTTCCCTTCGGCACGCCCCAGCCTTCGACCGAGTAGAGGCCCTGGTTCCAGTTGATGGCCACCGGCGCGCCGCCTTCGATGGCGGTTTGCGCGCGCGCGTTCCAGGTCGAGATCATGTCGACTTCGCCCGACTGGATCAGCTGCATCGCCTGCGCGCCGCTGGTCCACCAGACCGAGATGTGTTTCTTGATGCGATCCAGGCTCTTGAAGGCGCGGTCGAGATCGAGCGGGTAGAGTTTTTCCGGCGGCACGCCGTCCGCCATCAAGGCCTGTTCCAGCGTGTCGATGGCGTTGCGGCGCAGCGAGCGGCGCCCCGGGAATTTTTCCACGTTCCAGAAATCGGCCCAGGTCTTCGGCGGGTTTTTGCCGAGCTTGTCGGTGCGGTAAGCGAGGACGGTGGCGTACACGTCGACGCCGAGGAAGTTCGACGTGATCGCGCCCGGCAGCATGTTCTTGAAATCGGTCGGCGCGATGCCCAGCGGTTCCAGCATGCCGGTTTCTTCAAGGATGGGCACGTCTTGCTGCAGCGTCAGCGTGGTCACGTCCCACACGAAATTCCTGGTCTGCACCATGGCGGTCAGTTGCGCCAGCGGTTGCGCTTCGCGCGCGACGTTGACGATCTTGACGCCGGTGGCTTTTTCAAACGGATCGTAAAACGCCTTGCGATAAGCCGTCGTGTAAGGACCGCCCGGATCGGCGACCACCAGTTGCTTGCTTTGCGCGAACACCGCAGGGGCGGCGCCGACGCCGGCCGCTGCCGCCAGCCCGCCCGCCATCTTCAATACGGTGCGGCGTTGTTGATTGATTTGCTTAGTCATACGTACTCCCCTTGAATAGTGAATTAGAGAACCCTCAGACCTGCCATTACTGAAATGCAAAAAAGCGTGCTGACGTGATCGTGATGTCGGATCAACCCGCGATGGAGTGGCCGCGCTTCTTGAAGAACTCTTCCATCATGCGGGCCGGTTCGCCGGTGGCGTAGGCCTCGCCCTGGATGCGGCGGCCGGCGGCGATGGCGTCGACGAAGCCCGGTTCGGTGATTTCATAGAAGCGTTGCTTGTCCAGGCGCATGGCGACCGGCGGCTTGCCGGCGAGGTCGCGCGCGATCGCCAGCGATTTGCTCATCACTTCCGCTTGCGGGACGAGGTGATGGATCAGGCCGAGGCGATGCGCTTCTTCCGCCTCCATCAGGCGACCGGTCAGGGTCAGCTCGATGGTGCGCGACAGACCCAGCATCGGCGCCATGATCCATGGACCGGTCACGCTCGGGATGCCCGAATTGATTTCCGGCTGGCCCATGCGCGAACCGGCGTGGCCGACGCGGATGTCGCCCAGCAAGGCGACCTGGAATGCCGAGCCGGCGGCGGTGCCGTTGAGCGCCATGACCAGCGGTTTCTTCAATGCGCGCAGCGTGCGGTAATAGTTTTCCCATTCGGTCATCCACTCATCGACGCGCGTCTTATCGAAGCCGTGCGCTTCTTCCAGATCCTGGCCGGCGCAGAAAGCGCGGTCGCCGGCGCCGGTCATGACGATGGCGCCGATCGCGGCTTCCTGATCGAAGCGCTTGAGCGCGGCGATGATCTCGTTGCGCATTTCCGTGTTCCAGGCGTTGAGCTTTTCAGGGCGGTTCAGGGTGATGATCGCCACGTTTCCATCGATTGCCAGTTTGATAAATTTTTCCATAATTATTCCTATGTAATAACTAATGTTTTATAACGCTAGTAAGTGTTGCAGCAATAAATGTGCCTGTCTATATGCAATGCAAGATGGCTCATTAAGCTCTGTACTGGTGCGTTGGAGGGGTGGTTTACATTGCGTTGCACTACAAAAGTTCGAGGCGATGGCGTGGCTTGGTGCGGGGAGGAGATGATGGCTGCGGTGGAAACTGAGGGCGCGAGTCAGGGAAACGGCGTCGCACGTTGCACGTCGCTCGGCGCGCGGCAAAAAGAAAAGCCCCGTGAGGGGCTTGGTATTGCTGGATGGAATTGTCCGCGAAAGACGCTTCCAGCTTCGCCGTCGTCCCAGCGAACGCTGGGACCCAGTGTCGTGACGGCGGTCGATCAAACGACAGATAAGACGCTGGGTCCTGACTTTCGTCAGGACGACGGCTATCGGTATTTGCAGAGGCGTGCTTGATGACCGCGCTCCGGCAGCCTACTTCTTCGCCGCCAGCCTGTCCTTGTGCGCCTTCACCATCGCGCCCAGCATCTGGTCGCCGAAGCCTTCCTTCACGCTTTGCTGCAAGGTCGCGGCAACGTGGGTGCCTATCATGGCAGGATTGGCGAACTGCGCCGTCATGTTGTTGTAATAACCGAGATCCTTGCCGGCGTTGGCGATGCTGAACTTCATGCCGTCGGAACGGCCTTCGAGGATGCCGCCGGCGATCATCTGGAAGATGCCGCTGTTGGCGCCGCCTTTGCTGATCACCTCAACGAACTTGCGCTGGTCGACGCCGACCGCGTCGCACATGGCCAGTGCTTCGGTGGTCAGCGTGGCGATGCCGATGGCAATGAAGTTGTTGAGCAGCTTCAGCTTCTGCGCACTGGTGGTGTCGCCGATGTGGAAGATGTTTTCGCAGAAGGCTTCCAGCACCGGCTTCACTTTTTCAAAGGTCGCGGCATCCGCGCCGACCATGGTGTTGAGGCGGCCTTGCATGGCTTCCACCGGCGTGCGCGCCAGCGGGGCATCGACGAACTTCACGCCCTTGGCGGCCAGTTGTTCGGCAATGCGCGTGCTCGACATCGGCTCGCTGGTGGAGCAATCGATGACGATCTGGCCGCTGCGGCAGTGTTCCAGAATGCCGCCGGCGCGGAACATCAGGTCTTCCACCTGCGGCGAGCCGGTGACGCACAGGATGATGGCATCGCTGCTCGCGACCAGGTCTTGCAGGCTGCCGGCCTCGCGCGCGCCTTCGGCGACCAGCTCTTCCACCGGCTTGCGATTGCGGTTGCCCATGACGGTGACCTTGAAGCCCTTGATGACGAGGTTGTGCGCCATGCCCTGGCCCATCATGCCGACGCCTATGAATCCGATATTTTTCATGACTGGTGAATTGCTTTCGTGAGAAGAGGAGTGAGAAGTGGAAAAGGCCGGCGCAACCGGAGGCTGCGCCGACGTGAAGCGATCTGTTGCGTACTTACTTGGGCATGTATTGAGAAAGATCGGCCAGTGGCGCGCCTGCCGCGGCCTCATAGGATTTCGCCAGATTGCCGTTCTTCATGTTGGTGACGACCCAGTTGTTGATCCACGCCAGCAGCGCAGTGTCTTCCTTGCGCACGCCGATGCCGTGCGGGACCACCTTGACCGCAAACTTGGTTTCGATGTTGCGGCCCGGATTCTTGCGTGCCGTCGTGGTCACCAGCTCCCTGGCGGTGCCGATGGCGTCGACTTGGCCCGACAGCAGCGCGGCCGCGTTGGTCGAGTCGTCGTCATAGCGCACCAGGATCGTGCCCTTGGGGACGATAGGCGTGAGCAGCGTGTCCTGCAGGTTGCCGCGCACGACGCCGACGCGTTTGCCGGCCAGGTCGGCCAGGCTCTTGATCTGCATCGAGTGCTCGGCGCCGACTACCGACTCCGACGCGCTGTAGGGCACGCTGAAGTTGATCACCTTGGCGCGCTCCGGCGTGATGCTGAAGGAGGCGATCACGATGTCGGCCTTGTTGGTCAGCAGGAAAGGCACGCGGTTGGGGCCGGTGACCTGGATGATTTCCATCTCGACGCCGAGGTCCTTGGCCAGCATCTTGGCGGCGCTGACGTCGGAACCGTAGGGTTGCAGCTTGTCGTCGGTCATGCCGAAAGGCGGCGAACCGAGATCGATGGCGATGACGATTTTCTTGCGCTGGCGGATGTCGCTGAGCGTGTCGGCGCTGACCGACTGGGCAAGGCAGACCAGCCCAAGGAAGGCGGCGGCCAGATATTTGATGTTGACGAGTTTCATGCAATCTCCTGGATATAAGAATTGTTGTTGTTCACTGCCGGCGTTGCGTTGATGCGAAAGCTGTTGCTGAGAAACGGATAACGGATTCTATGCTTCGGAAATGCGATTGCGTCAGAGCAAGAAGCCATGGAAGAGAGGGAGGAAACGGCAGGCGCGAGTCCGCTGCCACCGTTCAGGCGCAACAGCGCCGTCAACGATGGAACATCGGTGTCGCGTAAAAAATCCTGGTGTTGTCTCCGCCAATGGCGTGGCAATGATCTCGTAGCGCCCGCCGGCTTTTATGGTTCTTGATTCTGCCGAGCAGCCCTCACTGAATCAGGCCCTCGTGTGGAAAGCGACACTACGCCCGGCGTCGGGCACTGTCTAATGAAAGTAATTCATCGCGTGATAACCGGTCGTGATGGCCCGGATTTTTTCCGGATTTTTCCATACATCGCCTGCATCGTCTGCGTGCCGGCGATTGAAACAGTCTATGTCCGCGGCTTCAACGCCGGCCTCAATGCAGGCCGGCCATGAGCGGCATATTGGCTCGGCGTCTTGCCGAGCACTTTGCGAAACATGCTGGTGAAGGCGCTGGCGCTCTTGTAGCCGAGCTTCTCCGCGATGCGTTCGACGGCGTCGCCTTGCGCCAGCCGCAGCAGCGCTTCGGTGATGTGGACTTGCTGCACCCAGTGACGGAACTGCAAGCCGGTCTCTTTGGGAAACAGGCGGATCACCGTGCGCGCGCTGGCGCCGCCGAGTTCGGCCCATTGTTCCAGCGAGTTCAGGCTGCCGGGGTTGCCGACGATGGCTTCGCAGATCGCCACCAGCCGGCGGTCGGACGGCCAGGGAATGGCGACGGGAATCGCCGCGGCGCCGTGGATCTCGGACAGGATCAGTTGCGCCAGATGACCGCCGCGCGCCTTGATGTCGTAGTCGGCGCTTTCCTTGAGCAGCGCCAGGATCAGCTCGCGCAAGAGCGGGCTGACTTCCAGCAGGCGGCAAGCCTCGCCGATCTGCCGCGACTCTTGCTGGCGGATGTAGAGCGTGCGCAGATGCACTTCGCTGAGCATGCGGATTTCGTGTTCCAGTTCCGACGGCACCCACAGCGCGCGTTGCGGCGGGATGACCCACAGGCCGTGCGGCGTGCGCACCTGCATCACGCCTTCCGCGGCGTACAGCACTTGCCCGCGCGGATGCGAATGCGGCGCCAGCAACTGGCCGGCGTCGAAGTCGCGGCTGAAGGCGACCACGGCTTGCGGCAGTTGCTGGAGTTTGGCGGCCTTGGCGCTGGAGTGGACGATTTTCATGGCGTTGAGTGTTGTCACTTAATCGACGAAAAATGGCATTACGGTTTTTAAATGCCAATATAACATTGACGTGTTCCTTGCATGTTTCTCGTCCTTTTTTCGTCCCTTTCACGTTCCTTCTTGCTCATGACAATCAACAGCTCATCTACGCTCGCTGCGCCGCTGGCCGATAAAGCCCCTGCGACGTCGGTCGCCTCAGGCAGCAGCGCTACACCTCTGGTATTGCGCATCGTCCTCGCGGTCGGCTTCGCCCACCTGATCAACGACCTGATCCAGGCCTTGCTGCCGTCCATCTATCCGATGCTCAAGCAAAACTATGGGCTGACGTTCACGCAGGTCGGGTTGATCACGCTTACCTTCCAGGTGACGGCATCGCTGATACAGCCGTGGATAGGCATGTACACCGACAAGCATCCCAAGCCGCTGCTGCTGCCGTGCGGCGCGGTCTTCACGCTGATCGGCGTGGTGTTGCTGTCGATGGCCGGCAGCTTTCCGTGGTTTCTGTTTGCGGCGGCATTGATCGGTGTCGGTTCGTCGACCTTCCATCCGGAAGCGTCGCGTATCGCGCGCATGGCGTCGGGAGGCAGGTTCGGTCTGGCGCAGTCGACTTTCCAGGTCGGCGGCAATGCCGGTTCCGCATTGGGTCCCTTGCTGGCGGCGGCGATCGTGGTGCCGTTCGGCCAGGCTAACATCGCGTGGTTTTGCATTATCGCCGTGGTGGCGATCGTCACCTTGTCGCGCGTGAGCAACTGGTATCGCCATCATCTGGCTGCCGGCGCGAAGAAGGGCAAAGCGGCCATGCTGCATGATTTGCCGCCGGGCGCCGTCAAGAAGGCGCTGGTGGTGTTGTCCTTGCTGGTGTTTTCCAAATATTTTTACATGGCGAGTTTCACCAGTTATTTCACCTTCTACCTGATCGACAAGTTTCACGTCGCGGTGGGCGATTCGCAGATCCTGCTGTTTCTGTTCCTCGGTGCGGTGGCGTTGGGTACGTTCTTCGGCGGTCCCATCGGCGACAAGATCGGACGCAAGCGCGTGATCTGGTTTTCGATACTCGGCGCGGCGCCGTTCGCCTTGTTGCTGCCACACGCCAACCTGTTCTGGACCGGCGTGCTGTGCGTGTGCGTCGGCTTCATCCTGGCGTCGGCGTTTTCGGCCATCGTGGTGTATGCGCAGGAGCTGGTGCCGGGCAAGGTGGGATTGGTGGCGGGCGTGTTCTTCGGATTGATGTTCGGCTTTGGCGGCATCGGTGCGGCGTTGCTCGGGCATCTCGCCGATCTGTACGGCATCGCGGCGGTGTATGCGGTGTGCGCGTGGCTGCCGCTGGCGGGTGTGCTGACGGTGTTCCTGCCGAATCTGAAACATTGACCCTGAGGTCAATTTCGACATAAGCGTGCACGACAATATCCGCCTGCGCGGATATTGTCGCTTGTAGCTGACTTTAGCTGACTTTAACCGACTTAAAGTTTTGTCACCGCCAGCACCGCGTCGGCGAATGCCTGGGGGGCTTCCTGCGGCAGGTTGTGGCCGATGCCGCCGGTGAGGTTGCGGTGTTCATATTTGCCGGAGAACTTGTCGCGATACAAGGCCGGCGGCAGGAAGGGGGCGCCGTTGGCGTCGCTTTCCATGGTGATGGTCGGGATGCCGATCGCCGGCAGGCCGGCGAGGCGGCGTTCCAGCGCGTCGTACTTGCGTTCGCCGTCGGCCAGGCCGAGACGCCAGCGGTAATTATGGATGACGATGGCGACGTAGTCCGGGTTGTCGAAGGACGCGGCGCTGCGGTTGAAGGTGGCGGCGTCGAACTGCCATTTCGGCGAGGCCGTCTTCCAGATCAGTTCGGCAAACTCGCGGCGATACCTGGTGTAGCCTTCGACGCCGCGCTCGGTGGTGAAATAGAACTGATACCACCAGTCGAACTCCGCCTTGGGCGGCAGCGGCTTCTTGGCCGCGGCCAGATTGGTCATCAGATAGCCGCTGACCGACACCAGCGCCTTGCAGCGCTCCGGCCACAGGGCCGCCATGATGCACGCGGTGCGCGCACCCCAGTCAAAACCGGCGATGACCGCCGACGGAATGCGCAAGGCATCCATCAGCGCGATGATGTCCTGCGCCACGGCCGATTGCTGGGCATTGCGCAGCGCGTCGGCGGACAGGAAGCGCGTGCTGCCGTGGCCGCGCAGATGCGGGATGATCACGCGATGGCCGGCCGCTGCCAGCAAGGGCGCGACATCGATGAAGCTGTGGATGTCGTAGGGCCAGCCGTGCAGCAGGATGACCGGCTGGCCGTTGGCTGGACCGGCTTCCGCATAGCCGATGTTGAGTACGCCGGCGTCGATTTGCTTGATGCCGGCGAAGCCCGCTGCGGATGCAGACGGAGTAGCGGCAGCGATACCCTGTGCATTGGCGAGCGCACTGAAGCTCAACTGCGCGGTGGCGACGGTGGCTGCGGCCGCGCCGAAGAAACGGCGGCGGCGTTGGTTGATCTGATCGGACATGTTTTTCTCCTTGAGTGTGTGGCGATGAGCTGGTTTGGTTCGCGTTGCTTTGCTGCTTACTGCGGTTGCGCCAACAGGTTCTTGATGGCGGCTTCGGTTTGCGCGTACTGGCCTTCGCCGAAGTGCGTGTAGACCACTTGTCCCTTCTTGTCGATCAGGTAGAACGCCGGCCAGTATTGGTTGTTGTACGAAGTCCAGGTGGCGTAGCGGTTGTCCTGCGCCACCGGGTAGGTCAGGCCGAAGCGCTTGATGGCGGTCTTGACGTTGTCGGTGCTGCGCTCGAAGGGATATTCGGGCGTGTGCACGCCGACCACGACCAGGCCCTGGTCCTTGTATTTGTCGTACCAGGATTTGACGTGGGGCAGGGTGTTGATGCAGTTGATGCAGGTGTAGGTCCAGAAGTCGACCAGCACCACCTTGCCGCGCAGCTGCTGCATGGTCAGCGGTTCGCTGTTGAGCCATTTGTCGATGCCGCTGAATTCCGGCGCGGCGACGCTTTTGCCGAGTGCGCCGGCGGAGGCTGCGGTGGACGTTGCTGCGGCCAGCACGGTCAGGGCGGCGAAAGTCTTGAGTCGGGAAAACATGATGGAATCCTTTCAGAGTTCAGATGGAAGAAGAAAACAAGGAAGAAACAGCGGCCGTAATCAGTACGTCGTATTGCAGATAGATCGCCAGCGCGGTCAGCATCACCAGCACGCCGAACAGCTGTTGCAGGCGCCGGGCGTGACGCGACAACACACGGACATGGCGGCTGACGTACTGCCCGCCGTAAATGATGGCGAGCATGGGAATGGCGGCGCCGATGGCGTACATCAACAGCAGCAAGGCCGACCAGCCGAGGTCCTGGGCCTTGACGACCAGCACCAGGATCGAGGCCAGCACCGGGCCGGCGCACGGCGTCCAGACTGCACCCAGCGACATGCCCAGTACAAAGCCGCCGGTGTTGCCGGCATGCACCTTGGGTACGCCAGGCGTCGCGTGCATGCGTTGCAACTGCGCCACCAGCCATTCATAAGGACGCGGCCACAGGCGCAGCAGGCCGGACAACGCCAGCAATGCGATGGCGGTATTGCGCAACACATCCTGCGCCACGTGGACAGTGCTGGAGACGGCGCCCAGCAACATGGCGAAGGCCGAGAAGCTCAGGATGAAACCTGCGATGATGAACAGCGGGCGGGCGCGGTTGGGCGCGCTGCCATTTGTTCCCACTGAACTGCCCAGCAAGATGGGCAGCACCGGCAGGACGCATGGCGAGGCGATGGTCAGCAGACCGGCCAGCAGGGCAAACGGCGTTTCGATAAAGTTGTGCATGATGGCATTCCAATGTTGGTTGCGATGACCGTATTGGAACGCTTGCACGTATCTGGCTTGTGTCTGCAACACCGCACGGGTGCAATGTTTTGTGTATGTGTACAGGCCGGATACATTGAGACACAAATCGCTTCCGGACTTGTTTTCGCATTGATTTATAAAGGCAGTTATTGCAATCGCTCACTACAAAGGAGAACCGACAATGACCACCGAAACTTACAAGGGATCCTGCCATTGCGGCGCCGTGCGTTTTGAAGTCCGTACCGCGCTGACGCCCGCCGGCCGCTGCAATTGCAGCCTGTGCCGCCGCAAGGGCGCGCTGATGACGCCGATGATCGACGTCGCCGACGTGAAGATCGTCAGCGGCGAAGAGTCGCTGACGCTGTACCAGTTCAATACGCGCACGGCCAAGCACTATTTCTGCAAGCACTGCGGTATCTACCCCTTCCACCAGACTCGCAAGGCGCCCAATCTCTGGCGCGCCAACATCGGCTGCCTGGACGGCGTCGATCCGTATGCGCTGGAAGCGGGCGTGGCCGACGGCGCCAGCCTGTCGGTGCTGGAGGATGCATGAAGCATCCGAGGAGATTGCTGGCGATCTTCGCCTTTGTGGCGGGCGGTCTGGCGGCGGAATTGGCCAGGCCGGTGTATTGCTCGCTGCTCAACGTGACGAGCACGGCATCTGCACGTCGACGCAAACGGGTATGATCGCCGCATGGAAAACCAAGACCACATCCTGATCGTCGACGACGACCGCGGCATCCGTGAATTGCTGGCTGCCTACCTTGAGAAAAACGGCATGCGCGTGTCGCTGGCGGCCAATGGGCGCCAGATGCGCGCCGTGCTGGAGCAGGGCGCGCCGGATCTGATCGTGCTGGATCTGATGCTGCCCGGCGAAGACGGCCTGGTGCTGTGCCGCGAATTGCGCGTCGGCAAATTCAAGGCCGTGCCGGTGCTGATGCTGACCGCCCGCAGCGAAGAAACCGATCGCATCGTCGGACTGGAAATGGGCGCCGACGACTATCTCGCCAAACCGTTCGCCGTGCGCGAGCTGATGGCGCGCATACGCTCGGTGCTGCGGCGCGCGCGGATGCTGCCGCCCAATATGCAGGTGACCGAAGCGGTACAACTGCTCGGTTTCGGCGACTGGCGGCTCGACACCACGGCGCGCCATCTGCTCGACCGGGACGGCACCATGGTCGCGTTGAGCGGTGCCGAATATCGCCTGCTGCGCGTCTTCCTCGATCATCCGCAGCGCGTGCTCACGCGCGACCAGTTGCTCAACCTGACGCAGGGACGGGCGGCGGATCCTTTCGACCGCTCCATCGATTTGCTGGTCAGCCGTCTGCGCCAGCGCTTGCAGGACGGCGCGCGCGAACCGCGCTATATCAAGACGCTGCGCAACGAGGGCTATGTGTTTTCGGCGGCCGTGACCTTGATGGACGGTGAGCAATGAAGATGCTTCTTTTGCGCTGGCCGCGCACGCTGTTCGCCCGGCTGGCGCTGATCCTGTGCGTCGGGCTGGTGCTGGCGCAGACCTTGTCGTTCTGGCTGACGATGACAGAGCGCGATCAGGCCACCACCAATGTCATGATGGGTTACATCGAGCGCGAAGCGGCCAGTTCGGTGGCGCTGCTCGACCATCTGCCGCCCGCCGAACGTCCGCAATGGCTGCCGCGCCTGGCGCGCCGCAGTTATGAATTCATCCTCGGCCCCGGCATCGCCGGCACGCCGCCCGATGCGCGCCTGTCGAAGATGGTGGCGAAGTCGATCGCCGACGGCATCGGTACTGAATACGCGCTGACCGTCAACGCCGTGCCCGGCGACAAGGAACGCATGCAGGTGCATCTCAAGCTCACCGACGGCACGCCGCTGACCATCGACATGCGGCCGATGTCGGGCGTGCCGCTGTCGCCGTGGCTGCCGCTGGTGCTGGCGCTGCAACTGATCGTGCTGGCGGCGTGCTGCTGGCTGGCGGTGCGGCTGGCGACGCGGCCGTTGCACGCACTGGCGGTCGCGGCCGACGCGCTCGGCCCCGATCTCAAGGCAGCGCGCTTGTCCGAGGACGGTCCGTCGGAAGTGGCGCGCGCATCCAAAGCCTTCAATGCCATGCAGGATCGCATCGCGACGTACATGGCCGAGCGCATGCAAATCCTTGCGTCGATTTCGCACGACTTGCAGACGCCGATCACGCGCATGCGCTTGCGCGTCGACGTGATGGACGACGATCCGCAGCATGCCAAACTGCAACAGGATTTGCAGGAGATGGAAAATCTCGTCAAGGAAGGCGTGGCCTATGCGCGCACCTTGCACGGCGCGGCGGAGGCGCCGATCCGCATCGATCCGGACGCCTTGCTCGACAGCCTGATGTGCGATTACGTCGACGCCGGCAGCGAGGTGACTCTGGATGGAAGCATCGGTGCGGCGCTGGTGACGCGTCCGCAGGCGTTGCGACGCATCCTCGGCAACCTGATCGACAATGCATTGAAGTACGGCGGCAGCGCCCGCATCGTGGCGACGGCGCTTCCCGGCGGGCCGGTGACGATCTGCGTGCGCGACCGCGGGCCGGGGATTCCCCCCGGGTTGCTGGAGGCCGTGTTCCAACCTTTCTATCGCGTGGAAGAATCGCGCAACCGGCAGACCGGCGGCACCGGACTGGGACTGGCCATTGCGCGGCAACTGGCGCTGGCGATGGATGCCTCGCTGTCGCTGCACAATCTTGCCGAAGGCGGCCTGGAGGCGCGGCTGAGCTTGCCAAAGACGAACTGATCCATTCCTGCCGCCGCGATCAGCTGAGTGTGCGAATGAGCAAACCGAGCAAGGCGCAGGCGATGATGACGTGGATCACATTGCGTTTGAAGCGGAACAATGCAACTACCGCCGCCAGCGCGATGAGTGCCGACATCCAGTCAAAACCCTGATTCCATCCTTTCGGCCACAACACATGCAAGCCGAAAAACGTCGCCAGATTCAGGATGACGCCCACTACTGCGGCGGTAATGGCAGTGAGCGGCGCAGTGAATTTGATATCTTGATGGGTCGATTCAACAAGCGGCCCGCCTGCGAGAATGAACAGAAAAGACGGCAGAAACGTAAACCAGGTCACGAGAGCGGCTGCAATCGCTCCGGCCAGAAACAGATGGTCGGGTCCCAGCAAGGCTTTCGCATAGCCGCCGACGAAGCCGACAAACGCCACCACCATGATCAGCGGTCCCGGCGTCGTTTCTCCCAACGCCAGTCCGTCGATCATCTGGGTCGGCGTCAGCCAGGAAAAATGACCGACGGCGCCCTGATAGACATAGGGCAAAACGGCATAGGCGCCGCCGAAAGTCATGAGCGCCGCCTTGGTAAAAAACCATCCCATCTGCGTATAAGTGTGATTCCAGCCATATAGGGCGGTGAGTCCCCACATCGGGATGATCCACAAGAGCGCGCCTGCGAGGACGATCCTGAGCAATCCGCTCCAGCGAAACAAAGCATGCGAAGGTGTCGGCGTGTCGTCGTCAATCAGCGCTTTTCCGAACGACTGCTTTGCCGCACCATGCCCTCCGCCGACGGCGAATTTTGATGGCGCTGATTTCCCACCCGCATAGCCGATCAACGCCGCCAGAGCGACAATCGCCGGAAATGGCACATTGAGCGCAAAAATGGCGACGAATGACGCTGCGGCAATTGACCAAAGAACGCCGTTTTTGAGCGCTCGCGAACCGATGCGATGCGCTGCCTGCAAGACGATGGCGGTGACGGCCGGCTTGATGCCGTAGAACAGGCCTTCCACGACCGGCAGATTGCCAAATGCGATGTACAGCCACGACAAGACGATCAGGATCAGCAGCGAGGGCAAGACAAACAAGACCCCGGCGACAATGCCGCCCGCCGTCCTGTGCATGAGCCAGCCGATATAGGTCGCCAGCTGTTGCGCTTCGGGGCCAGGCAATAACATGCAGTAGTTCAACGCATGTAAAAATCGCCGCTCCGATATCCAGCGGCGGTTTTCGACAAGCTCCTGATGCATGATCGAGATCTGCCCGGCGGGACCGCCGAAGCTGATGAATCCCAATTTCAGCCAGAAAAGAAAAGCTTCTTTAAAACTTACTGGTGGCGGAGCTTCCGCTTCAATGTTCGGGGCAGCGTCGGTCTTGCTCATTAACAGGATCCTCGATGGCATTTAATTGGTGCTCGATGAAAAAGCCAATTCTGCATGCAAACCGACACGCCGAGTGCGGTTTTTGCTATTCGACGATTTCCGGCCTGCCGTCGGGATAGGGGTGCAGGCAATATACCTTGCCCGATTTTCCCTTCATGTGCTGTTGCGGCCAGATGCCGCCGATGCGATAGAGCACCCGATTGGAAAAGACGATGGGACCTTCCAGTACTTTCGGCTGTTTGAAACCGCTCTCCGCCAGGCATGTTGCACGCGTGTCGGCCTTCAATTTTTTCCACTGATCGGCGCTGGATGCCTGTGCGCCGGCGCTCAGCAGCAATGACGTTGTGACAAGCAGCATTTTCATCGTCATTTTCATTGCCATGGCGCCGCTTGCTTGTAACGTAGGTTTCCAGCTTTGCTGCATATCGTTTCCTTATTTGTTTTGTGCGATTGACAATATTGCCTGATCGTCAAGTCGCCGTGTGGTTCATGCTTGTTCATCAAAGCGACATTTTCGGATGTTATATGTACCGGTTACCTGTTCAAAACAAGAGATAGGTAGTAATACTTATATCTCTGCAAGGACCTTATTGCCGACAATACGAGCGGTTCAGGGAGGGACGAATATGTTCCGGTTTGCCGAAGGAGCGGTTCCCGAATCGACATTCAGACAAGGATAACAATGAATTTCTTTTCCAATATGAAGATCAGCAAACGCCTCAATATCGGCTTTGCCGTCATCCTTTTTTCCGCCATCGGCGTCATCGCGGTGAGCATCTGGCGTTTGCATACCGTTGCCGAAACCACGCAGGCGATGATGGAAAAACCGCTGGCGAAAGAACGCCTGGTCTCCGACTGGTATCGCACCATCCATACCAGCGTGCGCCGCACGACCGCCATCGCCAAGAGTGCCGATCCCAGCCTGAGCGCGTTCTTCGCGGAAGATGCGGCGACGTCCACCAAATTGTCGAACGAACAGCAGAAGGCCCTGGAAGCGCTGCTGACCAGCGAGCAGGAAAAAGCCATGTTCGCGCAGCTGACCGCGGTGCGCAAGAATTACATCGCCGCGCGCGACGCCATCTCCAAGGCCAAGGCCGACGGTCAGGTCGAGGAAGCCAATCGCATTCTCGGCAAGGATTTTTCGGTGGCGGCCAAGGGCTATCTCGATGCGTTGCAACAATTGCTCGACATGCAGCGTTCCAGCATCGACCATATTGCCGCGAGTATTCATGAGCTCTACACCATGAGCCGCAATCTGCTGATCGCATTCGGCGCGCTGCTGTTCGTCGCGGGATGGATGTTCGCCTGGCGTCTGGCGCTCAGCATCACGCGCCCGCTCAACCAGGCCGTCGGCATTGCCGAGACCGTCGCCGCCGGCGATCTCACGTCGCATATCGACGACAGCCGCAAGGATGAAACCGGCAAGCTGCTGCACGCGCTGAAAACCATGAACGACAATCTCCTGCGCATCGTCGGCCAAGTGCGCAGCGGCACCGACACCATTGCCACGGCGTCGAGCGAAATCGCCAGCGGCAACATGGACCTGTCCTCGCGCACCGAGCAACAGGCCGGGTCCCTGGAAGAAACCGCCTCGGCCATGGAAGAACTCACCTCGACCGTGAAGCAGAACGCCGACAACGCGCGCCAGGCCAATCAACTGGCCGTGTCGGCGTCCGAGGTCGCCGTGCAGGGCGGCAGCGTGGTCGGCCAGGTCATCGATACCATGGGCGCCATCAACGAATCGTCGAAGAAGATCGTCGACATCATCAGCGTCATCGACGGCATCGCTTTCCAGACCAATATCCTTGCGCTCAATGCCGCGGTGGAAGCGGCGCGCGCCGGCGAGCAGGGCCGCGGCTTTGCAGTCGTCGCATCGGAAGTGCGCAGCCTGGCGCAACGTTCGGCGAGCGCGGCGAAAGAGATCAAGGAGCTCATCGACAACTCGGTGCAGAAGGTCGACTCCGGCAGCCGGCTGGTCGAGCAGGCGGGCGCGACCATGACGGAAGTGGTCTCCAGCGTGCGCCGCGTGACCGACATCGTCGCCGAGATCAGTTCCGCCAGCCAGGAACAGAGCGACGGCATCGAGCAGGTCAACCGGGCCATTACGCTGATGGATGAATCGACACAACAGAACGCGGCATTGGTGGAGCAGGCTGCGGCAGCCGCGCAATCCTTGCAGGATCAGGCGCACACCTTGACCGAGGTGGTCAGCTTTTTCAAGCTGGACGCTGCAGGCAAGGGCATGACGGCATCCGCGCCTGTTTCTGCTCCCCTGGTAAAGCACCAGCCGGCAACGGCGAATGCGCTGCGCAAGCCGGCACTGTCGTCCGGTCCGGCATCGGCCGTGCCGGCGCCGCGTTCAACGCCTGCCGTCGCCAGGCAACCCAAGCTGCCGGCGGCAACTTCCGACGATGACTGGGAGCAGTTCTAGGCGAAAAAATAGTCAGAGCGATGCCGGCGGCGACAAAAAGGTATTGCACAGCCAGCTGCCGGCTTGCCCCAGTCCGCGCTCGCGCGACCAGATCAGATGCACCTGGATGTTTTTGGGCCAGCCGTTGACTTGCAATTGCTTGAGGTCGGCGGCGCCGAAACGTTTGACGATCCAGCGCGGCAACTCCGCCCAGCCGAATCCCAGTTCGGTCATTTCCAGCAAAATCAGATAGCTTGACGACGACCAGTGGAATCCCGATCGCGGCGACTTCGCTTCGTCGCGATAGGTGTTCAGGCGCAGCTCGCGCGCTTCGCGCAGCATGTCGCCGGTGACTTGCGCCGCGCGCGCCAGCGGGTGTCTGGTGCTGACGTAGAGGCCGATTTCCGATTGGTCGGCGATGGTCTCGAAACCGATGTCGGGCGGATAGGCGGTTTGCGCCGCCACCAGCGCCATCTGCACGCGGCCGGACTGTACCAGGTCGACGGCGTCTTCGTCTTCCGCGATCAGGCATTCCAGCCGCAGGTCGGGATAGCGTTGCTCCAGCTGCGACAGGCTCTTCTCGAAGACGTCGGACTGATACGTATCGGACAGCGCAAAACTCAGTTGCGCTTCCAGGCCGCCGGCCAGTCGTTGCGCCGCCCGGCTCAGGCGATCATTGGCGTCGAGCATCTGCTGGGCATGGGCCAGCAGGGCGTGTCCATGTTCGGTCAGCGTCGGTTTGCGCGTGCTGCGGTCGAACAGCGTCACGCCGAGGTCGATTTCCAGGTTGGCGATGGCTTCGCTGACGGTGGACTGTTGTTTGTCGAGCTTGCGCGCCGCCGCCGAGAAGGAGCCGAGGTTGGCGGATTCGATGAACATCAGCAGGGCGTCGACGGAATGCAGCATGTGGCAATGACTCCTTTATATCGGTTTTTCCGATGATTAATGATTTTATCCTATCAGATTAAGTGGGGATAATCGCCTTCATCGATTGGAAAGAGAAGGAGAGCGCCATGACGCTGGAAAAAACCTTGTACGAACGCTTTTTGCACGCCGTCCTGTTCGAGCTGGTGGCGCTGTTGCTGTGCGCGCCGGTGATGTCCTGGCTGTTGGGGGTATCGTTTGCCCACGCGGGTTTGCTGACGCTGATGATTTCGCTGGTGGCGATGACCTGGAACGTGATCTTCAACAGCATGTTCGATCGCCTGGAGCGTCGCTGGAAGGCTAAGGCAGCGCCGGCGACACGTGGAGAGCCGCGGCGCTTTTCGGTGCGCATCGTGCATGCGCTGATCTTCGAAGCCGGCCTGATCCTCGCCGTGGTGCCGATGGCGGCGTGGTGGCTGGATATCGGCCTGATTGAGGCTTTCGTGCTGGATATTGGCCTGGTGTTGTTTTTTCTTCCCTACACGCTGGCGTTCAACTGGTGCTACGACAAGGTGCGCGCCGGCATGCTGAGGAATGCGGCCTGCTGATCATCCTTGTCAACCCGATTTACAAGTAAGGCGCTGATCTGCGGATTCGGCGCCTTTTTTCCGTTCGGCTCAGCGCGATTGCGGAGGACGGTTGATTAGCGTAGATTCTCGGGCAAACTCGGCTGCGCAGAGGTGCAGTCTGTGCCGACAGGAAAACAACATGAAAATCATCAATCGCGTACGCAAGGCAAATTCCGGGCGCGATCCGGAACGGCTGGCGATGAAATATGCGGCGCTGCGCACGGACCCCTTCGTCTTCCTGCGCGGAACCTGCCATCTCTTCTACGACCGCCTGCCCAAGAGCGGCATCTTCGCTTCGTCGCCGTCGGTCTGGTGCTGCGGCGATCTGCATCTGGAAAATTTCGGCAGCTACAAAGGCGATAACCGGCTGGCCTATTTCGACGTCAACGATTTTGATGAAGCGGCCATGGCGCCGGCGACATGGGAATTGTCGCGTTTCATCGTCAGTATCCTGGTGGCGGCGCCTTCGCTGGGTTTGTCGCACGCCGACGCCGCAATGCTGGCCGAGCATTTTATCGACGCCTATGTCGCGGCCCTCGCGCTCGGCAAGGCGCGCTGGGTCGAACGCGAGACCAGTTCCGGCATGGTCGGCGCCTTGCTGGAGCAGGTGAGACTACGCTCGCGTGTCGAGTTTCTCGACAAGCGCACGCAACGAAAAGGCCGTCAGCGTCGCCTCCGCATCGACGGCAAGAAACTGCTGCAGGTATCCGACGAGCAGCGGCACAAGATACATGCCTTCCTCGACACATTCGCGCACGGCCAGGCGCAG
Organism: Herbaspirillum sp. CF444; assembly: GCF_000282135.1. Taxonomy (GTDB): domain Bacteria; phylum Pseudomonadota; class Gammaproteobacteria; order Burkholderiales; family Burkholderiaceae_D; genus Herbaspirillum. The sequence continues at coordinate 19,895 of NZ_AKJW01000061.1, forward strand.
CCGGGTTTTTACAAGATCCTCGACGTGGCGCGTCGGGTTGCCGGTACCGGCAGTCTGGGCGTGGAGCGTTACGCCATTCTGGTCGAGGGCAAAGGCTCGCCCGATCAAAACTATCTGCTGGATCTGAAACAGGCTTTGCCGTCCTCGATTGCAGGCCATCTCGGACATCTTCAGCCGCGCTGGCGCCACGAGGCGGAACGTGTGGTCGCCCTGCAGCGGCGCATGCAGGCGGTGTCGATTGCGTTTTTGCATGCCGTTGAAATCGGTGAACAGTCCTACGTGCTGCGCGCCTTGCAGCCGATTGAGGACCGCGTGCCGCTGGCGGGACAGAAGCATCATCTCGATCATCTGATCGGCGTGATCACGGTCATGGGGCAATGCGTGGCCTGGTCGCAGTTGCGTAGCGGGGGGCGCGACGGTTCGGCCATCGCGGATGAACTCATCGACTTTTCAGCAGGCAAGAAATGGCGCAGCAAACTGCTGCCGGCCTGCGCCGAACTGGCAGTCGAAGTGCAGCAGGACTGGCGGACGTACTGCGAGGCTTACGACGACGGCGTGTTCAGGCTGGACCGGCCGGATTGATTCGCACGGACTTGATCCGCGTGATACCGCCTGATACCGCGTGATATAAAGGGCAATCATCCTGGTCGCCTGAGCGTTCTTCGATCCACTTCACCCGAAAACCCATGACTTCATTCGATCATCTTTTTTCTCTGTACTGGTCTGGGCCTGCGCTGGATGCCAGCTTGCGGCTGGTGGGCGATCTGCTGGGAGCGCTGCTGCTGGGCGCACTGGTCGGGTATGAGCGGTTCTATCACGGCCACGCGGCAGGCATGCGTACCTATGGCGTCGTTTGCATGGCGTCCGCGGCGCTGGTTGCCATCGTCGGTCATCCCGATGTCTGGTTCGGCGGCCATGTCGGCATGGCGACCGCGGCGCCTGATCCGACGCGCGTGATACAGGGCATCGTCACCGGCATCGGTTTTCTTGGCGCCGGCGTGATCGTGCACGAGCAATACTCGACCCATGGACTGACTACCGCTGCTTCCATCTGGGCATCGTCGGCGATCGGCATCCTGATCGGCGTGCAACTTTATCCGACGGCGATCGGCCTCGCCTTGCTGTCGAGCGCGTGCATGGCGCTGGGCGGCAAGATCGAAAATCGCCTGCCTTCGCAGGAAGGCATCGCGGTCATGCTGGAGTTCGACAAAGACGCGGTTCCGGATGCCCCCATGCTGACCACGCTTGCCCGGGAGCAGGGATGGCGCATCGGCCGGCGTTCGTTTTCGGTGGTCAGGCGCGCGCAGAAGATTGAATGGCATTTCATCGCGGTCATCGTCAATCGCGCCGTCGCAGAACCGATTGTCGGTTTTTCCGAAAAACTCCAGGCCATGCCTGGCGTCACCGGATTCCAGCTGACGCACGCGCGCGGCTAGTGGCCCCATCCCGCTTTTTTTACGATTGCTTCGAATTGTCGTCGAAGAGCGCGATGATGGCGTCGGCAACAGCACGAACGCGCGCCGTGCGCCTGACGTCTTCATGCAAGACAATCCACAGCTTTCGCTTGATCGGGCAGGCCGGCGAGGCGATGCGGATCAGGCCGGAGGAACGGCTCCCAAAATAATCCGGCAGGACGGCCACGCCTTCACCGGCATTGGCTGCTTCGAACAATACGCTGAGGTCGTTGCTGCGCAGCCGGTACCGTCGGTCTCCCTTGATGGCGTCGAGCCATTTTTGTTGCGGCGTGTCCTGTAATCCATCGTTGTAACCCAGAAACTCCCAGGCATCCGGAGACAGGTTTTTCAGATAACGCCGGTGGGCGTACAAGCCGTAATGGATGACGGCAATCGTGCGAACCGCCAGGCCCGGAGAGCTTGGCCGCTGAAATCTCAGGGCGATATCGGCTTCCCGGCGCGTGAGGTCGACCAGGCGGGACTCCGCCAGCAGCTCGATCTCTATTCCCGGAAGATGCCTGAGTGCTTTTTGCAGACGCGGCGCCAGCAGGCAAGTCGTGATCGCGGGCGGCGCCGACACGCGAACAATGCCGTCCAAGGCGGTAGACCCGGTCGTCGCTCGCATCAAGGCGTGCATGTCGGCTTCCAGCTTGCGTGCATGGGGAACCATGTTTTCACCGTCGGAGGTCAGCGCCCAGCCTTTTGGAAAGCGATCGAAAAGGCGAATCTTCAACGCGCTTTCCAGCGTGTCGATGCGACGGGCGACGGTGGTGTGTTCCACGCCCAACGCCCGGGCTGCACCCGTGAGCGTCGAGGCGTCGACCAGCGCAAGAAAAAAACGGAAGTGGTCCCAGTCAGGCGATTTCATCGTGCAATTATGCACTGACGATGTGCGATAGTCTCCAATTTCGCTCTGATAAAAAGATCGGTATCGTTTGCCGTCTCGCATGACAAAGCTCATGTCGGGATGACGCCAACTTATCTTTCTGAGGAGTGCGAAGTGAAAACGAATGTCAAATTCATGCTGGCAAGTGTCGCCGTCTGCCTGTATCCGCTCGGCACATTTGCCGGGCAGGTCTTGCCGGCAGAGTTCGAGGGTGTCTGGTCAATGACGTCCGCCTATGAAATCAAGGCCGACGGCACGCGCACCACCAACTACGGGGAGCATCCCAATGGCCTGCTGATGATCGACAAAAGCGGCCGCTACTCGCTGCAGATATTTCGACCAAATCGTCCAAAGTTTGCGTCAGGCGACAAGACGCGCGGCACTCCGGAGGAATATCGTGAGGCGGCGCTGGGGTCCAGTACGCATACGGGCTGGCTTTCCATTGATGCGGCGAAGGGGCAGCTGACGTTCAGGATCGATGCCGCTTCCTATCCGAACTGGGAAGGCACGCAGCAAGTGCGCGAATATATTTTCAAGGATGGTGTCCTTACCTATGGCGTGCCGGCAAGCGCCTCCGGAAATGGAACGGTTGCTTATTCAGTCTGGCAACACTTGCCGCATGAACAATTTAGCCATTCCGCCAGGTGATAAGAAAGAGATAAAAAAACCGCCCTGACTGCAGGCGGCTTTTTTATGAGACAGCGGGATTACTTCTCGGCAGGTTCGCGGAAGTAAATGCGTTTCGGCAAAGCCCACAGCAACAGTGCCGCGCCGAGCAGGCATTCCAGCGCCACCACGTACAGGCCCAGCGATGCGCTGCCGGTGATGTCGCGGATCTTGCCGACCATGTAGGGCGTGATGATGCCGCCCAACTGGCCGACCGAGTTGATCAATGCAATGCCGCCTGCGGCAGCGGCGCCGGTCAGCACGCGCGGCGGCAGGATCCAGAACAGGCCGATGCCGGCGATGATGCCGGTGGCGGCAAACGACAGGCCGACCACCAGCACCAGCGTGTTGTCGCCGAAGTAGGCGCTCACCGCATAACCGAGGGCGCCGGCCAGCGCGCAGCCGGCCAGATGCCAGCGGCGCTCGCCGGTGCGGTCCGAGCTGCGGCCGATCAGGATCATGCCGATGGCGGCGCACAGGTAAGGGATCACCGTGATCAGGCCGATGATGAAGGTATCGTCGGTGCCGGCGGTCTTGATCAATTGCGGCATCCAGAACACCAGGCCGTAGATGCCCGACGCCAGCACCAGATAGATCAGCGACATGGTGATGGTCGACGGTTGCTTCAGCGCGTCGCGGAAGGAGTGCACCGCTTCGCTCTTCGGTTCGGCCGCGAGGCGGGCCAGCAGCAGTTTCTTTTCCTCGTCCTTCAGCCAGCGCGCATCTTCGATCTTGTTGTCGATGACGATCCAGCAGATCACGCCGAGCACGATCGACGGAATGCCTTCCAGCAGGAACAGCCATTGCCAGCCGTGCAGCGCGCTCACGCCGTGGGTGAACTTCATGATGCCGCCCGAGATCGGACCGCCGATCATGCCGCAAACGGCAATCGCCGCCATGAACAGCGAGTTGATGCGGCCGCGACGCTGCGACGGGAACCAGTTGGTGAAGAAGTACAGGGCGCCGGGAACGAAGCCGGCTTCCAGGCTGCCGATGAGGAAGCGCAGGATGTAGAAACCGGTTTCATTGGTGACGAACATCATCGCCGCCGAGGCGATGCCCCAGGTGACCATGATGCGAGCGATCCAGCGTTTCGGACCGACCTTGTGCAGGATCATGTTGCTGGGAATTTCGAACAGGAAGTAGCCGACAAAAAAGATGCTTGCGCCGAGGCCGTAGACGGCGTCGGAGAAACCGAGGTCTTGCTGCATCTGCAGCTTGGCGAAGCTGATGTTGACGCGGTCCAGGTAAGCAAACACAAAGCAGATCACCAGCAGCGGCACGAAGCGCAGGGTGATGCGGCGGTAAAGACTGGATTCCTGGATATCCTGCATGTCTTGTGACGGGGCCGGATAGGGGACTGCTGCCATTTCATTTCTCCTCTGTTTTTAAAGACGCAACCGGCCGCCGGCGGTGCTTGCGGCAGCGTCGGGAGACAGGCTGGAAATATTGTTATTTTTGGGGATGGCGCGGCACATGTTCAATGTGCCGCGGCTGCATCCGTATAGGTACGACTGTTTCTTGCGGGATCAGTAAGTCGCGCGACCGCCCGACAGGTCGAAGACCGAGCCGGTGGTGAACGAATTTTCTTCCGAGACCAGCCACGTCACCATCGCCGCGATTTCTTCCACCTTGACGAAGCGTCCGCGCGGGATCTTCGACAGCATGTAGTCGATGTGCGCCTGGGTGCATTGCTCCAGGATGCGGGTTTGCGCCGCCGCCGGCGTGATCGCGTTGACGGCGATGTTCTTGGTGGCGGTTTCCTTGCCGAGGCTCTTGGTCAGGGCGATCAGGCCGGCTTTGGCGGCGCTGTAGGCCGATGCGGTCGGATTGCCTTCCTTGCCGGCGATCGAGGCGACGTTGACGATGCGGCCGTAGTTCTGCGCGATCATGCGTTGCACGACCACCTGATTGACGTAGAACGCGCCGTTCAGATCGATGTCGATGACGCGGCGCCATTCTTCCGGCGAGTACTCCGCAACCAGGCCGTTCTGACCGGCGATGCCGGCGCTGTGCACCAGCACGTCGATCGATTGGGTCACTTTTTCGGTGGCTTCGATGGCGCGCTGTACGGCAGCCTGATCGCCGATGTTGACGACCACGGTTTCGACGTTGCCGAGCGGCTCCAGCCTGGCGCGCGCTTCTTGCAAGACTTTTTCATCCATATCCCACAGGACGACTTTGGCCTTGCCTTGCAGCAGGCGTTCGGCGATGGCAAAGCCGATGCCCTGCGCGCCGCCGGTAACGATCGCGCTGCGACCCTGGAAATCGTAGTGATTCATGTTGACTCCGTTCTCTTTGCTCTTGAGGAAACCCGTATTGTTTTGTCTGCCTTCTGCGGGCAGTTTTTAGCGCTCGAATCTGTGGTTGCATCGTGGCGAGACCATCAGCCAATACTGGCCAATGGTCTCGCGGTAGAAGCAGGGAGCAGGTATCAAGCGTTAACAGTCTTTTGTTGCTGCTCGCCCAGGCCTTCGATGCCCAGGCGCATGGTTTGACCCGCAACCAGATAGACCGGATTCGGCTTGACGCCCATGCCGACGCCTGGAGGCGTGCCGGTCGAGATCACGTCGCCGGGCTGCAGGCTCATGAATTTGCTCAGGTAGGAAATGATGAACGGCACGTTGAAAATCATCGTGTTGGTGTTGCCGTTCTGGTAGCGCTTGCCGTCGACTTCCAGCCACAGTTGCAGGTTGTTCGGATTGGCGATTTCATCGCGCGTCACCAGCCATGGGCCGATCGGACCGAAGGTGTCGCAACCCTTGCCCTTGTCCCAGGTGCCGCCGCGTTCGGTCTGGAATTCGCGCTCGGAGACGTCGTTGACGACGCAGTAGCCGGCGATGTGCGACAGCGCATCTTTCTCTTCGATGTACGAGGCAGCCTTGCCGATGACCACGCCCAGCTCGACTTCCCAGTCGGTCTTCCTGGAGCCGCGCGGAATCTTGACGTCGTCGTTGGGACCGACCACGGCCGACGTCCACTTGTTGAACACGACCGGTTCGGCAGGGATGGGAAGGTTGGATTCGGCGGCGTGATCGGCGTAGTTCAGGCCGATGCAGATGAATTTGCCGATGTTGCCGACGCAGGCGCCGATACGCGGGTTGCCGTCCACCACCGGAAGGCTTTGCAGATCCAGCGCACGAATCTTGGCGATGGTGGCGTCGTCCAGCGCTGCGCCGTTGATGTCCTTGACGTGCGCCGACAGATCGCGAATCTTGCCGGCCTGATCCAGGATGCCTGGCTTTTCTTGGCCGACAGGGCCGTAACGAAGTAATTTCATTGCTCTTCCTTTGGTGGTTGATCTAAAGAATGAAGCGCCATCTTGGCAAATGTGTGGCACGTAGTCCTGCTTGGGAATCGAGATAATACCAATTAATTGGTAAGACCATCAAACAACTTTGCCGCCGTTCAGGTGAAAATTTATAAAGCGTGGGTCTGAAACATTGCAATTCTTTTATCTCTGAACTTCACCTTTCCTTCTTTTTTATTGCGCAAATAAATGTTTGCAATTTACAACTTTTGTTTTGCCGGTTGTGTATCGAATGTCTTGCTATTGCGCTGGGCGGCGATCGGACGAATAAGTCGTTGCACACTCAGGCGTTGAAAAAGCGTTGCAGTTCGTCGGCGACGGCGTCCGGCATTTCTTCCGGCATGTAGTGGCCGCAATTTTCCAGAATGCCGCCGCGCACGTCGGTCGCGATCGTGCGTAAGGTATTAAGCAGCGCATCTTTGACGCCGTGTTCCGCGCCCATGGCGAGGATCGGCATGGCCAGCGTTTTCTCGCCGCGGCTGCGGCTTTGTGCGAGACCTTCCGTGCCGAAGGCGATGCGGTAATACGACAAGGCCGCGCGTATTGCGCCGGGTGCGGAAAAGACGCGCTCATATTCATCCAGGTCGGCCGGCGTGATGGCCCAGCGCTTGGCCGCCTTGGTGTGGAACAGATGGCTGAGGAAGGCGCGTTCATGTCCTTGCAGCAAAATCTCCGGCAGATCGTCGAGGCGGTTGAATGCGAAATGCCAGGTTCTCGTATTGACTTCAGTCGAAGGGATCCCTGCAGGAGGGGGAGGCGTGATGCCGGGGAGGGCTGCATCGAACAGGGCCAGCCTGCGGATATCGTCCGGCCAGTCTGCGGCATAGGCGTGGCCGATCCAGGTGCCGATGTCGTGTCCGGCGACATCGAGCGGACCGTGATCAAGCAGCCTGAGCGTGCCGGCGAATGCGTGCAGGTCGGCGGCGACGGTCTTCAGGTCGTATCCTGATGCGGGTTTGTCGGAGTCGCCCATGCCGCGCGGATCGATGGCGATGACGCGACGTCCGCCGGCGACCAGCAAAGGCATGACCAGACGCCATGCGTACCAGCTTTGCGGCCAGCCCGGAATGAGCAGGATCGGTGCGCCGCTGCCGCCTTCGACGTAATGCAGGCGCACGCCGTTGACGCGTGCGCTGCCGTGGTGGAAGTCGTTCCAGAATGTGGTGGGAGAGAATGTTTGCATGATGGATTCTTTGGTTCGGGTTGAGGGAGTTCATTAAATAGGAAGCGAATGTTTCCTAAATTGGTAAAATTTTTTAGTCGAGTACTTTCAAGGCACTGCCGATCAGGTTGTTCATGTCCTTTTTGCTGCGACCTGTTTTGCCGATCACGCGCATGCCCTGCAGCACGCACAAGAGCAGCCGGGCAGTCGTCGCCGCTTCGACGTGCACAGGAATGCTGCCGTCTTCCTGCCCCTGGCGGATGAAAAGGGTCAGACGCTTTTCGTGGACATCCAGCGACCGTGCGACGCGTTCGGCGATTTCCGGATCGGAAATGGATAATTCAACGGCGCTGCTGACGATGAAGCAACCGCGGCGTCCTTCGGCTTCGTAGCTGGAGGCGGCATACAGTGCGAGCAAGGCGCGCACGCGCTCGCGGCCGGTCTTGGCCGGCTTCAGGGCTTGTTGCAGGCGTTCGGTGCGCAGGGCGATGTAGCGTTCAAGCGCGGCGATGAAGACGGATCGCTTGTCTTCGAAGGCTTTGTAGATGCTGCCGGCGGTCAGCTCCAGGGCGGCGCTCAGGTCGCTGATGGAGGTGCCGTAGTAACCCTTTTCGGTAAAGATGACGATGGCCTTGTCCAGCGCGGCATCGATGTCGAACTCGCGCGGGCGGCCGCGGCTGCGCGCAAGGGTAGTGGTGTTGGAGGTCATGTGCTGCATTATAGGAAATGATTGTTTCCAAATCAAGGGCCGGGAGCGCGGCGTGTTTAAGCTAAAATGGCTGCGCCCGTTCGGGCTGAGATTTTCTGCTCTCGAAGAACATGTCCGTATTACATCGCGTCATCGCCGTATTTTCCCTTTCTCTTCTGGCTGCCTGTAACGGCCTCATGCCGTCCAAATCCGCCGCGCCGGTCGAGACGTCGCCGGTGACGCCGGTGGCGGCGCCGACCAAGCCGCCGCAAAAACCGCGCATTGCACTGGCTCTCGGCGGCGGCGCCGCGCGTGGTTTTGCACACGTGGGCGTGATCAAGGCGCTGGAGTCGCAGGGAATCGCGGTTGATATCGTGGTGGGCACCAGCGCCGGCAGCCTGGTCGGCGCCTTGTATGCGGCCGGCAACAATGGATTTGCCTTGCAGAAGCTGGCGCTGGATATGGACGAAGCAACCATTTCCGATTGGTCGGTGCCGTTTTTCTCGAAGGTCAGCGGGGTGTTGAAAGGCGAGGGCGTGCAGACTTACGTGAATCGTGCCGTCAACAACCTGCCGATAGAAAAATTCAAGATCCCGTTCGGCGCCGTGGCGACCGACCTCAAGACCGGCCAGCCGATTCTGTTCCGCCGCGGCAATGCCGGGGTTGCGGTGCGTGCGTCGTCGGCCGTGCCGGGCGTGTTCCAGTCGGTCAGGATCGGCGATCACTATTATGTCGACGGCGGACTGGTGGCGCCGGTGCCGGTGCATTTCGCGCGCGAGATGGGCGCGGACTTCGTGATCGCGGTGAATATCTCGGCGCAGCCGGAGGCGCAGGCGTCGTCAAGCTCGGTCGACGTGATGCTGCAAACTTTCGCCATCATGGGACAGAGCATCAATTACTACGAATTGAAGGACGCCGACATCGTGATTCAGCCGGGTTTGGGCGCGATGAAGGGCAGCGACTTTGCGGGACGCAATCTGGCGATTCTGGCCGGAGAGCAGGCGACGATGAAAATCATGCCTGAGCTGAAGGCGAAGTTGAAGGCTAGAGGCGGAGATTGACGGAAATGTCTGTCTGGCAATGTTTCTGCCGTATCAAGCAGCGCCAGATGTCACGAATGCATTTTTGAGCAGCGTTGAACCGGTACTACTAATATAAGAGAGAAGGCGCTGGTCGAATCGAGAAAGAGAGAGAGAGAGCAGGAATCGCAATCCTGGACTCCTGATGAAACGCTTATTGCTGATCTTCAGCAGTTGTGGAGATGCGGCGCGCGCCATTAAAGCGCTTTTTCCAATAGGCGACATCCATGTCTTCGATGCGTACTTGTCCGCCGGCGGATGGCGAGTGGATGAATTTGCTGTCGCCCAGATAAATGCCGACATGCGAAAAGCCGCGACGCAGCGTGTTGTAGAACACCAGGTCGCCGGGACGCAGGTCGACTTTGTCCACTTTTTCGCCGACGCGGCTGATTTCAGCCGACGTACGCGGCAAATCGGTTCCCAACGCTTCCTTGAACACATAACGCACCAGGCCGCTGCAATCCAAGCCGGTTTCCGGTGAGGTGCCGCCGTAACGGTAGTTGATGCCGAGCATGCTCAATGCCTGGACGGCCAGTTCGGAAGCGCGGTTGGTGATGTCTTGCAGTTTGGCGAGAGCGATGGTCGCTTTGCCGGGAGGAAGAGGGTCTTGCTGAACTTGCTGAATCTGCTGGATGGGAAGATCGATGCTCCAGGCGGTGCCGCAGAACCAGAAGCCGGCGGCCAGCACGCATGCTTTTGCGAGGCGGTGTCGGTATCGGTTAGTTCTTGCGGCGCTGCGTGTTGTCATCAGGACATTTCCCTATCGGTATGACTGCTGGAATGTAAACAATTTCATCGGCAATGTCAAAAGATTATTGCGCGTCATTTCAGAGAAATTGCAATAAAGTCAATGCCTTACGTATGCTGCGGTAGGCATGCAGTTGAAGCGGGATGCCGGAGGTTTTGCATATTTCGTGCCGGCGAGCCATTCTCGCCTTACAATCAGCATTCTTTTTTACTTGAGACATGTGGGAGCATCATGCAAACGAAACCGTACCTGACACTCGACGATCTGAAAAAAATCGCTGCCGGCGCCGAAGCCGAAGCCAAGGCCAATAACTGGGCAGTTGTCATCTCTATCGTCGACGATGGCGGCCATTTGCTGTGGTTGCAACGCCTGGACGGCGCTGCGCCGGCTTCCTCGCACATCTCGCCGGCCAAGGCCAAGACCGCCGCACTGGGCCGCCGCGAAACCAAGATTTACGAAGACATGATCAACAACGGTCGCTTCTCTTTCCTGTGCGCGCCTGAGCTGGACGGCCTGCTGGAAGGCGGCGTGCCTATCGTTGTCGACGGTCAATGCGTCGGCGCCGTCGGCGTGTCGGGCGTGAAGTCGTCGGAAGACGTGCAGATCGCTAAAGCGGGTATTGCTGCCTTGGGCCTGTAATAGCGCTGATCTGACGCTAATTAATTGATTTTTAGCCGGTTTTTCATCACCGGCAAGGTCTCGAAATGCGCCTTCCGGCAATCTTAGGATTTGCTGGGGGGCGCATTTTGCGCTATAATCGAGCGGTTTAGCTAATTTAAATTCCGCCGTAGCGCATACCGAATCCTTCACCTCGTCCCAGCAGACCAAACAACCACCCGCGTGCTTCAAAACGGGGCGTTTGTGCCGGTCGCCGGTTGGGTACTGAGAATTGAGTGCAGAGTCTCAGCAGCACATCTGGTCAGGCCAGCGGCGGTAACAATCTCAGGAGTTACCCTTGCTGCCTCTTCTTTCTGGCCCTACCGTTCCGGCCATCCTCGCGCTAGCAGACGGGTCCGTTTTTCTTGGTGTTTCCATCGGCGCTGCTGGCAACACGACCGGTGAAGTCGTTTTCAACACCGCCATGACCGGCTATCAGGAAATTCTGACCGACCCCAGCTACAGCCGCCAGATCGTCACACTGACTTACCCGCATATCGGCAATACCGGCGTCAATGCCGAAGACGTCGAAGCATCGCAGATCCACGCTGCCGGCCTGATCATCAAAGATCTGCCGCGCCTGACTTCCAATTTCCGCACCAAGCAAACACTGGCCGAATACCTGCAAGCCAGCAACATCGTGGCCATTGCCGATATCGATACGCGCAAGCTGACCCGTATCCTGCGTGAAAAGGGTGCGCAAAACGGCGCCATCGTCGCCGGCGACACAAACATCGAAGCGGCAACCGCCAAGGCGCTGGAACTGGCGCGCGGTTTCCCCGGACTGGCGGGCATGGACCTGGCCAAGGTCGTGTCGACCAGGCAAGCCTACAACTGGACCGAGACCGAGTGGAAACTGGGGCGCGGCTACGGCCAGCAAATCACGCCGAAATTCCACGTGGTCGCGTTCGATTACGGCGTCAAGTACAACATCCTGCGCATGCTCGCCGAGCGCGGTTGCAAGGTCACCGTGTTGCCGGCGCAGGCAACTGCCGCCGAAGCGCTTGCGCTGAATCCGGACGGCATCTTCCTGTCCAACGGTCCCGGCGATCCGGAGCCATGCGATTACGCGATCGCAGCTTCGAAGGAACTGATCGAGCGCGGCATCCCGACCTTCGGCATTTGCCTCGGCCACCAGATCATGGCGCTGGCTTCCGGCGCCAAGACGCTGAAGATGAAGTTCGGTCACCACGGCGCCAACCATCCGGTGCAGGATCTGGACACCAAGCAAGTGCTGATCACCTCGCAAAATCACGGTTTCGCCGTGGATGCCGCAACATTGCCGGCCAACTGCCGCGTCACGCACGTGTCGCTGTTCGACGGCTCGCTGCAAGGTTTTGCCCGTACCGATAAGCCTGCGTTCTGCTTCCAGGGCCACCCCGAAGCATCGCCCGGGCCGCATGACATCGCCCCCCTGTTCGATAAATTTGTGGCGATGATGGAGAAAAAGAAACATGCCTAAGCGTAACGACATTAAAAGCATCCTGATCATCGGCGCTGGTCCGATCATCATCGGTCAGGCCTGCGAATTCGACTATTCCGGTGCGCAAGCCTGCAAGGCGCTGCGTGAAGAGGGCTACAAAGTCATCCTGGTCAACAGCAATCCCGCGACCATCATGACCGATCCTGAAATGGCCGACGTCACCTATATCGAACCGATTACCTGGCAAGTGGTGGAACGCATCATCGCCAAGGAAAAGCCGGACGCGATCCTGCCGACCATGGGCGGCCAGACCGCGCTGAACTGCGCGCTCGACCTGCACCGCAACGGCGTGCTCGAAAAATACGGCTGCGAACTGATCGGCGCCTCGCCGGAAGCCATCGACAAGGCCGAAGACCGCTCCAAGTTCAAGGACGCCATGACCAAGATCGGTCTGGGTTCCGCGCGCTCGGGCGTGTCGCACACCATGGAAGAGTCGTGGGCGGTGCAAAAGGAACTGGGCTTCCCGGTCATCATCCGTCCTTCGTTCACCATGGGCGGCACCGGCGGCGGCATCGCCTACAACGCCGAAGAATTCGAAACCATCTGCAAGCGCGGCCTGGAAGCTTCGCCGACCACCGAACTGCTGATCGAAGAATCGCTGATCGGCTGGAAAGAGTACGAGATGGAAGTCGTGCGCGACAAGGCCGACAACTGCATCATCGTCTGCTCCATCGAAAACCTGGATCCGATGGGCGTGCATACCGGCGACTCCATCACCGTGGCGCCGGCGCAAACGCTGACCGACAAGGAATACCAGATCATGCGTAACGCCTCGCTGGCGGTGCTGCGTGAAATCGGCGTCGACACCGGCGGCTCCAACGTGCAGTTCTCGGTCAATCCGGCCGACGGCCGCATGATCGTCATCGAAATGAATCCGCGCGTCTCGCGTTCGTCGGCGCTGGCCTCGAAGGCGACCGGTTTCCCGATCGCCAAGATCGCTGCCAAGCTGGCGGTCGGCTTCACGCTGGACGAACTGCGCAACGAAATCACCGGCGGCGCGACCCCGGCTTCGTTCGAACCGTCGATCGACTACGTCGTCACCAAGATCCCGCGCTTTGCGTTTGAAAAATTCCCGCAAGCCGACAACCACCTGACCACGCAAATGAAGTCGGTCGGTGAAGTCATGGCGATCGGCCGCACCTTCCAGGAATCCTTCCAGAAAGCACTGCGCGGCCTGGAAGTCGGCGTCGACGGCATGAACGAAAAGACCACCGACCACGAAACCATCAAGGAAGAACTGGGCGAGCCGGGTCCGGACCGCATCTGGTACGTGGGCGATGCGTTCGCACAAGGCTTCACGCTGGAAGAAGTGCATGGCCTGACGCACATCGACCCGTGGTTCCTGTCGCAAATCAAGGAAATCGTCGACATTGAACTGTGGCTGGAAAACGGCCAGACGCTGGACGGTCTGGACAAGGCGACCTTGTACAAACTGAAGCAAAAAGGCTTCGCCGACCGTCGTCTTGCCAAGCTGCTGAAGGTCACCGACACCGCCGTGCGCGAGAAGCGCCATGCGCTGAACATCCGTCCGGTCTACAAGCGCGTCGATACCTGCGCGGGCGAGTTCTCGACCAACACGGCTTACATGTACTCGACCTATGAAGAAGAGTGCGAGTCGAAGCCCAACGACAAGAAGAAGATCATGGTGCTGGGCGGCGGTCCGAACCGCATCGGCCAGGGTATCGAATTCGATTATTGCTGCGTGCATGCTGCGCTGGCAATGCGCGAAGACGGTTACGAAACCATCATGGTCAACTGCAATCCGGAAACCGTGTCGACCGACTACGACACGTCCGACCGTCTGTATTTCGAATCGCTGACGCTGGAAGATGTGCTGGAAATCGTCGCACTGGAAAAACCGTACGGCGTGATCGTCCAGTATGGCGGCCAGACGCCGCTGAAGCTGGCGCTGGATCTGGAAGCCAACGGCGTGCCCATCGTCGGCACTTCGCCGGACATGATCGACGCTGCGGAAGACCGCGAGCGTTTCCAAAAACTGTTGCACGATCTGGGTCTGCGTCAACCGCCGAACCGTACCGCGCGTACCGAAGCCGACGCGCTGCGCCTGGCGCAGGAAATCGGTTATCCGCTGGTGGTGCGTCCTTCCTACGTGCTGGGCGGCCGCGCGATGGAAATCGTCCACGAGCAACGCGACCTCGAACGCTACATGCGTGAAGCCGTCAAGGTGTCGCATGATTCACCGGTGCTGCTGGACCGCTTCCTGAACGACGCGATCGAAGTCGACGTCGACTGCCTGTCGGACGGCGAGCGCACCTTCATCGGCGGCGTGATGGAACACATCGAACAAGCCGGCGTGCACTCGGGCGACTCGGCCTGTTCGCTGCCGCCATACTCGCTGGCCAAGGAAACCATTGACGAACTGAAGCGCCAGACCGCGCTGATGGCCAAGGGCCTGAACGTGGTCGGCCTGATGAACGTGCAGTTCGCGATCCAGCAAACCGAAGTCGACGGCAAGTTGCAAGACGTCGTCTTCGTGCTGGAAGTAAACCCGCGCGCCTCGCGTACCGTGCCGTTCGTTTCCAAGGCAACCGGCCTGCAGCTGGCGAAGATCGCCGCACGCTGCATGGTCGGCCAGTCGCTGGACAGCCAGGGCATCAAGAACGAAGTGATCCCGCCTTACTTCAGCGTCAAGGAAGCCGTGTTCCCGTTCGTGAAATTCCCGGGCGTCGACACCATTCTCGGACCCGAGATGAAGTCGACCGGCGAAGTCATGGGCGTGGGCAAGACTTTCGGCGAAGCTTTCGTCAAGTCGCAGCTCGGCGCAGGCGTCAAGCTGCCGACATCGGGCAAGGTGTTCCTGAGCGTCAAGGGCAGCGACAAGCCGCGCGCCGTGCAGGTGGCGAAGGATCTGGTCGGTCTCGGTTTCTCCATCGTGGCGACCAAGGGTACGGCTGCGGCCATCAGCGCCGCCGGCATTCCGGTCACGACCGTGAACAAGGTGGTGGAAGGTCGTCCGCACATCGTCGACATGATCAAGAACAACGAGATCGCGCTCGTGGTCAACACGGTCGAAGAGAAGCGCACGGCGATTGCCGACTCCGGTGCGATCCGTACTTCGGCGCTGGCGGCGCGCGTGACGACGTTCACGACGATTGCCGGCGCAGAGGCTGCGGTGGAAGGCATGCGCCATCTGGACGCGCTGGATGTGTATGATTTACAAGGGCTGCATAAAGCTATACACTAAACCCACATACACGTTTTATTGCTAGTCACAGAGGGCATCTGAGTATTCGATGCCCTCTGTGTCTTTTTTAACGGCAAACTCTGTATTTGCCTGTCAGGGCTGTTGCAAAATCGATCTCGCGCCGCGCCGTGTCGTGTTTCATTCCGCTCAGTTTGATTTTGCAACAGCCTCCAGGGCAAGTCATACAAAAGTGCCTCATTTTTTTGTTGAGAGTTTTATGAGTACAGTTCCTATCACCAAGTATGGTGCAGAGCTTCTGAAGGAAGAGTTGCAACGCCTGAAATCCAAAGAGCGTCCGGCGGTCATCAATGCGATTGCCGAAGCGCGCGCGCAAGGCGACCTGTCGGAAAATGCCGAATACGATGCCGCCAAGGAACGTCAGGCCTTCATCGAAGGCCGCATTGCGGATCTGGAAGGCAAGCTGGGTTCGTCGCTGGTCGTCGATCCGGCGACCTTGAGCTCGGGCGCGGATGGCCGCGTGGTGTTTGCCGCCACGGTCGATCTGGAAAACCTGGACAGCGGCGAGAAAGTCACCTATCAGATCGTCGGCATCGATGAAGCCGATATCAAGGAAGCCAAGGTTTCCGTGACTTCGCCGATCGCGCGTGCCTTGATCGGCAAGAGCGCCGGCGACGTGGTTGCAGTCGAAGCACCGTCGGGCGTGCGCGAGTATGAAATCCTGGAAGTGCGCTACGTTTAAGTCGTAGCGCAAAGGCCGGCGCAGGCGCTGTTGATGATGAGCCGGAAATAATTTACGGTACTGCGATGGTTAAAAAAATGCCCGCTGAAGCGGGCATTTTTTCTTGCTGGGATCCAATGGCGGGATGATCAGCCCATGGATTTCTTGGCACTCTTCTGACGCGGCTTGGCGCGCTTGATCGAGCCGCCCGCGGTAACGCGTTCGTTGCCCTTGAGCATGACCTTGGTCACCGACGGGCGCTTGGTGCCGCTGGCGCTGGGCTTGACGATGGTGACTTCGCGCATGCCCTTGCCGCGCGTTTCGCTGCGTTCTTTCGCGGCTTCCTTCTTGGGGCGGAAGATCACCAGCAGTTTGCCGATGTGTTGCACAGGCGCCGCCTTGAGTTGTTCGCAGATGGTGTCGTAGATGGCGACGCGCGCTTCGCGGTCGTCGCCGAACACGCGGACCTTGATCAGGCCGTGGGCGTTCAGGCTGGCATCGATTTCCTTGGTGACGCCGGCGGTCAGGCCGCCTTCGCCGATGATCACGACAGGGCTCAGGCCATGCGCTTCGGCGCGCAATTCACTGCGCTCTGCAGGAGTAAGTTTCAACATAGTTTGTTTCCGGTGGGCGAGCGGCTTGGCGCCTGCGGCCGGTTAAAACCGGCCCGAACTCTGTCCCTCAATATTTAAAACCAGTATTCTACGCGAATGGCAAAGAACAAATTAAACAAAAACTGGCTGCACGATCACATTAACGACCCGTATGTGAAGCTGGCGCAGAAGGAGGGCTATCGCGCACGCGCGGCCTACAAGCTCAAGGAAATCGACGAGGAAGAGAAGCTGATCAAGCCAGGCCAGGTCATCGTCGACCTCGGTTCGACGCCCGGCAGCTGGTCGCAGTACGCTCGCAACAAGCTGGCGGGGCTGGAGGGTGGGGGCATCCGCGGCACCATCATCGGGTTGGACATGCTGCCGATGGATCCGATCGCCGACGTGCATTTCATCCAGGGCGACTTCCGTGAAGAAGATTCCTTGCGCCAGCTGGAAGCAATTCTGGACGGGCGTCAGGTCGATCTGGTGTTGTCCGACATGGCGCCGAACCTGTCCGGCGTGGCGATTGCCGATGCGGCGCGGGTCGAGCATCTTATCGATCTGGCAATAGAATTCGCGCAGGCGCACATGAAACCGACCGGCTCGGTGTTGGTGAAATGCTTCAACGGCACCGGCTACAACGAACTGGTGCACAAATTCCGCGCCGAGTTCAAAACCGTCACGTCGAAAAAGCCCAAGGCCAGCCGCGATAAATCGTCGGAAATTTTCCTTTTGGGCAAAGTTCTGAAGAATCCCCGATAAATCCGCCTGCAATCTTGCATTTCGGCCATTTTTCTTCTTGATTTCATCGATTCCGACCACACATCCACTGCTGGAAGCTTTCGTTTTGCTGTCCCTTGATGTGTTTTTGCGGTGATTTGGCTGTCTTCTTGCCAACGCCTGCGATTCAAGTTTTTCCGCCGGTTTGCCGTAGTCAGGTGACGTCAGTCGGCGATGGATGGTTTCCTAGTAAGCGCAGATGAATCCGAGTAAAATCGGATATATACAAGGTAATGAGGCGCGCTCGCGTCGGAGGAGTTCTAGTGAACAACATGTTTTCCAAAGCCGCCATTTGGGTGGTGATCGCCCTGGTGCTGTTTATGGTCTTTAAACAGTTCGATCGAAGCAGCCTGTCATCGGGCGCTACATCGATGGCGTACTCCGATTTCATCAGCGAAGTAAAAGCCGGCCACATCAAAGACGCCACCATCGAAGACCGCAGCATCATCGCGACGACGCAAGACGGCAAGAAAGTCAAGACTGCCACGACTACGCTCGACCGCGGCCTGGTCGGCGATCTGTTGAACAACGGCGTCAAGTTCGACGTCAAGCAACCTGAAGAACAATCCTTCCTGTCGCAAATCTTCATTTCCTGGTTCCCGATGCTGTTGCTGATCGGCGTCTGGGTATTCTTCATGCGCCAGATGCAGGGCGGCGGCAAGGGCGGCGCGTTCTCCTTCGGCAAATCGAAGGCGCGCATGCTCGACGAGAACAGCAATTCCGTCACCTTTGCCGATGTCGCCGGTTGCGATGAAGCCAAAGAAGAAGTGCAGGAGCTGGTCGAGTTTCTGCGCGATCCGACCAAATTCCAGAAGCTCGGCGGCCGCATTCCTCACGGCGTGCTGATGGTCGGTCCTCCGGGTACCGGTAAGACGTTGCTGGCGCGGGCGATTGCGGGCGAAGCCAAAGTGCCGTTCTTCACCATTTCCGGTTCCGACTTCGTTGAAATGTTCGTCGGCGTGGGCGCATCGCGCGTGCGCGACATGTTCGAAAACGCCAAGAAGCACGCACCGTGCATCATCTTCATCGACGAAATCGACGCCGTCGGTCGCCATCGCGGCGCCGGCATGGGCGGCGGCAACGACGAGCGCGAACAGACGTTGAACCAGATGCTGGTCGAGATGGACGGTTTTGAAGCCAACTCCGGCGTCATCGTGATCGCTGCCACCAACCGCGCCGACGTGCTGGACAAGGCGCTGCTGCGTCCGGGCCGTTTCGACCGCCAGGTGATGGTCGGCCTGCCGGATATCCGCGGCCGCGAACAAATCCTCTACGTCCACATGCGCAAGGTGCCTATCGCTCCCGACGTCAAGGCCGATATCCTGGCGCGCGGCACACCTGGTTTCTCGGGCGCCGACCTGGCCAATCTGGTCAACGAAGCCGCCTTGTTCGCCGCACGCCGCAGCAAGCGTCTGGTGGAAATGCAAGATTTCGAAGACGCCAAGGACAAGATCGTCATGGGTCCTGAGCGCAAGTCCGCCGTGATGCGCGAAGAAGAACGCCGCAACACCGCGTTCCATGAGTCGGGCCATGCCGTTGTCGCCAAGCTGTTGCCGAAGGCCGATCCTGTGCACAAGGTCACCATCATGCCGCGTGGTTATGCCCTCGGCCTGACCTGGCAGTTGCCTGAACATGACCGCGTCAACATGTACAAGGACAAGATGCTGGAAGAGATCGCCATCCTGTTCGGGGGCCGTATCGCGGAAGAGATCTTCATGCATCAGATGTCGACCGGCGCTTCCAACGACTTCGAACGCGCAACCAAGCTGGCGCGCGCCATGGTGACGCGTTACGGCATGTCCGAAGCGCTGGGCACGATGGTGTACGAAGATACCGAGCAAGACGCCTACTTCGGCCGCATG
Source organism: Herbaspirillum sp. CF444 (assembly GCF_000282135.1). Taxonomy (GTDB): domain Bacteria; phylum Pseudomonadota; class Gammaproteobacteria; order Burkholderiales; family Burkholderiaceae_D; genus Herbaspirillum. The sequence goes on from NZ_AKJW01000061.1 coordinate 39,147, forward strand.
TCGTCGAAGACCGTTTCGGAAGCGACGCAGCAAAAGGTCGACGCTGAAATCCGCAGCATCCTCGACACGCAATACGCATTGTCGCGCCGCCTGCTGGAAGAGAACCGCGACAAGGTCGAAGTCATGGCGCAGAAGCTGCTCGACTGGGAAACCATCGACGCCGACCAGATCAACGACATCATGGCAGGCAACGAGCCGCGTCCGCCGAAGTCCGGCGTTCCGGCCAAGAAGTCTTCCGACAATACGCCGGGCGACATTTCGCCGACCGCGACCGCTCCGGCCTGATAGCAGGACCGGAAGCGAAGCCGTCTCAGGGTGAGGAGTGATCCTCGCCCTTTTTCTTTGGCGTGCCGGCTCGTGCCAAATGTGCCGCAGGCCGTGCAAATGCCGGACAGGTTTGAACAATGATGTAGCGGAATGAACCAACGATATCTACAATGCGGGCGTTATCGCCTTCCCGTCACGCCGGGGCGAAGGCCTCTGGTGATGGGCATCCTCAACGTCACTCCCGATTCGTTTTCCGACGGCGGTAATTTCCATGCGTTGGAATTCGCCATTTCGTGCGCCGAGCAGATGATTGCCGACGGCGTCGACATCATCGACATCGGCGGCGAGTCGACGCGGCCGGGCATTCCGCCGGTCCCGCTGGACGAAGAGCTCAGGCGCGTGATGCCCTTGATCTATGCGTTGCGCGATTGCGGCAAGCCTTTGTCGATCGACACCTACAAGCCGGAAGTCATGCGCGAGGCGCTGATTGCCGACGCCGACATGATCAACGACATCAACGGCTTCCGGGCGCCGGGCGCCATCGATGCAGTGAAGGACAGTAGTGCCGGCCTGTGCGTCATGCACATGCAGGGCGAGCCGCAGACCATGCAGCAACAGCCTGCATATGGCGACGTGGTCGCGGAAGTGAGCGCCTTCCTGCGGCAACGCGTGGGCGCGCTGGAAGCCGCCGGCGTGGAGCACGACCGTCTGTGCATCGATCCCGGTTTTGGCTTCGGCAAGGATGTCGGACACAACTACGCCTTGCTCAGGAACACGCGCCGACTGATCCAGGAACTGGGCCTGCCGCTGCTGGCCGGCATGTCGCGCAAGTCGATGATCGGCGCCATCACCGGCAAGCCGCTGGACCAGCGCCTGGCCGGCAGCATCGGCGCGGCCTTGGCAGCGGCGGCGCAAGGTGCGATGATTATCCGCGTGCACGATGTCGCGGAGACTGTCGATGCGCTCAATGTCTGGCACGCCGGCATGACGGACGCGACCGGCATCCGGGAATATTGATAAAAAGTTTATAAAAAGACTCTTCAAGAGGAAACACAGGAATCATGGCTGGAAAATATTTTGGCACCGATGGTGTGCGTGGACGTGTTGGCGTTGCGCCGATTACTCCTGATTTCGTCATGCGTCTCGGCTACGCTGCCGGCAAGGTGCTGACCAAGTCGTGGGCCTCGTCGGCCAAGCCGACGGTATTGATCGGCAAGGACACCCGCATTTCCGGCTACATGCTGGAAGCCGCACTGGAAGCCGGATTTGCCGCCGCCGGCGTGGACGTGATGCTGGCCGGTCCGGTGCCGACGCCTGCCGTTGCCTACCTCACGCGCGCATTGCGCCTGTCGGCCGGCGTGGTGATCTCTGCCTCGCACAATCCCTATCACGACAACGGCATCAAATTCTTCTCGGCCTCCGGAAACAAGCTGCCTGACGCAGTGGAGGCAGAGATCGAAGCCGAACTCGACACGCCGATGAGCTGCGTGTCGTCGGAAAAGCTGGGCAAGGCAAAGCGCCTGGACGACGCCCAGGGACGCTACATCGAATTCTGCAAGAGCACCTTCCCCAACGATCTCGACCTGCACGGCATGCGCATCGTCGTCGATTGCGCACATGGAGCCGCTTACAACATTGCACCGCATGTTTTCCACGAACTGGGCGCCGAAGTCATCAATATCGGCAATCAGCCCAACGGCCTGAACATCAATGAAGGCTTCGGTGCGACCGCGCCGGAAGCCTTGTCCAAATCGGTACGCGCCAATCACGCCGACGTCGGCATTGCGCTGGACGGCGACGCCGACCGTCTGGTGATGGTGGATGCCGCCGGTCGCATCTACAACGGCGACGAGCTGCTGTACGTGATGGTCAAGGACCGTCTGGCGAGCGGCCCGGTGCCGGGCGCGGTCGGCACGCTGATGACCAACATGGCGCTGGAAGTCGCCTTCAAGAAAATGGGCATCGGTTTTGCGCGCGCCAAGGTCGGCGATCGCTACGTGCTGGAGACCATGCAGGAGCGCGGCTGGCTGCTCGGCGGCGAAGGCTCCGGCCACTTGCTGTGCCTCGACAAGCACACCACCGGCGATGGTATCGTGTCGGCGCTGCAGGTCATGTCGGCGCTCAAGCGCTCGGGCCAGAGCCTGGCAGGGATGACGGCGGATATCCGCATGTATCCGCAAGCCTTGATCAACGTGAAGATCCCGGCCGGTTTCGACTGGAAAACCAATCCCGGCATGCAAGCCGAAAAGGATGCCGTCGAGAAGGCGCTCGGCGACACCGGTCGCGTCTTGATTCGCCCCTCCGGCACCGAGCCGCTGATTCGCGTCATGGTGGAAGCGCAGCAGGCGGAGACGGCGCAGGCGATGGCCAAGAGAATTGCTGATAAAGTAGCCGCCTGAGAAGGCGCGCAGGACAGCGGTAAATCGCTGTCTCCGATCACGCCGCCAACCACTACAAATCAAAATAGCAGCGCATGTCAAAAGATCAGCCACACATCTTGTTAGTCGAAGACGAGCCGAGCATCGCCGAGTTATTGCGTTTCACGATGCAGGGCGCAGGCTTCGCCACCAGCATCGCCAGCGATGCCGCAGAAGCGCGCAAGCTCGTCGCGACGGTTTTGCCGCAACTGGTGCTGCTGGACTGGATGCTGCCGGATACGTCGGGACTGGCGCTGCTGAGCGAGTGGCGCAGGGATGCGCGTACCGCGGCCTTGCCGGTCATCATGCTGACCGCGAAGGGCATGGAAGAGGACAAGGTCAAGGGCTTGAACGAAGGCGCCGATGACTACGTCACCAAGCCGTTTTCACCGAAAGAACTGGTGGCGCGGGTGCAGGCGCTGTTGCGCCGCAAGGCGCCGGAAGTCGGCCAGCAGAGCTTGTCCTACGGTTTGCTCGGCATCGACACCGAGCGCCATCGCGTCACCGTCGACAAGGACGAGATCGAGCTGGATCAGGCGGAATTCAAACTCTTGCGCTACCTGGTCGCGCATCCGGAACGCATCTTTTCACGCGCCCAGTTGCTCGACAAAGTCTGGGGCGACCATACCTTCATCGAAGAACGCACCGTCGACGTCCACATCATGCGCCTGCGCAAGTCGCTGGGCGCTGCCGCCGACTACGTGAAGACCGTGCGCGGCATGGGCTACAAGCTCAGCATGGAAGCAAAAAGCGGTTAATCTGGTAGTTCGAGCATCCGGCCGTTCGGGCCGGACGTCGCTTTCACCCCAGTCTTAATCCAGCGGAATCGAACGGTAGCGATTCACCTCTTGCGGCGACACGAAGCCGGCGCGATTTTCCCAGCTGTTCCTGATGTAAGACACCACCGCGGCAACTTCCTGATCGTTCAAGGCCTGGCCGAACGGCGGCATGCCGTAGGGACGAGGGTTGCCTTCGGTCGCCGGCGGGAAGCCGCCGTTGAGCACCATGCGGATCGGATTGACGGCGGAGCCCATCGTCAGCGCACGATTGCCGCTCATCGGCGGATAAGCGGGCGGCATGCCCTGGCCGTTGGCTTTGTGGCACTCGGCGCATTGCTGCTCATAGATCTTGCTGCCGGTTTGCAGGATGCGATCGGCCGTCGCCTTGTCCGGCTGTGCCGTATCGAGCGCCGGCGGCGGATCGTTTTGCGGCAGCGATTTCAGATAGACCGCCATCGCCCGGATGTCGCTGTCGTTCAGGTGCTGCAGGCTCTGGCCGACGACTTCCGCCATCGGTCCGAACACCGTGCTGCGCGGCGATACGCCGGTCTTCAACAATGCGGTGATGTGTTCCGTTTCCCATTTTCCGAGTCCGGCTTCGGCATCGGACGTCAATGAGGGCGCATACCAGTTCATGATCGGTATCAGGCCGCCGGCCAGGTCGGATTTGTCCATGGTGGCGCCGAATGCGTTGCGGGTGGTATGGCAGGCGCTGCAATGGCCGAGTCCTTGCACCAGGTAGGCGCCGCGATTCCATTCCACCGACTGTTTGTCTTCCGGCGCATACGAGCCTGGCGTGAAGTACAGGGCGCGCCATCCGGCCAGCAGGATGCGGTAGTTGTAGGGGAAGCGCAGCGCGTGCTCCTGATTGACCTGGCGCACCGGCTTGACGGTCTGCAGGTAGGCGAACAGAGCGTCGGCGTCTTCACGCGTGACCTTGGTGTAATTCGGATAGGGGAACGCCGGATAAAGGAAGCTGCCGTCCTTAGCCTTGCCGTGATGCAGCGCGCGCCAGAAATCTTTCGCGCTCCAGCTGCCCAGCCCGGTTTCCTTGTCGGCGGTGATGTTGGGAGCGTACAGCGTGCCGAACGGCGTCGGGATCGCGCGTCCGCCGGCATAAGGCTGGCCGCCGCGCGCCGTGTGGCAGGCCATGCAGTCGCCGGCGCGGGCCAGATAGGCGCCCCGCGCGACCTGCTGTTCCGTATTGACCGGCACAGGCTGCTGCGCCGGGGCGTCGTCGTGGTCGATGAACTCCATGCCGATGAGGATGGCGGGAACGGCGATGATCAATAGCAGGAGCGCCAGCAAGATGCGTTTCATGACCCGACCCTTATTCTGTGACGCTGCCGCAGGCCAGCGGCAGCTTGACGGTCGTTGCCGCTGTCGGTACCGCGCCTTCCGGTACGGTCTGGGCGGCGAGCCAGCTGCTGGCGGCATTGATGTCTTCCAGCGTCAGCTTTTGCGTGATCTGGGCCATGCAGTCGGGCGCTTTTGCTTTGCGCACGCCATTCCTCCAGGCGCCGAATTGCGAGTTGATGTAGTCGCGCGGCAAACCGATCAGGCCCGGAACGGCAGGCGCCACGCCGGTCAGCGCCTGGCCGTGGCAGGCGATGCAGGCCGGCACTTTCTTGCTGCTGTCGCCGTTCATGACCAGGTTGCGGCCGCGTTCCAGTACTGCCGGCGTGGCGTCGCCCGGTTGCGGCGCCGGGTAGGGCGGATGCTGTTCGGAAAAGTAGTTGGCGATCTCGTGCAGGTAGGCGTCGGAGAGATGATCCAGCAGATAAGTCATCAGCGGATACTGGCGACGGCCGTCGCGGAAATTGGTGAGCTGGTTGAACAGGTAGCCCTCCGGCTTGCCGGCGATGCGCGGATAAAAGCCGTCGCTGGAGGCGCGGCCCTCCTTGCCGTGGCAGGCAGTGCAGGCGACGACGCGCTGGGCGATGGTATCCGGCAGTGTTTGTTGCGATTGGGCGTGCACAGTCGGTAACAGGCAGGTCATCAGCATCGCGGACAATGCAAGGATGCAACGACGAGCAGACATCAGAGAAGACATAAGGCTGGCCATATAAATAATCGTTGTAAGTTATATGCGGCGAGCTGATCGTATAACTGATCGCAATGTTTGCATTGTATAAGAGCAGCCGTTTATCATGCCTGCACACGAACAGCGCGAAAATCCAAGTACAGTAGCGTTTTTGTCGTATTTGTTGCCGTACAGATCAATTCCACAAGACAGACGAATCCCCATGACCGACAAGTCGTTTGAACAGTCCGTGATCGCCGAGCGTAGCATGCTGGTCAAGTTTGCACGCCTGCATGTGCAGGAAGACGCGGCCGAGGACGTGGCGCAGGAAACCTTGCTGGCGGCTTTGCAGAATCCGGCATCCTATTCGGGCAAGTCATCGCTGCGCACCTGGCTGGTCGGCATCCTCAAGCATAAAATCGTCGACCTGATCCGCAAGGAAAAGAAATACGTCCAGATTACGCAGGAAGAAACCGGCGATCCGAGCGACTTCGACGTGCTGTTCGACGAAACCGGACATTGGGCCGAGGCGCCCGCCGACTGGGGCAATCCGGCCGAAACCCTGCAGCAGTCGCAGTTCTTCGACATCATGGATTTTTGCGTGAACAAGCTGACGCCGGTCATGGCGCGGGTGTTTTCCATGCGCGAACTGTTCGAGTTCGAGATCGCCGAAATCTGCAAGGAACTCAAGATCACCACCGGCAACTGCAGCGTGCTGCTGTATCGCGCCCGCATGCAACTGCGTCTGTGCCTGGACCAGAACTGGTTCGAGGGTCGTGCAAGCCGTGCGTGAGATTCTGCCCGCGCGCCTTTCCATACCCGCCCACACCCGCTACAATAGCGCCCACGCCCCCGTAGCTCAGTGGATAGAGCGATCCCCTCCTGAATGAATTGGGCACCGGCATCCGAAAGGCGCCGCGTGAATGGAGTCAAATTCGGTGAACCCTGACAGCGCTTGCAGTGCTTATGCTGCAAACGGCTGCTGGCAATACCGAGCCAAGCCGCACCGGGTTGTTGTCGTGCGGAAGGTGTAGAGACTAGACGGCTCCGGCCTGCGGACTATATGTCCATGGCCAAGGTATAGTCCAGACCACAAACAAGTTATTTGGTGGCGAAAGCCATGGTGGTACGAAGGGATAGGTCACACGTTCGATCCGTGTCGGGGGCGCCAGACAGGAAGTACAAAAAAAGCGCAGAAGATATTGTCTTCTGCGCTTTTTCTTTTTGCGGGCCGCCATTCGTGCCTGGTGTTTCCAGGCATTCGCTCCCGACCTCGGTTTCCGACTTTAATGGCCTTGATAAACTTTGTCCCGCTCGACTTGCGCAGGCGGGGCAGAGGTCGGTGCGGCCGGGGATTCGGAGTTCGGATTTTTCGACCAGCCGAAGAAATTGGACAAGGCATCGACCACGCCGCCACCTTCCGTACCCAGCGAGGCGACGAAGCCCTCGCCCGGCGAGAAGTTGTCGTAATAAGGTTCGTTGTCGACAAACCTGATGCCGGCTGGCGCCGGCATGTCGGATTGCGGCACATTTTTGAGCGCGACGCCCATGTAATCCACCCAGATCGGCAAGGCCAGCTGTGCGCCGAATTCCTTGCTGCCCAGCGTCCTGGGCTGGTCGTAACCCATCCAGACCACGGTCGTCAGCGTGCGCTGATAGCCGGCGAACCAGCCGTCCATCGCATCGTTGGTGGTGCCGGTCTTGCCGGCCAGGTCGGTGCGCTTGAGCGTGTTGCTGCGCGCGCCGGTACCGCGTTGGGCGACCGATTGCAGCAGGCTGGTCATGACGTAGGCGTTGCGTTCGTCGATGGCGCGCGGCGCGTTGTTGCCGACGATCAGCGGGTCTGCCTTGGACAGAACCTTGCCGCGTGCATCGGCGATTTGCGTGATCAGGTAAGGATTGATCTTGTAGCCGCCGTTGGCGAAGATCGCATAAGCGGACGCCAGCTGCAGCGGCGTGGTCTGGCCGGCGCCCAGCGCCATGGGCAGGTAAGGCGGCACCTTGTCGATGTCGAAGCCGAAATGGCTGGTGATGAAGTCTTGCGCATATTTCACGCCGATGGCGTCAAGGGTGCGGATCGCCACCAGATTGACCGATTTTTGCAAGGCGGTGCGCATCGACATGGGACCGGCCGGAGGATCATCATCCTTCGGTTCCCAGTTCGGCTGGCCGCTGCCGGCAGGGTAGGACACCGGCGCATCGTTGATGATACTGGCCGGGCCGAAGCCTTTTTCCAACGCCGCCGAATAGATGAAAGGCTTGAAGGTCGAGCCCGGTTGGCGCCACGCCTGCGTCACATGGTTGAAGTTGTTTTGCGTGAAGTCGAAACCTCCGACCAGCGCGCGAATCGCACCATTCTGCGGCGTCACCGACACCAGCGTGGCTTCCACTTCAGGCAACTGCACGATCTGCCAGGTTTTCCTGGCGTCCTGCATGACGCGGATGACGGCGCCCGGTGCGATGCGGATTTCCTTCTTGGCCTTCGGCCCCAGCGCCGCCGCAACGAATTTGAGCGTGTCGCCGCTCAGCGTGATCTTGTCGCCGCTGCGGATCACGGCCTGGATCTGTTTCGGATCGGCCGATACTACCACGGCGGCGAGGATGTCGTCGTTGTCCGGATGGTCGTCCATGGCGTCGTCGATGGCCTGTGCGCGATCGTCGTCGCCCGACGGCAATTCGATGGTTTCTTCCGGACCGCGATAGCCGTGGCGGCGGTCGTAGTCCATCACGCCCTTGCGCACGGCGTCATAAGCCGCCTTCTGGTCGGCGGCGTTGATGGTGGTGGTGACGGTGATGCCGTGCGTGTAGGTGTCTTCCTTGTACTGCGCATAGACCATCTGGCGCACCATTTCATTCACGTACTCGGCGTGGACGTTGTACTGGTTGCCGGGTGCGCGCACCTGGATGTCTTCCTTCACGGCGGCGTCGTATTGCGCTTGCGTGATGTATTCCAGATCCAGCATGCGTTGAAGGATGTATTGCTGGCGGATGTGGGCGCGCTTCGGGTTGACGATCGGGTTGTAGGCCGACGGCGCCTTCGGCAAGCCGGCCAGCATGGCGGCCTGCGCCAGCGTGACGTCCTTGATGTCCTTGCCGAAATAGGTGCGTGCCGCTGCGGCAAAGCCGAAGGCGCGTTGACCCAGATAGATCTGGTTCATGTACACCTCAAGGATCTGGTCCTTGCTCAGCGTGGCTTCGATCTTGTTGGCCAGCAGCACTTCATAGAGTTTGCGCGAGAAGGTTTTTTCCTTTGTCAGGAACACATTGCGCGCCACCTGCATGGTAATGGTGCTGGCGCCTTGGCTGGCGTGGCCTTTGATCAGGTCGGTCGCCAGTGCGCGTGCGATACCGATGTAGTCGATGCCGCCATGCTGATAGAAACGATAATCTTCAATCGCCAGCACCGCGTTCTTCACGTTGGCGGGGATGGCGTCGAGTTTGACCAGGCTGCGCTTTTCTTCGCCGAATTCACCGAGCAGGACGTTGTCGGCGGAATAGATGCGCAGCGGAATCTTCGGACGATAGTCGGTGATGACGTCCAGCGACGGCAGGCGCGGATTGATGAAGATCAGTGCGTAAGCAATGATCAGCGCGCCGATGATCGCCAGTCCGAGGACCGAGAAGGCGAGGAACTTGGCAATGTTGGGATTCAGAAAACCGCGTTGACGGGAAGCTTGTGGCAAACGAGAGTTAAAGCGCATGGTCATTGTGAGTGAAGGGCGTGCCGTATCTTACAACAAGGGGTGGGCCGGGCTGCCGTTCTGTGGCCAAACCGGGCCGGGATTATGTTTCCAAATGTATGCGGCGGCCTGTCTAGTGTTGGTTTTGGTGCAGGAACATGCAAAAAATGCATCGTTTGTTGTTGGCCGGTAATTATCCTTGCCGTGCCGGGGCTTTATAAGCGGAAGATTGTGCTTAGATTCAGCTTGAAATTCAGCCCGGATCGAGCTTAGATTCACCAAGCCTGCGCGCAATCGGTACAATGCGGTCTTTCTTCATTAATTCAGTCGCGGCAAAGCAGCTTCTGCCCGGCCTTCGATTTCATCCCTCGGCATACCTATGGCAGTCATTTCTCTCTCCAATGCGCAGCTCGCATTCGGACACGTTGCGCTTCTCGATCACGCGGAGTTTTCCCTTGAAACCGGCGAACGCGTCGGTCTGATCGGCCGCAACGGCACCGGCAAGTCGTCCTTGCTGAAAATTATCGCCAGCGTTTCCAAACTGGACGACGGCCTGCTGGTGATGCAGCAAGGGCTGAAGATTGCCTATGTCGACCAAGAGCCGCATTTCCCGGCGGAGATGTCGATTTTCGACGCGGTCGCCTCGGGCCTCGGCGAATTGCCGGCGCTACTGGCCGAATATGAATCGTTGACCGGCCAGTTCGGCGGCGACAACGACGACGCGCTGATGGAGCGCATGCACGATATCCAGGTCAAGCTCGATGCCGCCGATGCGTGGAGCCTGAATCACAAGGTCGAAACCACGCTGGACAAGCTCAACCTCAAAGGCGACGCGCTGATCGGCGCCTTGTCCGGCGGTATGCAAAAGCGCGTGGCGCTGGCATGCGGCCTGGTCGGCGCGCCCGACGTGCTGCTGCTGGACGAACCGACCAACCATCTGGATTTCGGCTCCATCCTGTGGCTCGAAGCCCTGCTGCGCGACTACAAGGGCAGCGTGCTGTTCATCACCCACGATCGTAGCTTCCTCGACAACGTCGCCACACGCATCATCGAACTGGACCGCGGCAAGATCCTGTCTTTCCCCGGCAACTTCAGCACCTATCAGGCGCGCAAGGCCGAGTTGCTGGCCAATGAAGAAGTCGAAAACGCCAAGTTCGACAAATTTCTCGCGCAGGAAGAAGTCTGGATCCGCAAGGGCGTGCAGGCGCGCCGCACCCGCGACGAAGGCCGCGTGCGCCGTCTCGAAGCCTTGCGCCAGGAGCGCAGCGTGCGCCGCGACCGCCAGGGCCAGGTCAAGCTGGAAGTCTCTTCCGGCGAACGCTCCGGCAAGATCGTGGCGGAACTGGAAAACGTCAGCAAGTCTTACGGTCCGAAGACCATCGTGCGCGATTTCACCGGCACCATCATGCGCGGCGACAAGGTCGGCCTGATCGGCCAGAACGGTGCCGGCAAGACCACCTTGCTCAAACTGATTCTCGGCGAAGAAACGGCGGACGCCGGTACGGTCCGTCAGGGCACCAAATTGCAGGTCGCGTATTTCGACCAGATGCGCACTCAGCTCAATGAGGAAGCCACGCTGGCCGACACCATCGCGCCGGGTAGCGACTGGGTGGAAGTCAACGGCCAGCGCAGGCACGTGATGACGTATCTGGGCGACTTCCTGTTCGCGCCGGAACGCGCGCGTTCGCCGGTGCGCACCTTGTCGGGCGGCGAGCGCAACCGCTTGCTGCTGGCGCGTCTGTTCGCCAAACCGGCCAACGTGCTGGTGCTCGATGAACCGACCAACGACCTCGATATCGACACGCTGGAGCTGCTGGAAGAATTGCTGGAGGAATATACCGGCACCGTGTTCCTGGTCAGCCACGACCGCACCTTCCTCGACAACGTGGTGACCCAGGTGATTGCCTCCGAAGGCGATGGCGTGTGGCGCGAATATGTCGGCGGCTACAGCGACTGGGAGCGCGTGCGCGCCAACATGCAGGCGACGGCGAAGAAGGCGGACAGCAAGCCTGAATCCAAGCCGGCGGAAGTGCAGGCGGCGCCTGCCGCCGCAGCAGCCAAGCCGAAGAAACTCAGCTACAAGGAACAGCGCGAACTGGAAGAATTGCCCAAGCTGATCGCGCAACTGGAAGAAGAGCAGGCGGCGATTTCCGCCAAGCTGGCCGATCCGGATCTTTACAAGCAAGGCGCGGATGCAGCGGTGCGCCTGAATGCGCGTTTCGCCGAGATCGACGGTTTGTTGCTGGAAAATCTGGAACGCTGGGAAGTGATCGAAGCGCGTTCCAAGGGGTAATCAGTTCTGCAGAGACGGCGTCTTCAATCTGAATTCAACCTCAATTGGGACGCCGGCTTGCATGGCGCAACTCCGGCAGTTTCTCGCGCATGATGTCGGCATCTTCGGCATCGGGGCGCAAGGCCAGATAGGCTTCCAGATCGTCCAGTGCGGCCTGCGGCTCCGCCATGTTTGCATACGCCAGCCCGCGATCGCGGCGCTCGGTAATTTCATCCGGCAATAAAATCACCAGACGTTCCTGCACATCGAGCACGCGCTGCCAGCGTTGTGCGTCGGTGAAGATTGCTTTCAAATTGCGCAGCATGCGGGTGAGGATCTCGCGCGGGTGCGCCGCGCGCAGATAGGCGGCAAGCGGCAGCTCGTCGCCGTATTCCTGTTGCTCCAGATAGGGTTCCAGCCGTTCTTCCAGTTCTTCGCGCGACAGGCTGGAACCGTTCATCGGGTCCAGCACGATGTCGCCGGACTGCACCGACAGTTTCATCAGGAAGTGGCCGGGGAAGGAAACTCCCTTCATGTTCAGGCCGATCTGCTGCCCTAGTTCCATGTATACCACCGCCAGCGAAATCGGAATGCCGCGGCGCGACGTGATGACGCGATGGATGTAGCTGTTGTCGGGATCGTAATAATTGTTGATGTTGCCGGCGAACGCCAATTCCTGGAAAAAGAAATGGTTGAGCATGCGCAGTTTTTGAATATGCGATGCATCGGCGGAGAGACGCTGCTTCAGCTTGAGCGCCAAGGTGTCCATCTCGATCTGGCAAGCGGAAAAATCCAGATCGGGATACGCATCCTGGCCCAACGCCAGAGCCGATTCAAATAACGGAATCGAATCGTCTTGACGAACCAGCGAAGAAAAATATTCGAGCGGTGTAAGCGTCATATGTCGATCATGCTATCAAAATATATGCGCTTGTGAAATGTTTGCCTGGCAATAGGGCGTCAAAGCAACATTGTCAGGGAAAATATAGGGCTGCAAGTGGTCAGCGGCCAATGCGTTTAAAGTCGCGGAAGCGGAATCCCATCGCCATCAATGCGCCGAAATAAGCAATGCCGCAGGCGGCAAACACCAGCATCAGCGCGCCGACGCGTTCGGCCGGATGTGCGCGCATGGCGATCCAGTCAAAATGCCGCGCCACCGCAAGCGCCACGCCGGCGAGCAGGAACAGGGCGCCGGTCAGCTTGATCAGGAACATGCGCCATCCCGGTTGCGGCGTGTAGATGTTGCGACGGCGCAGTCCCCAGAACAGAAACGCCGCATTCAGGCAGGCGCCCAGCCCGATGGACAAGGCCAGGCCGGCATGGGCGATCCAGGGGACAAAAATGTAATTCATCAGCTGCGTCGCAATCAGCACGCCGATGGCGATCTTGACCGGTGTGCGGATGTCTTGTTTGGCGTAGAAGCCGGGCGCGAGAATCTTCACCAGAATCAGGCCGATCAGGCCGACGCCATAGGCGACCAAGGCATTGCCGGTCATGGCCACCGACAAGGTGTCGAACTTGCCGTAATGGAACAAGGTCGCGGTCAGCGGTTCCGACAGCGTCGCCAGGCCGACGGCGCAAGGCAGCGCCAGCAAAAAGGTCAGGCGCAGGCCCCAGTCGAGCAGGGAGGAGTATTCCACCATGTCGTTTTCGGCATGCGCGTTGGACAGGCTGGGCAACAGGATCGTGCCGAGCGCCACGCCGAGCAGCGCGGTGGGGAATTCCATCAGGCGGTCGGCATACGACAGCCACGACACGCTGCCATGCGCCAGGCGCGAGGCGATGTTGGTGTTGATCATCAGGCTGATCTGCGCGGCCGAGACGGCGAACACGGCCGGTCCCATCTTCTTGAGCACGCGTTTGACGCCTTCATCCGAGAGTCCGATCATCGGATTGAGATACAGGCGCGGCAGCATGCCGATCTTGGTCAATGCGGGAATCTGCAGCGCGACCTGCAATACGCCGCCGACGAAGACCGCGAATGCCATCGCGTAGATCGGCTGATCCATGTAGGGCGCAACGAACAGCGAAGCCACGATGAAGGAGACATTCAGCAGCACCGAGGTAAAGGCCGGGATTTTGAACTCCCGCCAGGTGTTGAGGATGCCGCCGGCCAGCGCCACGAAGGCCATGAAACCGATATACGGAAACATGATCCGCGTCATCATCACGGAAGCGTCGAAGGCGCCCTGATTGTATTTGAGACCGGTGGCGATGAAGTAGACGATGACCGGCGTGGCGAGGATGCCGACGATGCTGGTGGCCAGCATGACCCAGATCAGCACTGTTGCCACATGATCAACCAGGTTCTTGGTGGCGGCGTCGCCTTTCTGGTTCTTGTACTCGGCGAGGATGGGGACGAACGCCTGCGAGAAGGCGCCTTCGGCGAAGAGGCGGCGCAGCAGGTTGGGAATGCGGAACGCCACGTTGAACGCATCCGTATAGGCCGAGGCGCCGAATGCGCGTGCAAACAGGATTTCTCTTGCGAGGCCGGTAATGCGGGAGAGCATCGTCATGCCAGAGACGGTGGCAAGCGTTTTATGCAAGTTCATGGGACGGCATTATAGCTTTCGTTTTTGATGCGGCAGGTGCTTTGATGCCGTTGTGGGCGAGGTTGATGGCGTTTGAGGAGGCGCGGGTCGGAAGGTTCGGCAAGGCAAGAAATTGGGTCGGCGAGTTTGTTGATTCCAGGCAATTTAGCCGCTTTGCAACAGGGTGTTGGCGATAGTGGGGTTGTATTTGCCAGTTTGATGAAAAATGGTTATAATCCGTGGCTTTACAGAATTCCGCCTCGCAAGTTATCAAGATTGCGATGCTCTCGATCTCGATTTAGGATAATTATTCATGGCAAATACCGCACAAGCACGCAAACGTGCTCGTCAAGCTGTTAAGCAAAACGCGCACAACTCCAGCCAACGTTCGACTCTGCGTACAGCAATCAAGGCTGTTCGCAAGGCGATCGCTGCAGGCGACAAGGCTGCTGCGACTTCCGTGTTTCAATCGTCGGTTTCGACCATTGACAGCATCGCTGACAAGAAAATCATTCACAAGAACAAGGCTGCTCGCCATAAGAGCCGCCTGGCTGCTGCCCTGAAGGCACTGGCTGCTTAATTCTTGTTGCTGACCGGATCCTTTGCTTAGGTAAAGATCCGCGCAATGCAGAATCGATAGCGATGTCGATTCGAAAACATCAACCCGCCCAAGCGATTTGGCGGGTTTTTGCGTTTTCAGGCGTCATTCTGCGTGGCTTGCTGTTTGTGCCTTGTCTGTTATTGACGCTATTTGGCGCCGCGACGTCGCCGTGGGCGTTGCGGGCTTGTTGTCAGATGTTTAACGCGGCAAGCCTTCAATCACCGTGCCCGGTTTGATGTTCTTTTGCTTGAACCAGCCCTTGTTCATTTCCAGGGCGTAGGTCGCCGCCTTGGTCGCGCAATGCGAATCCAGGGTTTGTTCCTTCATTTCCTCGATATTGATGATCTTGCCGGTTTCGTCCATGAAGGCGACCGAAAGCGGGATCAGCGTGTTCTTCATCCACATGCAGACGCCTGCCGGCTGGCCGAAGGCGAACACCATGCCTTCATTGGCGCCCATTTTGTCCCGGAACATCAGGCCTTGCTCGCGCTGGGCTTCGGTCGAGGCGACTTCCGCCTTGATCAGATACAGGCCGGCGTTGAGTGTGACGGTGGGGAATTTCTGAAGTTGCTGGGAGTGGGACGGGAGGGCGGTCGCGAAGGCGGCAAGTGCGGTGAGCAGTGCAAGTGAACGGCGCATGATGAATTTGTTGTGAGGGTGACGAACGATCAGCGGATTATAGCGAGGATGGATTGTTCGTGGCGCATCGACGTTCTGCCGGGCGCCGGAGCGCGAATCGATGAATCAGGCGCAGAAATGAAAAAAGGCAGGACGAGCCTGCCTTTTAGTCGTGCGAAAGCTTAGATTACTTAGCAGCAGCGTCAGCAGCTGGAGCGGCCTTCTTAGCCTTCTTGGCCTTGTGGCCCTTCTTCGCTTTCTTAGCCTTTGGTGCAGCTGCTTCAGTCTTGGCAGCGTCAGCAGCTGGGGCAGCAGGAGCTGCAGCTTGTGCGAACACGGAAGTTGCGAACAGACCAGCGATCAGAGCGGCGATCAATTTTTTCATTTTGCAGTCCTTCAAATTTAACATGTTAAGAAAACGGTGATTCTCGTGAATCATTGCCAATAACGACGTGCAGGAGGCTTGGTTGACAGAAAATTCCAAAAAAGAAAATTTCTTTGCATCCCGCGTAGTATGAGGATTTTTTGTCAGTGTATTGTCAGGTTTGGCGATTCAGCTCTGAAGGATCCACGGCCTTCCATTCACCCGGCATGAGCGGGTGCGTATGCAGGGAAAACGGGCCGATGGCGATGCGCACCAGTCGCAAAGTAGGCAGGTCTACTGCGGCCGTCATGCGGCGCACCTGACGGTTCTTTCCTTCGGATATCTTGATGGTCAGCCAACTGGTCGGCTGGCTCTGCCTCACGCGTATCGGCGGATTACGCGGCCACAGCCAGCCGGGCTCTTCAACATGTTTCACTTCGCTTCGCTGCGTGACGAAATCGCCCAGATCGAGCGGATTGCGCAGGCGGTCCAGCGTATCGCGATCGGGTACGCCGTCGACTTGCACCAGATAGATTTTCGGCTGTTTGCGTTTGGGATGGCTGATTTCATGCTGCAGTTCACCGTCGTCGGTAAGCAGCATCAGGCCTTCGCTATCGGCATCAAGACGACCGGCGGGATAAATGTCGGGGATGTCGAGGTAATTGGCCAGCGTATCGCGCTCAGGATGTGCCGAAAATTGGCACAGGACCTGAAACGGTTTGTTGAACAAGATCAAAGGCATGCTTGAGCTGAAGAGGTATTGAATCGAATAGGTAGCGGTAACGTATGCGGCAGCGCGTCGGGGTAAATGTTACAGCCTGGGTATTGCAAAGGCACGACATTCAGTAAAATACTGATGCATACCAAAAGTGGTATCTTATGTCTTATATAAGATGTTGCTTTATTTTACTTCCTGAAGTCGCTTGCGGATTCCGGTTCAGAATGGCCGACCGTGACCATTCACGCTTTTTCGCTTCATTCCGTTTAGTTTAATTGTCGGAGACAACGATGTACCAACATATCAACGTGCCGTCTGAAGGTAAGAAAATTACCGTCAACGCAGACTTTTCCCTCAATGTCCCGGACAATCCGATCATTCCATTCATTGAAGGCGACGGCACCGGCAGCGACGTCACGCCTGTCATGCTCAAGGTCGTCAATGCCGCAGTTGAAAAAGCCTATGGCGACAAGCGCAAGATCAGCTGGATGGAAATCTATGCCGGCGAGAAATCAACCAAGCTGTACGGCGAGGATGTCTGGCTGCCGGAAGAGACCGTTGCCGCCGTCAAGGAATACATTGTCTCGATCAAGGGACCGTTGACGACGCCGGTCGGCGGTGGCATCCGTTCGCTCAACGTGTCGCTGCGCCAGCAACTGGACCTGTATGTCTGCCTGCGCCCGGTGCGCTACTTCAAGGGGGTGCCGTCGCCGCTGCGCGAGCCTGAAAAGACCAACATGGTCATCTTCCGCGAAAACTCGGAGGACATTTACGCCGGCATCGAATGGCAGGCCGGCTCCGAAGGCGCCAAAAAGCTGATCGACTTCCTGGTCAAGGAAATGGGTGTCAAGAAGCTGCGTTTCCCCGAGACCTCCAGCCTGGGCATCAAGCCGGTTTCGCAGGAAGGCACCGAGCGTTTGGTGCGCAAGGCGATTCAGTACGCGATCGACCACGACAAACCATCGGTGACGCTGGTCCACAAGGGCAATATCATGAAGTTCACCGAAGGCAGCTTCCGTGACTGGGGCTACGCTCTTGCGCAGAAGGAGTTCGGCGGCGTGATCATCGACGACGGTCCATGGGTCCGCGTGAAAAATCCGAAGACCGGTCGCGATATCATCGTCAAGGATTCGATCACCGACGCCTTCATGCAGCAGATCCTGCTGCGCCCGGCGGAGTATAGCGTCATTGCCACGCTGAACCTGAATGGCGACTACATCTCGGACGCGCTGGCGGCACAGGTCGGCGGCATCGGTATTGCTCCCGGCGCCAACATGTCGGACTCCGTGGCCATGTTCGAAGCCACGCACGGTACGTCGCCAAGATATGCCGGCAAGGATTACGTCAACCCGGGTTCGCTCATCTTGTCGGCGGAAATGATGTTGCGCCACATGGGCTGGACCGAAGCTGCGGCCATCATAGTCGAAGCGATGCAAACGACGATTTCTTCGAAGAAGGTGACGTATGACTTCGCGCGCCTGATGGAAGGGGCGACGCAGGTGTCCTGCTCCGGTTTCGGCGATGCTGTTATCGAGAACATGTGATCTGATGAGGGCCGGCAGCTTTGCTGTGCTGCAATTGATCGAAGGCCGGGCGACCGGCCTTTTTTATGCCGCTGTCCCGGGCGAGCGGACATAAAAAAAGCTCCTGCAGAGCAGGAGCTTTTTAGCAAAGCGGTTAGGACTTAAGCCGCGGGAGCTTGAATGTTGGAAGCTTGCTTGCCTTTGGGGCCTTGCGTGACTTCGAACTGAACTTTTTGACCTTCTTTGAGGGTCTTGAAGCCGTTCATCTGAATTGCCGAGAAGTGTGCGAACAAATCTTCACCGCCGTCGTCCGGAGTGATAAAGCCAAAGCCCTTAGAATCGTTGAACCACTTGACTGTACCTGTTGCCATAAAAGCATCTTTCAATTAATAAAAAATCACACGAGCCGTTAAAGCAAGAAGCCTCGCGAGATTGAAACGTCCGCAGCCCCCCTTAAACTTGCCCCCTTCGTATTAACAAGCAGTAACTACTTATCAATGAATTCCATTGTTCTCGTTAAAAATACAAAAGTCAAGCTGTTTTCAGTGGAATTATTAAGCTTTTGTTCACTCGATGGGAGGCGGTGCTCTTGATTTACGATAAATAAGCGTTATCTGCGGACTATCAGGAAAACGCGTAATATCTAATTTAATTTGGATATTTTCTTCATCGTTGTGCGTTGCACAGTTGATTGATGGTTTTAGAATAGATGCATGGCAACCAAGCACGATAATGATAACGGTACAGTCCTGGCGCGGCAGGAGCAAAAGCTCAAGCCGCCTCCTATGTACCAGGTATTGTTGTTGAACGATGACTATACGCCGATGGAATTCGTCGTCGCAGTCATTCAGGAGTACTTCAACAAAGACCGTGAAACGGCGACGCAGATTATGCTCAAAGTTCACCGCGATGGGAAAGGTATGTGTGGTGTGTATCCGAAAGATATCGCATCCACAAAAGTTGAACTCGTATTAACCCACGCTAGGAAAGCAGGGCATCCCCTGCAGTGCGTGATGGAGGAAGCATGATTGCGCAGGAATTGGAAGTCAGTTTGCACATGGCATTTGTTGAGGCCAGACAGTCCCGTCACGAATTTATCACGGTAGAGCATTTGCTCCTCGCCCTGCTGGACAATCCATCGGCGGCGGAAGTGTTGCGCGCGTGCTCGGTCAATATCGACGATCTGCGCAAGACGCTGACCAATTTTATTACCGATAATACGCCGACCGTTCCCGGCACCAATGAAGTCGACACGCAACCGACGCTGGGTTTCCAGCGCGTGATTCAGCGCGCGATCATGCACGTGCAGTCGGCTTCCAACGGCAAGAAGGAAGTGACCGGCGCCAACGTGCTCGTCGCCATCTTCGGCGAGAAGGACTCGCACGCTGTCTACTATCTGCATCAACAGGGCGTAACCCGCCTGGACGTAGTCAATTTCATTTCTCATGGTGTGCGCAAGGATCAGCAAGTCGATTCGCAAAAAGCGCCTGAAGGAGCGGAAGACGTGCAGACCGAAGGCCAGCAAAAGGAAAGTCCTCTCGATCAGTTCACCCAGAATCTGAACAAGGCTGCCGCAGAAGGCAAGATCGATCCGCTGATCGGCCGCGACGCCGAAGTCGAGCGTGTGATCCAGACCTTGTGCCGCCGCCGCAAGAACAATCCGTTGCTGGTCGGCGAAGCCGGCGTCGGCAAGACCGCCATCGCCGAAGGCCTGGCATGGCGCATCACCCAGAGCGACGTGCCGGAAATCCTCAAGAACGCCGTCGTGTATTCGCTCGACATGGGCGCTCTGCTGGCCGGCACCAAGTATCGCGGCGATTTCGAGCAACGCCTGAAAGCCGTTCTCAAGCAATTGAAGGACAGCCCCAACGGCATTCTCTTCATCGACGAAATCCACACCATCATCGGCGCCGGTTCGGCTTCGGGTGGCACGCTGGACGCATCGAATCTGCTGAAGCCGGCATTGTCCAGCGGCCAGCTCAAGTGCATCGGCGCGACGACTTACACCGAATTCCGCGGCGTCTTCGAAAAAGATCACGCCTTGTCGCGTCGCTTCCAGAAGATCGACGTCAACGAGCCGACCGTCGAGCAGACCATCCAGATTTTGCGTGGTTTGAAGTCCAAGTTCGAAGAGCACCATGGCGTGAAGTATTCCGCTTCCGCGCTGACTTCCGCAGCCGAGCTGGCAGCACGCTTCATCAACGATCGTCATTTGCCCGACAAGGCGATTGACGTCATCGACGAAGCCGGCGCCGCGCAACGCATCCTGCCGAAGTCGAAGCAGAAGAAGACCATCGGCAAGTCCGAGATCGAAGAGATCATCTCCAAGATCGCGCGCATTCCGCCGCAATCCGTCAATCAGGACGACCGCACCAAGCTGCAAACGATTGATCGCGACCTCAAGAACGTCGTGTTCGGTCAGGATCCTGCGATTGAAGCATTGGCGTCCGCCATCAAGATGGCGCGTGCCGGGCTGGGCAAGACCGACAAGCCGATCGGCTCCTTCCTGTTCTCCGGTCCGACCGGCGTGGGCAAGACCGAAGTGGCGAAGCAACTGGCATTCATCCTCGGCATCGAGCTGATTCGTTTCGACATGTCCGAATACATGGAACGTCATGCGGTCAGCCGTTTGATCGGCGCGCCGCCGGGTTACGTCGGTTTCGACCAGGGCGGTTTGCTGACCGAAGCGATCACCAAGAAGCCACATGCCGTGCTGCTGCTGGATGAAATCGAAAAGGCGCATCCGGATATTTTCAATATCCTGCTGCAGGTGATGGATCACGGCACGCTGACCGACAACAACGGTCGCAAGACCGACTTCCGCAATGTCATCATCGTGATGACCACGAATGCCGGCGCAGAAAGCCTGCAAAAGCGTTCGATCGGTTTCACCGACAAGAAGGAAGCCGGCGACGAGATGGCGGACATCAAGCGCATGTTCACACCGGAATTCCGCAACCGGCTGGATTCGATCATCAGCTTCGGCGCGCTGGACGAGGAAATCATCCTGCGCGTGGTCGACAAGTTCCTGATGCAACTGGAAGAGCAACTGCACGAGAAAAAAGTGGAAGCCGTATTCTCGGACACATTGCGCAAGTTCCTGAGCAAGAAGGGCTTCGATCCGCTGATGGGCGCGCGTCCGATGTCGCGTCTGATCCAGGACATGATCCGCAAGGCGCTGGCCGACGAACTGCTGTTTGGCCGTCTGGTCAACGGCGGCCGCGTCACCGTCGAGCTGGACGACAAGGATCAGGTCAAGCTGGAATTCCCCGAAGGCGACGATCCGACGCCTCCGCCGGAAGAACCGCAGGAAAAGCTGGAAGTCGAATAAAGCCGTCTCGACAACGTCGGCGCATCGCGAGGTGTGCCGGAGCAGCAAGCAGCAGAACCAACAAAAAGGCCGGAACGTTTGATCGTTCCGGCCTTTTTGCTTTGTTGCCTGTCTTGTTGCTCCGCTGCTGGCACGGTGCATCGCTTAGACGAACCGGAAGCTATCCGGAAGCGCGTGATGGCATTCGGTGTACCGTTCCATCACCGGGTTCGCATCACGGCGTCAGCGGCTTCCCTGAAGCCTGTTTGGCCTTGAGCGCTTGCGTCGACTTGTCGATCATGGTCATGCGATAAGCAGTCGCCGGATGCAACGCCGTGTAACCGTTCGGTACGCTGGCGGGATACTGCGACGCCAGGCGCTGCCAGAAGGCCGCATAGCCGTCGATGCTGTAGCCGGCGCGCACCAGCATGTACAGCGCCATATTGTCGGCTGCGGCGTCCAGATCCTGCGGATACGGACGAATGCCGCCGGTGCCGGCCGTCGCGGTCGGATCCGGCTGTGCGCGCATCAGGTTGTCGATCACGCCGCCGGTGGTCGCCACCATGCGCTGACGAATGGCATGCCCCAGCGAGTTGTGCGCCATGTCCTTGGCGATCAGGTAGGCCAGCTCTTCATCCGACTTCGCAAAATTCATCATGCCGCGCGTGATCAGCACGCGGCGGCCGTCGGCGTAGGTATTGACGTTGTCGGCGTTGCCCAGCTCGATGCTGAAGGCACAGGCCAGCGTCAACGGCACGATGACGTTTTGTTGTGCCTTGTTGCGCATCACGGTCAGCTTGATCGGCGCGCGGCCGTTGGTGACCAGAGGTCCCAGCAAATTGGCGGCCTGGCGCTCGGCGTCGGGGCCTTGCTGCAGAGGCTTGTCGGCAACCGCGAGCAACACGTCGCCGCGTTGAATGCCGCTCTTGGCGGCGCCGCTGCCGGGCAACACGCCGGTGACTTGCAGGCGATCGTCAAAACCCAGCGATTGCGCCGCGTTGACGAACTCCGTCGGATAGGAATACTTGTTCTTGGCGGTGAAGCCGAGCAGGTTGCGCGCGTTGCCGCGGCACAGCGGCGCGTTGCCGGTCAGCAGCGGCGCCGCGACGTTGTACAGGCGATCCTGCTGCGCCGTCAGCGCGCGCAGGGCGACCTGATCGGGCGTCAACACGGACGCCTTGACGGCTGCGGGCGCTGTCACGGTTTGCGCCGGTTTATTGAGGTTGCCGCCATCCTGCGGTGTGACGCATGCTGCGAGTAATGCTGCCGGAACGACGGCCAGCGCTATTTTTATTTTTCCCCAATATTCCTGGTGTCTTGCGCGCATCCAATACTCCTTAATGTTTGCCGGTGCTGCCGAAGCCGCCTGCGCCGCGTTCGCTGCTGTCGAATTCTTCAACCACGTTGAAGCCGACCTGCATGACGGGAACGATCACGAGTTGCGCCAGGCGCTCCATGGGGTTTAGGACAAACTCGGTCTGGCCGCGGTTCCATGTCGAGACCATCAATTGCCCCTGATAATCGGAGTCGATCAGCCCCACCAGATTGCCCAGCACGATGCCGTGCTTGTGGCCCAGGCCGCTGCGCGGCAGGATGATCGCCGCATAGCCGGGATCGGCTACATGGATTGCCAGGCCGGTCGGGATCAGATGCGTGGTTCCCGGTGCGATCGTCAGCGGCGCGTCCAGGCAGGCGCGCAGGTCCAGTCCGGCGCTGCCGGCGGTGGCGTAGGCGGGCAGTTGGTCTTTCATGCGCGGGTCGAGGATTTTGACGTCGATAGTTTTCATGGGAACAAAAATAATAAAAGTTAAAAATCAGTGAGTGCTTGATGCGGACAGGCGATGCGCAATCTCGCGCACCAGTTGCCGCGCCAGCGTTTGCTTATCGGCGCGCGGCAGGCTGGTGTGGCCTTTGTCGTCGAACAGCGTCAGCGCGTTTTCATCCTTGCCGAACGTCTGATGGCCGATGTTGCCGACCAACAGGGGAATATTCTTTTTCATACGTTTGGCGGCGCCGTATTGTTCGAGGTTTTCTGACTCGGCCGCAAAGCCCACGCAGTAAGGACGTTTCGGCAAAGCGGCGACGTCGGCGAGAATGTCTGCATTCTGTTCGAACGACAATTGCAGGCTGCCGTCGTCGGCGTTCTTCTTGATCTTCTGGTTGCTGACGTTGGCGACGCGCCAGTCGGCCACCGCCGCCACCGCGATGAAGACATCCTGTCCCGCCACGTTGGCGAACACCGCATCATGCATTTGCTGCGCCGTCTGCACATCGATGCGGCGCACGCCGTAAGGTGCATCCAAAGCCGTCGGACCGGATACCAGCACGACTTCGGCGCCGGCTTCCCGTGCCGCGCGCGCAAGCGCATAGCCCATCTTGCCTGACGACAGATTGGTGATGCCGCGCACCGGGTCGATCGGCTCGAATGTCGGTCCTGCCGTCAGCAGCACGCGGCGGCCGGCCAGCAGCTTGGGCTGGAAGACGGCGATGATTTCTTCCAGCAGTTGTTCGGGTTCCAGCATGCGGCCATAGCCGACTTCGCCGCAGGCCTGGTCGCCCGAATCGGGGCCGAGCAGCTTGATGCCGTCCTGCTGCACCTGCGCGATGTTGCGCTGGGTCGCCGGGTTCTGCCACATCTCGACGTTCATGGCCGGGGCGATCATCAGCGGCACGCCATGCGGACGCGCCACGCACAGCGTCGACAGCAAGTCGTCGCAAGCGCCGTGCGCGAGTTTGAAGATGAAATCGGTGGAGCAGGGGACGATCACGATCGCGTCGATGCCGCGCGTCAGGTCGATGTGCGGCATGTTGTTCTCGATGCGCGCATCCCATTGATCGGTGTAGACCGTGTTGCCGGTCAGCGCCTGCATGGTGATGGTGGTGATGAACTGCGTCGCCGCCTGGGTCATGACGACCTGCACCGAAGCGCCGGCCTTGCCGAGGCCGCGTGCGAGTTCGGCAGCCTTGTAGCATGCCACGCCGCCGGTCAGGCCGAGAAGGATTTTTTTGCCAGCGAGGTCCATTGCCTTACTCCTTATAGAACTCATTCATGACGACTGCGGCAGCCATTAAGCAAGCGACCGCAGCCTTGCCGTCCGACATCTATTTGCCGACGCGGCGCAACTCATCCAGCACGAACAATACCGCACCTACGCAGATCGCACTATCGGCGATGTTGAACGCCGGCCAGTGCCAACTGCCGACGAAGACGTCGAGGAAGTCGATCACGTGACCGTACACGACGCGATCGATCACGTTGCCGATGGCGCCGCCCAGGATCAGCGCCAGCGCCCAGCAGAACATGCGCTGGCCGGCGTGCTTGCGCAGCAGGTAAATGATGTAGATCGCCGCAGCAATGCCGATGGCGGTGAACAGGTGGCGTTGCCAGCCCGACTCGGCCGCGAGGAAACTGAAAGCCGCGCCTTTGTTATACACCAGCACCAGATTGAAGAAGCCGGTAATCGGCCGCGATTCGCCGTAGTGGAACAGTTTGAGGATCGTGATCTTGGACAGCTGATCCAGCAGCAGCACGATCAGCGAAATACCCAGCCATGGCAGCAGGCTGTTGTTATTGCTGGAGCTGGGCATGAGGCGTTTTTTATTGGAGGCCATGGATGATGAATGCGGACGTGGATGATATCGAGGGAGAAAGCCGGCACGCGCTATTCGTCACGTGCCGACTTTCCTGTTGCTTAAGCGAAGTGGCGGTCTTCGCCGCTGCCGAACAAATTGGCGACGCAACGGCCGCACAGGCCTTCGTGCTCGGCATGCGAACCAACGTCGGCGCGATAGTGCCAGCAGCGCTCGCATTTCTGATTGGCCGACGGCGTGACGACGATGGCTTCGTCGGCTTCCGCCTCCACCGCAGTGACCTTGGCCGCCGACGTGATCAGCACGAACTTCAGGTCGTCGCCCAGGCTTTGCAGCAAGGCCACCTTGTCGCCGCTGACCTTGAGCTCGACTTCCGCCTGCAGCGAGGAGCCGATGTTGCCTGCGATGCGGACTTCTTCCAGTTGCTTGGTCACGGCCGCGCGCACTTCGTGCAGCACGTTGAACTTGGCGACCAGCGCCTCAGCCTGCGCCACTTCCGGCAGCGTGTAATACGTCTGCGAGAAGATGGTTTCGCTGCTCTCGGCAAAGGCATCCTTGCCGGCAAAGAAGCTCCATGCCTCTTCCGCCGTGAACGACAGCGTCGGCGCCATCAGGCGCAGCAGCGCCTGGGTGATGTGCCAGATCGCGGTCTGCGCCGAACGGCGCGCGTGCGAATCGACGCCGCTGGTGTACAGGCGATCCTTGAGGATGTCGAGGTAAAAGCCGCCCAGATCTTCCGAGCAATACATCTGCAGCTTGGAGACGACCGGGTGGAACTCGTAGGTCTCGTAGTGCGCCAGGATTTCCTTTTGCAGGTTGGCCATGTTGGCGATCGCGTAGCGGTCGATTTCCAGCATCTCGGCGACCGGCACGGCGTTCTTGGCCATGTCGAAATCGGCAGTATTGGCCAGCAGGAAGCGCAGCGTATTGCGGATGCGGCGATAGGCCTCAGTGACGCGCTTGAGGATTTCGTCGGAGATCGAGATCTCGCCGGAGTAATCGCTCGACGCCACCCACAGACGCAGAATTTCCGCGCCCAGCGAGTCGGCCACCTTTTGCGGTTCGACGCCGTTCTTGAGCGACTTCGACATCTTGCGGCCTTCGCCGTCGACCACGAAGCCGTGCGTCAGCAGCGCCTTGTAGGGCGCGCGGCCGTTCAGCATCGACGACGTCAGCAGCGAGGAGTGGAACCAGCCGCGATGCTGGTCCGAACCTTCCAGATATAGATCGGCCGGGAATTGCAACTCCTGCTTGTGTGAACCGCGCAGCACGGTCTGATGGGTCGAACCGGAATCGAACCAGACGTCCAGCGTGTCCTTGTTCTTCAGGTACTGGTCGGCCTCGTCGCCCAGTAATTCTTTCGGATCCAGCGTCTGCCATGCCTCGATGCCGCCTTGCTCGATGCGTTGGGCGATCTGCTCCAGCAGCTCGGGCGTGCGCGGATGCAGCAGGCCGGTTTCCTTGTGCACGAAGAACGCCATCGGCACGCCCCATTGGCGTTGGCGCGACAGTGTCCAGTCGGGACGGTTGGCGATCATGCCGTGCAGGCGCGCCTTGCCCCATGCCGGGAAGAAGGCGGTGTCTTCGATGCCTTGCAGCGCGGTTTCGCGCAGGCTCTTGCCGCCGTCCTTGGGCGTGTTGTCCATGCTCGCGAACCATTGCGAGGTGGCGCGATAAATGATCGGCGTCTTGTGGCGCCAGCAGTGCATGTAGCTGTGGTCGAACATCACCAGCTTGAACAGCGCGCCGGTTTCTTCCAGCTTGGCGCAGATCGGCTTCGACGCTTCCCAGATCGTCAGGCCGGCGAACAGCGGCAGCGACGAGGCATAGCGGCCGTCGCCCATGACCGGGCTGATGATGTCGTCGTCCTTCATGCCGTGCGCCTTGCACGAGACAAAGTCTTCGATACCGTAGGCAGGCGCCGAGTGGACGATGCCGGTGCCGCTGTCGGCGGTCACGTACTCGCCCAGGTAGATCGGCGACAGGCGATCGTAACCCTTGTCGGCGGTCGCCAGCGGATGATGGAAGGCGATCAGCGACAGCGCCTCGCCCTTGGCGGTGGCGATGACCTTGCCTTCCAGGCCGTAGCGTTGCAGGCAGGATTCGACCAGGTCCTTGGCCAGGATCAGCAGCGTCGGTTCGCCGTTGCGCTCGGTCTGCACCAGCGCGTAGTCGAATTCCGGATGCACGTTCAGCGCCTGGTTGGACGGGATGGTCCATGGCGTGGTGGTCCAGATGACGATGTAGCCCTTGTCTGCAGGCAGCTTGGCCAGGCCGAAGGCCTTGGCGATCTTGTCGTGTTCCGCAAACGGGAAGCCGACGTCGATGGCCGGATCGCGCTTGTCCTGGTATTCCACTTCCGCTTCCGCCAATGCAGAGCCGCAGTCGAAACACCAGTTGACCGGCTTCAGGCCGCGATAGACGTAACCCTTCTCCAGAATCGTGCCGAGCGCGCGCAGCTCGTCGGCTTCGTTGGAGAAGTTCATGGTCTTGTACGGATTGTCCCATTCGCCCAGTACGCCCAGGCGGATGAAATCCTTCTTTTGCAGCTCGATCTGTTCGTTGGCGTAGGCGCGCGCCTTGGCTTGCACCTCGGCCACCGGCAGGTTCTTGCCGTATTTCTTTTCGATCTGGATTTCGATCGGCATGCCGTGGCAATCCCAGCCCGGCACGTATTGCGCGTCGAAGCCGGCCATGTTGCGGGCCTTGACGATCATGTCCTTGAGGATCTTGTTGACGGCGTGGCCCAGGTGGATTTCGCCGTTGGCATACGGAGGACCGTCATGCAGGATGAACTTGGGCCGGCCGGCCGACGCCTGGCGGATGCGCTGATACAGTTTCTTGCTCTGCCATTCCTTGACCCATTGCGGCTCGCGCTTGGCGAGATCGCCGCGCATCGGGAAAGCGGTCTCGGTCATGTTGACCGGATACTTGCCGGCCGGCTTGCCTTCAGGTTTGCCCGGCTTGTTTGGCTTGGAGGATTCGTTGTTCGACATAAGTTGTTTTCGGTTAAATTCTGGAAATCGGTGACGGCTGGGGTAGCTGATCCGGCTGTTGATACTGTAAGAAGCGTCGCCGCAAATCACTGCCGGCGAGCGGGGCGGTCCAGCGTCAAATTCGGTCGGTGGCGGACACGGCGAAACTCGCCTGTTCCTTGAACCAGGCACGCGCCTGTTGCGCATCGCGCTCAATGGCTGCCGTCAATGTCGGCAGGTCGACGTATTTCTCTTCGTCGCGCAATTTCTTCAAAAATTCCACGCGCAGCAGCTTGCCGTAGCAATCGCCGCTGTAATCGAAGATGTGCGTTTCCAGCAGCACGCGGCCGCTGTCGTCCACGGTCGGGCGCACGCCCAGGCTGGCCACCGCCGGCAGAGGCTGGTCGCCCAGTCCGTGCACCTGCACGATAAAGATGCCCGACAATGCCGGCCGCTTGTGGCCCACGCGCATGTTCAGCGTCGGGAAGCCGATGGTGCGGCCGAGCTTCTTGCCGTGCACCACATGGCCGGAGATCGCATAGGAGTGGCCCAGCAACTGGCGCGCATGCGGGAAATCCGCCTCGGCCAGCGCCGCGCGGATGGCCGACGACGAGATGCGCACGCCTGCGTTGTTCACGTTGGGCATGGTGTGCACTTCAAAACCGTATTGCTTGCCGGCGTCGATCAGGGTCTGGATGTTGCCGGCGCGGCGGGAACCGAAGCAGAAGTCTTCGCCCACCAGCAGCCAGCGCACGTGCAAGCCCTGGATCAGGATCTTTTCGATGAAGTCTTGCGGCGACAGGGCGGCGAAGTTGGCGTTGAAATGTTCCACGATCACGCGATCGACGCCGGCGTTGGACAGCGATTGCAGCTTGTCGCGCAGGTTGGCGATGCGTTGCGGGGCTTTTTCCGGGGTACCGGCCAGTTGCGCGAAGAATTCGCGCGGATGCGGTTCGAACGTCATCACGGCGGCATCCAGGTTCAGGCGGCTTGCAGCTTCGCGCACCTGTGCCAGCAGCGCCTGGTGGCCACGGTGCACGCCGTCGAAGTTGCCGATCGTCAGCGCGCAGGGCGCACGCGATTCAGCATTGGGAAGTCCGCGAAATACCTTCATGGAAGAGGTGAAAAGTGATGCCGTTGCAAAAGCCTTCCATTATAAATGTTTTCGGAGGCTTACCCCTGATTTGGCGGTGAAACGGCGGGAAACAAGCGATGGCGACGCCTGGTCGGGGCGGCGACCATGTCCGGGAGGCTGGCTTGCGGCACGACATTGTCAAATTGAAATCATTTTATTTTGGAAATATTGCCTGACATTAACGTTCTCTCGCGCATCTCTGGGCATAATGTTCGCCTCAGAAGCCTCGCCATCGAGACGTCACGACATCAGGGAACAGCCATGCAAATAGAAATGGACGACCTTTCGCGGCCCGCAATTCATGCCTTGCTGGAAGAACATTTGCGCAATATGCGCGAGATATCGCCGCCCGAAAGCGTGCATGCACTTGATCTCGACAAGCTGCGCAGCCCGGACATCACGTTCTGGACGGCATGGGAGGGGTCGCAACTGATCGGTTGCGGCGCGCTCAAGGAGCTTGACTGCCGGCATGGCGAGATCAAATCCATGCGCACCCCGGAAGCGCTGCGCCGCAAAGGCGCAGGCCGGGCGATGCTGGCGCATATCATCGAACAGGCCAAAGCGCGCGGCTACGAACGTCTCAGCCTGGAGACAGGATCGTTTGATGCCTTCAAACCGGCGCGGCAATTGTACGAGAGCGTGGGATTCGTCTACTGCGGCCCGTTCGGGACTTATGGCGAAGATCCGAACAGCATGTTCATGAGCTTGCGTCTCTGAACGTCGCCAAAGGGGCGCAGGCAGTAACTACGTTTGCGTCTGCACCTGCTCCTGGCGCGCTTCGGCCAGCATCCAGATGGTGATCTTGCGCACCTCCAGCTTGCTTTGCGTGATGTGGGCGCGCAGCAGGATCTGGGCTTCGGTGGCCTTGCGCTTGGCGATCAGCTTGAGGATCTTGCCGTGTTCTTCGTAGGTCGCCAGCACGCGGTTCTTTTTCAGGAAATCGAGCCGGCGCACGATGCGGATTTTTTCGGTGACTTCGGTGTGGATGCGCGTCATTTCCTCGTTGCCGGCGGCGGCGACCAGGTTGGTATGGAAGCTTTCATCAAGCTCGGCGACCTTGACCGCTTCGCTTTCGCGTTGTTCTTCCGGCACCAGCCAGACGGCGTTCAGTTCTTCCAGGCCCGGCGAAGGATCGGGGTTCTGGCACAGGCGTTCCAGCGCCGCCATTTCCAGCACGATGCGCAGGTCGTAGAGATTGTCGAGGCGATCGAAGTCGATCGGCCGCACCTTCCAGCCGCGCCGGAAACCGACGTCCAGATAGCCTTCGCGCTGCATCCGGAACAAGGCGTCGCGCAATGGCGTGCGGGAGACGCCGTAAGACAGCGCCATCTCGGTTTCGGTGAAATTGTCCCCCGGCAACAGGCGAAAATTGAAGATGTCTTCCTTGAGCCGGTTGTAAACCTGTTCAGCAAGCGGATTTGCGGCAGTTACGGTCATGGCGGAACGTCGTCAATACAAAAGGAAAATCGGAACAAAAGTTTTACGGCATCAGGCTGACATGGGCGGCGACGATACGCCAGCCGGCTTCCATGCGCACCCAAGTCTGCATCTGGCGGCCGATTTTATCCGAGTCGTCGGCGCTGAACTCGGTACTGACGGTAGCATAGTCGCTGCCGAAGGTCGTGACCACCGTGCGATGCAGCTTGCGCGAGGGATGCACCGGCGCGCAGGTCTGGCGGTACTGGCGGATCGCCTCGCCGCCCAGCAGGATTTCGCCCACGCCGTAACGCACCGTCTGCGGGTCGTACCAGAACCAGCGATCCAGCGCGGGCACGTCATGGATCAACAGGGCGTGTTCATAGTCGGCAAAGGCTTGTTCGACTTCTTCCACGATGTGCGGCAGATTGACTTGCGGACTCATGATACGGATTCTCCGGCAGTTTCCTTGAATGCGGTTTGCAGCGTGGACAGCGGCGCCTGCCAGCCGACGATGCCGCCTTGCGCGGTCAGCATGGCCAGCGTGGCCTGGTGGAAGACGGGGAAATAGCTGGCGCAGGCGTCTTCCACGATCAGGCATTCGTAGCCGCGGTCGTTGGCTTCGCGCATCGAGGTCTGCACGCAGACTTCGGTCGTGACGCCGGCAAACAGCAGGTGCGTGATGCCGCGGGCCTGCAATTGCGCGTGCAGGTCGGTGGCGTAGAACGCGCCTTTACCGGGTTTGTCGATCACCAGCTCGCCATCCAGCGGCGCCAGCAGCGGCAGGATCTGGTTACCCGGTTCGCCGCGCACCAGGATGCGTCCCATCGGGCCCTCGTCGCCGATACCTAATGTGGGATTGCCGCGCTTGAGTTTGGCCGGCGGGCAATCGGACAGGTCCGGCAAATGCGACTCGCGCGTGTGGACCACCAGCATGCCGTGTGCGCGTGCCAGCGTCAGCAGTTTCGCCACCGCCGGCACGATGGTCGCCAGCGGCCGCACGTCGTTGCCGAGCACGCTGCCGAAGCCGCCTTCCTCGACGAAATCGCGCTGCATGTCGATCACCACCAGCGCCGTGTGGCGGCTGTCGAATTGGTAAGGATAGGGAATGGCGTCGACGGTAATCATGCGGTCTCCAGTTGCGTGTCAGGCGTTGTCGATGGATTTCCGCGTTGACCGTGTCCGGCCATCCAGCGCCCCAGTTCGGCGCGGTCGGCGCTGGCCGCATCGTTTGCATGCACGATGGCGCCGTCGGTCATCACGAGGATGCGATCCGACAGTTCCAGCAATTCATCAAGATCTTCGCTGACCAGCAAGATCGCCGTGCCCAATGCGCGCGCCTGCAACAGACGCGCATGGATGTCGGCGACCGAGGCGAAGTCCAGTCCGAACACCGGATTGGCGACGATCAGCACGTTGACGGCATCTTCCTGCCGTGTGGAATCGCCCAGCTCGCGCGCCAGCACGGCGCGTTGCACGTTGCCGCCCGAGAGTGTGCCGATGGCGCGTTCCGGCAGCGGCGGTTTGACGTTGAAGGCGGTGATCAGGGCCTGCGCCTGCTTGCGCATGGCGGCGCGATTGACGCTCCAGCGCAGCCAGCCGCTGCGGCGGAAGGGGGCGACATCGAAGTTGCGCAGCGCCATGTTTTCAGCCACGTTCATGCCGGCGATGCAGGCGTTGCGCAGCGGCTCCTCCGGCAGCGCAAAGACCTTGCGTTCGCGCATTTCGGTACGGCTGGCCTGATAGTCCGCGCCGTTGATCTGCACTTCGCCGGACAAGCGGCGGCGCTGGCCGAGCAGGGCTTCCACCAGTTCTTTCTGGCCGTTGCCGGAGATGCCGGCCAGGCCGACGATTTCGCCGCGCCTGACTTGCAGCGACAGCGTATTGACGGCGGTGACGCCACGGTCATTGAGCACCAGCAGCGAATCGACCTTCAGGCCGACCGGCGCATCGGCAGGCACCGGCGGACGCGCCACGGCTTCTTTTTCGACGCGCGCCTGTCCCATCATCCAGTGCGCGAGTTCGGCGGGGTTGGTGTCGGCTACCGCTGCGCTGCCGACCAGACGTCCCTTGCGCAGCACCGTGACGTCGTCGGCGTAAGCCGTGACTTCGTGGAACTTGTGCGTGATCATCAGCACCGTCAGTTCTTCGCGGCGCGTCAGGTCGCGCATCAGGCCGAGCACTTCGTCGGCTTCCTGCGGCGTGAGCACCGAGGTCGGCTCGTCGAGGATCAGCAGGCGGCGCCGCAGATAGAGTTGCTTGAGGATTTCGAGCTTCTGTTTTTCGCCGGCGGACAGGCTGCTGATGAGGCGGTCGAGATCGAGCCGGAACGGCATCGCCTCCATGAATTCTTCCAGTACCTGGCGTTCCAGGTTCCAGTGGATGCGCCAGCGCATCAGGCCGCGCGCCAGCAGCAGGTTTTCCGCCACGGAAAGGCTGGGCGCCAGCGTGAAGTGCTGATACACCATGCCGATGCCCAGCGTGTTGGGCACGCGCGGACCGCGGATTTCCACCTCGCGGCGATCGGCCTGGATGATGCCCTGATCGAGCGGACTGTAGCCGACCAGGCCTTTGACCAGCGTGCTTTTTCCGGCGCCGTTTTCGCCCAGCAGCGCGTGGATGGTGCCGGCCTTGATCTTGATCGAGACCTCGTCCAGCGCGCGGAATTCGCCGAAGGATTTGCCGGCGCCGATGACTTCCAGCTCAAGCGCGTGCATGATTATTTTCCTATCGCTTGCAGCAGCGACGATGAGTCCGACACTGCGCCGAACACGCCGCCCTGCATCTTGATCATCGACAGCGCAGCGAGGTGATTGTTGTGATCGGTGGCGCCGCAGCAGTCGGCCAGCATCACGCATTCGAAGCCGCGGTCGTTGGCTTCGCGCATGGTGGTGTGGACGCAGACGTCGGTGGTGATGCCGGTCAGGATCAGGTTGCGGATGCCGCGCGTGTGCAGCACCAGTTCCAGGTCGGTGGCGCAGAACGAGCCCTTGCCGGGTTTGTCGATGATGATTTCGCCGGGCAACGGCGCCAGCTCCGGAATGATTTCCCAGCCCGGTTCGCCGCGCACGAGGATCTTGCCGCAGGGGCCGTCATCGCCGATGCCGACGCCGTTGGTGCCGATCCGGCGCGAGCGCCAGCGCTTGTTGGCAGGCAGGTCGGACAGGTCGGGGCGATGGCCTTCGCGGGTGTGGATGATGGTGTAGCCGCCGGCGCGCATGGCGCTCAGCACGCTCTTGATCGGCGCGATCGGCGCGCGCGTGAGCGACAGGTCGTAGCCCATCTTGTCGACGTAGCCGCCGATGCCGCAGAAGTCGGTCTGCATGTCGATCACGATCAGTGCAGTATTTCCCGGCTTCAGCGCACCGTCGTAGGGCCACGGGTAGGGTTCGGACTGGATGAACAATTCGGACATGTCGGTTTCTCCTGATTTATCTGGTAAGGCTGAGTTCGCCCGGTGCGCTCGACAGCGTGCGATCGGGACGGCAGGTAATGATCATGATCAGCAAGGTCAGCGCGTAAGGCGCAGCGTTGAACAGGTAATAGCCCGACGTGACGCCAACCGCCTGCAAGGCCGGGCCGAGCGCGCCGGCGGCGCCGAACAGCAGCGCCGCGAGCAGGCAGCGCAGCGGCTGCCAGCGCGCAAAAATCACCAGCGCCACCGCCATCAGGCCTTGTCCGCTGGACAGGCCTTCGTTCCAGCTGCCGGGGTAATACAACGACAGATAGGCGCCGCCTACCGCTGCCAGAAATCCGCCGCAGGCAGTGGCGACGATGCGCGTCAGATTGATGCGATAACCGAGGGCGCGCGCCGTCTCGGCATGGTCGCCGACCAGGCGCAGCGCCAGACCCCAGCTGGTGCTCGACAGTCCCCATTGCAAGGCGGCGGCAAGCAATACGCCGATCAGGAACAGCGCATTGATTTCCAGCGCGTGATGCAGATGCGGATTGCTGCTCCAGCCGCCGAGATCGATCGACGGCAGCATCGCCGCCTGCGGCTGGATGAACGGTTTGCCGAGGAAGAAGGCGAGGCCGGTGCCGAGCAACATCAGCGCGATGCCGAATGCAATGTCATTGACGCGCGGCAGCGAACACACCAGTCCGTGCAAGGTGCCGAGCAACATGCCGGAGGCCCCCGCCGCCAGCACACCCAGCCAGGCCGAGCCGGAGAAGAAAGACACGGCGTAACCGGTCATCGCGCCGCAGACCAGGATGCCTTCCAATCCAAGATTCACGCGACCGCCCTTTTCGGTCAGGCATTCACCCAGGCTGACGAAGAGGAAGGGCGTGCCGACCCGGATGGCGCCGGCGAACAAGGCCAGCAGCAGCGTGGTGAAATCGAAATCAGACATGGCTGGTCTCCGCTGTTGTCGTCGGCAGCGGTTGCGCCTGCACCTGCCAGCGTGTTTTCAGCGCGGCGAGTCGGCCGGTAATGGCTTCCCACGCCAGCAGATTGCAGAACAGCAGTCCCTGCAACACCAGCGTGGTGGCGTCGGGCAGGTCGAGGCGGCGTTGCAGCAGGCTGCCGCTGGCTTCGACGCCGCCGATGACGACCGCGCAAACGATGATGGCGAGCGGATTCTGGCGCGCCGCAAAGGCCACCAGGATGCCGCTGAATCCGTAACCTGCCAGTAGCGCGCTATTGGCGCTGCCGTGCACGGCGGTGACTTCGAACATGCCGGCCAAGCCCGACGCAGCGCCTCCCATTGCACAGGCGATCACGACCAGGCGATTGACCGGCAGGCCGACCAGACGCGCGGTGCGGCCGTTGCCGCCGGCAATCGCCATGGCGAAACCGGTCACGCTATGGCGTAGGAAAATCCATGCCGCCATGCAGGCCAGCGCACCCCACACCAGGCCCCAATGCACGTCGAGTCCGGGCAGGGGATTGATCAGATAGGCTTCCGGCAGCGGCAAAGTGGACGGTTTGTTGAGACTGGCAGGATCGCGCAGCGGACCTTCGACCAGATGTTTGAACAATGCGACTGCAATGTAGGAAAGCAGCAGGCTGGAAATCGTTTCGTTGACGCCGCGCCATTGGCGCAAGGCGCCGCACAGGGCAATCCACAGACCTCCGGCAATCATGGCGACGACGGCCATCGCCGGCAGCATGATCCACGGCGACAGCGCCGGTAGAAAAGAGGGGAGCACGGCGGCAAACAAACCGCCCATCGCCAGCGCGCCTTCGCCGCCGATGACGATCAGGCCGACGCGCGCCGGCAGCGCCACGCACAAGGCGGTCAACAACAAGGGCGCGGCGCGCTGCAAGGTATTCTGCCAGGCGAACATGGAGCCGAAAGCGCCCTGGAAAATCAACAGGCAAGCCTCGGTGGCGGGCTTGCCCTGCACCAGAAGGAACAGCACGAACAGCAACAGTGCGCCGCTCAATGCACACAGCGTCGGCAGCACCGGCGCCAGCGTGACGGCAGCACGGGCTTTGAGCCGTAAAATGAAAACCCTGTTTTCCGCGCGGTCGTGTGTGGTCATGGCGATCGATGAACGTGAAGGGCGAGAAAATCTTTACGAGGCAGCCAAGGCGCGTTGCAGCGATAGGTAGCCATCGCTGCAACGCGCTGCCGCGCCACATGGTGTTAAGCAGTTTTCATACCTGACCGACGACGCCCGCCACCAGATAATTCATCTTCTCCAGCGCCACATCGGTCTGCACCTGCGTCGTGCCGGCCGGGATCACGACCGCGCCCTTGTTGTCCTTGATCGGGCCCTTGAAGATCTGGAATTTGCCGGCCAGCATTTGCGCCTTCACGTCATCGGCCTTCTTCTTGGCGGCGGCGCTGACGTTGGCGCCGTACGGCGACATTTTCACGAAGTTGTCCTTGAGGCCGCCGCGCAGGAAGTTGATCATCGGTTTGCCTTCGACCGTGGCTTTCACGATTTCCGTGTACGGCGTCGCCCAATTCCACTCGGCGCCAGTGAGGTAGCCCTTGGGCGCGAGCGCGGCCTGGCTGGCGTGATAGCCGCAGGTCATGATGCCGCGCTTCTCGGCGGTTTCGACGATGACCTTGGGACCGTCGACGTGGCAGGTGATGACGTCGCAACCCTGGTCGATCAGGCTGTTGGCGGCTTCGGCTTCCTTGACCGGCAGCGACCAGTCGCCGGTGAAGATCACGTGCGTGGTGATCGACGGATCCACCGATTGCGCGCCCAGCGTGAAGGCGTTGATGTTGCGCAGCACCTGCGGGATAGGCTTGGCGGCGATGAAGGCCAGTTTCTTCGATTTGCTCATGTGGCCGGCGACCACGCCGCTGAGGTATTCGCATTCTTCGATGTAGCCGAAGAAGCTGCCGACATTCAGTGGATGCTTGCCGGCGGTCCACAGGCCGCCGCAGTGGGCGATGCGCACCTTGGGATATTTCTCCGCGACTTTCAGCACGTGCGGATCGAAGTAGCCGAACGAGGTCGGGAAGATCAGCGATGCGCCGTCCTGCTGGATCATCGCTTCCATGGTCTTTTGGACGGCGACGGTTTCCGGCACTTTCTCTTCTTCGATGACCTTGATGCCGGGCATTTTCTTGATGATGGCGGCAGCCTGCGCATGCGACTGGTTGTAGCCGAAATCGTCGCGCGCGCCGACGTAGATGAAGCCGACCGTCAACGGTGCGGCAGCCAGCAGGTCCAGCGGAAATGCCGCGCCCAGTGCAGCGGCGCCGGTCAGTTTGAGAAAGTCACGACGGTTGTTCATCTTTGGCTCCGGTAAAAGGAAACGTTGGTGATGTTGTTGGCAAAGTGGTGTTCAAAAAATCATGCAGCAAATTATCTGGGCGGTTGCGCCGTGGCTTCGCGCCTGACTTCGGTCTGGAAAATCTTCAGGCTCATCTTCTTGGCTTCGATGAAGCGCGGCTGCGTCAGGGTCTCCACCGTGCGCGGACGGACATCGTCGTAATGCAGGATGTGCGCCACCTTGGTCGGACGCTTGGTCAGCAGCAGGATCTCGTCGGCGAGATAGACGGCTTCTTCCAGATCGTGCGAGACCAGCATCATGGTGGTGCCGGTTTGCATGAAGACTTCCTGCAGCTTTTCGCGGATGAACAGCGTCATCTCGAAGTCGAGCGCGGAGAACGGTTCGTCAAGGAACAGCACCTCCGGCCCCGGCGCCAGCGCGCGCATGATGGAGGCGGTCTGTTGCTGTCCGCCGGACATCTCATACGGATAGCGGTTGAGGTCGAACTTGACGTCGAAGGAGGCGACCAGCTCTTCCACGCGGCGGTTGATCTCGACCTTGGATTTGCCTTCCAGCTTGAGCGGATAGGCGATGTTGTCGATGGTGCGCAGCCACGGGAACATCGCTTCGCGGTAGTTCTGGAAGACGTAGCCGATCTTGGTGTCGGCCAGTGATTTGCCGTCGAACAGGATCTGGCCCGCGTCGATCGGGATCAGACCGGCGATCATGTTGATCAGCGTCGACTTGCCGCAGCCGTTGGGACCGAACACCGAGACGATTTTGTTCTTGGGAATGTCGAGATTGAAATCCTCGTACAAGGGCCAGCCGGCGAAATATTTCGTCAGACCGCGGATCGTGATGTGGGTGCCGGGCGGGCCAGGGACGAAAGGAACGACCGGTTCTTCATATTTCAGTTTTGGGGAAATGACGACGCTCATCTTCCGCTCCAATGGACGATACGTTTTTCGATCACGATGAACACCACGTTCAGGGCATAGCCGAGCGCGCCGGCAGCCAGGATCGCCGCATACATTTCGCGCACGTTCAGCACTTGCTGGGCATCGATGATCTTGTGGCCGAGGCCGTTTTCGGAACCGATGAACATCTCGGCCACGATCACGATCACCAGCGCCATCGACACCGCGCTGCGCAGGCCGACGAAGGTCGGTTGCAGGCTTTCCCACAGCAGCACGTCCTTGAAAATCTGCCAGCGCGACGCGCCCATGACCTTGGCCGCCATCACGCGCTGCTTGCGGGCATTGAGCACGCCGTAAGCGCTGTTGAACAGCACGATCAGCAGCGCGCCGAAGGCGGCGATGGCGACTTTGTTGATGTCCGACACGCCGAAGATCAGCAGGAACAGCGGGATCAATGCCGACGACGGCGTCGAACGGAAAAAGTCGATCAGGAACTCCACGCTGCGATAGGCGCGCTCGTTGCTGCCCAGCAGGACGCCGAGCGGCACGCCGACCACCGCCGCGATGACGAAGGCTTCCAGCGTGCGCATCACCGTCACCAGGAAGTCCATCAGCAGCGGGCCGCCGGCCAGGCCGTTGACCAGCGTGATCAGCGTCGCCGCAGGCGTCGGCAGCAGGATGGCCTTGATCCATCCCGCGCGCACCACCAGGTCCCAGATGATGAACAAAGCGATCGGACCGACGATGGGCAAGAGCTTGCCGAAGGAGGGCGGCGTGCGGCGTTTCTTGGCAACGGGCGCCACTTTGATTTCAGTCGCGGGAGCGGCCGCGGTATCCGGCTTGGATGCGCCGCCGGCAGTGATGATGGTAGTAACTGAGTCAGCCATGATCAACCCTTGTAAAGAAGTGAATCCACCATCACGCGCGAGGCGAAGATGCCCTTGTCGACGAACAGGTCGTAGAACTTCTGGAAGTAGGCGACGTCGCTGGCCTTGAACTCGTTGTAGAGCATGTAGGACGCCAGCGGCACTTCGTTGGTCAGCGAGCCTTCGATGGCGGTGTAGCCCTTGAGGTAAGGACGCGCCTTGTCCGGCGTCTTGCGGATCAGCTCGATGCCGCGCGCGTAGGCGGCGATGTATTTTTTCGTCTCGGCCGGATGCTTCTTGATGAAGTCGGTGGTCAAGGCCGCCGCGCCGCCATGCCATGGCGCGCTTGGATTGCCGAGGATGTACTTGGCGATGACGCCGGCTTCCAGCACGCGCGTGGTGTTGTTCATGCGGCCAACGGTGCCGGTCGGTTCCAGCGTGTAGACGGCGTCGACTTGGCCGGCGGCGAGCGCGGCGACGTGCTGGCCGATCGGCAGTTCGGTGACGGTGGCGCCGGTCGCGCCCGCGCGCTCCAGCACGGTCTTGGCCAGCGTGACGTTCTGGATGCCGGGGCCGGAGGCGACCTTCTTGCCCTTGAGTTCGGCGATCGATTTGATGGTGCTGTCCTTGGGCACCAGGAATTCGTCGAGCACGTATTGCGCATTGCTCGGATTGGTGGCGAAGATCTTGAACAGGCCCGGCTGGGCGATTTCGCCGATGGCCAGATTGCCGGCGCCGGTGCCGTTGGCCGAGCCATCGGCGCGACCCGACAGCATGGCTTCCATCACCTGCTGGGCGCCGGCGAACTTGATCGGTTGCACGTCGAGACCGGCTTCCTTGAAGTAGCCGGCTTCCACTGCGGCATAGAAGGGCAGGCCGGCGGCGACGGGCCAGTAGCCGATGCGGATCGGTACGCTCTGCGCGCGCAAAATGGCCGGCGCGCCGCCCAGCGCCAGCGTGGTCGCGACCGTACCGGCGGTGCCGAGAAAACGGCGGCGTTGCGTAGATTCAACCCCCGATTCAGTCTGCGTTGCGAAAGTGTTCGTCGTGTCCGGGTTTGCTGTCTTTTTCATGCTGGCTCCGTGAGGTGGGGGCGGAAGATTGATCAGATCTTTGCTGCGAGGTAAGCGGTCCAGCCGCCGTACCCGGTGATGTCGCGCGCGTTGTCCAGCGCCGCCGGTTCGCAGATGAAGCCCTTGACGCTGCTGCCGTCGGCCAGCTCCATGGTGCCGATGCCGAGCGGCGCCGGAATCGCGGCGACGAAGCTGCCGAAATTGCGCAGCGGCATTTCCCAGACTTCGGTGAGGATGGCTGCGCCGTCGTCGCCATTGCTGCGGACAAGGCCAGGTTTGGCCGGCGTGGTGTTGGCCAGCGCATAGAGGCGATAGTGTTTGCTGGTGGCGGTGCTGGCGTACAGACGGGCGCCGGCTTCCAGCAATTGCCAGTTCAGCGGTTGGCCGCTCAGATGCGCACCGACCACGCCGACCTTGACGGTTGTTTCATTGAAGGGCAGCGGCGTGGCCGCCACGGCATCGGCCTGCGCTGCGCCGCCCAGCAATTGCTGGAACTGCGCGCCGGCTTCCGCCAGCAAATGGTCGGAGCCGGCCGGACCGATCAGCGTGATCCCCGCCGGCAGGCCGTCCTTGCGCCACACGGCGGGAATCGCCAGCGCCGCCATGTCCATCAGGTTGACGAAATTGGTGTAGTAGCCGAGCTGAGAATTGCGCGCGATGGGATCGGCTTCCACTGCGGCGATGGTCGGCATGGTGGTGGTGGTCGGCACCAGCAGCAGGTCGGTGTGTTGCAGCAGGGTTTCGGCTTCGCGGCGCAGTTCGGCCAGACGGTATTGGCCGTTGAAGGCATCGACCGCGTCGAACTTGTCGGCTTGCGCGGTGATTTCCCCGACTACGGGATGGATGGCTTCGTTATGTGTGTCGAAGAAATCACCCAGCGCGGCGCGACGTTCCGCCACCCACGGACCTTGATACAACAATTGCGCAGCGTCGGTGAAGGCGTCGAAGGGAATGCGCGTGATGCTGACGCCGGGCATGGCGGCGATTTTTTCCAGGGCCTGTTCGTAGGCGAGCCTGGCGTTGTCGTCGCCATAGAATTCCGGCTTTTGCGGCACGGCGATGCGATAGCCGCGACGCTTGACGCCGAGCATCGGCGGCGTGCGCGAATAAGCGTCGCCGGCGTCGAATCCGGCCGCGCTTTGCAATACACGCCAGGCGTCGGCGACGTCATGCGCAAAGATGGAAATGCAGTCGAGCGTGCGGCACGCCGGAACCATGCCGCTGGAGCTGAGCAGGCCGCGCGTCGGTTTCAGTCCGACCAGATTGTTGAAGGCTGCCGGCACGCGACCGGAGCCGGCGGTGTCGGTGCCGAGCGAGAACAGCACTTGCCCGAGCGCGACGGCCACGGCTGAACCGGAACTGGATCCGCCCGAGACGTACTCTGGTCGCAGCGCGTTGCGCACGGCGCCATACGGCGAGCGCACGCCGACCAGGCCGGTGGCGAACTGGTCCAGGTTGGTCTTGCCGACCAGCAGCGCGCCGGCCTGTTGCAGCCGCGCGACCACGGTGGCGCTGGCTTGCGGCACGCGGCTGAACTCGGGGCAGGCGGCGGTGGTCGTCATGTCGGCGACGTCGATGTTGTCCTTCACCGCGAACGGGATGCCGAACAGCGGCAGCGATTCGAACACGGCCTCGCCCTTGATTTGCAGCATCAGGTCGAGCGCGGCTGCCTGTTGCCTGAGCGTCTTGGCGGGCACGCGATGGATCCAGACTTCGGTGCGGTCGGACTGCTCGATCTGCGCCAGCAGGTCGCCGATCAGCTTGCCGGGAGTGAGGCTGCCGGCGCGGTACGAAGCCAGTACGTCGGCGATCGTCCGTTGCGGGGAGGGGGCGGAATGTTGGCGGAAAATATTTGCTGACATGTTTATATTCATTCTTGAATACAAGATGGAAAATATTAAGCAGGTACCGTGCCAGCGGTTGTTTCAGGATGTTTGGGAGCTGACCGGAGTGGGTGAAAGACGCCGGGGAAAGCCCGCTCCGTACGTGTTTGACGGGTGAGGAGGCGTTTGTCGCGGAAGGGAGTGGGGCGGCGGACTTAGTCGTGGAGAATCTGGCCGCGGTGATCCGAACTGGCGCAGATGCTTGTACTTGGCGCAGCTTGTGATGCCAAACTGGTGCCTGCACCAGATTTTGGTGCAGGCTTTCCAGCGCTTACTGATTAAGTGAGCGACCCTGAGCGAGGCTTAAGCAGGCTTGCCGCCGAGAAATCCACCCAGCAGGCTGCCGATTTCAGAACCGAGGTCGCCGCCGGCTTCCGGCACCTGACCGTTGGGTGTCAGGTGATCGACCAGGCCGGGAAGGATCTGGGCCAGATGACCGGCGATGTCGCCTTGCGGAATGCCGGTGGCTTGCGCCAGGCCGCTTAATTGATCGTCGCCGAGCGCCTGCGACACCTGGTCGCCGGAGACGGGCTGGTTTTGGCCGTTGCCGATCCAGGAGTCGACGATTTGCCCGAGACCGGCGTTTTGCAGCGTGCCGAGCAGGCCGCCCAATCCGCCAAGTCCTGCCAGCGCGCCGGAGCCGCCGGACTGGTTGTTGGCAAGCATGCCCAGTACCGCCTGAATCAGTGCAGCCTTGGGATCGGCGCTTGCGCCGGCATCGCCGCTTGCGTTGTTATTGAGTGCGCCAAGTACGCTGTCGAGTAAGCCCATGAAATTCTCCAGAATCAAAAGTGAGGAAGATGTGCGGTGTCTGATGCAGATCGCCGCAACTATGTAAAGCAAGCTGGTACAACGGTTTTTCGCTCTCCGGCGTTGTCGAAGGATGTCGAGGTGAGCCGGTTTTCGGTTCTTCCTCGCTTCCTTCGTTCCTCTCCCTTTTTATTTCTGTTTTCCTGTTTACTACCTTTATTTACATTTCGCCCCAGATCGCGTTGATCGCCGCCAGCGCGCCGAGACCGGCGGTTTCGGTGCGCAGCACGCGCGGTCCCATCGACAGCATCAGCGCGCCGTGGTCGCAGGCCAGGTTTTCTTCGGCATCGGTAAAACCGCCTTCGGGGCCGACCATCAGGCTCAGCGCCTGCGCCGGATGATGGCGCGCCCAATCGGACAGCGACTGCTCGCCGCGCGGCGACAGCAGGATGCGTTTGTGCAGGTCGCTCTGGGAGACCCAGCTGTTGAAGTCGGTGAGCGGCGACAATTGCGCCAGGCGATTACGGCCGCTTTGCTCGGCGGCGGCGTGGATGATGCCTTGCCAGTGGCTTTGCTTCTTTTCGGCGCGTTCGCTGTTGAGGCGCACTACGCAACGCTGAGACGCTAGCGGCTGGATGGCGGTGACGCCGAGTTCGACGGCCTTTTCGATGATCCAGTCCATTTTGGCTGCTTCCGGCAGGGCTTGCGCCAGCGTGACGGCGTAGGACAGCTCCGCTTCGCGCGGGGAAAAGGTCTTGACCTCGGCGTGGACGCGCTTCTTTTCCATCTGGGTGACGACGGCGGTGTATTCGCCGCCTTCGCCATTGAACAGCGTAATGGGATTGCCGACCTGCATCCGGATCACCTGAACATGATGCGCAACCTGATCGGGCAGGGCGAGCGTCGTACCGATGGCGAGCGGGTCGGGGCAATAAAAGCGGGGCATGATCAACGGGTCCTGATGGGTGAGAACGGTGGAGCGAACAATTCCTGGTGGCCGGGCTACAGATCAATGTAAAGGGAAATTCGCGGGAAAGCAGCGGAAATTGCCTTCAGGCATGCTTTTCTGGCCCTGGCGGCGAAGCTTGATTTTAATTCTTCGGGCTTCTGTCTGGTAAAATACTTGGCTCAGTCTGGCTTGGTCCGGGAGTTCATCCGGGTCGACCGGCAAGGCATTCGAAATGTGCGTTAATGACGGCAAACCGCAGCTATCTCGCGGAAACCGCCAGAACGGCAATGATTCGACCGCAATCCGCAACTCTTTGACATCGACATGACTTCCACACTCCCTACCGACAAGATGGCCAACGCGATCCGCGCGCTGGCAATGGACG
Organism: Herbaspirillum sp. CF444; assembly: GCF_000282135.1. Lineage (GTDB taxonomy): Bacteria > Pseudomonadota > Gammaproteobacteria > Burkholderiales > Burkholderiaceae_D > Herbaspirillum. Next base: position 82,869 of record NZ_AKJW01000061.1, read on the forward strand.
CAGTACAAAAAGCAAATTCAGGACACCCAGGCGCGCCGATGGGGATGGCGGAAATCGCAGTCGCATTGTGGGCCAAGCACTATCGCCACAACCCGACCAATCCGCAATGGGCCAACCGCGACCGCTTCGTGTTGTCGAACGGACATGGTTCGATGCTGCAATACGCCTTGCTGCACCTGACCGGCTACGACCTGCCGATGGAAGAAATCAAGAACTTCCGTCAACTGCATTCCAAGACCGCCGGCCATCCGGAAGTCCACATCACCCCGGGCGTGGAAACCACCACCGGTCCGCTGGGCCAGGGCGTCACCAACGCCGTCGGCATGGCGCTGGCTGAAAAGTTGCTGGCTGCGGAATTCAACAAGCCCGACCTGGCTGTTGTCGATCATTACACTTATGCCTTCGTCGGCGATGGCTGCCTGATGGAAGGCATCTCGCACGAAGCCTGCTCGCTGGCCGGCACGCTGCGTCTGTCCAAGCTGATCGTGCTGTACGACGACAACGGCATCTCCATCGACGGTCACGTTGAAGGCTGGTTCAAGGACGACACCCCGAAGCGTTTCGAAGCCTACGGCTGGAATGTCATCGCCGGCGTCGACGGCCACAACGTCGAAGCGGTCAACTCCGCCATCCATCAGGCCAAGCTGGCCGACAAGCCGACCCTGATCTGCTGCAAGACCGTGATCGGCAAGGGCTCGCCGAACCTGGCCGGCACCGACAAGGTCCACGGCGCGGCACTGGGCGACAAGGAAGTTGCAGCGGTGCGCGAAGCGCTGGGTTGGACGTCGGCGCCGTTTGAAATTCCTGCCGACATCTATTCCGCATGGGATGGCAAGGCGCAAGGACGGCAACTGGAAGCCGACTGGAACAAGCTGTTCCAGGCTTATCAGGCAAAGTATCCAAGCGAAGCCGCCGAACTGGTGCGTCGCCTCAAGGGCGAGCTGCCGGCCGGTTTCGACGCGGCGGTGCAGGCTTATATCGCCAGCACCATCGACAAGAAAGAAACCATCGCCACTCGCAAGGCCAGCCAGAACGCGATCCAGGCTTATGCACAAGTGCTGCCGGAATTTCTCGGCGGTTCGGCCGACCTGACCGGCTCCAACCTGACCAACTGGAAAGAATCGGTGGCCGTGCGCGCCGACGTCGCCGGCAACCACATCAACTACGGCGTGCGCGAATTCGGCATGAGCGCGATCATGAACGGCATCGCCCTGCACGGCGGCTACATCCCGTTCGGCGCGACCTTCCTGACCTTCTCCGATTACAGCCGCAATGCGCTGCGCATGGCGGCGCTGATGCAGATCCGCTCGCTGTTCGTGTTCACGCATGACTCGATCGGCCTGGGCGAAGACGGCCCGACCCACCAGTCGGTCGAGCACGTTTCCAGCCTGCGCCTGATCCCGAACCTGGACAACTGGCGTCCATGCGACACGGTCGAATCGGCCGTGGCATGGGAACAAGCGGTCAAGCGCAACGACGGTCCGAGCACGCTGATCTTCTCGCGCCAGAACCTGCCGTTTCAGGAACGTAGCGCGCAACAAGTCGCCGACATCAAGCGCGGCGGCTACATCCTGAAAGAAGCCAAGGACGCCAAGGTGATCCTGATCGCCACCGGCTCGGAAATCGAACTGGCGGTCAAGGCCGCCGACGAACTGGCGGCGCAAGGCATCCCGGCGCGCGTGGTTTCGATGCCGAGCACCGACGTGTTCGATCGCCAGGACGCGGCTTACAAGGCCAGCGTCCTGCAGCGCGGCGTGCCGCGCGTGGCGATCGAAGCCGGGGTGACCTCGACCTGGTACAAGTATGTCGGCCTGGAAGGCGCCGTGGTCGGTATCGATACCTTCGGTGAATCGGCGCCGGCAGGCGTGCTGTTCAAGCATTTCGGCTTCACCGTCGAAAACGTCGTCGCCAAGGCCAAGCTGATCCTGGCATGAGTGTCTCCGGCAACGACATCATCAACGTCGTCGGCCCGGTAACGGTGCGGCGCGCGACGGTCGACGATGCCGCGCTGATCGCCCAGGTGCGCATCGACAGCTGGCGTGCAGCGTACCGCGGCATGATCCCGGATGCCTATCTGGACGGCATGAAGGTGGAAGACAGCACGCGCATGTGGACGCGCGTGCTGAGCGCCGCCTCCGACGCTGCCTGTACTTTCGTGGCGGAAGTCGAAGGCGAACTGGTCGGTTTCGGGGCAGGCATCACGCTGGCGGAACGCAAGCTCGATTTCGATGCCGAACTGACGGCGTTATACGTTTTACCCTCGGCTCAGCGCGCCGGCATCGGCCGTCGCCTGCTGACCGAAGTGGCGGCAACACTGGGCGCGGCAGGCGCGCCCAACATGCTGGTCTGGGTGCTGGCGCAAAACGGCAAGGCGCGTGATTTTTACGCCCATCTCGATGCGCAGCTGCTGGCAGAACAGACCTTCAAGTGGGACGAACTGGATTTGATCGAAGTCGCTTACGGGTGGCGCGACATCCAATCCATCGGCAAGATTACTACTGTTTCTTAAGGAGAAAACATGACTATCCGCGTTGCAATCAATGGCTACGGCCGTATCGGCCGCAATATCCTCCGCGCTCACTACGAAGGCGGTAAAAAACACGACATCCAGATCGTGGCCATCAACGACCTGGGCGATCCAAAAACCAACGCCCACCTGACCCAATACGACACCACCCACGGCAAGTTCCCCGGCACCGTGACAGTCGACGGCGACTCCATCGTCGTCAACGGCGACCGCATCAAGGTGCTGGCGCAACGCAATCCGGCAGAACTGCCATGGGGCGAACTGGGCGTGGACGTCGTGCTGGAATGCACCGGCTTTTTCACCACCAAGGAAAAGGCCAGCGCCCACCTGAAGGGCGGCGCCAAGAAAGTCATCATCTCCGCGCCAGGCGGCAAGGATGTCGACGCGACCGTCGTGTTCGGCGTCAATGACGGCGTGCTGAAGGCTTCCGACACGGTGATCTCCAACGCATCGTGCACCACCAACTGCCTGGCGCCGCTGGTTCAGCCGCTGCATGAAAAGATCGGCCTGGTCAACGGCCTGATGACAACCGTCCACGCCTACACCAACGACCAGGTGCTGACCGACGTTTATCACGAAGACCTGCGCCGCGCGCGTTCGGCCACGCAATCGATGATCCCGGCCAAGACCGGCGCCGCTTCCGCAGTCGGCCTGGTGCTGCCTGAACTGAACGGCAAGCTGGACGGCTACGCGATCCGCGTTCCGACCATCAACGTCTCGATCGTCGACCTGTCGTTCATCGCTGCACGCGACACGACCGTGGACGAAGTCAACGCCATCATGAAGGCCGCTTCCGAAGCCGGTCCGCTCAAGGGCATCCTGACCTACAACACCGAGCCGCTGGTGTCGGTCGACTTCAACCACAATCCGGCATCGTCGAACTTCGATTCGACCCTGACCAAGGTCTCCGGCCGTCTGGTCAAGGTCTCGTCGTGGTACGACAACGAGTGGGGCTTCTCGAACCGCATGCTGGACACTACCGTGGCGCTGGTTTCGGCAAAATAATCGGGGTTTGCCTGGGCATTTCTCATTGATCCGGCCTAATTGGGCTTCTTTTCATCGCATGCTTGTCAGGCGTTGTCTAAGAAAATACATTGGGCGGATCAATTACCAGACTTGCCGATAGGTTCTGGAAAGGCTGTTGCAAATCCGTTTGCGACAGCCTTTTTATTGACGGTTTAATAATAATCAATCGAGGGATGTAATGTCATCGTCACCTTTTTCTATCGCACGTAGCCATGGCGTCAAGCTGATGGGCATGCTGGCGCTGAGCCTGACGCTGAGCGCTTGCGACTATGTCGCCAGTTTCAGCAAACCGAAGCAGACACCGGAAGAAGCCAAGGCCGAAGGCATCGCATTGGGCGCAGGCTGCCGTCAGGCCGGCCAGAGCCTCGAAGACTGCTATCAACGCAATCCGGACAGCCTGAAGGCGGGTATTTTCGCCGGCTGGAAGGACATGCACGAATACATGGCGGCCAAGAACATCCAGACCGTCGCGCCGCCACCGCCGCCGATGGCTGACAAGCCCGACGCCGAGGCGGACGCCGCCAAGGATGCGCCCAAAGACGATCGCGCCGCGCGCCGTGAGCGCCGTGAACGCGAGCGAGCTGAAAAAGACAAGGACGCCGCCAAAAGCAAGGATAGCGATAGCGACTCCAAAAGCAGCAGGAAAAACCGCGACGACGGTTCCTCCAAAAAATAAGCAGGGCATCCTTGGCATCGACAAGATGCGCCTGAACAAGGATTAGCTGATCTGCGTAATCTGCATGACGCCCCGCCAGTCGGGGCGTTTTTCATTGAGGAGCGGGAACGGCGGCGCTCATGCCGACAAGAATGATGTCGCAGATTTTGCTTTTCCCTGCAAGGCAGTGCATCATGCACGTCTTCACGCACGACAACAAAAACATGAACGCTCCTCTGATCGTCAAATCGCCCGAGAGTCACCCGCACGTTCCCGAAACCGCTTTCGGCATCTGGTTTTTGCAAACGCCTACCTGGACCGTGCATGTCCTGGAGCGCGCGTTCAAGGATCTGGAGTCCTTGATCCCGAATCGCCTGCCGTCCTATCCGGTGGTCGCCGACGTCGGTTGCGGCTGGGGACGTTCGCTGAAGAAATTGCATGATCGCTTTGCGCCGCAGCGGCTGATCGGCATGGACATCGATCCGGCCATGCTGGAGGCAGCCGCCAAAGAGGCGAACGCAGAGGGTATCCGGGCCGAACTCATCCAATGCTCGAGTTCGCACATGACGCTGGAGGACAATAGCGTCGACCTGTTGTTTTGCCATCAGACCTTCCACCACCTGATCGAGCAGGAAGAAGCGATCCAGGAGTTTTTTCGCGTGCTGAAACCTGGCGGCGTTTTGTTGTTTGCCGAGTCGACCAAACGCTATATCCATTCCTGGATGATCCGTTTGTTGTTCCGTCATCCGATGGACGTGCAGAAGACGGCGGAGGAATATCTCGCGCTGGTGCGCAGCGCGGGCTTCCGGGTTGCGCCGGAATCGATTTCCTATCCTTACCTGTGGTGGAGCCGCGAAGACCTGGGGCTCATGGAGCGTCTGCTCAAGATCAAGCCGAAGGCGGAGCGGGAAGAGACATTGATCAATCTGGTGGCCGTCAAGCCGTCGACGTAAGCCATGAGGCGGGAGAAAGGCGGGACGACATGCCAGGCAATACCGTCCTGCGTTTCACGCGATCAACTGTAGTTGATCGTAAACGTGACGATGCTGCTGACCAGGCCGCCCGTGACACGATTCCTCTGCGTCTGATAGTAGCGTGCAATGAAGGGAATCACGTATGTGCCATCCTTGGTGGGGCCGACATTCAATCTGTTGCCTCCCAGATCAATAGGAGTCGTGGCGCCGTTCCACTGACTGAGCACCTGAATGCCAACATTTTTTGCCCCGCCATTGGTCGTATTCAATTGCGGCAGCACGCCGTCGGCCGGAAACGTTCCCGGCGCATAGTTTCCCGAGTTTGAATCGAATGACAATTGCACCGTAGGAGGGATCCCGGTTCCCCTGACGCAGTTCAATGCAATATTGAACGGCTTGTCTGCGACCGTCGTACCTTTGCCTTTTAACTCCGTTGACTGGATTTTTTTCAACGTGACGGTCTGGTTCACGCTACCCGCGTCGACAGTACATGTGGGCGTGACAATGGAAATGATGTTGGCGGTCAGCCATGAGGTGATGTAGGGCTTGCCCGACCCGCTGCCATCGAAATAAGCAGTGCTGTACTGGCCGGGCGTGAGCGTGCCGCTTCCTGTCGCAGCAGCGATTTTATATATCTGAATCTGAAATTGCGTATTCGAATAGACCACGCCGAAAGATTGATTGGCAATGGCAATGCCGTTGCTGCCTGCCGTTGTGTAGTACTGCGTCGATCCGCCGTTCGCCGTGCCAACGACGCGAGCCATGCGCACGCCGATGCCTGGAATGTTGGTGCTGAATACGTTGTCCGGAATGCCGGCGCCGGTGACCAGATTTCCCTGTAAAGCGACCGCATATGCCTGCCCTCCGCCAGGACAGCGGGCGGTGGCCTCATAGTAGTTGCCGGTGGGGGCAACATTGGAACTGGCGACTGGAATGATCGTGGAAAAATTTGCCAGCATGGTGCCTACTTGATCGGTAGGTTTCACGACGACGGTTCCCCCCTGCATCTGGACCGCGATGTTGTTCCAGTTCGAAAGCAGCGAACAGGATGCTGACGCATCGTGCATGCCGAACAACGTAGCGAAGAGCAGAGCGATGCCGGACAAAGCAACGCGACCTTTACGGATTGTTTTCATGGAAGTGACTTTGAGTTTGTTGGTGAATGTGCGGGGAAGGCAGGGATTCATCCTAGGCAAGCAGTGTTGTTTCTTATATAAGAAAAATCTCAAAGTCGCCCACGTCCCAAGATACGGTCTGATTTTTAGGAAAACCTCTGCAGGTTCTTCGTGCTCTTGTCTGGACCGGGATTGAAAAGCGGCGAGGCGTACATCGTTCATCTGATGAGCGGCATTGTCGTCGTCGACACGCAATGCATGCTGTGTTCTCAATGCACCGATGAGAGTGCATTGCATGGGCGATTCGTTTGGTCTTGGGCGGCAGGCTGCTGAGGTGTACTTGCCCTGAACTACGGATATTGCTTATCGCAAAATTGGCGATGTCCATGATCGACGCGCGTGGATTGGCTTAGACGACCTCGATCCACTTCATCAACGTCGGTGAAACGCATCTAAAAATGACCGTCTCCCGAACAAAAAAAGAGGGCCAAGCCCTCTTTTTTTAATCGATCTTCAGATCGGATTCAGACCGGGGTCGGGCCTGGCAGCGGCGCCGCCGGTTTCTTTTGGCAAGGATTGCCACAGCATTTTGGTCTGCAAAAACCTCCGGAGATATTTTCCAACTGCGAACGATCGATTTGTTTCATCTGCTACTCCTGTGTGAATAAATAAAAATTGCTTAGACAGCAAATCGATTTTAAAGAAGGGTCTCGTTGGAATATATGAGAAAACTCTTGAAATAACCCCTCCAGTATTTCCGGGCACAACTGCTGCCAATGACAAATCCATCCATCGGCATTTAGAACGCATCTCACGCCTATTGATGAAATGCGTTCTAAAAATAAAAAACAGTCGCAAGCCTGATCCGGTCAATGGTTATCAATTGTTTCTGCGGACCAATTCCATCATGTGATTTTCGGGGAAAACAGCACCGCGATGGTGTTTGAGAGTTTTCTCATAGGTATGCGCTTCCTTCTTGGCTACGATGCAGCTGCTGCAATTTGCAGCGTCATTTACAAGGAGTAATCCATGAAACAACTCGATCGCACCCAACTGGAAAATGTGGCCGGCGGCACTTTCTGCCAACCCAAGAATGCTTGCAAGCCAGTGCAAAAACCATGTAGCGCGGCGCTGCCAGTTCCAAGCGTGTCCGTGTCATTGGGCTTTGGCGTGAGCGTTAGCATTTAAGTCATCAATATTTATTGCTGACTCGGAAAAGAGGGCGGAAGCCCTCTTTTCTGTTTGATAACAGGGTAGGGCAAGGAGAGGTGTTGTGCGTATTTTCGACAGCATAAGAATCAATTACAACATCGCTGTATTGGCGTTGATGAAGCAGGCGAAGTTGGGCGCGGCATCTGTTGTCGCGCAATGGATTCCCTTGCACCTGATTGAGCGGATGGCTGGAGTTGTGTGCCTGCTTGCAACGCGTTGCAGCAACGAGCATCGTCATGCCTTTGCACAACGCGTGGAAACTGTGCAGGCAATTCTTGCCCGCCCGGATGTGGATGCGCCGCGCATCAGGATGACCGGAATCCTTGAGAAACTGCTGGACATCAAAGTCTATTTTGCCGACAGCGTGTATAGCGAGTGGGGAAGCATTGATCGCATCGCAATCCAGCTGCAGAAAAGAATCGCGGAGATGCAAGCACGGTATCCCGATCAGCCCATCGTACTTTCGCCGTTTCACTACGCATCCCAATACGTGAACATGCTGGTTTGCGAGCAGTTGCGCATACGCCTCGGCATCGATTCGCTGTCGGTGGTGACCGCCGTTGAGGATGATGTCTATGGTGCGGACGTGGAGCGCATTCCTCATATCAAACGCTTGCGTTCTTATCTGGACGGAAGGCAAGCCAGCCTTGGCGTCGTGAGGGAAATGAAACGGCGAGGCTTTGTCATCCTGTTTGCGGATGTTCCTCCCAGTACGTTGTCGACGACGCCGATGGAAACCGTGACGGTCGAGTTATTCGGCAAGCAGGGACGCATCCACAACGGCGTATTCCGTCTTGGCGGAAAAATGCGGGCGCTGCTCCTGCCTTACTACATCAAGTTGTCCGAAGGACAGTTTCAACTGACGATGTTCGATGCGATCGAGCTCGAGCAGAAGCAGGCGCCGCAGCGGCTGGCAGTCAATATTGCACAGGCGTTCATCGACAACCATGCGCAATGGCTGCCTTCGAATCATCCCAGTTTCTATTATTTTTCATCCAGCAAGTGATGCGGAAAACCAGCGTTCCGCATCAAGAAAACGTCGTTGCAAAACAATAAAAGGTATTTCCATGGAAGCAGGTTCGTTCCCTGATTTTTCAGATATCTCGCTACGCAAGATCGCTTATTGCGCATCGGCTGTTGTGGCGAGCTTTATCGCATTTTCATTTTTTTATGAAATCGAATTGAAGAAAGATGTCCCGGCTGAAATCGTTTCCCAAGGCGAGATCAAGGTGCGTGGCCTGAGCGGATTGGTGACGAAGGTCTATGCGACGCGTGGCATGGAGGTCAAGGCCGGCGAGCATCTGTTTCAGCTCGACAGGGATTTTTCCCTGGCTTCCAATGGCATGACGCGGCAAGACTTTACCGAGCGTTACAGGGACAACCGCGTGCGCATGATAGGAGAGCAATCGAGCCAGAAGGAAGTCGAACTTAAAACACGTATTAACGGTTTGAGATCGATATTGCAAAATCGCCAGGAAGAATTGAATCTGCTGGCCCAGGAAATCGACGAAAGCCGGCGTCAAATCGATGAGGCGGAAAAGACCCGGCAACGTTTGCAGCTGGTGTCCGAGTATGTTGTTGCAGATCGCATCGAACAGGCCAAATCAGAGGTGGCGCAACGCAAGATCAATTTGTCTCAACGTCTTGGCCGCCAACGTGAAATCGCATCGGACATGAGCAGTACGCGGTCCAGCCTGAAGGAAGCGGAAACGGCATTGGCGTCGCAGGATATCCAGGCCAGGCGCGATGTGCAGGACGCCCAACTGGATTATGAAAGAAACCGTTCCAGCGCCATCATTTCCGCGCCTGCAAGCGGCCTTGTTTCCTTTTCTCAAACGCTGCAAGGCCATACTTTGAGGGAGGACGATGTCGCCATGGTAATCGCGACCGGCCTCGACCAGGGTCTGCAGGCTGCGTTGCATATTCCGTCAAGACAGCGCGGCTTCATCAGGGAAGGGCAATTGGTCCGACTCAAATTCGACTCTTTTCCCTATGCGAAATTCGGCACCTATGAAGTGCGCATTACTTCCATTTCGCGCGATGCGGTTGCTTCTTCTGCGGCGTCTGCCGTGACGCCGGGCGCGCCATCGGTCCCGGTTATTCAGGGCGATAGCGATTATGTCGCCTATGCGCGTCTTCCCGGTGCGGACTTTATCGCGAAAGAAATGCATTACCAGATATTGCCGGGAATGCGCGCGACCGCCGGGGTTGTGGTCGAGCGCCGTACGATTGCCGAGTGGGTATTGGCCCCCTTGTTCGAAGCAGTGAGAGGGTGAATATCATGCGCGTGATTTATCAAAATGAAGTCTCGGAATGCGGTTACGCCTGTCTGGCGATGGTGCTGACGCATTTTGGACGAAGCACGGAAGTGCATGAGTTGAGCGCACTGCACCCGGTTTCGGCCAATGGCGCGCGCTTGTCGGATCTCTATGACGTGGCGGTCGAGTTCGGCCTGTCGGTAAAGGCGATGGCGTTTGAAGCGGAACATATTCCGCAAATCAGAAAAGGATCCATCGTGCATTTCAATGGAACGCACTTTGTGATTTTCGAATCCTCGGGGAGAGGTTACGTCAGGATCATCGATCCTGCCACGGGGCGCCGTCGCCTGTCCATCGGCACCTTTCTGAAGAACGTTTCAGGCTATCTGCTGGAATGCAGCCCGACGCCATCCTTGCCGAAGATCAAGGGAGAGTCGGAAGTATGGGAGGCAATCAAAGCAGTATTTGCGCTCAATCGCGAATTGAAGTCGCAGTTGTTCAAAATATTTTTCGTCGCATTCGGCGCGCAATTCGCGATATTGGCGGCGCCTTATCTGGGCAGTCTGGTACTGGATAACGTGGTGGCGGAAAATAACGTCAATCTTCTCAATGTGTTGATTTTCACTTTCACCAGTATTTTCTTGGTGGGATCGTTCAGCCAATACGTGCAGACTTATCTGACGGAAGTCGTTTATCAGCGCACGCACGGGAAAAGCACGGAAGCGCTCTTCGGAAAATTGTTGAAGAATCGTTTTTCCTATTTCGAGAAGCGGCATGTGGGAGATGTTTTTGCACGCATCAAGTCGCAAACTGAAATCGTGGACTATGTCAGTCGCAGCCTGATCGGATTTTTCATCGATCTGTTTGTCGGTTGCATGGCCTTGATCCTGATGCTGGTGCAAAGCCCTTTGTTGACGGCCGTTGCCTTGGGCATCTTTGTGATTTACATCAGCGTTTCCTGTGCCTTGTATCCAAAAATGATGGATAGCCATCGGCAGGAGATTGAAGCCTCGGCGCAATGCGATGACGCGTTGATCGAAACTATTCGTTCCGCCACGTTGATCAAGCTGGCGCAGCGGGAAAACCAGCGAGTCGTTTATTACATGCACCGTTTTCATCGGCTCATGAACGACAGCTTCCGCGCGCGCAATTTGACCAACGTACGCGATGCCATTTTGAAGTTCGTCGGCTATGCCGATACCATTATCGTCACCTATATCTCGGTTGCCCTGATGCTGAAGGGCGAGATATCGGTCGGGGTCTTTTATTCGTTCCTGGTTTTCAAGGGATTGTTGTCCACGCATTTGTCGCGCGTCATCAATGCGATTTTCCAGTTTCTGATGTTGCGTATTCCGGTGGCGCGGGTCAACGATATCTGGAAACAGGAAGGAGAGCGTTATACCTCTGCCGACCTGGTGCATAAAGCGAGCGAAGTATTCGAGTTCAACCGGATCGAAGTCAGGAATGTGAGTTTCCAGTACGGCTTGTCGGACCAGCCGGTTTTGCAAGAGGTCGACCTGACCATTCACAAGGGAGACAAAATCGCCATTGTCGGCCCTTCCGGCGCGGGCAAGTCCACGCTTTTCAAGTTGCTGGGCGCGACGGAAGATTTTCAGCAGGGCAGCATCAGTCTGAACGGTATCGATTATCACAATCTTGCCGTCGATGAAATCCGGCGGCACATGGCGCATATGCGTCAAGGCGATATTATTTTGAACGGCACGATTGCCGACAATGTTTCTCTGTTCGCCGCGGGAGCCGATAGCCAGCGCATCAATGCCTTGCTGACGGATGTCGGTCTGTACGATGAGGTAATGCGCCTGCCGATGCGTACGCAAACCCCGGTAAGCGATACGATCGCCAATATTTCCGCCGGACAGCGGCAACGTTTATTGCTGGCGCGCACGCTTTACCAGGCGCGTGAATTGATGCTGTTCGATGAGCCGACCTCCAATCTCGATCGGGATTCCGCGGAGACGATCGGCAGTTTGCTGCGTCAAAGCAACAAGACGATCGTCATCATCACGCATGACCCGGAATTGGCAAAATCATTTCCGCGGCGTTATCGCCTGCATGGCGGCAGGTTGGTGGCGTTATGACATATCCGACAAGTTGCAAACGGGCTTTAAAACGGGCTTTGTCTTGCCTGTGTTTTTGCCTGTGTCTTTTCCTGTGTCTCGATGCGCATGCGCAAGAGGCTTCAGGAAGAGCGAGGTATGGCAGCGAGGCGGATTTGCTGACCTTGCTTAAACGCGCGGAAAATATCGATCCGCAACTGGCCAGCGCGCGGCTGGCGTATCAGGCCGATCAGGAAGGCGTTCCCAGGGCGCGTGCCGGTTTCTTCCCGCAAATCACCGGCGGTTGGGCGCGTACGCATAATCAGATCAAGGCGGAAGGGCTGCCGTCCGTAAGCTATACGCAGAACGGTTGGCAAGTGTCATTGACGCAGCCTTTGTTCAATTGGGATATCTGGACGACGTATAAGCAGTCGGAGCTGGCGGAGGCGAAATCGGCCATTTTGTTTGCCCAGGCGTATCAGGAGCTTTTTTTGCGCGTCGCCAACACGTATTTTGCATTTTTGGCAGCCAGGGACGATTTACGGCTGACAGGCACGTATCGGCAATCGTTGAAAGAACAATTGAAAGTGACCAAATTACGGTTCCGGGGCGGTGAAGCGACGCTGGTCGATGTGCGCGATATCGAGGCAGCGATTGACCGGGCGCAAATGCAGGAGATTTCAGCGCAAGGTTTGATGGAAACGAAGCGCCAGGATCTGGAGGAAATCTTCGGCGGTCCGCTGGCTCGGATTGCCGGTCTGCGACAGGACGTCAGCGTGCCTGGCGTGATGCCGGACGATATGTCGATTTGGATTGCACAGGCGAAGAGAAATAATTTCGACGTTCAGCTGCAAGAGATCGCCAGGAAAACCGCCGATCTGGAAACCTCGAAAGCAAAAGGCGCGCATTTGCCAACCATCAGCTTGAACGCCAGCCATTCGCCGGTCGGCGCTGCCGGAGGGTTCGGCACTCCGACAACGACGAACACCGTGATGTTGCAAGTCAGTATTCCGATTTTCTCAGGTTTTGAAACGCAATATCGCGTGCGGCAAGCGCTGGCGCTGGAGGAAAAAGCGAATAGCGACCTGGATGCGGCAGAACGCAAGAGCGTGGGCGCCGTTCGGGAAAGTTTCTTTTCGATGCAGACCGATCTGCAAAAAATCCAGAGCCTGGCGAATGCCGTCCGTTCATCGAGCGCTGCGCTGGACGCCAATAAGATCGGTTATCGCGTTGGCGGCAGATCCGATAGCGATGTATTGCAGGCAAAAAATGCGTTGTTGACGACTCAGCGCGATCTGGCGCACGCGCGTTATGACCTGTTGACGCAAGGATTGCGGCTGAAATCCTTGACGGCTTCCCTGGAATTTGCCGACATCGCGGCAATCAATGGGCTCCTTGAGGATACCAATGAACAAGTCCCGAACAGGTCCCGATAGTCGCAGAGCGTGGATAGTGCTTAACCGTTCAAGCGAAAATCTGCTCCCATAATTGCTTGACGCTGTCGCTTTCCTTTTGCACGCGTTCAAGCGGCGTCCTGGCGCGCTCTTCGCCTTGCAGGCGGATCTGATGCTGCAGCTTGCGGAACAGGCGGTAAGCGTTGGCGACTTCGTCGGCCAGCGCGACATCGATCAGGCCGAGCGCGCCGCATAATTTCAACAGCGCGATGTTGCCGATGTCGCCGGTCAATGCTTCGTACTGAGCCGCGTAGCGCAGCACCAGGAACTGCACGATGAACTCGATATCGATCATGCCGCCGTCGTCGTGCTTGAGATCGAACAGCGTGCTGTGGTTGGGGTGCGCCTGATGCAGTTTCATGCGCATGCCGAGCACTTCCTGCGTCAGTTTTTGCGGATCGCGTTCCTGCCGCAGCAGGTCTTCGCGCAATGCTTCGAAACGATTGCCGATGGCGCTGTCGCCGGCGCAGTAGCGCGCGCGCGTCAAGGCCTGGTGTTCCCATACCCAGGCCGAGGTGCGCTGGTATTTTTCAAACGTGGCGAAGGACGACACCAGCAAGCCGCTGGCGCCGTCCGGGCGCAAGGCGATGTCGATGTCGAACAGGGTGCCGGCCGGCGTGTGCGCAGTCATCCAGGTGATGAAGCGCTGCGCCAGCTTGGCATACAGGCCGGGTGCCTCCTGATCCTCGCTGTCGTCCTGGTAGAGGAACACCACGTCGAGGTCGGAAACATAGCCCAGTTCCTTGCCGCCCAGTTTGCCGTAAGCGATCACGGTGAATTGCGGCACCTCGCGGTGGCGATTGGCGATGGTTTGCCAGACCGCCTGGATGGTGGCCGCGACCAGGATGTCGGCCAGCGCGGACAGGTGATCTGCCAGGTGTTCGACGCTCAGGTCGCCTTCCAGATCCTGCGCCAGCAGGCGGAACAGCTGCGCATGGTGCACTTCGCGCAGGATGTCCATCTGGCGCTCGGTGTCGCCCGGGGCGGTGTCGAGCTGGCGCTGGCAATCCTGGGCAAAGGCCGGCCAATCCGGCGGCGCTTTCAGGTTGCGGTCGTCGAGCAGCTCGTCCAGCAGGATGGGATGCTGGGTCAGATATTTCGCCGCCCAGTCGCTGGCGGCGATCATGCGGATCAGGCGCGTCAGCGCATGGGGGTATTCCGTCAGCAGCGCCAGATAAGCGGCGCGGCGCGCAACCGCTTCGAAGAAATCGAGCAGGCGGCGCAAGGTCGGCAGGCGGTTCTCCGGCATGGCGCCGATCATCGGCAAGGCGGCGTTGATCAGCGCGATCAGGCGCACGCGGCTGGTTTCCGGCAGCGATTGCAGGCGCGGCGATTGCAGCGTCGACAGCACGCGTTGCGTGGCGGTGTCGACGTCGTCGAAACCGAGCGAGGTCAGCGTGGCGGTAATCGATTCGGCGCTCTCGCCGTCGCTCAGTTCGCAGGTGTCGCCGCCGCCTTTGTTGCCATCGCCGCCGTCGGTGTTGCCGTTGCTCTGCTTGTCGTTGAAGATGGTGTCGAATTGCAGGGCAACGATGCGGCGGTGTGTTTCCAGCGCCGCCAGCAGGCCGATGACGTCGGTGAAGCCCATCATGTTGGCGATGATTTTCTGATCGTCTTCGTTCGGCGGCAGCGTGTGCGTCTGCGCGTCTTCGAGATATTGCAGGCGGTGCTCCAGATTGCGCAGGAAGGTATAGGCCTCCAGCAATTGCGCGACGACCCGCGGCTCCAGCAGGCCCTTGTCGGCCAGCGTGCGCAGGGTGGCGCGGGTGGAGCGGTCGCGCAGTTCGGGGTCGCGGCCGCCGCGGATCAGCTGGAACACCTGGCTGACGAATTCCACCTCGCGGATGCCGCCGCGACCCAGTTTGACGTTGTTGCTGCGTTCCGGGTGCAGGGATTCCTGGCGCGTGACTTCGGCGCGGATTTGCGCGTGCATGGAGCGTAGCGCGTCGATCGAACCGAAATCCAGATAGCGGCGATAGATGAAGGGACGGCTGATGGCTTCCAGCGCGGCGATGTCGTCGGCCTTGCCGGTCAGCGCGCGCGCCTTGGTCCAGGCGTAGCGTTCCCATTCCCGGCCCTGGCGGATCAGGTATTCCTCGACCATGTTGTGGCTGGCCACCAGCGGGCCGGAGGCGCCATTGGGGCGCAGCGCCATGTCGACGCGGAAGGTAAAGCCGTCTTCGGTGATTTCGGACAGGGCGGCGATCAGTTTCTTGCCCAGCCGCACAAAGAATTCGTGATTGGACAGCGAGCGTTGCTCCGCAGTACTGGTGCGGGTCTCGCCGTCTTCCGGGTAGACGAAAATGAGGTCGATGTCAGACGAGACGTTCAGTTCTCCTCCGCCCAGCTTGCCCATGCCGAGCACGATCAGTTCCTGCTCGTTGCCGCTTTCTTCGCCGATGGGCATGCCGTGCAGCGCAACCATCTCCCGCATCAGCGCGCTCAGGTGGGTCTGCACGGCAAAATCGGCGAATTCGCTCATGGTGCGCACCACTTCGGCCAGATCGGCCTTGCCGCTCAAATCGCGTTCGATCAGCGTACAGACCACCAGATTGCGCAGGCGGCGCATGGGGCCGTTCAGCGCGGCGGCTCCCGTTGCGCCGGTGGCGGTGATGTCATTTTGTAAAACGCCTTCGAAAACCGCAGGGTTCAAGGATAATTGGGCAAATTCCGCCAGTTGGCCGGGCCGGACTGGGTTGGCATTGGCCCAACGGGTCAGGAACCGGGAAGCCGCCATGCTGTCGAGGAGGGAGATAGTCACAAATTGTCGGCGCGATGAGTTGAGTACGAAGTTAAAGATGGTAAAACCCGGCCTTTTCCCTATGAGAATGCCGATGGCGACTCTAGGTCAAAACCCGCTTCCATGCGATGATGCTAACCGTTTCATTCTACATTGAGTTTTTACTCTGACCCTTGATGTCCGAAGACCAAAAAGACGCTCCCGTGACCACTGGCCGCCTGGCTGCCGCCTGGCGCATGGCGTGGAGAAGGACATGGAACACCGCGCGAGGGACCTATTGTCATCTCGGCACGGCCACGCGCTGCGTGATCGGCATCGCCTTCAAGCTGCTGGTGCTGGGATATTTCATTTTTTGCGCGCTGTTCCTGACGCTGCGCTACGGCATCCTGCCGGAGATCGACCGCTACAAGGGCAACATCGAAAAGATCGCTTCCGGCGCCGTCGGCCGCCCGGTCACCATTGCCGACATCGATGCCTCCTGGAACGGTTTGCGGCCGCAACTGAAACTGACGCAGGTGGTGATCCACGACCAGGCCGGCCAGCCGGCGCTGGCGCTGCCCAGCGTATCTGCGACATTTTCGTGGACCACGGTGCTGGTGGGCGAACTGCGCTTTGAAAATCTCACCATCACCAGGCCCGATCTGTCGATCCTGCGCGATGCCGCAGGCAAGTTGTTCATTGCGGGGTTGCCGGCGGGAGGCGATACGGACAAAAGCGGCGGCGCCGACTGGGTGCTGTCGCAACGCGAAATCGTCATCCGCGACGGCAAGATCCGCTGGCGCGACGACAAGCGCGGCGCGCCCGAGCTGGCGCTCACCGACGTCAACCTGGTGCTGCACAATCAATGGCGCCAGCACCAGCTGGCGCTGAAAGCCACGCCGCCCGCCGACTACGCCGCGCCGCTCGATGTGCGCGCCAACTTTTACCATCCCGGCTTTTCACGTAAGATTTCCGACGTCACGCGTTGGAAGGGCACCTTGTACGCCGATCTGCGCAATACCGATCTGGCGGTCTGGAAAGCCTATGTCGATTATCCGCTGGAACTGAACCAGGGCACCGGTTCGGTGCGCGCCTGGCTGGACCTGGACCACACCAAGATCGCCAACTTCACGGCCGACCTGAGCCTGTCGAATCTGTCCGTGAAGCTCGACAAGAAGCTTGACCCCTTGCAACTGGCCCAGGTCAGCGGCCGCGTATCGGGCAGCGAGATCTATGCTCCCGACCTGCAGGACGGCATCCCGACCTTCGGCGCCAACGGGCACAAGCTGACGCTGACCAATTTTTCGCTGCAAACGGTCGATGGCTTCGCGTTGCCGCCGACGACCATTTCCGAAGTGTTTGAGCCGGCGACGCGTTTCCGTCCCGAAAAGATGCAGGTGGAAGCGAAGCTGCTGGATCTGGAAATGTTGTCGAATCTGGGCGCGCGTTTGCCGTTGACGCCGTCGCAGCGCAAGTTGCTCGGCGATCTGTCGCCGCGCGGGCAGCTCAGGAATTTCCTGGTGCAGTGGGAGGGCGGCTATCCGGATGTGCAGTCCTATCGGCTGCGCGGTGATTTTTCCGGACTTGGCATGTCGCCGCAAGCCGCGCGTCCGGCGGTGGCAAAGACCGCAACCCAGCCAGGTCGCACCGGCGCGCCGGCCATTCCCGGATTTTCCAATCTGAGCGGACGCATCGACGCCACCGAAAAAGGCGGCATGCTGAACCTGGCGTCGCAGAATCTCGTGCTGCAGTTCCCGACCGTGTTCGCGGACCCCGATCTCCCGTTTTCCTCGCTGAACCTCAGCAGCCATTGGGAGATGCAAAAGACCGACGCCGTGATGTTTCATCTCGACAGCATGGCCTTCGTTCAGGACGACATGGCAGGAACGGCGAGCGGCACGCATTTGATTTCGCTGCAGGGAAAATCATCGGGCGCCATCGACATGAAGGCGAAGCTGTCGACTTTCAATCTGCAAAAACTGGGACGCTTCTTGCCGTTGCATACCGCCAAACCGGCGTCGGACTGGGTTTCCGGCGCATTGCTGGATGGCCGCGCCACGGATGTCGACATCGTTGCCAAAGGCGATCTGGCCGATTTCCCGTTTCATAACGTCAAGCCGGGCAGCAAGACCAAGGGCGAGTTCACGGTTTCCGGCAAATTCGAAAAACTCAAGATCAATTACGCTCCTGCGCGTTTCGGCAAAGACGGCAAATCGCCGGATTGGCCGCTGCTGGAAGACGTCAAAGGGACTGTCTCCATCGATCGCACGCGACTGGAAATCCTGGCCGATTCCGGCAAGACGCATGGCGTGACGGTGTCGGATGTGAAAGCGGTCATTCCCGATTTGCTGAACGGCGAGTCCGCGCTGGAAATCGACGGCAGCGCGGCCGGCGCGATGGCGGATTTTCTTGAGTACGTCAAGGACAGCCCGGTGACGCGCTGGATCGGCAATTTCACCGAAGACAGCAAGTCGACCGGCAACGCAAAATTACTGTTGAAGTTCCAGCTTCCTTTGCATCACATCGTCGATGCCAAGGCCGAGGGCAGCCTGCAATTCCTGAATAACGACATTGCTTTGCTGGCGGATTTGCCGACCGTGTATCGGACCAATGGCAAGCTGGAATTCAACGAAAAAGGTTTCAACATTCCGGGCATCAAGGGCGTCTTTCTGAACGAGCCGGTGAGCATTGCCGGTGGAACGCAGCACGACGGCAATACGCTGGTGAAGGTCGATGGCTCGGTGACTGCCGACGGCCTGCGCAAGGCGTATCCGCAGCCGGTCCTGCAACGCCTGCTGGAACGCCTGAACGGCTCGTCGCGCTACAGCGCAACGATTGCAGTGCGTCAGCACCAACCGGAAATTACGATTGAGTCGAACCTGCAGGGACTGGGGCTGAATCTGCCGATGCCATTGCAAAAATCGGCAAACGAAAGCTGGCCGCTGAAGTTTGAACTCAACGGTGTAAATTCCGCCGATCCGCTGATTCATCGCGATGAAATCCGCTTGTCGCTGGGTTCTGTCTTGTCGGCGCGCTATCGCCGGCAAAAGCTGCTGGGCAACCAGGCTGAATGGCAAGTGCTGAGCGGCGGCATCGGTATCGGCCAGCCGGCGCCGCAGCCGGATAACGGCTTGGCGCTGCATGCCGACGCCAAGTCAATGAATATCGATGATTGGACCGCGTTCCGCACCGCGATGACCAAGGAAGCGGATGGCAGCGCAAGTGGCGCACAGGCCGCGCCCGGCACCGGCATGAATGCCTATCTTGAGCCGGATGTCGTAGCCTTGCGCGCGACCGAACTGACGGCCATGGGCAAGAAGCTCGACAATGTGGTGATCGGCGCGTCGCATCAGAACAAGAGTTGGCAGGTCAATATCGCCTCCGACCAGGCCAGCGGTTACGCCACCTGGAATGAGTCGAACAGCGGTCGCGGCATGGGGCGCGTGACGGCGCGCCTGGCCACGCTCAATATCCAGAAGGGCGCCGGCAACGACGCCAATGATGCATTGGAAAGCAATAGCGACGCCGTCAGCCGGATTCCCGCGTTGGATATCATTGCCGAAAATTTTCAGCTGTTCGGTAAAAAACTGGGGCGGCTTGAACTCAATGCCAACAACGTGCGCGTGAGCGTGGGCAGCGAATGGCGCATCAACAAACTGACGCTGATCAATCCGGATGCCGAACTGCGCGCGGCGGGCAACTGGATGTCCTTCGACAAGAACAACACGTCCAACCTGACCTATGCGCTGGACATCAACGACGCCGGCAAGCTGCTGGAGCGTTTCGGTTTCGTCGGCGTGGTGCGCGGCGGCAAAGGCAAACTGGATGGCGACGTGAGCTGGAAGGGCTTGCCGTTTTCTCTCGACATTCCGACGCTGAGCGGGCAGGTGCACATGGACGTGCATACAGGCCAGTTCCTCAAGGTCGATCCGGGCGCCGCCAAGCTGCTGGGCGTGCTCAATCTGCAAGCCTTGCCGCGCCGGCTGGCATTGGATTTCCGCGATGTGTTTTCGGAAGGCTTTGCGTTCGACAATATCGTCGGTACTGCTTCCATCGTCCAGGGCATCGCCACCACCGACAATCTGAAGATGACCGGCGTCGCGGCTTCGGTGTTGATGAATGGTTCGGCCGACATCGCCAAGGAAACGCAGAACCTGCATTTGGTGGTGATCCCTGAAGTCAATCTCGGCACGGCATCGCTGGTGGCGCTGGCGATCAATCCGGTGGTCGGCGTCGGGACTTTCCTGGCGCAGCTGTTCCTGCGCAACCCGCTGATGAAGACGCTGACCTTTGAATATAATGTAAGCGGGCCCTGGAGCGATCCGCAGGTCGTCAAGCAGGAGCGCACTTCCGACGCCGGCGCAAACTCGAATGCAAAACCTGCCGCCAAATAACCGCGTCCTGCCGTTCCGCGTTATATCGAGACCCCGCATCCGGGTTTCACAATCGATTTCCAGAAGAGGATGACATGAACGAATCCTGCAAAGTCGCGGCGATACAAATGGTGTCGACGCCTGAGGTCGAACAGAATTTCGCCGCCGCAAGCAAACTGGTTGCACAGGCCGCGCAGCAGGGCGCGCAGCTGGTGTTGTTGCCGGAATACTGGCCCATCATGGGCATGCACGAGAAAGCCAAGCTGGAGCATGCCGAACAGGACAGCGCCGGCAAGATTCAGGATTTCATGGCCGCGCTGGCGCGCGAGCACAAGATCTGGCTGATCGGCGGCACGCTGCCGCTGGCCTCCGGCGAAGAAGGCAAGGTGCTCAATACTTCGCTGGTCTACGATCCGGGCGGCAAGCGCGTCGCCCGCTACGACAAGATCCACCTGTTCAGCTTCGTGCGCGGCGAAGAGGCTTACGACGAAGCGCGCACCATCGTCTACGGCAACGATGTGCGGAGTTTCGAGGCGCCGTTCGGCAAGGTCGGTCTGTCGGTGTGCTACGACCTGCGTTTTCCCGAGCTGTATCGCGCCATGGGCGATTGCGCGCTGATCGTGGTGCCGGCGGCATTCACCTATACCACCGGGCAGGCGCACTGGGAATTGTTGCTGCGCGCCCGCGCCATCGAGAACCAGTGCTACATCCTCGCATCCGCCCAGGGCGGTAAGCACGTCAACGGTCGCCGTACCTGGGGCCACAGCATGCTGATCGATCCCTGGGGCGAGATAATCGGCGTCCTGCCGGAGGGCGAAGGCCTTGTTATCGGCGACATCGACCCCCATCGTCTACAATACGTACGTGAAAGCCTGCCTGCGCTCAAGCATCGCAAGCTCTGAGCGCCAAATAAGTTGTCGCAAATCAAATAAATTATTTATGAAACCATTCGAACCCAATCTCAGCGCGCTCGGTATTGCACGCGATGTCCTGCTCACGCCGTTCGGCCTGGACGAAGCCAAGTTGCTGAAAACACTGGGCACCATGTTTACGCACAAGGTCGACTACGCCGACCTGTATTTCCAGTTCACCAAGAGCGAGGGCTGGAGCCTGGAAGAGGGCATCGTCAAGACCGGCAGCTTTTCGATCGACCAGGGCGTCGGCGTGCGCGCGGTTTCCGGCGACAAGACGGCTTTTTCCTATTCGGATGAAATCTCGGAAGCGATCCTGCTGGACGCCGCCGCAGCTACGCGCACCATCGGCCGCCAGGGTGCAGGCCGTGTGAAGATCGCCGGCAGCATGCAGCCCAACGGTGGCCGTTCGCTGTATCTGCCGCATGATCCGCTGACTTCGCTGGACGCGACCGCCAAGGTCAATCTGCTGGAGCGCATCGAACGCATCGCCCGCGCCAAGGACCCGCGCGTCGTGCAAGTCATGGCCAGCCTGGCCGGCGAATACGACGTCGTGCTGGTGGCGCGCAGCGACGGCATCATCGCCGCCGACATCCGCCCGCTGGTGCGCGTGTCGATCACCGTCATCGCCGAACAGAACGGTCGCCGCGAAATGGGCAGCAGCGGCGGCGGCGGTCGCTACAGCTATGCTTACTTCAGCGACGAGCTGCTGGAAAAATACGCCTCCGAAGCGGTCTCCACCGCTTTGGTCAATCTGGAAGCGCGTCCGGCGCCGGCCGGTCCGATGACCGTCGTGCTCGGACCTGGCTGGCCCGGCATCCTGTTGCATGAAGCCATCGGCCACGGCCTCGAAGGCGACTTCAACCGCAAGGGATCGAGCACCTTCTCCGGCCGCATCGGCGAACGCGTCGCCGCCAAGGGCGTCACCGTGGTGGACGACGGCACCATCGCCGATCGCCGCGGTTCGCTCAACATCGACGACGAAGGCAATCCGACCCAGTGCACCACGCTGATCGAAGACGGCATCCTGAAGGGCTATATCCAGGACACCATGAACGCGCGCCTGATGAAGATGCCGGTCACCGGCAACGCGCGCCGCGAATCGTTTGCGCATCTGCCGATGCCGCGCATGACCAATACCTACATGCTGGCCGGCGACAAGGATCCTGCAGAAATCCTGGCATCGGTGAAGAACGGTTTGTATGCCGTCAACTTCGGCGGCGGCCAGGTCGACATCACCAACGGCAAGTTCGTCTTCTCGGCCAGCGAAGCCTACATGATCGAGAACGGCAAGATTTCCTACCCGGTCAAGGGCGCGACCTTGATCGGCAACGGTCCTGACGTCCTGAACCGCGTTTCGCTGATCGGCAACGACATGAAACTCGATTCCGGCGTCGGCGTGTGCGGCAAGGAAGGCCAGAGCGTACCGGTCGGCGTGGGTCAGCCGACCCTGCGTCTGGATGGCGTTACCGTGGGTGGCACGGCATAAATTGTGTATTAATGGCATTGAGTGACGGTTTAAATGCAAAAAAACCTCATTCAATGCGGTTTTTGTGAAAAATTAATGGCCGGTGTTGCCAAAGCCGGGAAATTGTTGCATCATCGTTTTTCGTTGGAACTGATAGCCTCAAATCACTCACACAGAGAACCATGTCTTTCGCCCGCGCTTACTTCTTTTATTTTTACTTTAGCTATTCCAGCCCCACGGCGGTGAAAAGCGGTAAGCGTTCGTAAGCAGAGACCAAACCGAATTTTCTAAAAAACCGCCAGTGATGGCGGTTTTTTTTTACCCGTTCGAATTCACCAAATTCAGATTGCAATCAGGAGAAAAAATGCCGCGCACCGACGATCTACGCATCAGAGAAATGAAAGAACTGACACCCCCATCGCATTTGATCCGCGAATTCGGCGGCAGCGAAAAAGTCGAGAACACGACGGCAGAGTGCCGCACCGCCTTGCATCGCATCTTGCACGGCCAGGACGACCGCGTCATGGTCGTGATCGGCCCCTGCTCCATCCACGACACCAAGGCCGCGATGGAATACGCCCGTCGCCTGGTGGTCGAGCGCGAACGCCTGAAGGGAGAGCTGGAAATCGTCATGCGCGTCTACTTCGAAAAGCCGCGCACCACGGTCGGCTGGAAGGGCCTGATCAACGACCCGTACATGGACAACAGCTTCCGCATCAACGACGGCCTGCGCACCGCGCGCGAGCTGCTGCTCAACATCAATGAGCTGGGCCTGCCCGCCGGCACCGAATTCCTCGACGTGATCAGCCCGCAATACATTGCCGACCTGATCAGCTGGGGCGCCATCGGCGCGCGCACCACCGAGTCGCAGGTACACCGCGAACTGGCGTCCGGCTTGTCGTGCCCGGTCGGCTTCAAGAACGGCACTGACGGCAACATCAAGATCGCCGTCGATGCCATCAAGGCGGCGTCGCAGTCTCACCATTTCCTGTCGGTCACCAAGGGCGGCCACTCGGCCATCGTTTCGACCGCCGGCAATGAGGATTGCCACATCATCCTGCGCGGCGGCAAGGCGCCGAACTACGACGCCGCCAGCGTGGAAGCGGCCTGCCAGGACATCGCCAAGAGCGGCCTGGCGGCGCGCCTGATGATCGACGCCTCGCACGCCAACAGCTCGAAGAAGCCGGAGAATCAAATCCCCGTCTGCGCCGACATCGCCGGCCAGATCGCCGGCGGCGACACCCGCATCGTCGGCGTGATGGTCGAATCCCATCTGGTCGCCGGCCGCCAGGATCTGGTGCCGGGCAAGGAACTGACCTACGGCCAGTCGATCACCGACGGCTGCATCGACTGGGAAGAAAGCCTGGGCGTGCTGCAAGGTCTGGCGGATGCGGTCAAGCAACGTCGTCTGATCGGCGACAAGGAGTAAGGTCGATCCGTTTGCAATATGCTTGCACGCAACGAAAAGCCCCGCATGCCGGGGCTTTTTTTCATTCCGGCACCGTATCTCGGCTTGGCTTTCCGTCAACTTGATTTTTGAGATGCAGGGTGCACAATGAGCGTCCTGATTTCATCAAAGGAGACAAGCATGGCCACTTCTTCCCAAGTCAAGCCCATCCCCGACGGCATGCATGCGCTGACGCCGCATCTCGTCTGCGCCGGGGCGGCGCAAGCCATCGAATTTTACAAGCAGGCCTTCGGCGCCGTTGAACTGGCGCGGCTGCCGGGGCCGGACGGCAAGCTCATGCACGCGTTGGTGCGCATCGGCGATTCGTCGTTGATGCTGGTCGATGAAATGCCCGAATGGGGCTCGCGCGGTCCGCGCCTGCTGGGCGGTTCGCCGGTCACCATCCATCTCTACGTCGAAGACGTCGATGCCGTGTTTGCCCAGGCGCAGTCCGCCGGCGCCAAAGTGATGATGCCGCTGGCCGACATGTTCTGGGGCGACCGCTATGGCCAGCTAGAAGATCCGTTCGGCCATCGCTGGTCGGTCGCCACGCATCAGCGCGACCTGTCGCCGGCCGACATCAAGGAAGCGATGGACAACATGAGCAAGGAGCAAAAGATGCAATGCGGTTGATTGCGAGAGAGAAAGCGCGCAGCAATAAAAAACGCCGGCATGAACCGGCGTTTTCTTTTCGTTCCGGCAATACCTTCAGTCGCGGAAATTGTTGAATTCCAGCGGCAGATCCTTGATCTCCTTGCGCAGCATCGCCATGGCGGCTTGCAAGTCGTCGCGCTTGGCGCCGGTCACGCGCACGGCGTCGCCCTGGATGCTGGCCTGCACCTTCATCTTGCTGTCCTTGATGACGCGCACGATCTTTTTTGCATCTTCCGTCTCGATGCCGTTCTTGACCTTGATGACTTGCTTGACCTTGTCGCCGCCGATCTTTTCGATCTTGCCATGGTCGAGGAAACGCACGTCGACGTTGCGCTTGGTCATCTTGTTGGTCAGCACGTCGCGCACCTGGCCCAACTGAAACTCGGAATCGGCATAGGCGGTCAGATCGCGTTCCTTTTGTTCGACGCGGGCGTCGCTGCCCTTGAAGTCGAAGCGGGTGGTGATTTCCTTGTTGGCCTGGTCGACGGCATTCTTGACTTCAACCAAGTTGGCTTCGGAGACGGTATCAAACGATGGCATGGCGATTTCCTTTATGTCCTGTGGGCGCGCGCAAAGCGGAAGCAGGGGCGCTTGCACCCGAAAGACGTGATTTTAACGGACAACCGCGATTGCGGCTACGTCCGCCAGTGCAGGCTATAATCCTGCGCTTATGTTTCCCATTCCAGTACAGCGGGATTTTTCCCTGCGCCATCTCAATACCTTCGGCATCGACGCCAAAGCGGCCGCCTACTTGCCGGTCGACAGCGTCGATACTTTGCTCGCAGTGAAAAACGACAAGGAATTGTCGGTATTGCCGCGCCTGATTCTCGGCGGCGGCAGCAATTTATTGCTGACCCAGGATTTTCCCGGCCTGGTGCTGCACATGCGCGGCGCCGGCATGCGTATCGTCAACGAGGACGAAGAGTTCGTCTACGTGACGGCGGCGGCGGGGGAAAACTGGCACCGTTTCGTGCAATGGTCGCTGGACCTTGGCCTGGGCGGGCTGGAGAACTTATCCCTGATTCCCGGTAGCGTCGGCGCCGCGCCGATCCAGAACATCGGCGCATACGGCGTCGAAGTGAAAGATCGTTTTCACAGCCTGACGGCTTTCGATTTCATCGACGGCAAGACGTTTACGCTGGATAACGCGGCATGCCGCTTTGCTTACCGCGACAGCATTTTCAAACAGGAATTGCGCGAGCATGCCGTGGTGCTCGATGTGACGTTTGCCTTGCCCAAGCAATGGCAAGCCAACATGAACTATGCGGACGTCATGCAGGAATTGTCGCTGCGACAAATCACCGCGCCGTCGCCGCGCGACATTGCCGATGCGGTCATCGCCATCCGCACGCGCAAGCTGCCGGATCCGGCGCAGATCGGCAACGCCGGCAGCTTCTTCAAGAATCCCATCGTGCCGGCGCAACAGCGCGAGTCTTTGCTGGCGCAACATCCGCAACTGATGAGCTACGCCCAGCCCGATGGCAGCTACAAGCTGGCTGCCGGTTGGCTGATCGATCAATGCGGCTGGAAGGGCAGGTCGCTGGGCGCGGCCGGCGTGTATGAAAAGCAGGCGTTGGTGCTGGTCAATCGCGGCGGCGCCAGCGGCAAGGAAATCGCGGCGCTGGCGCAGGCCATCCAGGCTGACGTGCAGGCCAGATTCGGCGTGATGCTGGAGCCGGAGCCGGTGTTTATCTGATCGCTTCCGGCGAACAGGCAATAAAAAACGCGGCCAGGTTTCCCCGGCCGCGTTTTTTATTTGCTGCGTGCGTGCTTTACAGATTTCTCTGATCAGCCGAAGTGGCAGACGTAGTCCACGGTCTCGGTCACTTCGATCTCGAAGCTGGAGTTGCCCGGGACGTTGAAGCTGGTGCCGGCGGCGTAGGTCTTCCAGGCTTCTTCGCCTTTCAGGCGGACGTTGCAGCTGCCGCCGTTGATTTCCATGATTTCCGGTGCGCCGGTATTGAAGGTCAGCGAGGACGGCAGGATCACGCCCAGCGTCTTCCTGGTGCCGTCGGCGAAGATCACGGTGTGCGAAACGCACTTGCCGTCGAAGTAAACATTGCCCTTTTTGAGGACGGTAACGTTGTCGAATTGAGTCGTCATGTTGTCTTGTTTCGGTTGAGGGTTGCGTGATTACTTCGCGTTCTTGTCTTTTTCCAGCAGCGGCAGCGACACCGCGTTGCTGGTCGCCAGCAGGCCGGTGCTTTGGTAAATCGCCAGCTTCTGACGGGTGTCGGTGATGTCCAGGTTGCGCATGGTCAGCTGGCCGATACGGTCTTGCGGCGAGAAGGCGCCTTCGCCCTTTTCCATGGTCAGGCGTTCCGGCTGATAGGTCAGGTTGGCCGACTCGGTATTGAGGATGGAGTAGTCGTTGCCGCGGCGCAGTTCGACGGTGACTTCGCCTGTGATGGCGCGGGCGACCCAGCGTTGCGCGGTTTCGCGCAGCATGATGGCCTGCGAGTCGAACCAGCGGCCTTGGTACAGCAGGCGGCCCAGCTTGCGGCCGTTGTCGCGGTATTGCTCGATGGTGTCTTCGTTGTGGATGCCGGTGATCAGGCGTTCGTAAGCGATGAACAGCAGGGCCAGGCCCGGGGCTTCGTAGATGCCCCGGCTCTTGGCTTCGATGATGCGGTTTTCGATCTGGTCGCTCATGCCGAGGCCGTGACGGCCGCCGATGCGGTTGGCTTCCAGGATCAGGTCGGTCATGTTGTCGAAGGTCTTGCCGTTCAACGCGACCGGACGGCCTTCTTCAAAGCGCACGGTGACTTCTTCGCGTTTGACTTCGACGTCGTCGCGCCAGAACGCCACGCCCATGATCGGTTGCACGATCTTGATGCCGCTGTTGAGGAATTCCAGGTCTTTCGCTTCGTGCGTCGCGCCGAGCATGTTGGAGTCGGTCGAGTAGGCCTTTTCCACCGACATCTTGTAGTCGAAGCCGGACTTGATCATGAACTCGGACATTTCCTTGCGGCCGCCCAGTTCGTCGATGAAGGTATTGTCCAGCCAGGGCTTGTAGATGCGCAGGTTCGGGTTGACCAGCAGGCCGTAGCGGTAGAAACGCTCGATGTCGTTGCCCTTGAACGTGCTGCCGTCGCCCCAGATGTCGACATTGTCTTCGCGCATGGCGGCGACCAGCATGGTGCCGGTGACGGCGCGACCCAGCGGCGTGGTGTTGAAGTAGGTGACGCCGGCGGTCGAGATGTGGAAGGCGCCGCTTTGCAGCGCCGCGATGCCTTCGTTGGCCAGTTGTTCGCGGCAATCGATCAGTCGCGCCAGTTCCGCGCCGTATTGCATGGCCTTCTTCGGGATGGCGTCGTAATCAGGCTCGTCCGGCTGGCCCAGGTTGGCCGTGTAGGCGTAAGGAATGGCGCCTTTCTGGCGCATCCAGGTCAGCGCAGCACTGGTATCGAGGCCGCCGGAGAAGGCGATGCCGACTTTTTCGTTGACCGGAACGGATTGCAGGATGTTGGACATGATAGTTCTGACTAGGTTGTGGTAACTGGAGGAGGTAACTTGTGCGCTCAGACTTTGCCGAGGACCAGGTATTCGAGCAAGGCTTTCTGTACGTGCAGGCGGTTTTCGGCTTCGTCCCAGACCACCGATTGCGGGCCGTCGATGACTTCTGCGGAAACTTCCTCGCCGCGATGGGCCGGCAGGCAGTGCATGAACAGCGCGTCTTTGCGCGCACGCGCCATCTTGGCCTGGTCGACGATCCAACCGTCGAAGGCTTTCAGGCGGGCGGCGTTTTCGTCTTCGTAACCCATGCTGGTCCAGACGTCGGTCGTGACCAGATCGGCGTCCTGGCAGGCATCGGCCGGATTGGCGAAGAAGGTGTAGCGCCGGTTGCCGGGGCTGACCTGCTTCATGTCGATGTCATAGCCTTTCGGCGTCGAGACATTGACGTGGAAGCCGAACACTTCAGCCGCCTGCAGCCACGAATACAACATGTTGTTGGCGTCGCCGATCCAGGCCACGACCTTGTCCTTGATCGAGCCGCGGTGCTCGATGTAGGTGAACACGTCGGCCAGGACCTGGCAGGGGTGCTGTTCGTTGGTCAGGCCGTTGATGACCGGTACGCGCGAATAGGCGGCGAAACGGTCGATGATTTCCTGGCCGAAAGTACGGATCATGATGACGTCGCACATGCGCGACATCACTTGCGCCGCATCCTCGATCGGTTCGCCGCGGCCGAGCTGGCTGTCGCGGGTATTGAGATAGATCGCCGCGCCGCCGAGCTGGTGCATGCCGGCTTCGAAGGACAGGCGGGTACGGGTCGAATTCTTCTCGAAGACCATGACCAGCGTGCGGTCGGCCAGCGAGTGATGCGGCTCGTAATTCTTGAACTTGCGTTTGATCACACGCGACCGCTCGATCACGTACTCATACTCGTCAAGCGTAAAGTCGGAAAACTGCAGGTAGTGTTTGATTGCCATAAATAAAAACGGCGGCCAGTGGCGCCTGCCGCCGATTGTTGTAACTGCTTCAATTATAAGGGATTTGGGTTAAAAAGATACCTAAAAGGGACGCTTCCGAATGGCCTGTTGAGTGCTGTTTCTGCCGTGAATCCATGCTGAACCATGCTGTTTTTGACGCCCGGAGAGCGCCGCTCCGGGATGTCTCACGAGGTTTTTGTTCGCCTGATGTTGCAATTCTGTCAATGCAGGGACAGGCAAAACCGGCTTCCAGGTCAATACAGCTTTTGCGACGACTCATGCAAGAGCTGTGCATACAACTGATGCCGCATGGATGCGATCTCGCCACTCTCGACGGCGGCCAGCACGGCGCAACCGGGCTCGCTCAGGTGATGGCAGTTGTAAAACTTGCATTGGCCCAGATGCGGGGCGAACTCGCGGAAGGCGCGTTCGAGCATGCCTTCGCTCAACTGATACAGGCCGAACTCCTGGAAACCCGGCGAATCGATGATGGCGGTATCGTCGCTCATCGCATACAAGCGCGTGAACGTCGTGGTGTGCTTGCCGGTGTCGAGCGCGGCCGAGATTTCGCGCACGGCGATGTCGGCGTCGGGCACGAGCAGGTTGATCAGTGAGGATTTTCCCATGCCCGACTGGCCGATCAGGATGGTCGACTGGCCTTGCAGGAGCGGCAGGAAAGCGTCGCGGGTGGCGTCCGGTTCCGCCTGCGCCGAGACTTCGTGTATCGGATAGCCGAGCTTGCGATAGACCTGCAGCCGTTCGCGCGTCCTCGGCAAGGCAGCGACGATGTCGGTTTTATTGAGGACGATGTGAGCGTCGACGCCGGCCGATTCCGCGGCGACCAGCGCGCGCGAAATCAGGTCATCGGTGAAGCCCGGCTCCGTCGCCACCACGATGAACAGTTGGGTGACGTTGGCGGCCAGCAGTTTGGATTTGTACTGGTCCGAGCGATACAGCAAGGTCTTGCGCTCGGCGATGGATTCGATCACGGCCTGATTCGCCGAGGTGCGCTTGAGGTTGACCTTGTCGCCCACCGCGACGTCGCTCTTCTTGCCGCGGGTGACGCATTGCAGTTTTTCTGCGCCGACTTGCGCCAGATAATGGCGGCCGTGTGCGGCGATGATTGTTCCGACTTCGATATTGTTTTTGGCTGCGGTCACGGTCATGCTTAGGAAAACGTCTGGTGGAACACGGCATCCACCTTGGCGGCGCAGATGAAGTCATTGATCGACAGGCCGCCGCGTCCCTCGTTGACGCTGTGCGTATCGAACTTCACCACGCAGCGGTTGTAGGTCACGACCAGTTCCGGATGATGGTCTTCGGCGTGGATCACATAAGCGATGGCGTTCACGAAAGCCAGCGTCTCGTGGTAATCCTCGAATGAAAACGTCTTGCCCAGTTTGCCCTGATCCAGCGCCCAGCCCGGCACCAACGGCAGGGCTTGCTGGACGTCGGTGTCGCTCAATGCGGTGACCTGATGTTGGCTCTTTTGCGCGAGCAGCGATTGTGCGGTCAGTGTCATGATGGTTTCCTCTATGCCTCAGTGTGCCGGGTTCAGCCTGGCGTGCAGTTTGCCGATGCGCAGCGACGCCGGCGGGTGTGAATCGTAGAACGCCGAATGCAGCGGGTCCGGCGTCAGCGTCGAGGCATTGTCTTCATACAGCTTGACCAGCGCCGAGACGAGGTCTTGCGCGTTGGTGTGCTGGGCGGCAAAGGCATCGGCTTCGAATTCATGCTTGCGCGACGACAGCGACGACAGCGGCGACAGCAGGAAGGTGAAAATCGGCAAGGCCAGCATGAACAGGATCAGCGCCATCGCGTCGTTGCTGCCGAACAGCATCGGATCGACGCCGAGACCGGTGTAGAACCACGCCTGACCCTTGAGGTAGCCCAGCAAGGCCAGGAACACCAGCGAGATCGCGAACATGACCACGATGCGCTTGACGATGTGCCTGAGCTTGAAATGGCCCAGCTCATGCGCCAGCACGGCTTCGATTTCATGCGGCGCCAGACGCGCCAGCAGCGTGTCGAAGAAGACGATGCGCTTGCCCGCGCCGAAGCCGGAGAAATAAGCGTTGCCGTGCGCGCTGCGTTTGGAGCCGTCCATCACGAACAATCCCTTGGACGCAAAGCCGACGCGCTGCATCAGCCCCTCGATGCGCGCGCGCAGGCTGTCGTCGGCTAGCGGCGTGAACTTGTTGAACAGCGGTGCGATGACGGTCGGGTAGAGCACCAGCATCAGCAGCTGGAAACCGCTCCACACCAGCCATGCGTAGAACCACCACAGCGAACCCGACTTGTCCATCAGCGTCAGGATCACCCACAGCAGCGGCAGGCCGATGATCGCGCCGATCAGCGAATGCTTGACGATGTCGATCACGAACAGGCCGCGCGTCATCTTGTTGAAACCGAAGCGCGCTTCCAGCACGAACTGGCGGTAGTAATCGAAGGGCAGGTCGATCAGGCCGGAAATCAGCGCGAACGCCACGATCAGTCCCAACTGATACAGCATGCCCGGACCGCCGAACCATCCCAACAGCAGGCTCGACAGCAATTGCAGGCCGCCCAGCAGCGTAAAGCCGACCAGTACGGCCGAATTGACGACCAGCGTCAGCAGGCCGAACTTGGTGCGGGCAACGGTGTAGTCGGCTGCTTTCTGATGCGCCGCCAGCGGGATCTTTTCGGCGAACTCGGCCGGCACCGCGCTGCGGTGCGCCAGTACGTGGCGGATGTGGCGCGAGCCGAGCCAGAAGCGGACCAGCAGGGTCAACAGCAGGAAACCAACAAACAAAACCGAAAACGTGAGTGAATACATTCTTTCCCTGTGCGAAAATGGCGGACAGCAAAAACGTTCAAAAAATTCGATGACGATGACGAATCGGATGGCATGAGCGGCCGACCCAATCAGCAATCAAGCAGCAAATTAAGCAGTGAATTGAACAGAACCTGCAGAAAGAACAATTATGTCACAAGCCACCGATGCCAACGTTGCCAACGCGGGCGCACCCAGCTATACGATCCCGGCCCGGCCGAACGAGTTCAACCTGATCTGGGTGGACATGGAGATGACCGGCCTCGATCCGGACAACGATCGCATCATCGAAGTTGCCGTGGTGGTAACGGATCCTGAACTCAACGTGCTGGCCGAAGGCCCGGTATTCGCGATCCATCAGCCTGACGAGATCCTCGACGGCATGGATGCCTGGAACAAGGGCACCCACGGCCGTTCCGGCCTGATCGAACGCGTCAAGGCCTCGACCGTCACCGAAGAAGAAGCGTCGGCTGCGCTGATCGCGTTCCTCAAACCGTTCGTGCCGGTCGGCAAGTCGCCGATGTGCGGCAACTCGATCTGCCAGGATCGCCGCTTCATGGCGCGCGGCATGCCCAAGCTGGAAGCTTTCTTCCACTATCGCAACCTCGACGTGTCCACCCTCAAGGAACTGTGCCGCCGCTGGAAGCCGGAACTGGCAAGCGGTTTCAAGAAGCATCAGAAGCACACCGCGCTGGCCGACATCATCGAATCCATCGAGGAACTGAAGTACTACCGCGAGCACTTCATCAAGGAATAATCCTCCGATGACCATGCCGACGACGGGATTGCGGGCGAGGGCCTTGCCTTGATCCAGGATCCGCTGTTCTACGCAGCGGCGATCCCGGCAGTGCTGATCGTCGGCATTTCCAAGTCCGGCATGGGCGGCGGCTCGCTCGGCATTCTTTCCATTCCCATCCTTTCATTGGTGGCGTCGCCCTCGGTCGGCGCGGCCATCATGCTGCCCTTGCTGATCGCCATGGACATCATGGGACTGATCGCCTTCCGCGGCAAGGGCGACATGCGCAATCTGCGCATCCTGATCCCGGCTGCACTGGTCGGCATCACGGTCGGCGCATTGACCTTCCGTTTCACTTCCGACGCCATGCTGCGCGGCCTGATCGGCATTCTGTCGATCAGCTTCGTCGTGCAGCGCCTGATGGGGCTGGGCAGCGCAGCTGTACCGACGCAACCCAGCATCGTCAAAGGTTCGCTGTGGGGGGCGATGTCCGGTTTCACCAGCTTCATCGCCAACGCCGGCGGGCCGCCGTTCGTGATTTACCTTGCGCCTCAGCAACTCGACAAGCTGGTATTTGTCGGCACCTCGGTGATTTTCTTTTCGGTGATCAATGCAGTGAAGGTGGTGCCCTTCATTGCGCTGGGTTTGTTCGACACGCGCAACCTGACGACCTCGCTGGCCTTGCTGCCGCTGGCACCGATCGGTTACTGGCTGGGTTTGAAGATGCTGATGAAGGTGAACCAGGTGCGGTTCTATCAGATTACCGTCGCGGCTTTGTTTCTTGCCGGCTGCAAGCTGTTGTGGGATGCCGCCGGAGCCTATCTCGGATAAGCTCCGGCTCTAAAAAGCCGGTTACGCCTTGTCGGCGCCGCAGCACTTCTTGTACTTCTTGCCGCTGCCGCATGGGCAGTCGTCGTTGCGGCCGGCCTTGGGGCCGTCGCGGCGCACGGTTTCCACTGCCGATTTGCGATGCGGCAGCCAGTACTTGTAGATGTGCGGAATCGCCGATTCCACTTCCACCGCCAGCTTGTGTGCCTTGACCGGATCCTCGATCAGCGGGATCTCTTCCTCTTCCAGTTCATCCGAACCCAGCAGGTAAATCGGATGCATCAGCTCGGCCAGGTTGGAGTGGAAAATCGGATCCCATTCCTTGGCGCGCAGCTGGATGCCTTCCCAGAAGCCGCCGGCCCAGGCTTCGCCGTCGAGCAGGCTCTTGCCTTCATGCTCGCGCTCGCAGAACAGCGGTTCGTATTCCTTGGGCGCGACTTCCAGCGTGATGGCGATTTCGTTCATCGAACGCGCGATCAGGCCCGTGATGCGTTCGGCTTCTTTCGGCGATTTGAACTTGGGCGTGTCTTCCGGCTGGCTGCCCCAGACGCGCGGCAGCCATTCGGCCATCAGCACTTCCTGCGGGCCGATCACCAGCGCGGTGAGGAAGCCGTGCAGCGTGTCCATGGTCATGGCGTCGTCGGCACAGCGGTCGGACAGCAGGAAGTCGTCGAGTTCGTCGAACTCTTCGTCGGAGAGGGGCTGGTCAAGTTGCATGATGATCGTCCGTGTTGCGAATAAAACCGCAGTTTAATTGCAATCGACGGCGGAGGCGAGGATTACCGCTGCCTTCCCGGGACACGTACAATACGGCCATGACCGATTCCACCACCGTATTCAACTTCGCCGGGCTGTCGCCGGACACCGTGCTCGATGCACTCGACAGCGTCGGCCTGTATGGCGACGGTCGCCTGCTGGCGCTCAACAGCTACGAAAACCGTGTTTATCAGGTCGGAATGGAAGAGGGACCGCCGCTGGTGGCGAAGTTCTATCGCCCGCAGCGCTGGAGCGACGCCGCGATCCTCGAAGAACATGCCTTCGTCAATGAACTGGTCGAGCAGGAAATCCCGGTCGTTCCCGCCATGCAATTGACCAACGGTCGCAGCCTGCAAGAATTCCAGGGCTTTCGCTTCTCCGCCTTTACGCGCCACGGCGGCCGCGCGCCGGAGCTCGACAATCCCGATACGCTGGAATGGCTGGGGCGCTTCATCGGCCGCATCCACGCGGTCGGCATGCAGCGTCCGTTCGAGCATCGTCCAGCGCTCAACATCGCCACCTTTGGTGAAGAGCCGCGCGATTATCTGCTGGCCAACGATTTCATCCCGATGGATGTGCTGAGCTCGTACAAGAGCACCGTCGATCTTGCGCTGGACGGCGTGCGCCGCTGCTTCGACCGGGCAGGCGATATCAAGCAGTTGCGCCTGCATGGCGACTGCCACGTCGGCAATGTCTTGTGGACCGACGCCGGACCGCATTTCGTCGACTTCGACGACAGCCGCAGCGGTCCTGCGATCCAGGATTTGTGGATGCTGCTGTCGGGCGAGCGCGGCGACATGGTGCGCCAGTTGTCCGATCTGCTGGCCGGTTATGAAAGCTTTTGCGAGTTCGAACAGCGCGAGTTGTATCTGATCGAAGCCTTGCGCACCTTGCGCCTGATTCACTACTCCGCTTGGCTGGCGCGGCGCTGGGAAGATCCGGCGTTTCCGCAGGCTTTCCCGTGGTTCAATACGCAACGCTATTGGCAAGACAGGATTCTGGAGTTGCGCGAGCAGATCGCGCTGATGGATGAACCGCCCTTGTGGCCTTTATGATTCTTGAAAAATGAGTGAGGAAGCAATGAGCGTACAACGCTGCGCCTGGGTCAATCTCGACAATCCGCGCTACGTGACTTACCACGATGAAGAATGGGGCGTGCCTTGCCACGACGAGACGCGCCTGTTTGAAATGCTCAACCTGGAAGGCGCGCAAGCCGGCCTGAGCTGGGAGACCGTGCTCAACAAGCGCGAGACTTACCGCGCCGCCTTCGATCAATGGAATCCGGAAAAGATCGCGCGCTATACCGACGCCAAGGTGGCGAAGCTGCTGGCCGACCCGGGCATCATCCGCAACCGCCTGAAGGTGGCCGCGACCATCACCAACGCGCAAAGCTATTTGCGTCTGCGCGATGAAGTCGGCGGCCTCGATCCTTTCCTGTGGGCGTATGTCGACGGCAAGCCGATCCGCAACAAGTGGAAGAGCCTCGGCGAAGCGCCGGCCAAGACGCCGTTGTCGGACCAACTGTCAAAAGACCTCGCCAAGCGCGGCTTCAAGTTCGTCGGCTCGACGATCATCTACGCTTACATGCAAGGCATCGGCATGATCAACGACCACGTGGTCGGGTGTCATTGCCATGGCAAGAAACATAAATAGTCCACAAACCGTCATCAAGCCTTGTCGTTCCAGCGAACGCTGGAACCCAGCGTCGTTGCCTTGTTTGGGAAGTACGGCGCTGGATCCCGGCGTTCGCCGGGATGACGGAGATGAGAACTGGCGTCGACGGTACTCATTGCGCAAAAAAAGCCCGCGCTCCTTTGAAGAGCGCGGGCTTTTTTTGTACTGACGCAGAATGCTTACACGTCCAGCTGCGAAACGAACTTGGTGTTGACGTAAGCTTCGATCGCCTCGGTGCCGCCTTCGGAACCGTAACCGCTGTCCTTGATGCCGCCGAACGGTACTTCCGGCAAGGCCAGGCCCAGATGGTTGATGGTGATCATGCCGCTTTCGACGCGCGACGACAGCGCGTGCTTGGTGTGCGCCGACTTGGCGTAGGCGTAGGCAGCCAGGCCGAACGGCAGGCGGTTGGCTTCGGCGATGACTTCATCCAGGGTGTCGAAGGAATTGATCAGCGCCAGCGGGCCGAACGGTTCTTCGTTCATGGCGCGCGCCGACAGCGGCACGTTGGTCAGCACGGTCGGTTCGAAGAAGTAGCCCTTGTCGCCGATGCGCTTGCCGCCGAAGCGCAGTTGCGCGCCTTGTTCCACTGCATCGCTGATCAACGCTTCCAGCGCCGGGATGCGGCGCTTGTTGGCGACCGGGCCCATGGTGGTGCCGGCAGCCATGCCGTCGCCGATCTTCAGCAGGCTGGCGGCGGTGATGAACTTGTCGACGAAGGCGTCGAACACTTTCTTTTGCACCAGGAAGCGGGTCGGCGAGACGCAGACCTGGCCGGCATTGCGGAACTTGGCCATCGCCAGTTGCTTGGCGGCGGCGTCGATGTCGGCGTCGTCGAATACGATGGCCGGCGCGTGGCCGCCCAGTTCCATCGTGGCGCGCTTCATGTGCGTGCCGGCCAGTGCGGCCAGTTGTTTGCCGACCGGGGTCGAACCGGTGAAGGAAATCTTCTTGATGATCGGATGCGGGATCAGGTATTCGGAAATTTCCGACGGCACGCCGTAGACCAGGTTGACCACGCCTTCAGGGATGCCGGCATCGGCGAACGCGCGGATCAGTTCGGCAGGGGAAGCAGGGGTTTCTTCCGGCGCCTTGACGATGATGGAGCAGCCTGCGGCCAGCGCGGCGGACAGCTTGCGCACGACCTGGTTGAGGGGGAAGTTCCATGGCGTGAACGCAGCGACAGGGCCGACCGGCTCCTTGATCACCATCTGATAGGCATTCGGCACGCGGGCCGGCACCAGGCGGCCGTAGGTGCGGCGGGCTTCTTCGGCGAACCAGTCGATGGTGTCGGCGGCGCCCAGGGTTTCCGCCTTGGCTTCGGCCAGCGGCTTGCCTTGTTCCAGCGTCATCAGTTGCGCGACTTCGTCGGCGCGCTCACGCAGGATGTTGGCGGCCTTGCGCATGATCTTGGAGCGCTCGAACGCGGACACATTGCGCCAAGTGTCGAAACCCTTTTGCGCGGAAGCCAGCGCGGCGTCGAGATCTTGCTTGTTGGCGTGGGCGATGTGACCGATGACTTCTTCGGTGGCAGGATTGACGACCGGAATGGTGCGATCCGAGACACTGGCAGTCCAGCGGCCGTTGATGAAAAGTTGAACGTCTTTGTACATGATGAGTATCTCTTTGCGAATCTGGTGGATGAAAGGATGCGAAGCAGAATGTTGAAATCACATCCGGCGGAATGACTTGCGGAAGCGACTGGCGTGTGCCGTGAGTTAGTTATACCACGGCAGAGAAAGTTGCGTCAGGTCAACGCGAAAACGTGATGCCATCGAAGCAATCCGGGCGACATACGTCGATACGTCGCCCGCGGATTCCAGTTGTCGGATGTCGGATGCAGGATCAGTCGAGGTCGCTGTAGTCGACGTTCTCGCGCAGTGGCGTCTTGCTCGATGCGGCGCGTACGTATTGCGGCGGCCATGCGACGTTTTCCTTGAGCGTATCGGCGGCGTGCAGCGGCCAGTAAGGATCGCGCAGCAGTTCGCGCGCCAGCAGCACCAGATCGGCCTGTCCGGTGCGCAGTACGTGCTCGGCCTGGATCGCATCGGTGATCATGCCGACGGTGCCGGTGGCGATGTTGGCTTCGCTCTTGACGCGCGCGGCAAAGGCGGTCTGGTAGCCGGGACCGGTCGGGATCGTCGCCGTCGCCACGTTGCCGCCGCTGGAGACGTCAACCAGATCGACGCCGAGGTCGCGCAACATGCGCGAGACGGCAACGGTCTCGTCGGGATTCCAGCCGCCGTCGGTCCAGTCGGTTGCCGACAGGCGCACGAACAACGGCAGTTCCGCCGGCCAGACCTTGCGTACGGCAGTGACGGCTTCCACCAGGAAGCGCGCGCGGTTTTCCAGCGAGCCGCCGTATTGGTCGGTACGCTGATTGCTCAGCGGAGAAAGGAATTCATGCAGCAGGTAGCCGTGTGCGGCGTGCACTTCGATCACCTTGAAGCCGGCCTTGAAGGCGCGTTGCGCCGCATCGGCAAAAGCTTGCACGCGTTGGGCGATGGCTGCCACGCTCAGTTCCTGCGGCGCCTTGAAGGTGGCGTCGAAAGGAATGGCCGACGGCCCCACGGTGTCCCAGCCGCCTTCCGCGGCAGGCACGGTGCCGGCCTTGCCGGCCCATGGACGCCAGGCGCTGGCTTTGCGACCGGCGTGCGCCAGCTGGATGCCGGCGAACGAACCTTGCGCTTCCACGAAGCGGGTAATGCGGCGCAGCGGTTCGATGTGATCGTCTTTCCAGATGCCGACGTCTTCCGGCGTGATGCGGCCTTCGGCGAGGATGGCGGCCGCTTCCACGATCACCAGGCCGGCGCCGCCGACGGCGCGGCTGCCCAGGTGGACCAGATGCCAGTCATTGACGAAACCGTCCTGCGCCGAGTACTGGCACATCGGCGACACGGCAATGCGGTTCGGCAGGGTCAGTTCGCGCAACTTCAGCGGGGAGAATAATTTGCTGCTCATCGGAAACTCCTGTTTGTCTGCGACGCGCGCGGATGGATGGCGCGCTCGCAAGTGGAAAGTGGAAAGTGGAAGTAGAGGGAGGTGGTTGTTCGGTGCAACCGGAAGTCTATTTTATTTTTTGAAATCGCGTTTGAGGTCGCCGGATTTCCGGAGTCGCCTCAATCCGTATTGAACTGCAGCGCAGCCAGGCTCGCATACAGACCGTTCTGCGCAATCAGCGAAGCATGCGTGCCGGTCTCGACGATGCGGCCATGCTCCAGCACGATGATGCGGTCGGCGCGTTGCACGGTCGCCAGGCGGTGCGCAATGACCAGCGTGGTGCGGCCGATCATGGCGGCTTCCAGCGCGGTCTGCACGAGGCGTTCGGATTCGGCGTCGAGCGCGCTGGTGGCTTCGTCGAGCAGCAGCAGCGGCGGATTTTTCAACAGTGCGCGCGCAATCGCAATGCGCTGGCGCTGACCGCCCGACAGACGCACGCCGCGCTCGCCGAGGAAGGATTGGTAGCCCTGCGGCAGGCGCTCGATGAACTCGTGTGCGGCGGCCATTTTCGCGGCGGCAATGACTTCCTCGTCGCCGGCGTCGGCACGGCCGAAACGGATGTTCTCCAGTGCATTCTCGGAAAAAATGATGGTGTCTTGCGGCACGATGCCGATGGCTCCGCGCAGGGTTTGCAGGGACAGGAACTTGATGTCGACGCCGTCCAGTCTGATCGCGCCTTGCTGCGGATCGTAGAAGCGCAGCAGCAACTGGAACAGCGTGGTCTTGCCCGCGCCGGACGGGCCGACGATGGCGATGGTCTCGCCGGGTTTGATATCGAGTGACAAATGCATCAGCGCACTGCTGTCGGGACGCGACGGATAATGGAAGACGACGTCTGCCAATTGCAGCGCGGCGCCGTTGGCGGTGCGTGGCGGCAGCGTTTCCGGCAGCAGCACCGATTGCACCGGCGACTGTGCGGTCAGCAGATCGAGCAGGCGTTCGGTCGCGCCGGCGGCGCGCTGCGTGTCGCCCAGCACTTCCGACAAGGCGCCGATGGAGCCGGCCACCAGCGAGGCATACAGGATGAACTGGCCGAGCTGGCCGCCGCTCATGCTGCCCTGGACCACGGCATGCGCGCCCAGCCACAGCACGAATACGATGGCGCCGAATACCAGCAGGATCGCCATCATCGTCAGCACCGAGCGCGCGCGGATACGCTGCATGGCGGTGTGGAAGGCGCGCTCCACCGAGGTGCCGAAACGTCTGGCTTCGATCTCTTCATGCGTGAAGGCTTGCACCGTCGGCATGGCGTTGAGGATCTCGCCGGCCAGCGCCGAGGCATCGGCAACGCGGTCCTGCGATTCGCGCGAGAGCTTGCGCACGCGACGGCCGTAAAAGACGATAGGCAGCACCACCGCCGCCAGCATCACGATGATGATGGAGGACAGCTTGACGCTGGTGATGAACAGCATGACCATGCCGCCGGCAAACAACAATCCGTTGCGCAGCGCCATCGAGATGCTGGTGCCGACCAGCGTCTGGATCAGCGTGGTGTCGGTGGTCAGGCGCGACAGCACTTCACCGGTCTTAGTGGTTTCAAAGAACTGCGGGCTTTGCGTGACCACATGCGCGTAGACGGCACTGCGCAAGTCGGCGGTCACGCGTTCGCCCAGCCACGACACCATGTAGAACCGGGCTGCCGTCGCCACGCCGAGGACGCAGGCGACGCCGAACAGGGCAAGAAAATACAGGTCGATGTGCAGCGTGTTGGCAGCGGCGTCCGCGCCACCAATGCCGCTTTTGCCAAAGCCCAGATCGATCATTTGCCGGAACGCATACGGAATTGCCAGCGTCGCCGCCGCAGCGACGATCAGCGCCAGACCGGCCAGCATGAATTGACGCTTGTAAGGTTGCAGGAAGGGGAGCAGGCCGATCAGGGTTTTGATGCTGCCTTTGGCTGGTTCAGGTTTGATGCTTGATGACATGTTGGCAAGGTTTGTGATGTTGGTAAGGCAACTTACAGGCTGGATGTCAGAATTTTTATCAGGTGGTGAACCACATTGGTGATTGCAAGTCGATAGAATGCATAAGTATATGCATTCATCAACTATTCAATCTGACAATAGATTGACCTCTTGAAATGCGCCGTGTGCGCTCAATATTCGGTAGCTGGTACTTTCTAAACGCGGTCTAGTGTATTGCATGCCCGGATACCGTGCCGATCACGTTCATGCAGTTGTTACATTGCGCGGTTACATTGTGCCGTTACATCATGCGGTTACAACAAGGAGAGCAAATTGGCTCAACGAATGTTGCAGGACATGCAGGACGATTGGTCAGAACCCTGTCCTATCCGGAACGAATTGCACGACGGTCTGACGGCCGAGGCCGCCAGCATTTCTCCCAAGTATTTTTACGACGCGCTCGGTTCCACCTTGTTCGAAGCGATTTGCGCGCTGCCGGAATACTACCCGACCCGCACCGAGGCGCAGATCTTCGAGCAGCATGCCGAAGATATCGCCGCCACTGTCGGCAAAGGCGTGACCATGATCGACCTGGGCGCCGGCAATTGCGCCAAGGCGGCGCGCCTGTTCCCTTCCTTGCAACCACGCCAGTATGTGCCCATCGATATTTCGACGGAATTCCTGCGCGAGGCGGTGAACGGCTTGCGGCAAAAATTTCCGGCGATTCCGATGCAGGAAATCGCGATGGACTTTTCCGCCTCGCTGCAACTGCCGTCGGCGGTCGGACGTGAAAACCGCCTGTTCTTCTATCCCGGATCCTCGCTCGGCAATTTCGCGCCGGAAGAAGCGCTGCAGTTCCTGCGCCGCATGCGTCACGGCTTGCAACTGGGCGAAGCCGGCGGCGTCTTGCTCGGCATCGATCTGGTGAAGGACAAGGCGGTGCTCGATGCCGCCTACGACGATGCGCTGGGCGTGACGGCGGCGTTCAACCGCAATGCGCTGTTGCACGTCAATCGTTTGCTGGGCAGCGACTTCGCGATCGGCGATTGGCAGCATCGCGGCTTTTTCAATCCTGCGTTGTCGCGCATAGAGATGCATCTGGAAGCGCGCCGCGATGTCGCCGTGACATGGTGCGGCGGCGAGC
Source organism: Herbaspirillum sp. CF444 (assembly GCF_000282135.1). GTDB lineage: Bacteria > Pseudomonadota > Gammaproteobacteria > Burkholderiales > Burkholderiaceae_D > Herbaspirillum. The sequence continues at coordinate 125,006 of NZ_AKJW01000061.1, forward strand.
GGAAATTCCGCCAGGGCGAACGCATTCATACCGAGAACAGCTACAAATTTACACCGGACGGCTTCAGCGACTTGCTGCGGCAAGCCGGTTTCGGCCAGGCCAAGATGTGGTTCGATCCGCAGAAGTGGTTCATGTTATGTTACGCGCGGCCGGTGTGAGCGGCGCAACACCGCACGAGACGAACAACAGGAGATGAGCAGCATGCACAATGAAACGGCCGTACTGGCCGCAACCAACGCAGCCAATGCCGCCATCGTCGATGACTTCCTGCGCACGCGCGAATACTCGATGATCCTGGCGACGCCTTTGTCGGACGAAGATTGCGGTGCCCAGTCGATGCCCGACGCCAGTCCGATCAAGTGGCATCTGGCGCACACCAGCTGGTTCTTCGAAACCTTCATTCTCGAAACCTGCGAGCCAGAGTTCGCGCCGTTTCATCCGGCGTTTCGGGTCTTGTTCAATTCCTATTACGAAGGCGTGGGCGACAAGCACCCGCGTCCTCAGCGCGGCATGCTCACGCGTCCGTCGCTGGCCGAGATCCGCGCCTATCGTTCCAACATCGACCTGCGCATGCAGGCGTTGCTGCTGTCGGATGTCTGCGATGCCGATTGCCTGCGCCTGCTGGAGCTGGGCATGCAGCATGAGCAGCAGCATCAGGAGCTGATGCTGACCGATGTCAAGCATCTGCTGTCGCTCAACCCGCTCAAGCCGGCCTATCTGCCGCGCGCCTTGCAGGCCATGCCGGTGCAGACCGAGCTGGAATGGAATGCCTTCGATGCAGGCATCGTGGAAATAGGTTATGGCAACAAAGAGCGCGGCGGATTCTGTTTCGACAACGAGTTGCCGTCGCACCGCCAATTCGTTGAATCATTTGCCATCGGCTCGCGCCTGGTCAGCAATATCGAATACCTGATGTTTGTCGAGCAGGGCGGCTACGACAATCCGGCCTATTGGCTGTCGGCTGGTTGGGATTGGCGCAGCAGCAATGACATCAGGCATCCGCTCTACTGGCATCGCCAGGAAGACGGTGCGTGGCAGGAGTTTACCTTGCACGGCATGCTGCAGCTGGATCCGCATGCGGCGGTGCTGCACTTGTCTTATTACGAGGCGGATGCCTACGCACGCTGGGCCGGCGCGCGTCTGCCGACCGAGGCGGAGTGGGAATACGCCGCCGGTGCACTCGGCAACGAGGGCCGGCAATTCTTTGGCACGGCGTGGCAGTGGACGTCGAGCAGCTATGCGCCTTATCCGGGTTATGCGATTCCCGACGGCGCCGTGGGCGAGTACAACGGCAAGTTCATGGTCAATCAATACGTTTTGCGCGGCTCATCCGGCGCGACGCCGCTGGGGCATTCGCGTACGAGTTATCGCAACTTTTTCCCGGCGACGGCTTGCTGGCAATACAGCGGCATTCGGTTGGCGCGATCGCTGTAAAGACGCATCTGAAACACAAAATAAGAAAGCCGCCGGTTGGATAAACCGGCGGCTTTTTTCTATGTCGCTTGACTTGGGTTCGTCAGGCTGCTCAGGCGGCTTTCGCTTTTGGCGAAGAAGGCTGATTGGCGCTCTGGTCGATCGCGATCTGGCGATTGATGGCGCTGAGTACGGCTTTGAACGATGCGGTGACGATGTTGGCGTCGATGCCGACGCCGAAGCCGGTGGGCGCTTCGTTCAGGCGCAGTTCGATGTAGCTGGCGGCTTGTGCGTTGGCGCCGGCGCCGATGGCGTGCTCGTGGAAGTCCATCAGTTTGATGTCCAGTCCCAGTGCGTTGACGAAGGCGTCGATCGGGCCGTTGCCGGTGCCGCGCAGCGTGGCCTTTTCACCGTTGCGTTCGATGTCGATTTCAATCTTGATCGATTCCTTGTGCGAGGAATCTTCCGACATGCGGTGCGCGCGGTAGACGTAAGGCGTGGTGCGGTCCAGGTATTCGCTCTTGAAGATGGTGTAGATGTCGCCGGCGACGATTTCCTTGCCGGTGGCGTCCGCTTCGCGCTGGATGGCGCGGCTGAATTCGATCTGCAGGCGGCGCGGCATCGACAGGCCGTATTCCTGTTCCAGCAGATAAGCCATGCCGCCCTTGCCGGACTGGCTGTTGACGCGGATCACGGCGTCGTAGCTGCGGCCCAGGTCGGCCGGGTCGATCGGCAGGTAAGGCACTTCCCAGATGGCGTCCGCCTGCTGCTTGGCGAAGCCCTTCTTGATCGCATCCTGGTGCGAGCCGGAGAAGGCCGTGAAGACCAGGTCGCCGACATACGGATGACGCGGGTGGACCGGGATCTGGTTGCATTCTTCGACGCACTGACGCACGGTGTCGATGTCGGAAAAATCCAGGCCGGGGTTGACGCCTTGCGTGTACAGGTTCAGCGCCAGCGTGACCAGATCGACGTTGCCGGTGCGCTCGCCGTTGCCGAACAAACAGCCTTCGACGCGGTCGGCGCCGGCCATGACGGCCAGTTCGGCGGAGGCGACGGCGGTGCCGCGGTCATTGTGCGGGTGTACCGAGATGATGGTGGAGGCGCGGTGCTTGAGGTTGCGGCACATCCATTCGATCTGGTCGGCGTAGACGTTCGGAGTGCTGCATTCGACGGTCGACGGCAGGTTCAGGATGACCTTGCGTTCCGGCGTGGCGCCCCAGGTTTCGCAGACGGCGTCGCAGATTTCCTTGGAGAAGTCGAGCTCGGTGGTGCTGAAGGATTCCGGCGAATATTCGTAGCGCCATTGGGTTTCCGGGCGGGCGTCGGTCAGTTCCTTGACCAGGCGGGTGCCGGTGACGGCGATGTTCTTGATTTCGTCGCGCGACATGTTGAAGACGATCTTGCGGAAAGCCGGCGCGACCGAGTTGTACAAGTGCACGATGGCTTGCTTGGCGCCTGCCAGCGAATCGATGGTGCGGCGGATCAACTCTTCGCGCGACTGGGTCAGCACGATGATGGTGACGTCGTCGGGGATGCGGTTTTCTTCGATCAGTTTGCGAACGAAGTCGAAGTCGGTTTGCGATGCGGAGGGGAAGCCGACTTCGATTTCCTTCAGGCCGATTTGCAGCAGCATTTCAAAGAAGCGCAGCTTGCGTTCCGGGCTCATCGGTTCGATCAGCGCCTGGTTGCCGTCGCGCAGGTCGGTGCTCATCCAGATCGGCGGTTTGGAAATGAACTGATTGGGCCAGGTACGATCAGACAACGGGATCGTCGGGAATGCACGGTACTTTGCTGCCGGGTTGCTTAACATCATGGTAGAACCTCTTAAATTTGTCACTACAGTGAGTGGGGAAATCATCCGATGTGGCTGAAGGGCCGCCTGACTGCCACTAACGCGAGGCCAGGCAACCGATCGGTAGCGATAGCAGTAGCGGCGCCGATGCAGGTGCAAGGATTTTCGCGGCGATGAACTCGATGAGTGCGCCGGAAATCTGGATTGCAGCGATGGACTTGGTATGCAAGAGCGGCATAACTGGCTTTTCAGTAAAAATTTACAAATCTTGATTGTGCCGCGAGGTGATTCTGACGATCCATTTCGGATGCTTTCAGATCAATACACCGGCGAGGAAACTGCAAAAAACTGGGGAGAAACCTGGATTAGCGCGAAGCTGGTAGTAGCGTCACTAGTAGCAACGCTAGCAGGGCGCCAGCGAAGTGCGATAGTGATAGGGAGAATTGTGTTGCGGAGTTCATCTGGTCACTTTAGAAGATTGCCGTTTGGCTTGTCAAGCATTATCTGCCCGATCTGGCCGAAAGCGAGCCCAAACTGAGGTAAAACTGCTGCTTTTTGTTGTTAGAATCCAAGTTCCTGCCATGATGTGAGGCGGCAAGTCGTTGGTAGTTTGACCATGTCCGTTCTTTATTCGAGCTTTATTTCCATTATTTATTCAATTCATGCATAGACGTCCGGACCTGATCGTTTGCGAAGAGTGTGATGCAGTGCATCGCCGGCCGGTACTCAGGCGCGCCGAAATCGCGCGCTGCCAGCGCTGCGGCGGCGAAATGGAGCGCGACACCGGAAGTCGGCAGCAACGCCTGCTGCCGTTGACGGTTGCCAGCCTGATCCTGTTCGTGATCGCCAACAGTTTTCCCATCGTGCAGATCGAGTTGCAGGGGCTGACCAGCCAGACCACGCTGATCGGGGCGGTCAAGGTGCTCGGCACGGAGGGCATGTCGCTGGTGGCCTTGCTGGTGCTGGCGACGACCATCCTGTTCCCGCTGCTGCAACTGTTGGTGCTGCTCTATTTATTGCTGCCGACGGCGCATGGCGTCAACCGGCCCGGCATCAGGACCTTGTTGCGCGTGATGCAGATGGTCCGGCCCTGGGGCATGGTGGAAGTCTTCCTTCTTGGCGTGCTGGTCGCGGTGGTGAAGTTATCCAACATGGCGACGGTGATTCCCGGCGTGGCCCTGTGGGCGTTCGGCGCGCTGACGATCGTGCTGACCGCGGTGGTGTCGTTCAACCCGCGCTATCTGTGGCGTTCGCTCGTGATTGCACACATTGAGGACGCCGGTCCCGTCAAAGACGGGGAGCCGGTACGATGAGCGCCGATACGCATTCCTTGCCTGACGCGCCGTTTTCCGGCGAATCCGCTGCCCACGCCGCTCCCGCCGTCGAGCCGGCGGTGAGCAGCGCCATCGCCGCCAATCTCCGTCCTTGTCATCATTGCGGCACGGTCTGGGAAGATGCCAATGACGATGCCCGTTGCGAGGTCTGCAGCAGCCCGCTGCATGTCCGCAAGATCGACAGCCTCAACCGCACCTGGGCCTTTCTGATTGCCGCCTGCATCATGTACATTCCGGCCAACCTGATGCCGGTGATGACGACGACGACGCTGCTGGATGAACAGCAGGATACGATCATGAGCGGCATCATCTATTTCTGGGTCGAGGGATCGTGGGAGCTGGCGATCGTGGTGTTCATCGCCAGTTTTCTGGTGCCGCTGTTCAAACTGGTGTCGCTGATCATCCTGACGGTGAGCGCGCGCCGGCGCAGCAGCTGGCAGCGGCTGCAACGCGCCAAGCTGTATCGCGTGGTCGAATCGATCGGGCGCTGGTCGATGCTGGACGTCTTTGTCGTGTCGCTGCTGACCGGGCTGGTGCAGATCGAAGGTTTTGCCAAGATCACGGCGGGTATCGGCGTGGCGGCATTCGGCTCGGTGGTGGTGCTGACCATGCTGGCGTCGTTGAGCTTCGATCCGCGGCTGATCTGGGATCAGGACGAGGATAAGGAGGAGCAGGGCCCCGACGAGAACACACGGCCGTCGCAACATGCCGACCTGCAAGAGCAACAAAAAAAGGATAGTGAATGACTGAACAAACGACGCCCTCAAACCATTTGCCCGAGCCGAAGCGCGTCCGCCGGCGCAACTGGCTGCCGTCGCTGGTGTGGCTGATTCCCATCGTCGCCGCCGTGGTCGGCCTGACGCTGGTCGCCAAGATCCTGATCGAACGAGGCCCCGTGATCACCATCAGCTTCGCATCGGCGGAGGGGCTGGAAGCCGGCAAGACCAAGGTCAAATACAAGGACGTCGATATCGGTCTGGTGCAGTCGATTACGCTGAGCAAAGACCGTTCCCATGTGGTGACGACGGTGCAACTGACCAAGGAAGCCGAGAGCTTCACCGCCGACGACACGCGCTTCTGGGTGGTGCGTCCGCGCGTGGCGGCATCGGGTATCTCGGGCCTGAACACCTTGCTGTCGGGCGCGTATATCGGCGCCGATGCCGGCAAGTCGGAAGAAACCAAGAAAGAATTCGCCGGGCTGGAGCAGCCGCCCATCATTACACGCGACACCTCCGGCAAGCAGTTCGTGTTGCATGCCGCCGATCTCGGGTCGGTGGACATCGGTTCACCGGTGTTCTATCGCCGCATCAAGGTCGGCCAGGTTGCCGCCTACGATCTCGATCAGGATGGCAAGGGCGTGACGCTGCGCATTTTCGTGAATGCGCCCTACGACAAATTCGTCGGCATCAATTCGCGCTTCTGGCATGCCAGCGGTTTCGACATGCAGATCAATGCCAGCGGCTTCAAGCTGCATACGCAATCGCTGGCCACGGTGGTGCTGGGCGGCATCGCCTTCAAGTCGATCGACGAGTTCGACACCAATGCCGCCGCCAAGGAAAACACCAGCTTCCGCCTCGCCGAGGATGAGGCCACCGCCATCAAGGAGCCGGACGGCCGCTCGCAAACCGTGCTGCTGTATTTCAACCAGTCGTTGCGCGGTCTCGAACCGGGTGCGACGGTGGACTTCCGCGGCGTGGTACTGGGCGAGGTCAAGTCGATCGGCATCGAATACGACGACAAGACGCGCCAGTTCCTGATGCCGGTGGTGGTGACCTTGTATCCGGATCGACTCGGCCGCAAGTTCAACGAACAGCAGGAATCGCGCTACACGCCGCGCCAGCGTTTGCGCTACCTTGTCGCGCACGGCCTGCGCGCGCAATTGCGCAGCGGCAGCCTGCTGACCGGCCAGGTGTACGTGGCGCTGGACTTCTTCCCGAACGCGGAACCGGCGCAAATCGACATCGAGCGCACGCCGTTGATTTTCCCGACGATCCCGAACAGTCTCGACGAAATCCAGAATCAGATTGCCGACGTCACGCGCAAACTGAGCAAGGTGCCGTTCGACAAGATCGGCGACGATCTGCGCAAGACGCTGGCCACGCTCAATCGCACGCTGACCAGCGCCGAACAGACCATGAACAAGATCAACAACGACGTCGCGCCGGAAATCACTGCCGCCATGCACGATGCGCGCAAGACGCTCAACGCCGCCGAGCGGACCTTGTCCGACGACGCGCCGTTGCAGCAGGACGTGCGCCAGACCATGCAGGAACTGTCGCGTGCGGCGGCTTCCATCAGGGTATTGACCGATTATTTGCAGCAACATCCGGAATCGCTGATTCGCGGCAAGCAGGAGGATAAATAATGCAGCGCAGATTCACACTTCTTTCGGCGGCGATGCTGACGTTGGCGTTGGCGGCATGCTCGACCGCGCCGACGCGCTTCTATACGTTGGCTGCAAGCGGCGCATCAAGTCCGTCGCCGGCGATGGTCAAAACATCCGCCGCTGCGCCCGCGAGCGGCCAGACATTTATTGAAGTCTTGCCGGTGAGCGTGCCGGAGCGCCTGGCGCGTCCGCAGATTGTGGTGCGCACGGACGATACGCGCGTCGACATCCTTGAGCAGGATCGCTGGTCGGCGCCGTTCAACAATGAATTGCGCGATGCGCTGGCCGGCGGCATTGCCAACCGTCTCGGCGCCGTCGACGTGACGCGCGGCGGACGTCCTGCGAATCAGCCGGTCTATCGTATCGTGGTCGAATTGCGCCAGCTCGACGCCGTCAAGGGCGGCAAGGTCGATGCGTCCTTCGGATGGACCGTCACGCGCAGCGACAACAGCACCAGCAGCGTCTGCCGGCTGGCGGTCGTGGAACCGGTCAGCGGCGCCGGCATCGATGGCGTGGTGCAAGGCATGCAGCGCGCGGTCGCCAATGTGGCGGATGCGATTTCGGCCGACGTGACGGCCTTGCGGGCGGGGCAGGGCGGCGCCTGCAGTAGTTGAACAATGATTGGCAAACTGCAACGCCAATGAAAAAGGCCGCTTCAATGAAGCGGCCTTTTGTTTTGATGCTTGCTGCCTGAGTCGGTACAACCTCAATGCAGCTTGGTGCAGTTAGTACGGATTAACGATCGCCGTAAGAGCGACGAGCGCCGCCGTCGGCACGCGCGCCGCCGCCCTTGTAACCGCCGCCGCCTTCTTTGCGCGGACCGCCGCTGCCGGCCGGCTTGCCGCCGAAGCTGCGACCGCCGCCATTGCCGTTGCCGTTGCCCGAACGTGGCGGGCCGCTGCGGTTGTCGCCTGGACGCCAGCCGCCTGGTTTGCGCGCGCTGCGTGCAGGTGCCGCCGTCTTCTTCGGCTCGTAGCCTTCGACGACGTCAACCGGAATCGGTTGCTTGGTGAAACGTTCGATACGCTTGACGTGCATGCCTTCAGCGTGATTGACCAGCGACACGGCAACGCCGTTGCGGCCGGCACGACCGGTACGGCCGATGCGGTGAACGTAGTCTTCCGGGAATTTCGGCAGATCGTAGTTGAACACGTGGGTGATGCCCGGCACGTCGATGCCGCGCGCGGCGACGTCGGTTGCCACCAGCACGCGCACCTGGCCGCGGCGCATGCCGTCCAGCGTGCGGTTACGCGCGCCTTGATGCATGTCGCCATGCAAGGCGGCGGCAGCGAAGCCGGCGATGTTCAGACGGTCGGCGATGGTGTCGGCGTCACGCTTGGTGGCGGTGAAGACGACTGCCTGATCCATGGTCACGTCGCGCAACAGGAAGTCCAGCAGGCGATTCTTGTGCGACAGATCGTCGACGAAGTGGACGCGCTGGGCGATGTTTTCATGCTTGGTGGCGGAACCGGCGATCTGGATGATCTGCGGTGCATTGGTGATGCGCTTGGCCATGTTGCCGACGACGCCGTCCAGCGTTGCCGAGAACAGCATGGTCTGGCGGGTTGCCGGTGTCGCGGCGACGATCTTCTCGATGTCTTCGATGAAGCCCATGTCCAGCATGCGGTCGGCTTCGTCCAGCACCAGAATTTCCAGTTCGGAGAAATCGATCTTGCCCGAGTCCATATGGTCGATCAGACGGCCAGGCGTCGCCACCAGGATTTCAGGATTGCGCGAGAGCAATTGCATTTGCTTCGGATAAGGCATGCCGCCCAGGATGGACACGGCCTTCAGGCGACGCATGTGCGCGCAGTACTTGTCGGTTGCGGTGGTCACTTGCAGGGCCAGTTCGCGTGTCGGCGTCAGCACCAGCATCTTCGGCTGTGCAGGACGGAAACGCGGACGATCGCCGCGCGCCTTGGCGGCTTGCGCTTCCTGGTTTGGCGTCTTCGCGCCGGGAGCCGCGGGCGGCATGGAGGCAAACTTGTGCAGCGACGGCAGCATGAACGCTGCGGTCTTGCCGGAGCCTGTCTGCGACGATACCAGCAGATCCTTGCCGGCGATGGCGGCAGGGATAGCTTGTTCCTGGACCGGAGTCGGCGCGGTGTAGCCGGAGTCGGTCAAGGCTTTGATGATCGATGGGTGCAGGCCTAGTGTTTCAAAAGTCATGTTTTCTTTCGTTTATATATGAGCGCCAGACAAATGCAATGCAGCGCAAGCTTACGGCCAACGAATCGGACGCAACGAGCGCACAACAAATGCGGTGAACGCAAAAAAGCAACGCCAACCAACGAAATGACTATGAAAAACAAAGAAATTTCGGCACAAAAGCTTTGCGCCGGGACGGTGTCGCTTAAAAACTAAGGACACTCAAGGCGGGAGGGCTTTTACTACGTACTGTCGACTGTCTAGCGCGACAGTTAGGGCTTGCGAAGCTGCTAAGTGACCTGATTGCCATGGTGGCGGCACCCGGATCACGGTTTGTACGTCGTATTGCAACGCACAAACCGAATCATACAGGAAAATGTCGAAGTTGGCACTAAGGCTTATTCGGAGATTTGCCTCGAACAAGCCCTAAGCCTTCGTTCGTCTTACTCGGAGATCCCGCCGACAACGCGCGAGAAACCGCCGTCCACGTAGGTGATCTCGCCGGTGATGCCGCCGGCCAGGTCCGACAGCAGGAAGGCCGAAGCATTGCCCACGTCTTCAATCGTCACGTTGCGGCGCAGCGGGGCGTGGTCGGACACGAAGCCGAGGATCTTGCCGAAGCCCTTGATGCCGCTGGCAGCCAGGGTCTTGATCGGGCCGGCGGAGACGCCGTTGACGCGCACGCCCTTGGGACCCAGGGATTCCGCCAGGTAACGCACGCTGGCTTCCAGCGACGCCTTGGCCAGACCCATGGTGTTGTAGTTCGGCACGACGCGCTCGGAACCGAGGTAAGTCAGGGTCAGCAGCGCCGAGTTCGGGCGCAGCATCGGCAGCGCCGCCTTGGCCATTGCCGGGAAGCTATAGGCCGAGATGTCGTGCGCGATCTTGAAGCCTTCGCGCGAGAAACCTTCCAGGAAGTCGCCGGCAATCGCCTCGTTCGGCGCAAAGCCGATGGCGTGCACCAGGCCGTCCAGATGATCCCAGGATTTGCCCAGATCGGCGAACAGGGCATTGATCTGCTCGTCGCTGCCGACGTCGCAATCGAAAATCAGCTTGCTGTCGAATTCTTCGGCGAACTTGGTGATACGGTCCTTGAAACGCTCGCCGACATAGGTGAACGCCAGCTCCGCGCCTTCGCGCTTGCACGCCGTGGCGATGCCATAGGCGATGGAACGATTGGATAACAGACCTGTGATCAGGATTTTCTTGCCTTGCAAAAATGCCATGTTGACTCCGAGTGATCGTCGCGACGACGCCAAAAGCGGCGTCGGCCGGGACGAAATAAGGGGATTTCTATTCGATGCAGTATATTTGCGTCTGAACTGGGCAAGATTGTAGGGGCTTGCAGCGACGGGAGCAACCGATGAGGCGATTTTTCGCGGATGGAAGCCGGCGGGCGCAGCGCATGCCGGCTTGGCATTCTGCCATTGACGGCAACGCCATTGGGTAGAATAGGCATCATTTTTGCATCTCGACAACTTTGCTGGAATTTCACGGGAATCCGACTCCGACAGGACGCATGCGTAAATTCATTCTTTCTTCCTTGCTGCTGGGCGCGCTCAGTCATCTCAGTCTTGCCAATGCGGAACACGCCTTCTCGCTGTACGACACGCCCAAATATCTCGCCGGTTTCACCCATTTCGACTACGTCAATCCCGACGCACCCAAGCGCGGCACGCTGTATCTGGCCAATCCGGACCGGCGCACCAGTTTTGACAAATTCAATCCGTTTTCCCTGAAAGGTGTTTCTGCCGCCGGGGTCGACAACCTGATGTTCGAAACGCTGGCGACCAGTTCGCAGGATGAAATCACCACCATTTACGGCCTGCTTGCCGACGACATGAAGCTGTCGGCGGACCGGATGTCGATGACATTCCATCTCAATCCCAAGGCGCGCTTCAACAATGGCGATCCGGTTACCGCGGCCGACGTGAAGTATTCTTTCGACACCCTGATCGGCAAGGGCGCTCCGCAGTACAAGTCCTACTTCGCCGATATCAGGCAGTGCGTGGTCCTCGACGCGCAAACGGTGCGTTTCGATTTCAAGACCAAAAATCATGAGCTGCCTTTGATCGTCGGCAGCGTCCCGGTGTTCTCCAAAAAATGGGCGGCGGGAACGTCATTCGACAACATTCAGCTGACGCCGCCGATTGCCAGCGGACCCTATGCCATCGACAGCTACGACGTCGGCCGCAACATCACCTACAAACGCCGCAGCGACTACTGGGGCAACGACGTGCCGGTGCGCAGGGGCATGTTCAATTTCGAGAGCATCGTCTATCGGTTTTACAAGGACGACGTGGCCCGGCTGGAAGCCTTCAAGGCCGGCGAATTCGACGTCGTCGTCGAGTACAGCGCCAAGAACTGGGTACGCGCCTACAACGGTCCCAAATTCGCCAGCGGCGAGATCGTCAAGCGCAACTTGAAACATCAGAACGGCGCCAACATGCAAGGCTTCGTGATCAATCTGCGGCGTCCGCAATTCCGGGACGTGCGCGTCAGGCAGGCCCTGGGACTGGCGCTCGACTACGAGTGGCTGAACCGGCAGTTGTTTTACAACCAGTACACGCGCATCGATTCCTTCTTTGCCAACAGCGAACTGGCCGCGCGGGGCATGCCGTCCGAAGACGAGCTGAAGTTGCTCAATCCCTTGCGCGACAAGCTCAATCCCGCCGTATTCGGACCCGTCCCCGCGCCGCCGGACACCAATCCGCCGCATTCCCTGCGCGAGAATCTGCTCAAGGCGCGCGAGTTGTTGCGCCAGGCCGGCTGGGAATATCGCGACGGCGCCTTGCGCAATGCCAAGGGAGAGGTTTTTTCGTTCGAAATCCTCGATGACCAGTCCTCCATGTCGCGCGTCATCAGCGTCTACGTGCGCAACCTCAACAAGCTCGGCATCCAGGTGCATCAGCGCGTGACGGACTATGCCCTGGTGCAGAAGCGCATGGAAAATTTCGACTTCGACATGACCAGCCTGGCCTTTCCCGCGGTCAGCAGTCCCGGCAACGAAATGTTCGATCTGTTCAGCTCGAAAGCGGCGGAGGAAAAAGGCTCCAACAACGTCTGGGGACTGCGCAGTCCCGCCGTCGATCAATTGATTCAGGATCTGGTTGCGGCCACGACACGCAAGGATCTGGTCACGGCGACCAGGGCCCTCGATCGCGTCCTGCTGCATGACTACATCACCATTCCGCACTGGTATTCGGCTTCGCATCGCGTCGCCTATCGCAACCGCTTCGGCATGCCGGACAAGCTGCCTTTGTATTACGAGGCCAACCCTTATGTCGTATCGACCTGGTGGGAGCAAAAGCCGCGATGAAACAGATCATGAAGAGAACCATGACAATTGAATTGATTTTTTCGAGGCTCGCACAGCTATGAATATCTGGAGCTACATCTTCAAGCGGGTGTTGTTGATGCTGCCGACGCTGATCGGCGTCATCGCCATTACCTTCGCCGTCATTCAGTTCGTTCCCGGCGGGCCGGTGGAGCAGGCACTGGAAGAACTGAAAGGACGCGCCGGCGTGCATGAATCCGCCGGCGGCGGTTCCGCGTATCGCGGCCGGCAGGGCATCGACATCGACCGCGTCAACGAGATCAAGGCGCTCTACGGTTTCGACAAGCCGCCGGCGGAGCGATTCTGGCTGATGCTCAAAGGCTTCCTCACCTTCGATCTCGGCAAGAGTTTTTATCATCACGGCGATGTCTGGCAACTGGTCAAATCCAAGCTGCCGGTATCGATCACGATCGGCTTGTGGACCTTCTTCCTGACCTACCTGATTTCTGTCCCGCTGGGTATCGCCAAGGCAGTGCGCGAGGGCAGCCGCTTCGATTCGCTGTCGAGCGCGGTGGTGCTGGTCGGCTATTCGATTCCCGGGTTTGTGCTGGGCGTGTTCCTGCTGGTGGTGTTCGGCGGCGGCAGCTTCCTGCAGTGGTTTCCCTTGCGCGGGCTGACCTCGGACGACTGGGCCACGTTGTCGCTGTTGGGCAAGATCAAGGACTACCTGTGGCACATCACCTTGCCGGTGCTGGCGTCGGTGGCCGGTTCGTTTGCCGTCATGACCATGCTGACCAAGAACACCTTCCTCGACGAAATCCGCAAGCAATACGTGCTGACCGCGCGGGCCAAGGGCCTCTCCGAAAACAAGGTGCTCTACAAGCACGTGTTCCGCAATGCCTTGATCCCGCTGGTGACCGGATTCCCGGCGGCCTTCATCGGCGCCTTCTTCGCCGGCAGCCTGCTGATCGAAACCCTGTTCTCCCTCGACGGCCTCGGCCTGCTGTCGTACGAGTCGGTGATCCGCCGCGACTATCCGGTCGTCATGGGCACCTTGTATTTGTTCACGCTGATCGGGCTGGCGGTGAAGCTGCTGGGCGATCTTTGCTACGTCTGGGCCGATCCGCGCGTCCAGTTTGAAAGCATGGCCAAATGAGCGCGACGACCTTGACTGCTTCTCTGTCTCCCTCTCCCTCGATTTCCCCGGGCCGCCGCATCTGGCTGCGCTTCCGCCAGAACCGCACCGGCTTTCGCAGCCTGATCATTTTCCTGGTGCTGTTCGCCTTCAGCCTGGTCGCGGAACTGGTCTCCAACGACAAGCCGCTGGTGGCCGGCTATCACGGCAAGATCCTGTTCCCGATTGCGCATGATTACTCGGAAAAGGAATTCGGCGGTGATTTCGACTCGCCGGCCGATTACCTCGATCCCTTCATCCAGGAGCAGTTTAAAAAGGACGGCAACTGGGCCCTCTATCCGCTCAACCGCTATCGCTTCGACACGCTCAATTACTTCGCCACGCAACCGAATCCGGCGCCGCCGTCGGCGGAGAACTGGCTCGGCACCGATGACCGCGGGCGCGACGTGTTCGCGCGCTTGCTGTACGGCTTCCGCATTTCCATCCTGTTCGGCATCGCGCTGACGGCGACCGGCGTGGTGCTGGGTTTGTTGGCCGGTGCAGTGCAGGGCTACTTCGCCGGGCGCACCGACTTGTTCATGCAACGCCTCCTGGAAATCTGGGGCTCGATGCCGGAACTGTATCTGCTCATTATTTTTTCATCGATCTTCGAACCGAGCATCGGCCTGCTGCTGGTGCTGCTGTCGCTGTTCGGCTGGATGGGTTTGTCGGATTACGTGCGCGCCGATTTCCTGCGCAACCGCAATCTGGAATATGTGCAGGCCGCGCGCGCGCTCGGTTTGTCGAACCTGCAAATCATCTGGCGCCACGTGTTGCCCAACAGCCTGACGCCGGTGGTGACCTTCTTGCCGTTCCGCATGAGCGCGGCGATTCTCGCGCTGACCAGCCTCGATTTCCTCGGCCTCGGCGTGCCGCCTTCCACCCCCAGCCTCGGCGAGTTGCTGGCGCAGGGCAAGAACAACCTCGACGCCTGGTGGATCTCCTTGTCGACCTTCATCGTACTGACCGTGACCTTGCTGCTGCTGACCAATATCGGCGACGCCTTGCGCAATGCCCTCGACGTGCGGAGGAAAGCATGAGTCTGCTCGAACTCCGCAATCTGTCGGTGCGTTTCGGCAACGCTACGGTCGTCGACGACGTCAGCTTCACCGTCGAGCCCGGCGAAAAATTCGCGCTGGTCGGCGAGTCCGGTTCCGGCAAGACGGTCAGCGCCTTGTCGGTGCTGCGCCTGAATCAGGACGCGCACTACGACGGCCAGATCCTGTTCAACGGCGACGACGTCCTGCAAAAGAGCGAGGCCGCCATGCGTGGCGTGCGCGGCATGGATGCGGCGATGATTTTCCAGGAGCCGATGACGGCGCTCAATCCCTTGTTCACCATCGGCAACCAGATCGCCGAAGTGCTGATGCTGCATGAAGGCCTGAGCGCCAGGGCAGCTGCACAGCGCACCGTCGCCTTGCTGGAAAAGACCGGTATCCCCGAGCCTGCACGGCGCGCGCTGGCCTATCCGCATCAGTTGTCCGGCGGCCAGCGCCAGCGCGCCATGATTGCCATGGCCCTGGCGTGTCGTCCGAAACTGTTGATCGCGGACGAGCCGACTACTGCGTTGGACGTGACGATACAGGTGCAAATCCTCGAATTGCTCAATCAGCTGCAGCGCGACGAAAACATGGCGGTGCTGCTGATCTCGCACGATCTCAACCTGGTCCGTCATTTCGCCGATCGCGTCGGCGTGATGGAAAAGGGCAAGCTGGTCGAGACCGGCGTCACGGCGGCACTGTTCGCAGCGCCGCAGCAAGCCTATACGCGCAAGTTGCTGGCCAGCCAGCCCAAGCGCAATGTCGACGAGATCGCGCACGATGCGCCGGTATTGCTGACCGGGGAGCGCCTGCGTTGCACTTTCTCGATCAAGCAAGGCTGGCTGCGCCGCAAGCAGTTCGTGGCGGTCGATGATGTTGACCTGAGTCTGCGCAAAGGCGAAACCCTGGGCATCGTCGGCGAATCCGGTTCGGGCAAGTCGACGCTGGGCATGGCTCTGCTGCGCCTGTCGTCGGCTCGGGTGGAGGGCAAGATTCGCTTCGACGGCCAGCAGCTCAGCGCCATGTCGTCGGGTGCAGTGCGGCCGTTGCGCGCGCGCATGCAGGTAGTGTTTCAGGATCCGTTCGCTTCGCTGTCGCCGCGCCGGACCGTCGAACAGATCGTCGGCGAAGGACTGGCGCTGCATCAGCCGCACCTGAACGCCGCACAGCAGCGCGCCGAAGTGGTCGGCGCCTTGCAGGAAGTGGGATTGTCCGAAGACATGCTGCAACGTTATCCGCATGAATTTTCCGGCGGCCAGCGCCAGCGCATTGCGATTGCGCGCGCCGTCGTGCTCAAACCGGAACTGCTGCTGCTGGACGAACCGACGTCGGCGCTCGACGTCACGGTGCAGCAGCAGGTCTTGCAATTGCTGGCGCAGTTGCAGCGCAAGCATGGCCTGACCTATCTGTTCATCAGCCACGATCTGGCCGTGATCCGCGCCATGGCGCATCAGGTGCTGGTCATGAAGGATGGCAAAGTGGTGGAGGGCGGCGCGGTTGCCGACGTGTTGCAGCAGCCGTCGCATGCCTATACCCAGCGCTTGCTGGCGGCGGCGACTTATGCGGCCGACAGCGTTGCCGATGATGCGGATCCTGTCGACGGCTGACATTCCCGGACGTAGTCATTTCTTCAACTTTTGCCGTACTGTTTCAATTCCTCCCCCGTACATGCGTAGCCGCATGTACGGCGGCGTTTCGGCTACTTGCCCATCAGCTCCGTTTCTGTCGAAAAAATTTTCCAGATTATTTTCCCAATGCGGGAATAAAAATCCTGTAGCACCGGTTTACTCGTGGTCGGAACAGCGTTGTGCCCATGGTCGCCCATGCAGGTTCGCTGGCCGGAGAAATGCGCCACGTGCGCCAACAGGGAGGGAGCAAAATGTCATTCAGGAAACTTCGTATCGGCCAGCAGTTGGCCCTCAGCTTCGGTTTCATTGCCATGCTGCTGCTGGCGATCGTATTTTTCACCTACGGTCGCATCGCCTCGCTCAACGCCAACATCGGCCAGACCAACAATGATCTCTACCCCAAGACCATCCTGGCGCATCGGATCAAGGACAAGGTCAACGAGGTGGTCATCGGCATGCGCAACGCCTTGCTGACCAGCGATGCAGGCAAGATCCAAGCCGAGTTCGACAAGATCGGGATCAACGCGCGTGTCGTCGGCGCGACGGTCAATGAGATCGACAAGGTGACGTCGGCGGAGCAGGGGCGCGAATATGTCGAAGCGCTGATCGCCGGTCGGCAAAAGTTCGTCGCCGCGCGCGAGCACTTTACCGAGGCGCTGTTGCAAGGCCGCAGGGAAGAAGCGGCAGGTTTGCTGTACAGCGAAGTCTTGCCGGTGCAGCAGGCGTACTTCACGACGCTGGACGGTACGATCGCCTTCCAGGAGCAACGCATGGCGGACAACGTGCGCCGCTCGGCGGCAGAAGCGCGCCAGACCGAATACCTGCTGTTGGGCATGTCGCTGATGGCCTTGTTGTCGGGCGCGGCGATCGCCTGGTATACCTCGGCCTCGATCGCGACACCGTTGGCGCGCGCGGTAGCGATTGCACGCACCGTCGCCGACGGCGACCTGAGCAGCATCATTGAATCCGACGCGGGCAATGAAACCGGCCAGTTGCTGGCAGCCTTGCGCGACATGAACGAAGGCTTGCTCAAAATCGTTTCGCAAGTACGCTCGGGCACCAGCGCCATCGCTACCGCATCGGCCCAGATCGCCGCCGGCAATGCCGACTTGTCGGGGCGCACCGAACACCAAGCCGGCTCGCTCGAAGAAACCGTCTCGGCGATGGATGCGCTGACCTCCACCGTCAGGCAAAACGCCGACAATGCAAAACAGGCCAGTCAACTGGCGACCTCGGCCTCCGATATCGCGGTGGCCGGCGGCAACGTGGTGCGTGAAGTCGTCCTGACCATGAACTCCATCAATGAGTCGTCGAAGAAGATCGTCGACATCATCAGCGTCATCGACGGCATTGCGTTCCAGACCAACATCCTCGCGCTTAACGCCGCGGTGGAAGCCGCGCGCGCCGGCGAGCAGGGACGCGGCTTCGCCGTGGTGGCGCAAGAGGTGCGCACGCTGGCGCAACGCTCGGCGTCGGCCGCGAAGGAAATCAAGACGCTGATCGGCGACTCGGTGGACAAGGTCGGTTCCGGCACCGTGCTGGTCGAGCAGGCCGGCGTGACCATGACCGACATGGTCGCCAGCGTGAAGCGCGTGACCGACATCGTCGGCGAGATATCGTCCGCCAGCCGGGAGCAAAGCAACGGCCTGGAAGAAGTCAACCAGGCCATCGGCCAGATGGACAAGGCCACGCAGCAAAATGCCGCACTGGTGGAAGAAGCCGCGAGCGCCGCGTCATCGATGCAACAGCAGACGGCATTGCTGGCGCAACTGGTCAGCGTGTTCCGGCTTGGCGATCATTACGAGGCCGTCGAGACCGCATCGTTGAAAACGGTTCACGCTACACGTCAGGCAGTGTCGGTGCGTTTGCCGGTGGTGCCGGCGATCGGGAAGAATTAAGCCGCAAAAACTTGAATCAGAACGCCACGCCCGAAATCAGAATGATATTGGCATAAGGCGTGAATTCACCGGTGCGGATCACGGCGCGCGCCTGCCGGGTGCTGCGTTTGAAGTCTTCATGCGGCATGGTCTGCTTGCCGGCCAGGCCGAGCAAGCCGATCTGCTGGGCGAGTTGCGGGCTGCGTCCGGCCAGTTCGTCGGCCAGCACGTGATGTTCGACATGCATCTCGGCGAGGATGGTTTGCAGGGTATCCATGAAGCCGGGCACGCCGCGCGTCAGCGCCAGATCGATCAACGGCACGCCCGGCGGCACCGGCAGACCGGCGTCGCCGATGACGATGCTGTCGCCGTGGCCGAGCGAGGCGATCAGTTGCGACAGGGCGATGTTGAGCAGCGGTGTTTTCTTCATGTCAGTCTCCCACTTCAGATAACAATTTCCAGGCGCGTCGGAATGGAAGTTTGCGCGCCCACGCGCGCGACGCTGATTGCCGCGGCGCGCTGGCCGAGCGCGATGGCGTCGGCTTCGCTGCGGCCTTCCGCCAGTGCGGCGACGAAGCCGCCAATGAAGGTGTCGCCCGCTGCCGTGGTGTCGATTGCCTTGACGGCTTGTGCATCGAAATGTTCGGAGCCTGATTCCAGCGCCGCATAGACGCCTTTTTCTCCCAGTGTGACCAGCACATTGGTCGAGCCGGCCGCACGCAATTTTCCGATCACTGTGGCAATCTGTTCGTCACTATCGTTTTCAATGCGGATACCGCTGGCAGGCATCCCGGCCAGCATGGCCGCTTCGATTTCATTGGGCACCAGGTAATCGATTTGTCCGAGCAGTTCTGTCGGCAAAGCCTGTGCGGGAGCTGGATTGAGCACCACGGTCTTGCCCAGCGCATGCGCCAGCCTGATGGCGTGGATCACGGTCGGCAACGGCGATTCCAGTTGCAGCACGACGATGCGTGCCTGCTCGATCAGGCCGCGCGCGGCATCGATATGCGCGGGACTGAGTTCGGCATTGGCGCCGGAAGCCAGCACGATGCTGTTCTGGCCATTGTCATCCACCAGGATGGAGGCGATGCCGGATGCGGTATCGGGAATCGTCGTGACATGGCTGTCGTCAATGCCGTCCTTGCGCAAGGCGGCGCGCAGTTCTGCGCCGAAGGCGTCGTCGCCCAGGCAGGCCACCATGGCGACCTTGACGCTGTCGGCGCTCAGGCGCGCGCAGGCGACGGCCTGGTTGGCTCCCTTGCCGCCGGGGATGGTGCGGAACTGGCCGCCGGTGATGGTTTCGCCGGGAAGCGGCATGCGCGGCACGCGCAAGACCAGGTCCATGTTGATGCTGCCGATGATGACTATCATGTGCGTCTGAATGGGTAAGTAAATCAATAAGGAATCAAGAGTTGCTACGTCTGCACACGGACCGTCGAGCCGCGTACGTGCAATTGCGGCGTGATGGTCTGTCGTTGCACCGGACGGTTTGGGTCGGCGATGCGATCGAGCAGGCACTGCGCGGTCAGCTGGCCCAGCGTGCGCGTGTTCTGCGACACGCTGGTCAATGGCGGGTGCACGAACTGCGCCAGATCGATATCGTCGAAACCGATGACCGACAGCGCATCCGGCACGTCGATGCCGCGTTCGGCTGCAGCGCGCAGCGCACCGATGGCCATCAGGTCGTTGCAGCAGAAAATCGCATCCGGCATGTCATCGGACGTCAACAGTTCGCGTGCAGCCGTGTAGCCGCCCGCGCTGGTGAAGTCGGCATATCTCAGCATGTCGTCCTGCACGGCGACGCCGGCGTCTCGCAGCGTCCGGCGCAGGCCGGCGATGCGTTCGCAGGAAATATCCAGGCTCTCCGGACCGCCGATGCAGGCGATGCGGCGGCGACCCAGCGCCAGCAGATGTTCCGCCGCCAGCGTGCCGCCGGCGGCGTTGTCGACGGCCACCAGATCGATGGCCATGTCTTTCGGCGCACGGTCCAGCAGCACGGTCGGCACTTTCATCTTGCGTAGCAGTTCGCCGTCGGTCTGGGCCAGCGTGGCGACGATCAGGCCGTCGCAGCGCTTGGTCAGCAACACGTTGAGATAGTCGCGCTGCTTGGCCGGGTCGTCGTCGGAATTGCACAGGATGACGCTGTAGCCGGCGGCGTAGCAACTGTCTTCGATGCCGCGCGCCACTTCCGAGAAGTAAGGGTTGGTATTGTTGGGAATGATCAGGCCGATACTGCCGGTGGCGTTGCTCTTGAGCGAACGCGCCAGGGCGCTGGGCACGTAGGCCAGCGCTTCGACGGCGGCGAGCACGCGGTCGCGCGCGTCGACGCTGACCGGCCGGGTCTTGTTCAGCACGTGCGATACCGTGGTGTAAGACACGCCGGCGTGACGCGCTACGTCTTTGATGGTTGCCATGTTTTGCTATCTCTGAATGCGCGTTGATGGGTACGGTTGGTGTAGTTAGTGTAGTTAGTGTGTATTGCGTTCGCCGCGGCGACGATAGGTGTCCAGCACCACGGCGGCGACGATCACCAGCCCGGTGATGATGCGTTTCATCGGTTCGGAGACGCCGATCTGCGCCAGGCCGGCCTCCAGCACCGAGATGATCAGCACGCCGATGAAGGTGCTGATGACCGAGCCGCGCCCACCCATCAGGCTGGTGCCGCCGATGACCACGGCGGCGATGACTTGCAGTTCCATGCCGACGCCGCCGTTGGGGTCGGCCGCTTCCAGGCGCGACACCTGGAACAGCGCGCCCACGCCTGCCAGCAAGCCCATCAGCGCGAATACCAGGATCTTGCTCGGACGCGGATTGATGCCGGCCAGGCGCACGGCTTCCTCATTGGTGCCGATGCCGATCCAGTGACGGCCGAGGACGGTGCGCGTCAGCACCAGATGACCGACGACGACGACCGCAATCGATGCGATGAAGGCAGGCGACAGGCCGAGGAAGATCGGCGAGCTGATGCCGTCGACGGCGCTGCCGATGTATTCGGTGCGCGAATTGGTGACCTGGTAAGCCATGCCGCGCGCCATTTCCAGCACGCCCAGCGAGACGATGAAGGAGGGGATGCGCCAGCCCACCGAGATCAGGCCGGTCAGCATGCCGCACAAGCTCGCTACCAGGATGCCGAGCAGGCCGGCGGCAAACAGCGGCCAGCCCCAGCGCACCATCGCCATCGACAGGATCGAGGCCGCCAGCGCCATCACCGAACCGACCGACAGGTCGATGCCGCCGACGATCAGCACGAAGGTCATGCCGACCGCCATCACGACCAGCGTCGGGATGTCGTTGGACAAAGTGCTGAAGGTCGCCAGCGTGAGGAAGTTTTCGCTGAGGAAGGCGAACAGCACGCACATCGCGAGCAGGGCGCCGATCAGGCCGAGGTAGTTCTTGACGGCGGACAGGCCGTAGATGGAGAAGGTGCGGTTGGGGTGGGTCATGGTCTTTGTCGGTTGTGCTCGTGTGGGTGTCGTCACGGTCAGGCCGCCTGAGTCGCTGTAGCGGCAGCGGCGGAGGGCGAGTTCATGTAGCCGCTGAACGCCGATGCGAGGATCGCTTCCTGGCTCCATTGGCCGCGTTCGAAAGTGTCGACCAGCTTGCCCGCGCTCATCACGGCGATGCGATCGCAGATCAGCATCAGTTCGCGCAGGTCGCTGGAAACGATCAGCAAGCCCTTGCCCTGGCGCGACAGGTCGGCCAGCAATTTGTAAATGTCGAACTTGGCGCCGATGTCGATGCCGCGCGTCGGTTCGTCGAACAGCATGATCGGGCAATCGCGGTAGAGCCAGCGCGCGATGACGACTTTTTGCTGGTTGCCGCCGGAGAGTTCTCCCGCCGCTTGCGCGCCGTCGCGCGAGCGGATGCGCAGGCGCTTGATGTAATCCTCGGCAACGGCGGTTTCGGCGTCGCCGTCGAGCAGGCCCATCTTGCTGACCTCGCCGAGTTTGGCCAGGGTGGCGTTGACGGCGATCGATTGCGGCAGCAGCAGGCCCTGGCTCTTGCGGTCTTCGGTGATCATGGCGATGCCGGCGGCGATGGCGTGTTTCGGCGAACGAATGTCGGCGGCCTGGGTCCGGTCGCCGATGAAGACTTCGCCCTGGTCGGCACGATCGGCGCCGAAAATCAGGCGCAGCAATTCAGTGCGGCCCGATCCGATCAGGCCGGCCACGCCGAGGATTTCACCGGCGCGCAGATCGAAGGAAGCCGGCGCCACTACTTCGCCGCGACCGAGATTGCGCACCCGCAGCAGCGGCGCACCGATGTCGCGGTGACCGAGGTCGAGTTCCGCTTCCGCCGCGCGGCCGACCATCAGCTGCACCAGCGCATCGCTGCTGTAGCCGCCGATGGCGTCGTCGCACACCAGCTTGCCGTCGCGCAGCACGGCGATGCGGTCGGCGACCTGTTTCAATTCTTCCAGACGATGCGAGATGTAGATGATCGCCACGCCTTCGGATTGCAGGCGCGCGATCTGCGCGAACAGCAATTCCACTTCGCGGCTGGTCAGCATGGCGGTCGGTTCGTCCAGCACCAGCAGGCGGCAGCTGCCGATCAGATTGCGCGCAATCTCCACCATTTGCTGATGGCCCACGCCGAGGTCGCCGACCGGCGTCCACGGATCGATGTCGGTCAGGCCGACGGCCGTCATCTGCGCTTGCGCCAGCGCGGCCAGTCTGGGCTTGTCGATCCAGCCGAAGCGTTGCGGCAACTGATTGAGGAACAGGTTTTCGGCGATGCTCAGCGTCGGGATCAGGTTCAACTCCTGCATCACCATGCGGATGCCGAGCTGTTCCGCTTCGGTGCGCGAGCGCGGCTGGTAGGGCTGGCCGTCGAGCAGCATGGCGCCCGTGGTGGATTGCACCAGGCCGCAGACGATCTTGGAGAGCGTGCTCTTGCCGGCGCCGTTTTCGCCTGTCAGCGCGAGGATCTGGCCGGGACGGATTTCCAGCGAGACGTCGCTGAGGACCGGTTCGACATAGGTCTTGCCGATGCCGCTGAGCGACAGCAAGGCCGGGGATGATGGATTGGACATTCAGCCTCCACCGTGACGGTGTGGTTCGGTAACGCAATATGGCAGGAAGGGCGGAACAGGGCGAGACGCGCGAAAGCGCAGCGGCATCCCGCCCTGTGTTTCAACAACTTGTTTCCAATAACTTACTTGCTGTCCTTGGTCACCAATTGGACCTTGGTCTCGACGGCGCCGCTCAGGCTGCTTTGCGGTTTCTTGTCGGCCAACGCCTTGAGCACCGTTTCGATGCCGAACACGGCTTGCTGCGAAGCGAACTGGTCGGCGGTCGCCAGCACGCGGCCATCTTTGAGCATCGGCTTGATGGCGTTGATGTTGTCGTAACCGACCACCAGCACCTTGCCGGTCTTGCCCGCAGCCTTGACGGCGGCGACGGCGCCCAGCGCCATGTTGTCGTTGCCGGCCAGGATCGCCTTGATGTCAGGATTGGCGTTCAGCATGGCGGCGGCAACCTTGTTGCCCGGATCGATTTCCCATTGGCCCGACTGCACCGACACCACCTTGGCGCCGGCTGCGCCCATGGCGTCCTGGAAGCCCAACGTGCGCTGTTGCGCGTTGAAGGTGGTGGAGACGCCTTCGATGATCGCGACCTTGTCGCCGCTCTTGATCTGCTTGGCCAGGAAGTCGCCGACCAGCTTGGCGCCCTTGCGGTTGTCGGGGCCGACGAAGGGTACGGTGATGCCTTTTTCCTTCAGGGCGGCATCGTCGAACTTGTTGTCGATGTTGACCACGATGATGCCGGCGTCGATCGCCTTCTTGATCACCGGCACCAGCGCCTTGGAGTCGGCCGGTGCGATCACCAGGCCGCTGACTTTGGAGACGATCATCTGTTCGACGATCTTGATCTGGTTGGCGGTGTCCTGTTCGTCCTTGATGCCGTTGGCGATCAGGTCGTATTGCGCCGCGTGCGCCTTCTGGTGTTCCTTGGCGCCGTTTTCCATGGTCAGGAAGAACTCGTTGGCCAGCGACTTCATCACCAGCGCAACCTTCGGTTTGGCCGCGGTCTGGGCCATGGCCGGCAATGTCGGCAGCGCGCAGGCGAGGACGGTGGCGGCAATCAGCTTGAGGCGGATACGTGTATTCATCAAAGTCTCCAGATGGTGTTGTAAGCGGCGGGTTTCGTATGGGTCGAATGCCGGTATGAGCAATAACATGCAATGCGCAAACGTTTGCGCGACTGAATCATAGCACCGGAATTCGCAGAAATGAAGGTCGTCGTCGAAACGATTTATGCGGCGGCGCGGCAGTTTCTGGTCGTTTGATCAGAATTTTTCCGGAAAAAGTTTCGACTTGATCGGCTATATCAATGACGGTGTGCGAGATGAATTTGTTTTTGCGCTGCGGCAAAAATGTGCAAGGACGTACAGGGGAAATTGAAGGAGAAGGCGAGAACTATGCGGGCAAGAAGCGGGCAAGAAGCGGGCAAGAGGCGGGCAAGAAGCCGCGCAGGCCGGAATCGATCCGGCCTGCGCAGAAGAGCGATCAACGACGGCGCGTGCCGTTTTCGGAAGCCAGGGTGATCGGCGCGGCGGAGGCGGTCTTGCGCACCGGCGCTGCGCGGACGTTGTTCTTGGCCACCACGGGCGCCTTGCGGATCGGCTTGGCCGGTGCATGGACGACCTGACGTACGTGTACCGGACCAGCCGCAGGGGCGGCTTGATAAGGCACTTGCAACTGCAGGCTCTGGCCGTTGGCCAGCACGTCGCGATGCAAGCCGTTCCATTGCTTGATCTGGACCACGCTGACGCGGTAGCGGCTGGCGATGGACGCCAGCGTGTCGCGCTTGCCGGCTTTCACGTAGATGCGCTTGAAGTCGGGCACGTCTGGCGCCACCGCCAGGCGGGCGCTGTCGGCCATTTCCGGCGTGATCTCGGTTTCCACCGAGGTTTCCGTCTTCGGCACCAGGATCGTCGAACCGGCTTTCAGGACCATCTTCGGCGGAATCTGGTTGACGCTGCGGATCACGTCCGGCGTGGTGCCGAACTTGCTGGCGATAGTTTCGATGCGTTCACGCGCGCTGGAGACGGTGTGCGCGGTCCACGAAGACAAGGCCTGCGTGAACTTGGACATGTTGGCCTTGAACTTCTCGGCATTGCTTTCCGGCAGCAGGATCTTGGTGTCGTCGCCGCCGATGATGACCGGACGGTTGAATTGCGGGTTCAGCGCCTTGAATTCGTCGAGCGACAATTCGGCCAGCTGGGCCGCGACCTTGACGTCGATGTTGCGGGTCTTGCCGATGGTGACGAAGTAGGGCTGGTTGTCGACCTTGGGCAGGTCGATGTTGAATTCGCCCGGCGTGGCGATGATGTTCTTGACGGCTTGCAGCTTCGGCACGTAGTTGCGCGTTTCATTCGGCATCTGCGCCGATAGCGTGTTGAAGTCGATCGGCAGGCCGGCTGCCAGGTTGCGGTTCACGGCGCGCTGCACCGAGCCTTCGCCCCAGTTATAAGCGGCCAGCGCCAGTTGCCAGTCGCCGAACATGCCGTACAGTTTCTGCAGGTAGGTCAGCGCCGCATCGGTCGAGGCCAGCACGTCGCGGCGCTCGTCGGTGAACATGTTCTGCTTCAGGTTGTAGTCGCGGCCGGTCGAGGGAATGAACTGCCACATGCCGGCTGCCTTGGCAGTCGACAGCGCCTGCGGATTGAAGGCGGACTCAATGAACGGCAGCAGCGCCAGTTCGGTCGGCATGCCGCGCTTCTCAAGTTCCTGCACGACGTGGAACAGGTAGCGCGATGCGCGCACGGTGGTGCGCTGGATATAGTCGGGGCGCGAGCTGTACCACTGGGTCTGATTGTCGACCAGAGGATTTTCCAGATTCGGAATGCCGAAGCCCTTGCGGATGCGCGCCCAGATGTCGATGTCTTCCATGCCAGGCAAAGCGGACGAAGGATCGTTGGGATTGATCGCGTTGAAGGGAGCGGGATAGATCGAGATGTCGTTGGCGTGGACGAGGAGAGGAGTACCTAGAGAGAAAAGCGCGGCTATCGCTAATTTCTTGAATGTTCGCTGCATGGGTACAAGGTCCTGTGCCTGAGGCTGAAGAAAGCGTTGTCTGTTCACCGGTCGTTTTAGATCCACTGCACCTCCTGCTAAGAAGTATGTGCCGGATGCTGCAAAAAGAGCGCAGCAATAAAGCAAATGCGGAGCTGCTGCGCTCTGCCCGGTTCTGTTATTAAAAAACGACAAAACCGTGTGTTTATCTAAAAACGGCTTGCAAGCCGATGGGATTTGGAGAATAGACGGAGTGTACGTAAGCCCCTTTTCACTCGTCAAGTAAAAATTCATTTATGTTACAAAGCATAAGCCCTTGATTCGCTTGGTATTTGTCCGAAAAAGGGGGTGATCCGGGCTTATTTGTAGCTATTCTTCCATTCGCGCAGGGCCGCGAATGTTTCCACCGGGTCAATTTGTGACAAAACAGAGGGCAGGCGGCCGGCTTGCTGCAGGCGCGCCACGACCGGTTTTTCCTTGTAGCGGAGGAAAGGATTGGTCTGTATCTCCAGTGCAATGGTCGACGGCACGGTGGGTTCGTGGCGGCTGCGTTTGGCCTGCTCGTTTTCGATGCGTGCGATCAAGGCTTCGTTGCCGGGTTCGATTTCGCGGGCGAAGCGCAGGTTGGACAGGGTATATTCGTGGGCGCAGTAGACCTTGGTGTCGCCCGGCAGCGCGGTCAGTTTGGACAGCGAGTTCACCATCTGCGCCGCAGTGCCTTCGAACAGTCGCCCGCAGCCGCCCGCAAACAGGGTGTCGCCGCAGAACAGCCAGCCCTGGCGCGCGGCATAATACGCGATATGGCCTTTGGTGTGGCCGGGCACGTCGATGACCTTCAGGTCCAGCGCCAGGTCGGCCAGATGCACCAGGTCGTTTTCCCACAAAGCTTGCGTAATCGTCGGAATCGCTTCGCCGGCGGGGCCGTAGACCGGAACTTGTGTATGCTGCAATAGCGCGGGCACGCCGCCGACATGGTCAGCGTGATGATGAGTCAGTAGAATAGCGGCCAGCGTCAGGCCATGCGCGTCGAGCGCGGCAATGATCGGCGTCGCATCGCCGGGGTCGACCACCGCAGCATGAACGCCGTCATGAATCAACCAGAGGTAATTATCGTCAAATGCGGGAACAGTTAAAACATTCAATGATGCGTTCGGGACGGCTGGCTCGATGATGGAGTTCGTGGCCGAATTTGTGGCTAAACTCGTGGCTGGCTGGACTGGCATGGTCGGAAGAGGGCTCGCGTAATGGCTGGGATCGATACGGATCTGAACAAGTCGATTATAGCCCTCGACGCCTGGCTGCATACGCCGATGGGCAATTACGTCCGCGCCTGGGAGCAGAAGCATCTGGATGCGCTGACGGCGGACATCTTCGGCTTCAACGCGGTGCAGATCGGCATGCCGCAAATCAATGCGCTGCAAGCCAACCGCATGCCGTATCGTTGGCTCACCGACAACTGTCTGCCCACCGAGTCGCAAGAAGGTCGCGAGATCCCGATGGTGGTGGCGCACGATTTTTCCGAGTTGCCGTTCGCCACGCAAAGCCTCGACCTGGTGGTCTTGCCGCACGTGCTGGAATTCAGCGCCGAGCCGCACCAGGTGCTGCGCGAAGTCGAGCGCGTGCTGATTCCCGAAGGCCAGGTCATCATCTGCGGCTTCAATCCCACCAGCCTGTGGGGCATGCGCCAGGCCGGCGGCCGCTTGACCGGCGCGCATTTCCTGCCGCAGGACGGTGAATTCATCCGCCTGCCGCGCCTGAAGGACTGGCTCAAGCTGCTCAACATGGAAGTCAATCGCGGCCATTTCGGTTGCTATGCGCCGCCTTGCGCCACGCAAAAATGGCTGGACCGTTTCGGCTTCATGGAAAAAGCCGGCGACCGCTGGTGGCCGTATTTCGGCGCGGTCTATATCGTGCAGGCGATCAAGCGCGTCCAGGGCATGCGCCTGATCGGCCCGGCCTGGAGCAAGCAAAAAGTCAAAGTGCCGAAAGGCATGCCGGCCACGAACCGGATCCATCGCATCCATAAAGAATAAAATGCCGCTTGCGCGGACAGTCGACGACATCCGCGCAGCGCGCAAAGATCAAGCAACAACCAAGTAACAACCAAGCAACTGAAGAAGTGAATATGAGCAAAGAACAGATGGACAACGCCGAGATGGACAAAGTGGAGATCTACGCCGATGGCGCCTGCAAGGGCAACCCGGGCAAGGGCGGCTGGGGCGCCTTGCTGATCGCCGGCGGCCGCGAGAAGGAATTGTGCGGCGGCGAAAACAACACCACCAACAACCGCATGGAACTCAAAGCCGTGATCGAAGCGCTCGGCGCACTCAATCGTCCATGCGACGTGACGGTCTACACCGACAGCCAGTACGTGCAAAAAGGCATCAGCGAATGGATCCACGGCTGGAAGGCGCGCGGCTGGAAAACCGCTTCGCGCGAGCCGGTCAAGAACGTCGACCTGTGGCAGGCGCTCGACGCCGCCCAGGCGCAGCACAAGATCGAATGGCGCTGGGTCAAGGGGCACGCCGGCCACGCCGGCAACGAGCGCGCCGACCAGCTCGCCAATCGCGGCGTAGAATCGATCCGCTGAAGAAAGTCAGGAGCACACCATGCGACAAATCATTCTCGATACGGAAACCACCGGCCTGAACCCGCGCACCGGCGACCGCGTCATTGAAATCGGCTGCGTCGAAATGCTGAACCGCCAGCTCACCGGCAACAACCTGCATTTCTACATCAACCCCGAGCGCGATTCCGACGAAGGCGCGCTGGCGGTGCACGGATTGACGACCGAGTTCCTCAGCGACAAACCGAAATTCGCCGAAATCGCCGACGAGTTCCGCGACTACGTGCGCGGCGCCGAAATCATCATCCACAACGCCCCCTTCGACGTCGGCTTCCTCGACGCCGAGTTCAAGCTGCTCGGCCTGGCGCCGTTCAAGGAGCACGTCGACCACATCGTCGACTCGCTGCAGATGGCCAAGGAGCAGCATCCGGGCCGCCGCAACTCGCTGGACGCCTTGTGCGACCGCTACGGCATCTCCAACGCGCATCGTACCCTGCACGGCGGCTTGCTCGATGCAGCCCTGCTGGCGGAAGTCTATCTGGCCATGACGCGCGGCCAGAACAGCCTGACCATGGATCTCGCCGATGGCGGCGACAATGAAGACGGCAGTCCCGTGCTTGAGCTGGCGCCGCTGGCCGACGTCATCGTGGTGGCCGCCAGCGAAGAAGAACTCGGCCTGCACGAAACGGTATTGAACACCCTCGACAAGGAAGTCAAAGGCACCTGCGTGTGGCGCAATGTCCCGGCGGAAGAAGCGCCGCCGGCGTAAATTGTTTGAAAATAATTGCACGAAATAACAAGCGGCTTGCCTGGCGCGGCAATTCTGTGTCATAATTCGGGCCGCTTCACACCAAGCCTCTCGGCCGGTGGCGACAGCGAAAATGGAAGGTTAGCTCAGGGGTAGAGCACTGCATTCACACTGCAGGGGTCGCAAGTTCGAAACTTGCACTTTCCACCAAATTCAGAAAAGCCCGCCTTGTGCGGGCTTTTGCCGTTTTGGGGTAAAAATTCATTTCCTCCTCAATATTGGGCCTGACGGGAGTCGGATCATTTGCCACAACATTGCCACCTTTAATGGCAGCGGTGAGCAGAATGCATCTCATGTCTCTTTATGAAACGGGGTCTAAGTTGGCTCTCGGCGCCGACTTTTCCAAACCATCGAACCTCCCCGGTGCATCCGACGGAACCCGGCATAAATAAGTCGTCACTTAGCTGAGTCGCCCTCAGCTCCAAAAAAGCCCGGGCCCTAAGATCAACGAATCTTGCCATCAATCCATGATCGGTGCTGCGGATCTTGATCACCTTCAAACATATGAAAAGAACTCAAATGACGACGATCGGTTATCGCCCCCAAATTTCTGAAACAGCCATACAGCTCCCCGAGCTGAAATCGGCTCCTTCAGAGCAGATCACGAAAGAAAACGTTGATACACAAGAGCCAGGAGCCGGTATGTCTCCAGGCATCCAATTCGCTAAAACCTCGCAGGCCAAGCTGACGCACACCGCACGCACCATGCAACAGGCGACGCATGAACTCGGTCTGGAGTTTGTCGCTTTGGAAGAATCTCTTCGTCGCGAAACTGAACATGGCGGTGAATCCTCCGCTTTGATCAGGCGAAATCCAATCACAACAAAATTAGGAAATCTGCTTGAAAAGACGAGCGATGCAATGAATTACCGGCTTTTTCCGGCACGGTCCAATCCAAACCTCAAGGTCAGCCAATTGTCGGCGAAGTTGTTGGGCAAGAAAACGCCTTCGCTCAACGAGGAGGGCGCGACGTTTCAATATGCTGATCTCATTGATCAGTACAAGCTGGAGATGAAGTTGATCATGCTTTTCAACTACCATCCGGAATTGGCGGAGGTCATTGAAAATGCCTGCAAGAGCAAAGGGGCTGCTGTGCTGGATCATCTGGCGTCGAGCAGTCCGCGCGCGGGAGTGACGATTGACGCGATCGACGACATGTACGCTCAGGTTCGGACTGCATTGGAAGCCGGAACGTCGCCTCAGGAAATCACGCAAGCGCTGAAAGAAGCGAGGCTCAAACTGGAAGCGACTGGCGGAATTTTCGGCAGGGCAGCGGCCAGGATCAAGGAGAACCCGAGCAACAATGAACAGGTCGATGCAAAGAAGATCGGCAACTGGATAGCGCAAGGCAAACCCATTGAAACCACCGAAGCTGTCCGGTATGGATTCATGAACAAGGACGCGAACGTCGTGACCACGGAAGATCAAGCCTTGCTGGAGAAATTACTGCAAGTCGCAGAGTTCGATACCGCAGATGTTCCGCCCAACACACCGTTGTTGCTGAGGGAATGCGCCAATCGCGATCAATTCAGCGATCAAACCGAAGCCCCTTTGAGGGCGCGACTGATTGTAGATCAACCCTTTGAAGCCATCGATCCCCGCAAGACCACGTCTGAGACAACACCGCTTTTGCAGGCATCCTCAATAGCACGCACTACTGTCGATATCGAGCAGGTGCCGATGTTGCTTGCGCTCAAATATGTCATCTGCGGCAGAGAAGATCTCGTTCATGAAGACGTTCTGCGCATTCTCAATGACGCTGACATTTCCAAGGCCTTCTCGCAGAAAAATCCCACGCTCGCCGATGGAGTATCGCATGCCTTGCGCAACCCGGACAATGCAGCAGCAATGTGCCTGCACCGGAAGCTGGCCGCCGCCGAGTTGATGAAGACCTTCCTGGAAGGCGGTTCAGCCTGGGACACTGCCAAGGACATTGCTCCGTATGCCGGCGCAGGCATGCTCATGGAAGGCGTGAAAAACCTGATCCCGGACGGATTGTTGAAATCTGTCGTCACGGAAAGCTTTCTTGGCGGCGCCGATCTTGGCGATAACGGCATGGGATGCATGGCCGAATTGAGGTCGCAAGCAATGACCGTAAAGGGAATCGAAGTGGGAGGTATCGCCGACCTCTATGAAAAGACCTTCGGCATTCCAGGTTCCAACATGACGACCATGCTTTCCCACCTCGTCCTGCTGGGGGCGGGCGCCACAGATCCGCATAGCCCGTTTTCTTCCCTTGCTCAGTCTATGGGCTTTAAAACCCCCACGGGACCGCTTGCCTCCATCACCGAAACCCAGATGAAGTCCTTTCTTACGGGGTCGGCGGTAAGCATCGGCATGACGACGATCTATTCTGCTGCGGGAGCACTGTCCTCGAACCCCGGCGTTTTGGCGTTGGTGGGCGCAGGGGCTATCATGGGCACCTCCATTTCGCCCGCGATCGGTTTCGGCATGCTGCACTCGGAACTTTCCCTGGCAGTGAAAAAGCGGCTTTACGACGGCACCCTGCAAGCGCCGGAAAGCCTGAACATGGAGGATCAGGCCGCGGTGACCATCTTCTGCCGCAAGGAAGCGATGAATCAATTGATGATGCAAACCGGTAACGGGGCCGGCAATATTGCCTTCTTGCTCGCACCTTTTGCGTCCAGTGCAAAGTTGCTGGGCTTCGCGGTGCCACAGGAATTGATCGACCTGGCGCTTGAGCCGCTCATGCCGGGCATGGAAAACATTGTCCGGGTCGGTGCGATGGACAGCCATGAAGCATCAAAGAGAGACACCATCAGTAAACTCAAGGAAAAGTGCATCGACGAGGCAGCGAAGGGAAATGCGGCGCCGATGACCTTGGACGAGTTCGACAGCACGACACTCAGCGTTCTCGACAAGATCGCAGCCGAGTGGTCTCTTAAGGTTGCCGCACCTTTCGTCAGCCTGTTGGGACATGCTGATTACCCGCATCTGGCGCCGGTGGCGTAAGAATCTCATGCGACTCCGGAAAAGATGGCCTCGTACTGTAATGCCGTTCAGTTAAGCCCATTACCATCTTTCACCGTCGTCCGGGCGAACGCTGGGGCCCAGTGTCGTACAAGCGTCTGATACGACGCTGGGGCCTGACTTTCGTCAGGACGACAGTGATAAGAGTTGGCAATGAGGAGGATTGTTTGCGCGCTTAACTGAACGGCATTGGGCCTCGTGCCGGGTTTCGTCGTTCACGGGAGGGCGCGGGGAAAACAGGGAAAAATCTATATCGATGCATTTGCGTCGATATATTTGACTCAGAATTCTGGCGATCCGGCATATCGTTCTGACGGATATGATTGCGCAATGATCGCTCTGGCGCCTATCGATACGGCTATCGACACAGATCGGGATGATTTATTCGGCATCCACTTTTTCTCGCCGTGCGTTACGCCGGTCAATCTCCCGATCCGCCACATTCGACAACAGCGTCGCAGATGCCATGGCCAGTCGCAGCAGTTGCGCGCGGTGGTTTTTGCTGAACAGCGGACGACCGTCCAGGGTTTCGTGATCGTCAAATTCCATGAACTGCAACACGGTGGCGATGCCGCAGCCGATGTCTTTGCAGAGCTCGGCCAGTCTTGCGTTGGAAGAACGAGGTTTTCCTGTGTGCCAGGAAAATGGCTGGAACAGCGTTTTTTGAGGAACGACCGGTGAATCAATGCCAGGCATGTGCGCCTCCGTTGTCGGTGTAGAGCAGTCTCCCTCCGCGACAAAACGAGGAGGGCGACAAATGACAAGGTTTGCAGACCGGGGATCTAGCATTCCGGCAGGCCGAAGCCTCCCTGCCACTGCCGCCCATAGGGGCAAGGCATGGCATGGACGTAAAAATACCGCCGGGAGGCGGTCGTCCATCTAGATCCACACGAGCTGCAAAACTCGATCCCTTTTTTCTCAGGGACTTGCCAGGGATACCCGCGTACTACGTTGTCGTCAACGCAGGCGCGGGGCAAGTCGGAAGCCTGACCGTCACCGTCAATCCTTTACCTTCCGCATCCGTCCCCAGTGCAATCGTTCCCTGCGACGCCTGCACGATTTCCTTCACGATGGCCATGCCCAGTCCCGCGCCATGCTGGTCCGGCGCGGCATTGCGATAGAAGCGTTCGAACACGCGCTCGCGCGCTTCGGCGGGGATGCCGGGGCCGTTGTCGGCGACGGTGATGACGACTTCCTTGCTATCGTTCAGCGCCACGCCGACGGTGACCTTGCCGTGCTCCGGCGTATAGCGCAGCGCGTTGTCGATCAGGTTCATCAGCATGCCGGAGAACAGCGCCTGGCTGCCCATGGCCCAGGCTTCGTCGATGGTTGCTTCCATCCCGAGGTCGATGTGCTTGCGCTGCGCCAGGCTGACCACTTCTTCCAGGATCGTTGCCGTCAGCGCCACCAGTTCGATCGGGTGGCGCGGGAAGGCGGTGCTGTTGGAGGCTTCGGCCTGCGATAGCTGCAATAGCTTGTTGGTCAGGTCGGTCATGCTGCGGCTGCTGTCTTGCAGCGCCTGCAGCACCTGCGGCAGGCGTTGCGGATCTTCCAGCTGGCGCGCGAACTGGATTTGCGAATCGATCAGCGTCAGCGGCGTGCGCAACTGATGCGCGGCATCGGCGATGAAGCGTTTCTGCACCGCGACCTGCGTATTGAGGCGCTGGATGTACTGGTTGATGGCTTCGACGATGGGGCGCAATTCCATTTGCAGTTCGCCCGCGCGCAGCGGCGTGAGCGAGTTCGGCTCGCGCGTTGCCAGCTCATCCTTGACGCGCAGGATGGGGCGCAGTTCCATCGTCAGGCCGACCACCACCAAGGCAATCGCGAGCAGCAGCATGATGATTTGCCGGTGCAGGGCGGGGCGCCAGAGTTCGTCGAGCAATTGTTCGTGGCCGCGCATGGTCTGGCCGACCGATACCGCGACCATGCGCAGCGTGCCGTTGTCGTAGAGCGCGCGCACGTAGCTGACCACGCGCAGCGGCCGGTTGTTGAAATAGGTCGTGGCGTAAGCAGGCGCAATCAGGGAGAAGTCGATGTCGACCGGAAAGTCGGGCCGGCCGGCCAGCAGGGTCTCGTCATCCATCAATACCTGGTAGTACACCTCGTCGTGGCTCGGCGAGGCGAACATCTCCAATGCGGCGGGAGGGATGTTGACCGTCGGTGCGCCATCGACCCAGGTGACCTGCCCGGCGATCATGCGCGCCGAGGCAACCAGCGCACGGTCCTGGATCAGGTCGGCGCTGGCGACTGCACTGTCGTAGGTGTAGCTGGTACTGATACCGACATAAACCGTCAGCGGGATCAGCAGCCATAGCAACAATCGCAGGCGAAGACTAACGATCATCTTTTTGCTTGAGCAGGTAGCCGAGGCCGCGCAGGGTCATGATGGCGGCTTGCGAGGGTTCCAGTTTCTTGCGCAGGCGCGAGATGTAGATTTCGATGGCGTCGGCGCTGGGTTCTTCGGAGAGATTGAAGATGCCGCTGACCAGCGCGTTCTTGGAGACGGTCTTGCCTTGCTTGAGCATGAGGATTTCGAGCACGTCGTGTTCGCGCGCGGGCAGCGCCAGCGTCTTGCCGGCAATGGCGAATTGGCGCGTGTTGCTGTCGTAGCTCAAGTCGCCGCAGTGGATTTCAGCGGCCTTGTCGGGCGTCTGGCGGCGGATCAGGACCTTGATGCGCGCGACCAGTTCGCGTACCTCGAAGGGTTTGACCAGATAGTCGTCGGCGCCGGCGCCGAGGCATTCGACCTTCTCGTCGATGGAGCCGCTGGCGGTCAGGATCATGACCGGCACCGAATTGTGTCGCTCGCGCAGGCGGCGCAGGACGTTCTTGCCGCTCATCTTGGGCAGCATCAGGTCGAGCAGCACGACGTCGTAGTTCTCCGTGTGCAGGACGTGGTCGGCCATCTCGCCATCGCTGGCGACGTCGACACTGAACTTGTTCTCTTTGAGGATCTGCGTGAGCCAATGCGCCAGCGGCGGGTTGTCTTCAATCAGCAGCAATTTCATGCAAAAGACCTATATTTTTGTTGCACTGCAAGGGAAAAACAGCAAATTTGGAAAGCTGGATGAAGGTTTGCGGTTCTTAGAATGCCGGACAGTATATTAATAATAAGCCGAGTCGGCTGAGCAGAGGAAAATCTGCCGGTCCTGCTCTCATCCAGGAGACATCATAATGCGTCAACGCTTCAATGTGTTTGCCAACGTATGCACCCGCGCCGCAGGCGTATCAGGAGTCATCGCTTCCGCCTTATTGATCAATGCAACGGCAGTGCCGACGGCGCAAGCTGCCGACAACAAGATCACCATCATGGTCGGCGGCATCAACAAACTGATCTATCTCCCGCCCAAGCTGGCGGAAAACCTCGGTTACTTCAAGGCGGAAGGCCTGGACGTCGAACTGCAGTCGCAGCAAGCCGGCGTCGACGCCGAAAATGAATTGTTGGCCGGCGCGGTGCAGGCGGTGGTCGGCTACTACGATCACTCCATTGACTTGCAAAGCAAGGGCAAGGAAGTGCAGTCCATTACGCAACTGCTGGTGGTGCCGGGCGGCATGGAGATGGTGCGCAGCGATCTGGCGACACAGGTGCGCAGCATGGCCGATCTCAAGGGCCGTACGCTCGGCGTGACCGGCCTGGGTTCTTCTTCCAGCTTCCTGGCGCAATACCTGGCCAGTCGCAACGGCCTCAAGACCAGCGATTATTCGATGCTGCCGGTCGGCGCAGGCAATACGCTGATCGCCGCGCTCAAGCAAAAACGCGTGGACGTGGTCTGGACCACCGAGCCGACCACCTCCATGCTGCTGGCCAGCGGCGAAGCCAAGGTGCTGGTCGACATGAGCAGCGCCGAAGGCACGCGCACCGCCCTGGGCGGTCTGTATCCGGCGTCGGCGGTTTATGTGCAGCGCGCCTGGCTGCAGACGCATCAGGCCGAAGCAATGAAGCTGGCCCGTGCTTTCGTGAAGACCTTGAAGTACATCCAGACCCACAGCGCAGAGGAGATCGCCGACAAGATGCCGGCCGACTACTACGGCGGCAACAAGAAGCTGTACGTGCAGGCGTTGAAGGCGTCGCTGCCGATGTATTCGCCCGACGGCAAAATGCCGCCGGAAGGCGCCGAGGTGGTGCTCAAGGTGATGGCGGCGTTCAATCCCAACATCAGAGGCAAGAAAATCGACTTGTCCAAGACCTACACCAACGAATTCGTCAATCAGGTGAAGTAATCCTTGTCATGCTCATCACGCCTCGAACACTATTTTCCAATAACATTTCTATTGCGCATACCAACAAGGAAACTCCATGAACAAGAATATCCGCCGCACACTGATTTCACTGGCCGTCGCCGGCGTCACGATGATGGCCTTGCCGGGCACGGCAGCCGCGGCCGGCAAGATCACCATCATGGTCGGCGGCATCACCAAGATGGTTTACCTGCCGGCCAAGCTGGCCGAGCAACTCGGTTACTTCAAGGAAGAAGGCCTGGACGTCGAGCTGCAATCGCAGCCGGCCGGCGTCGACGCCGAGAATGAATTGCTGGCCGGCGCAGTGCAGGCCGTGGTCGGCTTCTACGATCACTCCATCGACCTGCAAAGCAAGGGCAAGGAAATCACCGCCATCGTGATCTTCGGCCAGGTGCCGGGCGAAGTGGAACTGGTGTCGACCAAGGCTTCCGCATCGATCAAGAGCATGGCCGACGTCAAGGGCAAGACGCTGGGCGTGACCGGTCTCGGTTCTTCGACCAACTTCCTGACGCAATACCTGGCCTCGCGCCATGGCATCACGTCCAAAGAATACTCGGTGCTGCCGGTCGGCGCCGACAACACCTTCATCGCCGCGATGAAGCAAGGCCGCATCGATGCCGGCATGACGACCGAGCCGACCGTGTCGCAAATGCTCAAGACCGGCGAAGCCAAGGTGCTGGTCGACATGCGTTCGGTGGACGGTACCGTCAAGGCGCTGGGCGGTTTGTATCCGGCATCCAGTCTCTATGTGCAACGCAACTGGCTCAACGGTCACAAGGATGACGCCGCCAAGCTGGCGCGTGCTTTCGTCAAGACGCTGAAGTTCATCAAGACCCACAGCGCGACCGAGATCGCCGACAAGATGCCGAAGGACTACTACGGCA
Organism: Herbaspirillum sp. CF444; assembly: GCF_000282135.1. Lineage (GTDB taxonomy): Bacteria > Pseudomonadota > Gammaproteobacteria > Burkholderiales > Burkholderiaceae_D > Herbaspirillum. The sequence goes on from NZ_AKJW01000061.1 coordinate 162,586, forward strand.
ACAACAAGGCGCTGTATGTCCAGGCGCTGGAAAACTCGCTGCCGATGTATTCGGCCGACGGCAAGATGCCGGTCGGCGGTCCCGAAACAGTGTTGTCGGTGCTGTCGGGCTTCAACCCGAACGTCAAGGGAAAGCACATCGATTTGTCCAAGACCTACACCAACGAGTTTGTGAATCTGGTCAAGTAAGACTGTAGAAAGTTCGCTTCACCAATGATGCGAATCGGCGTATCCGTTCAACCGGACGGATATGCCGGGTTCGCTCGCACGCAGCAATTGACGTTATTACGATGAAAGAGTCCTCCATGAACCAAACTGCCACCGCCAAGCCAGCCGCAGCAGCCAAACTCGACACGCCGGCCATCGAGCTGGACAACGTATCGTGCCGTTTCATCACCGCCGACGGCAATGTCACCGTCGCCTTGCGCGATTTTTCCATGAGCGTCGCCCGCGGCGAATTCGTCGCCGTGGTGGGGCCTACCGGTTGCGGCAAGTCCACCACATTGAGCCTGATCACCGGCCTGCTGAAACCGACCATCGGCGAGGTGCGCGTGATGGGCGAGCCGGTCAACGGCATCGACCCGCGCATCGGTTTCGTGTTCCAGAACGACGCCGTGTTCCCCTGGCGCAGCGTGCGCGACAACGTTGCCGCCGGTCCGTTGTTTCGCGGCAAGCCGAAGGAGCAGGCCTATGAACTGGCCAACGAATGGATCCGTCGCGTCGGCCTCGACAAGTTCGGCGACCACTATCCGCATCAACTGTCGGGCGGCATGCGCAAGCGCGTGGCGCTGGCCCAGACTTTCATCAACAGCCCCGAAATCCTGCTGATGGACGAACCGTTCAGCGCGCTCGACATGCAGACCCGCACCTTGATGCAGGACGAGCTGCTGCAACTGTGGTCGGCGCATTCCGGTTCGGTGGTGTTCGTCACCCACGACCTGGAAGAGGCGATTGCGCTGGCCGACAAGGTCTACGTGCTGACCGCGCGTCCGGCGACCTTGAAGAGCACCTACCAGATCGACCTGCCGCGCCCGCGCGTGATGGAAGAGGTGCGCTACGAGCAACGCTTCATCGACATCTCGCGCAAGATCTGGTCGGATCTGCGTGAAGAAGTACAGATCAAGTAAATACTCCCGACAGAAATATCTTCTGCTCCTTACACCAGACAACGACAACACAGGTGAGCAACATGACACAAGTAAATACAAGCCGGGCCATGAGCCCGGAAGCGATCGCGGAAGTCGAGCGCGAAGCGCAACGCAAGATCAAACAACGCTACTGGCTGGTGATTTCACTGCGCCTGGCGATTCTCGTGATCATCCTCGGCGGCTGGGAATTGTCCGCGACGATGCAATGGATCGATCCGTTCTTCTTCTCGCAGCCGTCGCTGATCGTGATCCAGATCTATGACTGGATCATGGAAGGTACGTCGCAAGGCCCGTTGTGGGTGCAGGTCATGGTGACGCTGGAAGAAACCGTGCTGGGCTTCCTGATCGGTTCGGTGGCGGGCATCATCGCCGGCATCGCGCTGGGCCGCAACAAGCTGATGTCGGACGTATTCAGCCTGTACATCCAGATCGCCAACTCGATTCCGCGCGTGGTGCTGGGTTCGATCTTCGTGATCGCGCTGGGCCTGGGCATGGCGTCCAAGGTGGCGCTGGCGGTGGTGATGGTGTTCTTCGTGGTGTTCGGCAATGCCTTCCAGGGCGTGCGTGAAGCCGACCGTTACATGATCGCCAATGCGCAGATCCTCGGCGCTTCGCGGCGTCAGGTGACGACGGCGGTGGTGATTCCATCGGCGCTGAGCTGGATTCTGGCGAGCCTGCACGTGAGCTTCGGCTTCGCGCTGGTCGGCGCGGTGGTGGGCGAGTTCCTCGGCTCCAAGCAAGGCATCGGCCTGCTGATCTCCACCGCGCAAGGCGCGTTCAACGCCAGCGGCGTGTTTGCGGCGATGATCGTGCTGGCGGTGGTGGCGCTGGCGGCGGACTATCTGCTGACCTCGCTGGAAAAACGCCTGCTGAAATGGCGTCCTGCCGCGTTCTGATTGTGTTCTGATCGCGTCTTCCGGGCTTGCCGACGGTAAATCTCCGAACTGTATTCGGATAGTTGTGCAAGCCCCGGGGAGGGACGATAAAATTGCCTTCCATGTCCCTCACCTCTCTCCGTTCTCAAAAAGCCCTGTTGTGGATCGTCGCTTCGGGCTTTTTCATGCAGACGCTGGATACCACCATCGTCAACACCGCATTGCCGTCCATGGCCGCCAGTCTCGGCGAGCCGGTGCTGGCGATGCACCCGGTGGTGGTTTCCTACACGTTGACCATGGCGTCGCTGACGCCGGCTTCCGGCTGGCTGGCCGACCGCTTCGGCACGCGCCGCGTCTATTTCCTCGCCATCCTGATTTTCGTGCTCGGCTCGCTGCTGTGCGCCAATGCCCACTCGTTGTCGCAGTTGCTGCTGGCGCGCGTGGTGCAGGGCGTCGGCGGTTCCATGCTGCTGCCGATCGGCCGCCTGGCGGTGCTGCGCAGCGTGCCGGGGGCGCAGTATATTTCGGCGCTGGCTTTCATCTCGATTGCGGGGCAGCTGGGTCCGGTGGTGGGACCGGTGACGGGGGGATGGCTGTCGCAGACGATAGGCTGGCACTGGATTTTTCTGATCAATGTGCCGGTCGGCGTGATCGGCATGTTTGCCGTGCATCGCTTCCTGCCGGCGGAAGAAATCACGTCGCCGCCGCGTTTCGACATGCTCGGTTGCGGCCTGCTGTCGGCATGCATGGTGACGTTCTCGCTGGCGCTGGACGTGCCGATGAGCGAGCATCGCGAATGGTGGAGCGCGGGCTTGTTTGTTTTGTCGGCGTTGACGGTGTGGCTATATGTCATGCATGCGCGTCGCGACGAACAGCCTCTGTTCCGGCTGGGCTTGTTCAACGAACCCAATTTCAGCGTCGGCCTGGTCGGCAACCTGATATGCCGCATCGGTTCGTCGGCGGTGCCTTTTTTGCTGCCCTTGCTGTTGCAGGTCAAGCTCGGTTTTTCGCCCTTGCATGCCGGATTGGTGCTGCTGCCTGCGGCGATTGCCGGGACCATCGCCAAGCCCTGGATCGCGCCGCTGGTGCGCCGCTTCGGCTATGAGAATTTCTTGCTGGTGAATACGATCCTGGTCGGCGCCGCCATCGTCTCGTTCGCGCTGATCACGCCGACGTGGCCGATCTGGGTCGGCATCGTGCAACTGGCGATTTTCGGCGTGTGCAACTCAATGCAGTTCGCCGCGATGAACAGCGTGACGCTCAAGGGACTGAGCAGCAAGGATGCCGGCAGCGGCAACAGCCTGTTCTCGATGGTGCAGATGCTGGCGCTGGGCTTGGGCGTCACCATTGCCGGGTCGATGCTGAGCGGACTCGACGGCGTGGCGTGGGCGAGGGAGTGGAGCTTTACGCTGACTTTCGTTTGCGTCGGCGTGGTGACTTTGCTGTCGGCGCTGGTGTTTCGGCGGATGGATGCGCAGTATTTCAACTGAGTTCAACTGAGTTCAACTGACCAACGGGGCAGCGATTAAGTATCGCCCCATTGGCGCAGCAGGTTGTGATAGCAGCCGACCAGCGTGCGTCGCGCCACTTCATCGGCATTGGTCTGGTTGAGCGTCTGGATGGCGTTGTCCATGTCGAACAGCATGCTGCGCTGACCGTCGTCGCGCACCAGGCTTTGCACCCAGAAAAAACAGGCCGTGCGTACACCGCGCGTGACGGGCGTCACCTGATGCAGGCTGGTGGCAGGGTAGACCAGCACGTCGCCGGCTTCCAGTTTGGCGGTATGCATGCCATAGGTATCGTGGACTTGCAATTCGCCGCCGTCGTAGCTGGCCGGATCGGACAGGAACAGCGTGGCGGAAATATCGGTACGCAACTTGCGTCCGCTGTGCGGGTCGATGCGCACGCTGCCGTCGACATGCGCGCCGAAGGTCATGCCTTCGCTGTAGCGGTTGAACATCGGCGGATACACCATGTTCGGCAAGGCGGCGCTGATGAAGCGCGGGTTGCGTTCCAGTGCGGACAGGATGATGCGCTGGCATTGCAGGGCGACGTCCGAGCGTTCATCGATTTGCTGGTTGTGCTTGACGGGCGCGCCTTGATAGCCCGCCGTCACGCGTCCATCCACCCATGCCGGTCCCGCCTGATCCAGAAGCTGACATACAGCCTTGAGTTGTTGCGCGTCGAGCAGCTTGGGAATGGCGATCAGCATGGATGGATTTCTTTCTCTTGCTTCAGATTACATACGATAGTTCACGGACAGCATGGCTGTGCGGCCGGTACCCGGCACCGAACGTCCGCCGTCGGACTGGATCAGCGCATCGTAATACATTTTGTTCGTCAGGTTGAAGAGGTTCAGACGAATATCGTATTGCTTCTGCGTGTAGGCGACGGTGGCGTCCCAACGAGTGTAGCCGCCGACTTGTACCGTATTGGTTGCGTTCGCGTAGCGTTGCGACATGTAAGTCGCGCCGCCGCCGATTTGCCAATGCGGCACGACGTCGTAAGTAGTCCAGGTGGTCAGCGTATGCTTCGGCGTGTTGACCGGGATCTTGCCTACCGCCGTGTCGCCCGCAGCGCCGCTGAGGACCTGCGCATCCAGGTAGGTGTAGCCGGCAGCCACTTGCCATTGCTTGTTGATGCGGCCGGTCGCGCCCGCACGTGCGCCCCTGACGCGGACGGTGCCTTGCAGTTCATACACGCCGGTGGAAACCAGGCTGCGCGCATTTTCCTTGGTGATCTGGAAGATTGCCGCATTGGTCGACAGATTTTCCGCCACGTCCCACTTGCCGCCCAGCTCGTACGATTTGTTCTTTTCCGGATCGAGGTTTTGCTGGCCTGTGGTGCCTGTCAACTGTTCCAGCGAAGGATTGAACGACGTGCCGTAGGACAGGTAATACGATTGCGCTGCACTTGGTTGCCAGATGCCGCCGGCGCGCACGCTAAGGAAGTTGACGGTCTGGTTGGCGCTGGCCAGGTTGGTGTTCTTTGCAGCTGCAGGCGTATTGCTCGAGTTCAGCGAGTTGGTGATGCTGGCGACATAGCGGTCGAAGCGCAGGCCGCCGACCAGTTTGAACTGTTTGCTCAGTTCCATCGTATCGCTGAAATAGGTTGCGATGGTGTTGGCGCTGCCGCCCTGGCGGTTGCCCGCCTGGCTGACGACGTTGGTGCTGGAGGTTGGATCCACGACGGAAACGCAGTCGGCGTAGCCTGTCGTCGGTGTGCTCGCATCGGTCAGCGCCACGCCGTTGCAAGAACCATTGCGATAGTACGCCTGATTGTCGTAACCATCATGGCCGACTTCGAGGCCGAGCAGGAAGTCATGTTTGAAGCCCAGCGCGTTGACCTTGGCCGACAGTTCCGTCTGGTTGAAGATCGAGTAGTCCTGGATGTTGCGGTCGTGGCTTTGCGTGCGAACGTACAGGCTCGACAGCGGCAGGCTGGTGTTGCCGGTCAGTGCCGTGAAGCCCGTGCCGGAAACGGTGCCGATGGCGTTTGGCGCTGTTTCGACGGCGCTGGTGCGGACCCAGTTGAACTGGGTCTGGTTGCGTACGGTCACGTCAGGCGTGATCTTGTGCTTGATGCCGGCGTTCAGCGATACCACGTCCTGGTCGGTATGGTCGCTATTGAGGCCGTAAGCGGTGCTGCGGTTGACGTTGACCGGATGACCGTTCAGCGCCGGCAAGCCATAGTCAGGCTGGTCGTGGTTATGCTGCACCAGGGCCGACAAGGTGACTTCGGTGGACGTGCCGATGCCGTGGACATAGGAAGCCGCCACGCCGAAGTCCTGGACATTGGTCTGGTCGCGAGTCGTTGCCGAACCGCTTTGCGCCATGGCGGAGATGCGGAATGCAGAGGTCTCGGACAGCGGGTGATTATAGTCGGCGGTAGTGCGCACCAGGCCGTTGGTCGTGATGGAGGCGGACACCTCCGTCGCTTCCTTCAGGTTGGCCTTCTTGGTGACCTGATTGATCACGCCGCCGGTTGAACCGCGGCCGAACAGCATGGACGACGGTCCCATCAGGACTTCGATTTCATCCATGGCGAAGGTGTCGCGGTAGTACTGGCCGCGGTCGCGGAAACCGTCCAGGTAGATATCGGTACGCGCCGAGAAACCGTTGAGATTGATGTTGTTGCCGATCTGGCCGCCTTCGGCGCCGCCCAAGGTAATGCCGGAGACATTGCGCAGCGCATCGGCCAGGGAAGTCGCGCCCTGCGATTGCATCAGCGCCTTGTTGACGACGACCACCGATTGCGGCACATCGTGCAGGTCGGCAGGCAACTTGGTAATGACCGTGGTGTTGGTGTTGAAATCGTCGCGCTGGCCTTCGACCACGACTTCCTTCAGGGAAGAGGACGGCGCGGAGGAGGAAGTTTGTTGCGCGTGCACGGAAATGGGAGCTGCAAACAGCGCGACAAGCGCGGCAGCGATCGGCGTGAGACGGTTCATGTGGTCGTTATCGTTAGGTTAGTCACGGAATGGGGTGGCTGGCTACGACGGAGGAAGTCTCGTTTGGCTGGCTAAAATGTGTCCAAAAATGCATCTTTATCATTTCTTGCGGATGATTTCGATTCTCATTTCGGATCGGTGAGCGCTAGACTAAAACCCTGGTCTGTCGAATTGCTGACGATTAACTGACTATTTGCTGACTGTCGTCAAAATGGCACAAATAAGCGCTGTCTATCCGATAGAGTGGCAATTTAGTCATGCAGCAGGGCGCTACAATACGAACCCCCTGTTGCTCGCAGGAGGGGAAGATTTCTTGTTGCACATTGCAGTTTTACCTTCAATCTGGTCCTGATATATGAATGTTCTGCTGGTAGAAGACGACCTGGTGTTGGCGGATGGTCTCTCGCGCATGCTCAAATCGCATGGTCTGAGCGTCAACACGGTCAATAACGGCACCGACGCCGATGCGTTGTTGCAGCGCTATACGGCCACGGTGCTGGTGCTCGATATCGGCTTGCCGGGCCTGGACGGCTTCGAAGTGGTGCGCCGTCTGCGCGCGCGCGGAAGCAACATGCCGGTGCTGCTGCTGACGGCGCGCGATACGATTCCCGACCGCGTGCACGGACTCGAACTGGGCGCCGACGACTATCTGGTCAAACCTTTCGCCACGCCGGAACTGGTCGCGCGCATCAAGGCGCTGATCCGTCGCAGCAGCCCCCAGCCGACGCAACTGACGATCGGCGGCCTGTCGCTCGACACGTCGTCCAAGCGCGCCACCATCGACGGCAAGAAGGTCGATTTCTCGGTGCGAGAATGGACCGTGCTGGAATACCTCATGCAGCAGGCTTCGCGCGTGGTCTCCAAACAGCAGATCATCGACGCCGTCTTGCCCTGGGGCGAGGACGTGACGCTCAATGCGGTGGAAGTCTATGTTTCGCGCATCCGCACCAAGACCGCAGGTTCGGGCGTGGCGATTCGCACGATACGCGGCTTCGGCTATATGCTGGAAAAAAGCGACGCCTGATTTTAATGCGTCGGTCGCCTGCCTCCAATCCGACCCATAAGGTCATGCGCCACAGCATTAAATTCAATCTGCTGAAATGGCTGATTGCGCCACTGCTCGCGGTCAATCTGATCGGCGCCGGCCTGACCTATTGGCTGGCGTGGTTGCCGGCACAGGATGCCTTCGACCAAAGTATTACCGATGCGGCCTGGGCGTTGACCTCGCAGATCAAGCGCGTGCGCGGCAAGACGTCGCTGGAGCTGACCAAGCAAGCCGAGCAGATGCTGCGCTCGGATCATTTCGATACCATGTATTTCGTGGTGCGCGACGCCAGCGGCGACACGCTGGCCGGCGATCATAATTTTCCTGCGGTCAATCAGATTGCCGAACCCAATGAGCCGGTGACCTACGACGGCATCATGAACGGCGAACAGGTCCGCATCGCCGCCCTGTACGTGAGCATCGAGCGCACGCCGGTCTACATCGGCATCGCCGAGACCTTCCGCAAGCGCAACCAGACGCACTACGTCATCCTGATTTCTCTGTTGCTGCTCGACGGCGTGCTGACGGCGTTCTCCATCGTCATCGTGCTGGTGGCGGTCAACAAGGGATTGCACCCGTTGCGCGAATTGCAACAGAATCTCGACCAGCGCAATCGCGACAACCTGACGCCGATCGACGTCGCGCAAACGACGGAAGAATTGACGCCGGTGGTCAGGGCGATCAACAGCCTGCTCGACAATATCCGTAAAGGCGCCACGGCGCAGCAGAATTTCCTGGCCAACGTGGCGCATCAGATCCGCACGCCGCTGACCGGTTTGCGCCTGCAGCTGGAGTGGCTGCAGCAGCGCCATGCCAACGAGCCGGAAACGGCGCATTCGACCGAGCTGATGACGTCGTCGGTGGAGCGCATGGTCCGCCAGAGCAATCAGTTGCTGGCGCTGGCGCGCGCCGAACCGAGCCGTTTCAAACCGACGCACCTGGAAGAACTTTCGCTCGACAAACTGGTGGAAGAATCGGTGCAGCATTTCATCGAGCAGGCCGACAAGAAGCAGATCGACCTCGGCTTCGACCTGCAGCCGGCGCGCGTGAAGGGCGATCGTTTCATGCTGCGCGACCTGATCGACAACCTGGTCGACAACGCCGTGCGCTATTCGCCGCCGCAGAGCACCGTGACCGTCAGTTGCCGCGAACAGGAAGATGCCACGCTGCTGACCGTCGAAGACTCCGGCCCCGGCATCGCGCCGGAACATCGCGAGCTGATCTTCGATCGTTTTTACCGGGTCAACGACAAGATCTCCGGCAGCGGTCTCGGCCTGGCGATCGTGCGCGACATCGCCAAGGATCATGGCGGCGAAATCACGCTGACGTCGGGCGATGAAGACCGCGGCACGGTCTTTACGGTACGTTTTCCCCACGGCGTTTGAGTTGAAGCCTGGCGGCTTTGCGCCGTATCGTGCTTTTTCATTTCCACCGCTTGGGCCAATTGACTCGAACCAGTTCGAGATGCCTCTGTCCAATTCCTGTATCGACATCGATGGAGGTTTTATGACGGAGCAAGTCCTACAAAGCGGTACGCATATCGCGCGTTTCGACGCCGTGAAAAAAGACGGCGATGTGTTTGAAGCGCAAGTGTTCGTGCGGCTGACGCGTGAACCGGAGCTTGCGGAAACTTATATCCCCGCCGGCTTGTTCGGTTCCGAGCAGGAAGCACTCGACAATGCCAGGCAACGCGCCGAACGCGCCCTGAAGGAGCATGAGTTCTGATGATATTTATTTCTCATGTGAAAAAGATCGTCGGCACAGGCATCTTGTGCGCCGGCCTCGCTGCCTGTGCCACCGGCTATTCCCAATCGACGCGGTTTGAGATCCGCGCCGCCAGCCTGACAGAGAGTCCGGATTGGCAAAAAGCCAACTTGCTCGACGATCCCGGCACCACGGTCTATATCGCGCCGGAAGTGCTGCTGGACAATGCCGACGTGGCCCAGGCCAACGCCAGGAAAGATCTCGGCGGGCAGGTCCTGGTGATCATCCAGATGACGCCTGCCGGCACCATCCGCATGGGCTCGGCTTCGCGTGTGCTGCTGCGGCAGCGCATGGCGGTGATGATCAATGGCGAAGTGCTGACGGCGCCGGTGGTGTCGGCGCCGCTCAGCGGCAATCGTTTTGCCATCACCGGCTTCAAATCCTTCGAAGAGGCGCAGCAAGCGGCGGAAGGCATCGCGCCCGGGAAGTGATGTCGCAAACCGCCGCAAAAGACATGGTAAGGTGGCGGCAACTCAACTACTCGTTCCCGCCATGTCCGTTGCCCGTCATATCGTCCAGGTTCATCCGCGTCTGTTGGTTGCCGTCGTCATCGGCGTGTCGGGGTTTCTGCTGTGGCCTGCGGGCGAGACCATCACGCGTCTGCTGGTCGGCTGGAACGCCGGCGTCTTGTGCTATCTGCTGTCGATCTGGTTCATGATGCTCGGCGCCAAGGCGGCGGAGGTCAAACGGTTGGCCGAGACCGAAGACGAGAGCGCGCAACTGGTGCTGGTCATGGTGTGCGTGGCGGCCATCGCCAGCCTTGCCGCCATCATCGTCGAACTGGCCGGCGCATCGCATCTGGGCGAGCACAAGTTGCTGCGTTACGCCTTTACCGGCGGCACCGTATTGGGATCCTGGTTTTTGATCGGCACCATCTTCACCTTGCATTACGCGCGCTTGTTCTACGGCGAAGACGATGATGCCGAGCCGCCTTTGCGTTTCGCCGACGGTGAAAAAAATCCCGACTACTGGGACTTCCTTTATTTTTCTTTCACCATCAGCGTCGCGGTGCAGACCTCCGACGTGTGCGTCGGGACGCGCGCGTTGCGCAAGACCGTGCTGGCGCATTCGGTGATCGGCTTTTTGTTCAATGCGGCGATTCTGGGTTTGTCGATCAATATCGCGGCGAGCCTGACCAGTTAATCGGAAGCATCGAGCATATAAAGTAAAAAGGGATGTGTTTGCACACATCCCTTTTTTACGTCTTTAACTTCTCAGCGGCTTATTGCCAGCCGTAGCGGCGGGTGTACCACTTCTTCATCAGCTGGATCAGCGCGCCGTAAGCGATCAGGATCGCCAGCAGCCATGGGAAGTAGCTCAGCGGCAGCGCCTGCAGCTTGAAGTAGCTGGCCAGCGGCGACATCGGCAGGATGATGCCGATGCACATGATGATCAGCGTCATGCCCATCAGCGGCCACGAGGCGCGGCTCTGGATGAACGGGATGCGCTTGGTGCGGATCATGTGCACGATCAGCGTTTGCGACAGCAGGCCTTCGATGAACCAGCCCGACTGGAACAAGGTTTGATGATCCGGCGAATTGGCGCCGAAGATGTACCACATCAAGGCAAACGTGCTGATGTCGAAGATCGAGCTGATCGGACCGAAGAACACCATGAAGCGGCCGATTTCGCCCGGGTTCCAGCGCTGCGGCTTCTCGAGGAATTCCTTGTCGACGTTGTCGAACGGGATGGAAATCTGCGACACGTCGTACAGCAGGTTCTGCACCAGCAGATGCAAAGGCAGCATCGGCAGGAAGGGCAGGAAGGCGCTCGCCACCAGCACCGAAAAGACGTTGCCGAAGTTGGAGCTGGCCGTCATCTTGATGTACTTGAGCATGTTGGCGAAGGTCTTGCGGCCTTCCAGCACGCCTTCTTCCAGCACCATCAGGCTCTTCTCGAGCAGGATCAGGTCGGCGGCTTCCTTGGCGATGTCGACTGCCGTATCGACCGAGATGCCGATGTCGGCGGCGCGCAATGCAGGCGCATCGTTGATGCCGTCGCCCATGAAACCGACCACGTGGCCCTTGTCGTGCAGCACGCGCACGATGCGTTCCTTGTGGGTCGGGCTGAGCTTGGCGAAGACGGTGGTCTTCTCGACGGCGACGGACAACTCTTCGTCGCTCATCTTTTCCACGTGCGAGCCGAGCAGCATGCCTTCGACTTCGAGTCCGACTTCGCGGCAGATCTTGGCGGTGACCAGTTCGTTGTCGCCGGTCAGGATCTTGACGGTGACGCCGTGTTCGCGCAATGCGGTCAGGGCCGGTTCGGTCGATTCCTTCGGCGGATCGAGGAAGGCGATGTAACCGATCAGCACCAGGTCGGATTCGTCGGCGACGCTATAGGTTTCCTTGGTCGGCGGCAGGTCCTTGGCGGCGACGGCCACCACGCGCAAACCTTCGGAATTCAGGCTGGCGGTGGTTTCCTTGATCTCGGCCAGCAGTTCCGGCGTGAACGGCACGATCTCGCCGTTGTTGCGCGCATGGGTACAGATCGAGACGATTTCTTCGACGGCGCCTTTGCAGATCAGCTCATGGTGGTCTTCGCGTTCGCTGACCACCACCGACATGCGGCGGCGCTGGAAGTCGAACGGGATTTCGTCGACCTTGCGGTAAGCCGAGGCGATCGACATTTCGCGTTGCAGTTCGGCATGTTCCAGCACGGCGACGTCGAGCAGGTTTTTCAGACCGGTCTGGTAGAAACTGTTCAGATAGGCGTATTGCAGGACTTCGTCGTTGGGCTCGCCGAGGATGCCGGTATGACGTTCCAGGAAGATCTTGTCCTGCGTCAGCGTACCGGTCTTGTCGGTGCACAGCACGTCCATGGCGCCGAAGTTCTGGATCGCGTCCAGACGCTTGACGATGACCTTCTTGCGCGACAGGGCAACGGCACCCTTGGCCAGCGTCGAGGTGACGATCATCGGCAGCATTTCCGGCGTCAGGCCGACGGCGATCGACAGGCCGAACAGGAAGGCTTCGACCCAGTCGCCCTTGGTGAAGCCGTTGATGAAGAACACGATCGGCGTCATCACCAGCATGAAACGGATCAGCAGCCAGCTGACCTTGTTGACGCCCGACTGGAAAGCCGTCGGCGTGCGGTCGGTGGCGGTGACGCGCTCGGCCAGCGCGCCGAAATAAGTGCGCTTGCCGGTGGTCAGGACAACGGCGGTGGCCGAGCCGCTGACCACGTTGGTGCCCATGAAGCAGAGGTTGTCCAGTTCCAGCGGGTTGCTGGCGTCGGAGCCGCGATGCTCGGCGAATTTTTCCACCGGCAGCGACTCGCCGGTCATGGCGGCCTGGCTGATGAACAAGTCTTTGGCGGACAGCAGGCGCAGGTCGGCCGGGATCATGTCGCCGGCGGACAATTGCACGATGTCGCCCGGCACCAGCTTTTTGATCGGCAGTTCGATGCGCTTGGCGCCCTTGGGGTGCAGCGTGACGTCGAAGTAGCGCTGGGCTTCTTCGGCGATGTCGGCGACGACGTCGTGGCGGCTCACGGTCGCGGTATTGCTGACCATTTCCTTGAGCTTGTCGGCGGCAGTGTTGGAACGCGATTCCTGCACGAAGCGCATCAGCGTCGATACCACCACCATGGTGCCGATCACGATGGCGGCCTTCATGTCTTCGGTGTAGTACGACACCGCGGCGAGCACCGTCAGCAGCAGATTGAACGGATTCTTGTAGCAATGCCACAGATGGACCCACCAGGTCAGCGGTTTTTCGTGTTCGACTTCATTGGGGCCGACTTCGGCGCGAATGGCGTCGGATTCCTGTTCGGTCAGACCGTCTGCACGCGTGTGCAGTTTTTTCAGCAGTTCGGACAGTTCGGTCTGGGAGGCGCTCACCAGGCTTTGCGCCAGGGTTTGGGGCACTTCCCTGGTGGTCGGCGAGCTGCGGAACATGTCCACGCCGAGGCGGCGGAAGTGGCGATCCATGCCGCGTGCACGGACGAAGCTTGCGAAGGTTTCTTTCAACAGATCCAGATTCATGATGAAGCTCTTTTTCTTTGCAATAGTTTGCAGTACTGGGCCGGACAGCGCGCGGAAGTCCGGTTCGTGCAGTCATCGAAGGGGAAAAATGAGAAGGCGTCAAACTGTAACGAATCCTCCTGACATATTGATGACAGCGATGGCAGAGAAGCCATCAATTCGGAAGTAGACAGGGCATAAGGACTCCGCAGGTAAGGTTGCGAAGCCGCTTTCGTCGACATCTGTTCTGGTGACGGCATGGCTCGTCCACACCGGTGAAAACCGGTTGTAAACGGATTCTTTCCGTAAGCGCAGGAAGAGCAAAAGCGCGCCATGTCGGGAAAGGGCCGCGCCACGGGATCGGCAACGACGGAAAAAGCCATTGCCGCGCCCGCATGGCGGCGCGTCAGTCTGTGTTGTCTGGTGGTGAAGGCATGCGCCTGAAGCGGCGGATGCCGGATGCCATCATCTGCTCATGCAAGATGACGGCAGGAGGAAGTCCCGCGTTATCTTGCCGAGCCGGGCCGGGTAATTTCCCGGCAACAACTGTCACTCGAACAAGTGCCCATGAAAGGGACTCCATAAAATAAGAACCGGCGGATTCTACCCCCGGGCTTTCGGCATGGTCAAGGCCATTTAACAACAATCAGGCCGATCCGGTTGATCCGCCGATCGGTCCGGCTCCGACCCCGGTTGTGCACTGCGGGACGCACCGCCTCGAAACTGTCCTTGTTTTATGCGGCGCGCGTTCTATACTCAAAACATAAAGAAAACATGCAGGAGACAAAAATCATGCCGAATATCGTCACGAATAATCTCATGTTCTTTTTGCCGATGGCGTTTGCCGGGTTGGTGTTGTTTGGCGAAGTGCCGGTAGCGTCGAAATTTGTGAGGACGGTATTGCGTGGGATCGGCGCCCTGGGTGGGGCGTTGATTGCGCTTTTAGTGCTGGAGGTACTGCCAGTGCTAATTTAACGAGCTTTCTTGCTCGTTCGCTGTGGATCAATATCCGATCTGCGACGGTGGCTGGGACGCCGGAGGGAGTGCGTATTTGCATAAATCGACTCCACAGACTCGTCGGGCGTTCCACCTTTGATTTCCGAGGCCGTTGCGTCATTCCTAAGATGACGCGGCGGCCTTTTTATTTAGAACGCATCTCACGCTTATTGATGAAATGAGTTCTAGCAGCCTTCCACGACCAGGCAATCGCGTCCGCGATCCTTGGCCTGGTACATCGCATGATCGGCGCGTTGCAGCCAGGAGTAATGCGCCTCCATCTCGCTGTGAAAACTCACCAGCCCGGCACTGATCGTGCAGCCCCACAGCATGTTTTCCGCACCGCGATGCCGGCGCACTTGTTCTATCAGGCGTGCGGCAAGGACCTCCGCTTCTCTCAGGCTGATGTCTTGCAGGATCACCACGAATTCCTCGCCGCCATAGCGCCCGATGAGATCGTCCGCGCGCAGGTTTTCATTCAGCAACCGGGCAAAATTCTTCAGCACTTCGTCGCCGATCAGATGGCCATGCGTATCGTTGATGGTCTTGAAGTGATCGATGTCGAGCAATAGCAGGCATGAGCTGCGCTTCTTTTCATGGCAGGCATCGAACTCTGCGATGAGCAGCGATTCCCAGTAGCGTCGGTTGAGCAGGCCGGTGAGGCCGTCGCGCTGGCTGACGGTTTCGAACTCGCGCGAACGCTCCGCCAGTTTTTTCGACATGTCGTAGGTCGACTTGCCGAGCGCCAGCGGATACAGCGCCAGCATCGGCAGGCAGGCGACGACGGTGTACAGATCGGCCTCCGGCGCAAATCGGAAATCGAGCAACAGCAGACCGATCAAGGCGCCGAACACGCTGCCCAGCAAACCGCGCAGGAACAGCCTGGTGCCGCCGGCGGCGATATTGTCCATCGACAGCATGGCCAGGATCACCGCGCTCGGCACCAGGTTGCCGTGCATGGCGACGATCCAGAAGCCGCCGAATCCGGTGTCGGCAACCAGATTCAGGCGCTCGGTGCGATAGGGAATCTTGCTGTTGAGCGCAACGCGATAGGCCAGGTGCGGCCAGATGTAGCCGTGGAACGCCAGCAGCACCCACAGCGGCCAGCCGACCGGGTTTTGCAGGAAGCCGGCGGCGACGCAGAAGAAGCCGATCGACAAGCCGATGACGCGCAGTACGTAGATGCGTTTGACGAAGCGCACGCCTTTGCCGATCAGCTCCTCCGGCGAAGGGGAATCGCCGAAAGCGCGCCGGGCCCGTTTGAACGAAAAAAACGATGCCGTTCGCGCGCGCGATTTGTCGCTTCGGGAGCGGGGTTTGGGCGAGGGCATGGTGAGCAAGGTTTTTCGGCAGCGATAAAAGAATCAAGGAGTAGAGCAGGGTAGTCTCACCGGCAGGCCGATCAGCAGTGCCACGGCGTAACAAAGAATGAAGCGGTTACGTAACTTGCATTAAGCCAATATGGCTAGGTTACAACATAAGTCGGCGATTCACCAGAATGGGGCGGCGGAATGTACACATAAATATGCATATAGACAGACTTATAATGCCGGTTCCTCTTCGATTGGCGTGTCATGCAGATTTTTAAAGAATTCCGGCCCCTTGCATTCCTCATCGCTGCCGTGTGCAGCGTGGCAACGATCTCCCAGGCGACGGCGCAGGAATTGCCGCTCGCCATGAACAATGCGCTCAAGCAAGCGAAAATTCCCGCAAAAAACGTCGGCGTCTTCGTGCAGGAAGTGGACGCCGCGCGCCCCATGCTGGCCTACAACGCCGCCGCCCCTTTCAATCCGGCATCGGTGATGAAGCTGATCACCACCGATGCCGCGCTGGAGTTGCTGGGGCCGACCTTCAACTGGAAGACCCAGGCCTATGTCGACGGCACACTCAATGGCGGCGTGCTGATGGGCGATCTCGGCATCAAGGGCAGCGGCGATCCCAAGCTGGTGATGGAAAATTTCTGGATGTTCTTGCGCCAGATCCGCGCCAAGGGCGTGCGCGACATTCGCGGCAACGTCGTGCTCGATCGCAGCGCGTTTGAAGAAAACGCCTACGACCCCGCGCAGTTCGACGGCGATCCGCAAAAGCCGTACAACGTCGGCCCGGATGCCTTGCTGTTGAATTACAAAACCATCGCCTTGCGCTTTCTCCCCGATGAGACCACCGGGCAAGTCAGCGTGACGATGGAACCGCCGCTTTCCGGTTATGCCTTGCAGGCGCCGAGGTTGTCGAAGGATGCCGTCTGCGGCGACTGGCAAGGCAAGCTGCAAGCCGACGTCGGCGTCGCTGCGGCGGCCTTCAACGGCAGCTACTCCGCAGCCTGCGGGGAAAAGGTCTGGTACGTCCATCCTTACCGCATGAGCGCCGGCCAGTATTTCGGCGGCGTGCTGCGCCAGATGTGGGGCGAGCTCGGCGGCACCATTTCCGGCAAGGTCATGCCGGGCAACGTGGCGCCCGCCGCGCGCCTGTTCGCGGAATGGCAGTCGCCGGCGGTGCCGGAAGTCATCCGCGACATCAACAAGTACAGCAACAACGTCATGGCGCGCCAGCTTCTGCTGACGATCGGCGCGCAGGCGTCGCAGGCGCCGGGCAGCACCGAGCGCGGCGCGCGCGCGATCCGGAGCTGGCTGTCCGGCAAAGGCATCGGCGCCGATGAACTGGTGATCGAAAACGGTGCCGGCTTGTCGCGCAACGAGCGCGTGGCGCCGAACACGCTGGGGCAGGTGCTGGTGGCGGCCTTCCATTCGCCGGTGATGCCGGAATACATCGCTTCCATGCCGCTGGTCGGTTATGACGGCACCATGCGCAAGCGCTTGCGCAGCGAGGGCGTGGCGGGGCAGGCGCACATCAAGACCGGTTCGCTCAACGATGTGCGTTCGGTCGCCGGCTTCGTGCAGGCGTCGTCGGGGAAGATGTATGTCGTGGTGTGCCTGATCAATCACCCTAATGCACCGTTCGGCCAGGCCGCGCAGGATGCACTGTTGCAATGGGTGTTTGAGAAAGGCTAGGACAGTTGCGCCGCCCTCATTCGCTGAGAAAGAGGACGATAATTTTTATCGGTCAGAGTATCAGCGGTCGGTCGGACAACTGGTTCTTGTGCTTGTCCTGATCGGGGAAATGTTCGCCAAGCAAGGTGTTGAGTTGTGTTAATGCCTGCAGGAGGCTGTCATGATAATTCTTGCCGGCAAAGCCGCGCGTCATGGTCTGGCACACCGCATACCAGTCGTCGCGTTTGAGCGCCTTGCCGACGCTGCGGTCGGGCAGGATTTCGACCTTGTGATCGGCGACATTGATGTAGATCAGGATGCCGCAGTTTTCTTCCGTATCCCATATCCGGTAGTGTGAAAACAGTTCGTGCGCACGTGCGCGCGCGGACTCGCCGCGCAAGACGGCGGTCAGCGGCAAGGCCGCTTCGACGATCAGGCGGATTTCTGCGCGATGCTGTTTTTCGCCGGCGGCGATGCAGGCTTGCACGGCTTGCAGCGTTGAACGGGGAAACAGGCTGCGCGCATGGCTGCGTGTCGCACCGAGATGCTTGAGCAGGCGATTGAATTTAGCCATTACCAGTCTCCCGAGGCGCCGCCGCCGTCAAAACTGCCGCCGCCGCCCGAAAATCCACCGCCCGAGCTGCCGCCTGATCCGCCGCCGAAACTTCCTCCGCTGCTGAAACCGCCGCTGCGGCCGCCACGGCTCTGGATGGCGTCGCTCAGGATGCTGCCGATGATGACGCCCGCGGTGTGTCCCCAGTCGTTGCTGCTGAGGCTGTTGCGAGGACGGCGGCGCACGAACAGGAGCACGCCGAAGAAGATCGCCAGGAAGACGACGATGACGATCAGGCCTAGCCAGCTATTGTCGTCTTGCGTGGCAGCCTGCTTTGCCTTTTCCGCCGCCGGCAGGTGCTCTTCATCCAGCAAACTGGTCAGTGCAGAAACGCCCGCTGCAAGGCCGCCGTAATAGTCGTTCTGGCGGAAGTGCGGGGCGATCACGTCTTCCAGTATGCGTTTCGATTTTGCGTCCGTGAGGCTGCCCTGCACGCCGCGTCCGGCTTCGATGCGCAGGCGGCGCAGCCCCTTGGGATTGTCTTTGGCGACAATCAGGATGACGCCGTCGTCGATGCCTTTGCGCCCGAGTTTCCAGGCGTCGGCGACGCGGATTCCGTATTGCTCGATGGCTTCCGGCGCGGTGCTGGAGATCAGCAGGACGGCGATCTGGCTGCCGGTGCGCGTCTCATATTCGGCGAGCACCTGATCGAGGGCGCTGCGTTGCTGCTCTTGCAGCATGTGCGCCTGATCGATCACGTGCGAGCTCGGCGCCGGGACGGCGACAAAATCCTGCGCGCCGGCGAGTTGCAGGAAGCCGGCGAGCAGGATGCCCAGGAAGAACGCCGGAAGGGCGCGAAAAGACGGCATGGGACAGCTTATTTGCCGAAGTTGACGGCAGGCGCGGTGGAGATCGCCTTTTCGTTCTCAACCGTGAAGGACGGCTTGACCGGATAGCTGAAAATCTTGGCGGTGATGTTGGTCGGGAAACTGCGCGCCAGTACGTTGTACTCCTGCACCGAGGCGATGTAGCGCTGGCGCGCCACGGTGATGCGGTTTTCCGTGCCTTCCAGTTGCGACTGCAGGTCGCGGAAGCTGGTGTCGGCCTTGAGTTGCGGATAGTTTTCCGATACCGCCATCAGGCGCGACAAGGCCGACGACAATTCGCCCTGCACCTGTTGGAATTTATTGAAGGCTTCGGGATTGTTCAGCACTTCCGGCGTGATCTGGAAGCTGGTGGCGGCGGCGCGGGCCTTGGTCACGGCTTCCAGCGTGTCTTTCTCGTGCGCGGCATAGCCCTTGACGGTATTGACGAGATTGGGAATCAGGTCGGCGCGGCGCTGGTATTGGTTGACGACCTCTCCCCAGGCGGCCTTGGTGGCTTCA
Source organism: Herbaspirillum sp. CF444 (assembly GCF_000282135.1). Taxonomy (GTDB): domain Bacteria; phylum Pseudomonadota; class Gammaproteobacteria; order Burkholderiales; family Burkholderiaceae_D; genus Herbaspirillum. The sequence continues at coordinate 181,752 of NZ_AKJW01000061.1, forward strand.
TCCTTGGCCTGGAAGTCGTTGTAGCCGCAGCTGCTCAGGGTCAATACGGAAGCGGCGATAGCCAGCCATGCGAACCATTTTTTCATCGTATTTCTCTCGGAAATTAAAACATTCGCTACTGTGCTCAGTCCTTGGATGGGCGTCAAGCACTGCCGTGAAATTGCACCCGACGATGCGCCAAATACAGGGTTTTCGATGCGACCACGTTACAATGTCGCATCTTTGCATACTAAAGTATTAAGGTTGACCGTGACATTTATCGACAAATTATCCGCTGCGTGGAAGGCCAACAATTCTCTGCTGTGCGTCGGCCTGGACCCGGATATCGCCAAATTTCCGGCGCAATGGAAGAACCGGCCGGACGCGATCCTGGCGTTCTGCAAGGGCATCATCGACGCCACCGCGGACGTGGCGTGCTCGTTCAAGCCGCAGATCGCGTACTTCGCCGCCTTGCGTGCCGAAGACCAGCTGGAAGAAATCTGCAACTACATCCGCACCCGTTATCCGCATATCCCTATCGTGCTGGATGCCAAGCGCGGCGACATCGGCGCTACCGCCGAGCAATATGCGCGCGAAGCCTTCGAACGCTATGGCGCGCATGCAGTGACGGTGAGCCCATACATGGGTTTCGACTCGGTGGCGCCGTATCTCGAATGGAAGGATCGCGGCGCCATCGTATTGTGCCGCACGTCCAACGCCGGCGGTTCCGATCTGCAATTCCTGAATGTCGACGGCGTGCCGCTGTATCAGCACGTGGCGCGTCTGGTGGCGGACAAATGGAACACCAACGGCCAGTGCGGCCTGGTGGTCGGCGCCACTTTCCCGGAAGAACTGGCGCAGGTGCGCAGCATCATCGGCGACATGCCTCTGCTGGTGCCGGGTGTCGGCGCGCAGGGCGGCGACGTGGCGGCGACCGTCAAGTCCGGCAAAACGGCTGGCGGCGCCGGCATGATGATCAATTCGTCGCGCGCGATCCTGTACGCTAAACCGGAAGAAGGCGAAGATTACGCAGCCGCCGCACGCCGCGTCGCGCTGGAAACGCGCGATGCGATCAATCAGTATCGTTGAGTTGGAATAAACGATAGGCAATAAGATCATCGGCAGAAATAAAAAGAGCCGCCGCGATTACCTCGCCGCGGCTCTTTTTTACGTCCGGATATCAGCTCAGGTCAGCAGGCGCAGCAGACCTTGCAGCGAATGGACGACAGCCTGTTCGCGCACCGCCCGGCGGTCGCCGACGAATACCAGGCGTTCGGTGAAAGTCTGGTCGCCGACTTTCCAGCCGAAGCAGACGGTGCCGACGGGTTTGCCGGGCACCGCGCCGCCGGGGCCGGCAATGCCGGTGGTGGAGACGGCGACATCGGAGCTGCTGTTGGCGATCGCGCCCTCGGCCATGGCCGCGGCGATTTCTTCGCTGACGGCGCCGTGCTGCGCGATCAGCGCTTCCGAAATATCCAGCAATTCATTTTTCGATACGTTGGAATAGGTCACGAAACCGCAGTCGAACCATTCCGACGATCCGGCGATTTCCGTAATGGCTTGTGCAACGCCGCCGCCGGTGCAGGATTCGGCGGTCGAGAGCAACAACTTCCTGGCTTTGAGCGCTTGGCCCACGCGTGCGGCGAGGTCTGTCGAGGTGTCCATGTTGATGTCATCCTTCGTTGTTTGCGGGTGGTGGTCAACGTGTGATGAGAGGCGGCTCCCATGCGTCAAGCATACTCTTGTTGCGGGCGATTTACATGGAGCGCCAGAAGGCGAAGACCAATAATGTATAGAAGGCCGCGACGATGTCATCCCACATCACGCCGAAGCCGCCTTTGAAGCGGCGATCGAAATAAGCAATCGGCGGCGGCTTGACCATGTCGAAAAAACGGAACCAGGCGAAAGCCCAGCATTGCGTCGCCAGATCGGCCGGCGTCAGCAACACCAGCACCAGCCAGAAGGCGATGATTTCATCCCACACCATGCTGCCATGGTCCGGTGCGCCGAGATCGCGGCCGGTGCGCTGGCAAGCCCAGACGCCGACGACGAAGCCGACGCCGATGATGATCAGCCATGTCAGCGGCGTGAAGACGGCCGGCCAGCGTACGCTCAGCACCGCATACGCCAGCCACGCGAACAAGGTGCCGGAGGTGCCGGGCATGATCGGCGACAAACCGCTGCCGAAGCCTTGCGCCAGCCAGTGCGCCGGATGCGCCAGCATGAAGCGCGCCGTCGGTCGTACCGATTTGTTGAGTTGCGCCTTGCGGCCCGGTTCTATTGTTGTTGTCATGAAGTGAAATGGTCGAAAGAAGTCAGAGCAAGATCCAGCGGCTCGCCGCCGGCATCCACCAGGCGCAGTCCCGGCAACGCTTCGATGGCGCCGACGCGGGTGACCTCGGTGCCGGTTTTTTCGGCCGCGGCCAGGACTTGTTCGCGGCGGCTTTGCGGTGCGGTGAAGCAGAGTTCATAGTCGTCGCCGCCGCAGAGCGTGAAGCGGCGGCGCAGGTCTTGCGCTTGCTGCTTCAGGATGGCGCCGGGCGGCAGGGCGTCGGCGTCGAGACGCGCGCCGACGCGGGAGCGTTCAAGGATGTGCCCGAGGTCGCCCGCCAGGCCGTCCGAAATATCGATGGCGGCGTGGGCGATGCCACGCAGCGCCATGCCGAGTGCGATACGCGGGGTCGGCTGATGCATGCGTTGCGCCGCAGTATGGTGTGCTTCCGCGGACAGCGTCAGTTCGTGGCGATAGGCCGCCAGCGCCAGGCGCGCATCGCCGAGCGTGCCGGAGATCCATATATCGTCGCCGTTTTTTGCCGCGTCGCGGCGCAGGGCCTGCGTGAAGGGGATTTCCCCGAATACGGTGATGCTGATGTTGAGCGGTCCCTTGGTCGTATCGCCGCCGATCAGCTCGCAACCGTGTTCGTCGGCGAGTTTCAGCAGGCCGCGCGAGAACGGTTCGAGCCAGTCTTCGCGCGCCTCCGGCAGCGAGAACGCCAGCGTGAAAGCGATCGGCTGCGCGCCCATGGCCGCCAGATCGGACAAATTGACGGCCAGGCATTTGTGTCCCAGCGCATACGGATCGGCATGCGGAAAGAAATGGCGGCCCTCGACCAGCATGTCGGTCGACACGGCCAGTTGCATGCCGGGCGCAGGCGTGAGCAGGGCGCAGTCGTCGCCGACGCCGAGCGCGGCACGGCTGTCCGGCGCGGATGGACGCGTGAAATAACGGGAGATGAGTTCAAATTCGGAGAGCATGGGCGTGATTGTAACGAATGCGTCATCAAACTCTCGCAATTAATCACGGTAATTCTTCGGAGAATTGATTGGTATGACCATGTTGGCGGCAGTTTTGCTTGTGAAACCGGGCGCACGGACTTGTGCCGGAAGCCGCACCGGCATTGGGTCTCGGAATGCTGCGCTGCGCCATAGATGAGTAGTTTCCACCCTATGAGAGCAGGCCGACCTCTGCTAAAATTGCAGGTCTTCGACAAGTCTAGAAAAGAGAACGCAGAGTATGGATTCGATGATCAGCAAGAAAGAAGAAGTGCGTCAGCAACTTCGCCAGGCAGCGCTGGAGTACCATGAATTTCCAACGCCGGGCAAGATCAGCGTCACGCCCACCAAGCTATTAACCAATCAACGAGACCTGTCTCTGGCGTACTCTCCGGGCGTCGCTGCGGCCTGCGAAGAAATCGTCGCGGATCCCGCCAACGCCTTCAAGTACACCGCGCGCGGCAACCTGGTCGCGGTCATCAGCAACGGCACCGCCGTGCTCGGCCTGGGCAACATCGGCCCGCTGGCATCCAAGCCGGTGATGGAAGGCAAGGGCGTGCTGTTCAAGAAGTTCGCCGGCATCGACGTCTTCGACATCGAAATCAACGAAACCGATCCGGACAAGCTGTGCGACATCATCGCCTCGCTGGAACCGACGTTCGGCGGCATCAACCTGGAAGACATCAAGGCGCCGGAGTGCTTCTACATCGAACGCAAACTGCGCGACCGCATGAAGATCCCCGTCTTCCATGACGATCAGCACGGCACCGCGATCATCGTCGGCGCAGCGATCCTGAATGGCCTCAAGGTCGTCGGCAAGAACATGAAGGAAGTCAAACTGGTGGTCTCCGGCGCGGGCGCTGCGGCGCTGGCTTGCCTGGACCTGATCGTCGATCTCGGCTTCCCGATCGAAAATATTTACGTCACCGATCTGGCCGGCGTGGTCTACAAGGGCCGTACCGAACTGATGGATCCGGACAAGGAACGCTTCGCACGCGAAACCGATGCGCGCACCCTGGCCGACGTCATCCCCGACGCCGACATTTTCCTCGGCGTGTCCGCCGGCGGCGTGTTGAAGCAAGACATGGTCAAGAAGATGGCGCCGCGTCCGCTGGTGCTGGCGCTGGCCAACCCGACACCGGAAATCCTGCCGGAAGACGTCATGGCAGTGCGCGACGACGCCGTCATCGCGACCGGTCGTTCCGACTATCCGAACCAGGTCAACAACGTCCTGTGCTTCCCGTACATCTTCCGCGGCGCGCTGGATTCCGGCGCAACCACCATCACGCGTGAAATGGAAATCGCGGCAGTGCATGCGATCGCCGAACTGGCGCAAGCCGAGCAATCCGACATCGTCGCCGCGACCTACGGCGTGACCAATCTGTCCTTCGGTCCTGAATACATCATTCCGAAGCCGTTCGATCCGCGCCTGATGATCAAGATCGCCACCGCGGTCGCGCGCGCTGCCGAGACTTCCGGCGTGGCGGCGCGTCCGATCCGGGACATGAACGCCTACGCTGAAAAGCTCGAGCAGTTCGTCTACCACAGCGGCACTTTCATGCGTCCTATCTTCCAGGCTGCGAAAAAAGCGCCGGAAACCAAGAAGCGCATCGTCTTTGCCGAAGGCGAAGAAGAGCGCATCCTGCGCGCGGTGCAAGTCATCGTCGACGAATGCCTGGCCAAGCCGATTCTGGTCGGCCGTCCGGAAGTGCTGGAACAGCGCATCAAAAAGTTCGGCCTGCGCCTGCGTCCGGACGTCGACTTCGAAGTCATCAACCCGAACTTCGACAGCCGTTATCGCGACTACTGGCAGACCTTCCTGGAAATGACCAAGCGCCGTGGCGTCACCGAGCAATACGCGAAGCTGGAAATGCGTCGCCGCCACACCCTGATCGGCTCCATGGCGATCCACAAGGGCGATGCCGACGGCATGATCTGCGGCACCTACGGCACCACGCAACTGCACCTGCACTACATCGATCAGGTGCTGGGCAAGCGCGAAGGCGTCAACGTCTATGCGGCAATGAACGGCGTCATCCTGCCAAGCCGCCAGCTGGTGCTGGTCGACACCCACGTCAATGAAAACCCGACGGCGGAAGAGCTCGCTGAAATCACCATCATGGCGGCGGAAGAAATGCGTCGTTTCGGCCTGCACCCGCGTGCAGCGCTGCTGTCGCATTCGAATTTCGGTTCCAGCAACAGCGAGTCGGCCATCAAGATGCGCAAAGCGCTGAAGCTGATTCAGGAGCAGGCGCCGGAGCTGGAAGCCGACGGCGAAATGCACGGCGACACCGCGCTCGATCCGAAACTGCTGGCGCAAATCATGCCGGATTCGCCATTGAAGGGCGACGCCAACCTGCTGGTGATGCCGAACATCGACGCCGCCAACATCGCCTACAACCTGTTGAAGACAGCGTCCGGCAACGGCGTGGCGATCGGTCCTATCCTGCTGGGTTGCGCCAAGCCGGTGCACATCCTGACGGCATCGGCGACGGTGCGCCGTATCGTCAACATGACTGCCCTGTGCGTCATGGATGCGATGTCGGAGCGTTGACCTGAACTGACCGGCCAAGTCACGGAAACAAGCCGCAGAACCAAGCCGCAGAACCAAGCCACTAAGCAAAACGGCGCATTTCGAAAGGAATGCGCCGTTTTTGTTTTGTCCGTCGCCTGCGCCGGGCAAAAATCGGAGAAATGTCTCATGCGTTGCGCACTTCATGGTGCTGCATAAGTACAACATACTTGGTCCAATTTAATAAAAATCAGCATTTTGTAAGAATATCTTTACATATCGTTACATTTAATTGTTAATATAAATAAGAACGATTTCTATTAACAATTAAATTGGGTGTCCTTCATGCAGTTTCGCATCAAGCCGGGCTATCTGGCTGTCCTGACAACATTGTCGCTCACGTCCATTACAACAAATATCGCATTTGCCCAGTCGGCGGGCAGTCTGCCGGAAGTCCAGGTCAGCGGAGCCCGCGACGGCTATGTGGCGCCGACGGCCGTCAGCGCCACGAAAAGCGAAGCGCCGCTGCGTGATATTCCGCAAACCATCAATGTGATTTCAGCGGAAATCATTCGCGATCAGCACGCCACGTCCTTGCAAGACATCCTTAAAAACATTCCGGGCGTCGGACTGTCCACCGGCGACGGCCAGCGCGACCAGGTCTTCATTCGCGGCTTTACCGCCATCGGCGATCAGTTCGTCGACGGCTTCCGCGACGATGCGCTGTATTTCCGCGACCTCTCCAACGTCGAGCGTCTCGAAGTCATCAAAGGTCCGGCGGCAGTGCTGTACGGACGCGGCTCTTCGGGCGGCCTGATCAATCGCGTCACGAAGAAGCCGGGCATCGACGTAAACGACGTCAGCCTCAGCCTGACCAGCACGGCAGGGCGCCGCGGCGAGATCGATGTCGGTCGCAGCGGAGAAGTGGTCTCCTGGCGTCTGACCGGCGCGCGCGAGCAATCCGACAGCTATCGCGCGCAACAATTCCTGGATCGTACCGCGATCGCACCATCGGTTGAATTCAAGATTTCTTCCGATACCAAGCTGCTGTTGCAAGCCGATTATCTGGAGGATCGCCGCCTGACCGACTTCGGTATCCCTTCGTACCAGGGGCGTCCGGTCAATGTCGATCCGGGTACGTACTATGGCGCTGCCAATGCGCGTGACGCCGACTTCAGCCAGTCGCGCGTGGCATCGACCTCGGCAACGCTGACGCATCGCTTCAACGAGAGCCTTTCCCTGCGCAATGCCTTCCGCTATTACGACTATCATCTGAATCGCAACAACACCAACATCAGCGGCAACGTCAATGAAGTTGCACGCACGATGTCATTGGGGCATGCCACGTTGATCCGTGATGAAAACGGCTGGTTCAATCAGACCGAACTGACGCAAAAACTCAAGCTCGGCTCGACCAGGCACGAGATTTTGTATGGCGTCGAATTCGGACAGCAGAGCAAAGACGCGGCCAGCTATGCGACCACTACGGTGGCAACCGGCGTGTCGATTTTCAATCCCGTGCTGCCGACAGTGAATCCGTCAGCACGCGGCGCCGGTACTTTCACGTTCGGCACCTACACTACGCTGGCCGGCTATGTGCAGGACACGATCGCATTCAGCGAGCAGTGGAAGGCTTTGCTGGGCGTGCGTTATGACAGCTTCGAGCAAAAGTCGCGCATCGTGGGCGGATCGGCTCCAGGCAATCTTGCCCGCACCGACAATGCTTACAGCCCGCGTGCCGGCCTGGTCTGGCAGCCGAGCGAAACGCAGTCGTACTACCTGTCGTGGAGCCGTTCGTTCCAGCCGTCGGGCGAGACGCTGCCGCTGGCGACCAACAACGCCGACCTCGCGCCGGAAAACACCCGCAATACCGAAGTCGGCGCCAAGTACGATTTCCTGGACGGTCGTGCCAACGCCACGGTGTCGCTGTTCCGTCTGGAGCGCGACAACATGAAAGCGACGATTCCAGGCACGACAACCATCATCCCCGTCGGCAAGCAACGCACCGACGGCGCCGAACTGACGCTGACCGCCGATCTGAAGCAAGGCTGGAAAGTGCTCGCAGGTTACGCTTATCTGGATGCCAAGGTCATCGATTCGGTTGCCGTGGATACCAGCGTGAACAGCCCGTCGAACGTTCCGTTCAAAGGCAAGTCCGCGACGCTGACGCCGAAGCACAGCGCGAACCTGTGGCTGACCAAAGACATCGGCTACGGCTTCACGGTCGGTGGCGGCGCCAATGCCGTCGGCAGCCGCTTTGCCAACCCGGGCAACACGGTGTCCTTGCCGGGCTACGTGACGGCGGACGCAATGGCCGTCTACAAGGCGGCGAATTACTCGGTACAGTTGAACGTCAACAACATCTTCAATACCGGCTATATCGTTTCCGGTCACGGCACCAGTCCAAACCTGAGCTTGCCGGGCGCGCCGCGCAATGTTGCGCTGACCTTGCGTTATTCGATGTAAGCAGCAATTGCCGCCTCTGTAAAAAAGCCTCCGATGCATGTGCATCGGAGGCTTTTTTCATGCTGGCGGATCAATAATCGCGAGCTTACTTCGGCAATACCCGCGCCAGCCAATGGCCGATATCTTCGATTTCTTCCTGGCAGACGGAGTGCTGCATCTGGTATTCATGCCATTCGATCTGATGGCCGAGCGAGTTCAGCAGGGCGCGCGATTCTTCGGCGCGTTGCACCACCACCACCGGATCCTGGCGACCGTGGGCCATGAAGATCGGCGTCGTCCGATTGGCGGCATGGGACTCCGCCGCGATGGTCCCGGCCAGCGGCAGGTAACCGGACAGGCACATCAATCCGGCAAGTTTTTCAGGATGGCGCAGGCCGGTTTGCAGGGTCATCGCGCAACCTTGCGAGAAGCCGGCGAGCACGATGCGTTCGGCCGGAATGCCGCGCGCTTTTTCCTTGGCGATCAGCGCTTCCACCATCGTTTGTGAAGCGCGCAGGCCGGGTTCGTCCTCGCGGCGCACCAGATCGGGAGCAAAAATGTCGTACCAGGCGCGCATGACGTAGCCGCCATTGATCGTCACCGGCATGGTCGGCGCCGTCGGAAAGATGAAGCGGATAGGTTGGGATCCCGACAGATCAAGTTCGCGCACAATCGGCACGAAGTCGTTGCCGTCGGCGCCGAGTCCGTGCAGCCAGATGACGGCGGCGGCGGGATTGGGCGCAGTTTCGATTTCGATGGTCTGGAGCAGGGCGGCTGGCGAGGACATGGATGTTTTCTTCGATTCAGGATTGTGCGGCTTTGGTGCACAATACGGGTTTGCAGTAGAGATGAGCGGGGATGCCGAAAGCGCCATGATACGACGATATCGCCGGAAAATCTCTGTCCCGTTTCAATGGAGAACCGTGATGAAAAAAATGCTGGCCGTGCTGCTGCTCCAGGCAGGTCTGATCATGTCCGCGTCGTCGAATGCGGCGCTGCTTGAAGGCAGCGTGTTTCAGCCTATCGGCGAAAACCTGGTCGTGCAGCCGCCTGCGGGCTGGCGTCTGGCGTACATGAACGGCAGTCCGACCGGCGACTATGTCGTCGAATTCATGCCGCAGAACGAGACCCACGAGAACTGGCGCGAAGGCTATATGTCGGTGCAGCGCGGCGCCGCGGACGTCAGCGCCGGGACGCATCTTTCGACGCAGATCGTCCAGCGCGTGCTGCAAGGCGCGCAGCGCAATTGCTCCGGCCACTTCACGCCGATGAAGCAAAAAGACAGCTTGACCAATGGCGCCTACACTTCCATCAGCGGCGGTTTTTGCGATCGGCTGGGCAGCGCGGCGCCGTTTGGCGAAGGCAGTCTCATCGCCGTGTTTGAAGGCACGAAAAACCTGTTCCTGGTGCAGTTCGGCTGGCGGCCTGCAACCGAGAACGAGCTCAAGGGATACCCTTTGCGCATCACGCCGCAAAAGCTGCAGCAATATCTTGATCTGCTGAACCGGGCCACACTCTGCGGCGGCGGTCAGGATCAACTGACCTGTCCGCGCTAGGCGGCACAGGGCATCCCGAACCATCGGGCCTTCAATCAGTCGAAAATCCGTAAATTATTTCGCCGGGCGAATCGCCGACTTGGGACGGAATGCCTTGCATACGGCCTCGTTGGTCTCGACGTAGGGGCCGCCGATGAGGTCGATGCAGTAAGGCACGGCCGCAAAAATGCCGGGAACCAGTTGCTTGCCTTCGGCGTCCTTGACGCCTTCCAGCGTTTCCTTGATGGATTTGGGCTGGCCGGGCAGGTTCATGATCAGGGCGGCGTGATCGGCGCCATTGTTGACTTCGCGGATCACGGCGACCTGGCGCGACAGGATGGCGGTGGGAACGAATTGCAGGCTGATCTGGCGCATTTGCTCGCCGAAGCCGGGCATTTCCCTGGTGGCGACTGCCAGCGTGGCTTCCGGCGTCACATCGCGGCGCGCAGGGCCGGTGCCGCCGGTGGTCAGCACCAGATCGCAGCCGATGTCGTCCACCAGTTCGATCAGGGTCTTTTCGATTTGTGCGCGTTCGTCGGGGATCAGGCGGGTTTCCATGCGCCACGGACTGGCCAGCGCAGCGCCGAACCAGTCTTGCAAGGCCGGAATGCCTTTGTCTTCATAGACGCCGCCGGCAGCGCGGTCGGAGATCGACACCAGGCCGATCAACAGTTGGTCCGGATCAGTCTTCTTGCTCATCTTCCAACTCGTCCGCGCCATCTTCTGCTGCTTCTGTGGCATTGCCGCCACGCGAGGCGGTCTGCAGTTGCTTGAGAATCTGGAAAATTTCGCGATACGCCTTGGGCGGCTTGTTTTCAGCCTGTTCCTTGCGGGCATTGCGAATCAGCGTGCGCAACTGCTGCACGTCGAGATCGGGATGCTGGGCAAGCAGCTCGGTGAGGGCATTGTCGTCTTTCAACAACTTTTCACGGCGGCGCTCGAGCGCATGCATGGCGGCGGTGTCCGCTTTGGACAGGCCGCGCCAGCTGTCGAGCGTACGCTGGATGGCGGCGATTTCGTCTTCATCCAGGGAGCGCATCTTCTTGCCGACGTATTGCATCTGGCGGCGGCGGCCTTCGTGATCCTTGATTTGCTGGCATTCGAGAATGGCGTCGCGCACGTCTTCCGGCATGGGCACGCGCTTGACGCGGTCGCGCGGTTCGGCAACCAGTTCTTCGCCCAGTTTCTGCAACGCAGTCATTTCGCGTTTCAGTTGGGATTTGGAGGGACGGTCGTATTCCTGCTCGAATTCGTTGGATTGGAAGCCGCAGGACCCGCGATTGGGATTTGGCATGATTCAGATAAATAAGCTAAACGACTGCTATGATACCCGTTTTATCCGCATTTCGAAGAAAACAGGCCAATGAGCGATACCGTATTTACCCACAGTCAAGACCAATTGAAGCAGCTTGCACAGGATGTGTTGCGTTACGCCAAGGAAAAGGGCGCGTCCGATGCGGCGGTCGACATCAGCGAGGGTAGCGGCCTGTCGGTCGCGGTGCGCAAGGGCAAGGTCGAGACCATCGAGCAGAACAAGGACAAGGGCATCGGCGTCACGGTCTACATGGGCGAAGGCCGCAATGTGCGCCGCGGCAACGCCAGCACCTCGGATTTCTCGCAGCAGGCATTGAAGGAAACGGTCGAAGCGGCCTACAACATCGCCCGCTTCACCGCCATCGACGACTGCGCCGGCTTGCCCGATGTAGAGAACCTCGAAATGCATCCGCGCGACCTCAAGCTGTGCACGCCGTGGCTGATCACGGCGGAAGAAGCGGTCGAACTGGCGCAACGCTGCGAAGCGGCCGCGCTGTCGGTCGACAAGCGCATCACCAACAGCGAAGGCGCCAGCGTCTACGCACAGCAATCGCATTTCGTCGCGGCCAACTCGCGCGGCTTCGTCGGCGGTTATCCGTTTTCGCGTCACACCATTTCGGTCGCGCCGATCGCCGGCAAGGGCGGCAACATGCAGCGCGACGACTGGTATTCGTCCATGCGCGATCCGAAGAAGCTGGCCAAGCCGGAAGCCATCGGCCGCTACGCCGCCGAACGCGCGCTGGCGCGCCTGAACGCCTGCAAGCTGTCGACGCGCAAATGCCCGGTGCTGTTCGAAGCGCCGCTGGCGGCCGGTCTGCTGGGCGCCTTCGTGCAAGCCGTTTCGGGTGGCGCGCTGTATCGCAAATCGAGCTTCCTGCTCGACTCGCTCGGCAAGCAGGTCTTTCCCGATCACATCCAGATCCTGGAAGATCCGCACGTCATTGGCGGCGTCGGTTCGGCGCCGTTCGATGAAGAAGGCGTCAAGACGCATCGCCGCGAGGTGGTCAAGGACGGCGTCGTGCAAGGTTATTTCCTGTCGACTTATTCGGGGCGCAAGCTGGGCATGCAAACCACCGGCAACTCGGGCGGTTCGCACAACCTGTCGCTGACCTCAGCGTTGACAACAGCGGCCGATACCTTCAAGGGCATGTTGAAGAAGCTCGATACCGGCTTGCTGGTGACCGAGCTGATGGGGCAGGGCGTCAATTACGTGACCGGCGACTATTCGCGCGGCGCGTCGGGTTACTGGGTGGAGAAGGGCGTGATCCAGTATCCGGTGGAAGAGATCACCATCGCCGGCAACATGAAAGACATGCTGCGCCAGATCGTCGCCATCGGCAACGACACCCTGATCCGCGGCACCAAGGAAACCGGCTCCATACTGCTGGAAAGCATGACGATCGCGGGGGACTAAGTCCCGTCGTCAATATTCTGCAATCGCAGTGCTGTCATTGAACACTGCCCGATCACCAGCGATGCTTTTCCGCTGATCGGGCAGTCGTCATCTTCCTCGTTATTCTTCCCTCTCATCTTCATGCCGTCACGCGACGTCATGACCCGATAGATAGATTGCCGTCCTCGTGTTTCGTCGTCCGCACCTCTGATTTCGTTATTCGCTTGTTGTTCATTTGTTGCCGTATTGCAGCGCTCCCGGCAAACTACTGCGGCTGTTGATAAAATAGACGACTCAGTCACTTCAGGCTGGCGCCTGTGACGGATGCGGTCGTGCAAAGCACGCAATCCCGGCAGTTCCGACAATTATCAAGCAGTCACGGGTTTTGCTTGTCTTTTCGCCAACGCGTACGTCGGCAAGCTTCGGCCAAACGATGTTCCCAACATGTCTCCACATAAAGAAGCCGCGCATTCGAGCGGTCAAGTCCTGCCTTTCCGCGAATCCCTGATGGCCACCCTCGGCATCTGCTTCGTCATCATGCTGGTGGCGCTGGATCAGACCATCGTCGGGACCGCCTTGCCGACCATCGTCGCCGAGCTCAAGGGCTTCGATCTGTATGCCTGGGTGGCGACCTCGTATCTGCTGACCTCGGTGATCACCGTGCCGATCTTCGGACGGCTGGGCGACTACTTCGGGCGCAAGCCTTTCCTGATCGCCTCGATCGTCATCTTCGTCATCGCGTCGATGTTGTGCGGGATGGCCAACAGCATGTTGTTCCTGGTGCTGGCGCGCGGCCTCCAAGGCATCGGCGGCGGCATGCTGGTCGGCACCGCGTTTGCCTCGGCGGCGGATCTGTTCCCCGATCCGCATATTCGCCTGCGCTGGCAGATCATCCTCAGCGCGGCCTACGGCATCGCCACGTCGATCGGTCCGTCGCTGGGCGGTTTCCTGACGCAATCGCTGGGCTGGCGCTGGACCTTTTACGTCAACTTGCCGGTCGGCCTGGTATCGCTGTTTTTTGCGATGCGCTACATCCCGCATATCCGCCACATCAAGCATGAAGGCAAGATCCGTCTCGACTGGTTCGGTGCCGTGCTGATTACCATCGCATTGGGCAGCCTGCAATTGCTGGTGGAGATGTTGCCCAAGCGCGGCCTGACCGCCGGCATGGCAATCCTGCTGGTGGCCAGCATCGCGGCGTTCTACTCCTTGTGGAAATGGGAGCGTCACGTCGAACAGCCCATTCTGCCGTTCGAGATGGTCAAGGATCCCGCGCTGTCGAGCCTGTTTCTGCTGTCGATTCTGGCCGGCTTCTCGATGTTCTCGATGCTGATGTATTCGCCGCTGCTGTTCCAGGGCGGCTTCGGCATGTCGCCGCGCGAAGCGGGACTGCTGATCACGCCGCTGGTGGCCTGTATCACCGTGGCCAGCATCGTCAACGGCCGCATCGTCACGCGCATTCCCAATCCCAACATGATGATGTATGTCGGCTTCGTGCTGATCGCGATTTCCTGCCTCGGCATCGTGCTGTCGCAGCGCGGCACGCCGACCGCCTTCATGCTGGCGGCGATGCTGGCGGGCGGTTTCGGCCTCGGGCTGGTGCTGCCGAACCTGACCGTCTTTGCGCAGCAGGCCGCCAGCCGCGAACATCTCGGCATTGCGACGGCCTTGCTGCAATCCCTGCGCATGATCGGCGGCATGCTCGGTACGGCAGTGACCGGCACGCTGGTGACGCAGATGTACGGCAGCGGCGTGCAACGCGCGCTGGAGAGCGACCACGCCGCGCAATGGCTGGCCGAGTTCAAGGATCCCGAAATCCTCGTCAATCACGACATCCAGTCGACCCTGCTGGCGCAAATGCTGCAGGCCGGCCACAACGGTTCTGCCTTGCTGGACGCGGCGCGCGACGCGCTGGTCGGTGCGATCCACATGGGTATCGCGCTGGCGATCGTGTCGGCGCTGATCGGCTTGTGGATGGTGCGCCGGGTGCCGTTGATTCGCTTTTCCAACAAGGCGAAAGTGGAGCCGGTGATGTCGGAATAAGCTGTTGCAATGGGCGGTTGGAATAAAAATGGCGTGCCTGAGGCGCGCCATTTTTTTGTATGAAGCTTCGCCGGTTAATTCAATCCGACCACAATTTCCCGGCCGTCGCCCAGTTCTCTTTTTTGACGTCCTGAATGATGATGTCGACCGATTCCGGACTGCATTGCAAGGTCTTGCAGGTGACGTCGGTGATCGCCTTCACGAGTTCGCGTTTTTGTTCGACGCTGCGGCCTTCAAACAGCTGGATATTGAATGTGGGCATGTTGTTTTCTCCTTGGTAAGAATCAATTCTTGTAAGAGGCGTCGAGCGCGTCCAGTTTGCGCAGCAGCGCCGGCCATTCGAGCAGGCCTTCCGGGCTGCCGTCGCCGAGCAACTGCTGGTGCGTTTTGCGGCAGACGTCGGCGGCAGGCGTCTGCAGCGGCTGTCCTCCGGCTTGCGCCAGCAACTGGATGCGGCAAGCCTTGTCGAGCGTATCCATCAATACATAGGCTTCCGCGATGGTGCGGCCGCAGATCAGGCTGCCGTGGTTGCGCAACAGCAGCGCCGGATAATCGCCCAAACGTTCAATCAGCCGCGTTTGCTCGCCCGGCGTCAGCGCCAGTCCTTCGTAGTCGTGGCAAGCGATCTGTTCGTAAAAGCGCAAGGCATGCTGCGACAGCGGCAACAGCCCCTGAGGCTGTGCGCTGACGGCGACCGCATGATCGTTGTGCAGATGCATGACGCAATTGGCATCGGGGCGCACTGCATGCACCGCGCCGTGGATGGCGAAACCGCTGACGTTGATGCGATAGGCGCTGGTGCCGACGATCTTTCCATGTTGGTCGATCTTGACCAGATTCGACGCACAAATCTCGTCGAAGCGAAGACCGAAGGGGTTCAACAGAAAATGCCCAGGCTCGTCCGGTACGGCTGCCGAGATGTGTGTGTAGATGACGTCGTCCCAGCTTTGCAGCGCGCACAGGCGATAGCAGGCGGCAAGATCCACTCGGGTTTGCCATTCGGCGTGGCTGATATGGGCAGGTTTGGCGGAGAAGGTCATGGCAATGTGGTGTGCATGAATGAAAAAGGGGACGCAACAGCGTCCCCCGGCATGTTACACCCAGGCTCAGAAGTGGTACTCGGCGCGGATCATCGGCGTCTTGGCGAAAGAGCCCGGCACCTTGGACTGGTTGCCGAACTTGTTGCGCCAGTATTGATATTCCAGACCGATGCGGAAGGTGTTCTTGCCCAGTCCCATCGGCGTGCCGACGTCGTACATGACCTGGCCGTCGAAGTTCAGTTCGGGGCTGGTCGGGCTGCCGAACTCATCCTTGCCCTTGGCGGCGATGTAGTTCACGTAGCCTTCAAACGCGAAGCCGCTGGTGCCGAAAGGGATGCCCCAGGAGGCCGTCAGCATCGGGTGCGTGTCATACGAATAGCGGCTGGAAACGCCGACCGGCTGGTTGCTTTCCCATAGCGCCAGCAGGCTGATGTTGAGGAAGCCCGGCACATCCATCATCAGGGTCGGACCGGCGACGATCATGCGCTTCTTGGAGCCGTAGCCCGGATCGTTCTTGGTGTTCCAGTCGAAACCGGCGGTGAAGCCGACGCCGCGCGCCGGGCCGAAGGACAGGTCCTTGCCGCTGATCTTGCCGATGTCCAGCGTGTGGCGATAGGTGATGTAGGCTTCCTGCGCGTTGCTGTCCTTGTTGTTGGACATCAGGAGGTCGACGTTCAGGAAGTTGGTGCCGTACTTGTAGCCGCTGGCATGGGTGAAGTTGATGATGTTCTTGCTGATGTCCTGCGTGTTGTACGGCTCGGCGAACTTGGTGCCGTAGCGGTAGCCGATGGAGTTGTCGCTCCAGTCGGCGGCATGAGCCTGCTGTATTGCCGCCATTGCGGACAGCCCGATCAGGCCCGCCGCTGCGAGATGTGTGCTTACCGGCTTGCGCAGGATTGCGTTTGCTTGTTGCATGGTGTCTCCTCCATTAAATGGTATGTCGAACTTTTTTATAGTGTTCCGTGGAACCGCCACGGCGGTAGGTCAAACCTTGTTGAGCGGATGCGGATGCGGATGCGGATGTGGATGTGGATGTGTCCGGCGCCAGTGATCGGCGATGTCGATGCGACGCGTGATCCAGACCTTGTCTTGTCGTTGTACGTAGTCGAGGAAACGCGCCAGCGCCGCCGCGCGTGCAGGGCGGCCGGCGATGCGGCAGTGCAGGCCGACCGACAGCATCTTGGGACGGTCGAGTCCGGCCGGATCGCCTTCGGCATAGAGCACGTCGAAGGCGTCTTTCAGATAGTCGAAGAATTGCGTGCCGGAGTTGAAGCCTTGCGGCGCCGCGAAGCGCATGTCGTTGCTGTCGAGCGTGTAGGGCACGATCAGTTGCGGCGTGGAAGCCGGCGAACCGTCGGCATTGCGCACGGCCACGTTCTCCCAATACGGCAGGTCGTCAGCATAGCTGTCGGCGTCGTAGGCGATGCCGCCGTGTTCGGCGACCAGGCGGCGCGTGTTGGGCGAGTCGCGGCCGGTGTACCAGCCCAGCGGCGCGTTGTTGGTGATGTCCTTGACGATGGCGACGGCTTCGGCGATGTGCTTGCGTTCGGTCGCTTCGTCGGTGTTCTGGTAGCTGATCCAGCGCAGGCCGTGGCAGGCGATCTCGTGTCCCAGTTCGAGGAAGGCCGCCGTCGCTTCCGGATTGCGCTGCAAGGCGCGCGCCACGCCGAAGACGGTCAGCGGCAGCTTGCGCTCTTCAAACATGCGCAGCAGACGCCACAAGCCGGCGCGCGAACCGTACTCGTAGATCGACTCCATGCTCATGTGGCGCGCAGGGAAACTCTGTGCGCCGATGATTTCGGACAAGAAGGTTTCCGAGCCGGCGTCGCCGTCGAGCACGCAATTCTCGGCGCCTTCTTCGTAGTTCAGCACGAACTGCAAGGCAATGCGCGCGCCTCCCGGCCATTGCGCGTGCGGCGGCGTGCGGCCGTAACCGGCGAGGTCGCGTGGGTAGTCGGAATTGTTCATGTCTCCTGCCTTCTGTTCGTTCTTTTGATGTGTTTCATGCGTTCGCCGAATTATGTCTTTAGAATTGATTGTGGATATAAGCCTGAACGTATATGGACCTCAAGACTGCGGTATATCATTTGCCGGTCAAAGAATGGTCAAAAACTGCCAACGAGAGGAAACACCATGGGAAAACTGAGCACCCACGTCCTGGACGTCACCCAGGGCAAGCCGGGCGCCGGCGTCAAACTGGCGCTGTATGCCATCAAGGATAATGAAAAAGTGTTGCTGAAAAACGCCATCACCAACAGCGACGGCCGCTGCGATGCGCCGTTGCTGCAAGGCGACGAATTGCTGGCGGGACGTTATGAGCTGGTGTTCGGCGCCGGCGATTATTTTGCCGGACAGGGCGTACAGTTGCCGGCGCCGCGCTTTGTCGACGAAGTCGTGATTGCTTTCGGCATTGCCGATCCGGCACAAAACTATCACGTGCCGCTGGTGGTCTCGCCGTGGTCGTATTCGACTTATCGCGGCAGCTGATCCCTTCCGCGCAGGATTGCGGACATAAAAAATCCGGCCCTCCCGAAGGAGCGGCCGGATTTTTTTATGGACTGCGGAAATACAAAATCAGAATTCGTTTTGCAATTTCTTGTAACCCTGCACCAGTTCGTTATTGGTGCGCGCCACGTCTTCCGAAAATTCCGAGGCCTGCGCCGATACGCGCGGCAGGGCGTCGAGATCGGTCTGCGGGCCGATGCGCAGGGTCGACGGCACATAGAAGCCAGGCGGCAAGTGGCAGCCGTCCACCACGGCGTTGTAGCGCACCACGCAGCCGTCGCCGATCACGCAGTTGAACAGCACGCTGTTGAAACCAATGAAAGCGTCATGACCGACGGTGCAGGGGCCGTGCACGATGGCGCGGTGGGCGATCGAGGTGCGCTCGCCGATGGTCACGGCGCCGCCGGATTTGGAGTGGATCACCACGCCGTCCTGGATGTTGGAATGGGCGCCGATGACGATGGGATCCATCTCGCCTTTTTCGTTGACCTCATCGGCGCGGATGACGGCGTAAGGGCCGATGAAGACGTTTTCGTGCACGATGACCTTGCCGCACAGAATGGCGGTCTGGTCGACGTAAGCGGATTCGTGAACCTGGGGCAAATCGCCGGAGGGGTTGCGTCGAAGCATGGGATGCGATCTCCTTGTGCGGAACTAAGCAGAACTGAGCTGAGATTGAAGAGGGCCTGAAAAGGCGCGCCCATTGTAGTGGTTTTTGTTTCCTCAGGGTTTTGTCAGGAAGTGATTGTCCCGGCCCGCATCACTCTTTATAATGATAATCATTCTCGATAATTAAAGGCGTCGCTCGCTTATTGATTGATAAGTCAGCAAGACGCACTATCCGGAACCCGCCAAGCCTCAAGCCAGGCCCTGCGCTCATTACAACGATATGCAGCGATGTTGTTTTCGACCATCGTGTTGAGCGCGCAGGACAGCAATCCAGCAATCCAGCAATCCCCGGATGCCCGACGTTTCCAGCGCTGCGCATGTCCGCGCAGGGATGGGAACGTCTTGCCGTCCGGTCTGTTCATCGCATTATTTCATCGACCCTGAAAGGAAGCACCACATGAAACGTCTTGTCATTCCCGCCTTGCTGTCCACCATGCTGTTCGCTGCATCGGCGCAAGCCCACCACGTCTGGTTGCAACAGGATGCCAAATCCGCCAGCCTGTACTTCGGTGAATTTGCAGAAAACCTGCGTGAAGTATCGCCCGGCCGTCTCGACAAATTCGTGCAACCGACGGTCGTCCTGCTGGGCAGCAACGGCGACAAGACGTTGGACCTGAACAAAGGCAAGAACGGTTTCGCCCTGTCGGCGCGCGCCGGCAAGAACGAATCCATCATCGCCGAAGAAGCGCATTACCCGGTTATGGAACGCAAGACCGGCGACGCCGTCGTCCGTACCGCATGGACGCCCGCAGCGCGCCTGGTGACCTCCGATGCGGAACAGGCGCCGCGCCTGACGCTGGATGTTGTGCCGACCGGCAAGCGCGGCGAATTCAAGCTGTTCTACAAGGGACAGCCGCTGCCGAAGACCAAGATCAACATCCAGGTGCCGGCAGGCTGGAGCAAGGAAAGCCACACCGATGAGCAGGGCGTCGTGAAGTTCGACCTGCCGTGGCAAGGCACCTACGTCGTTGAAGCGCATCACATCGACAAGACCGCCGGCGAACGCGACGGCAAGCCCTACGACGTCGCCAGCTTTGTCACCAGCCTGACGCTGACGCAAGCCAAGGGCATCAAGGCGGTGCCGGCTGCGCCTGTGACGGAGCCAAGCCCGATCAAGTAAGGACCGGTTCAAGTCGCTGCGGGCAACTGTGCGGTTGCTCGCCAGCGTCGGTTTTTGCGGGGTGCGGCAATTTGTCGCACCTGCACCGCTCCCATTTTTTTCTGCCTCTTTCCGGGTGTCGCGATTCCTTGCCATGTCTTTCCTGTAAAGCCTTTTCAGGCGATGACCAAGTTCTCCTGATTCACCGTTTCATCACTTTTGCCGAACTCCGCCGCAGTGCGCTGCGACATCCCCGCATGCTAAAGTCGCCGGATGGGGAAGAGATCGACAATCAAACAAAAAATCGCCGCGTGGACCGCCATGTTTGCGGTGCTGCTGATGGTGCTTGCGCCGACGCTGTCGCGCGCTTTTTCCGCTGAACCGTCATCGGCAAGGTTCTGGATGGAAATCTGCAGCGCTTTCGGCGGCAAAAAAGCCGATGCGCCTGCTTCCGGTGACGAAAGGCTCGTCGCGTCGGCGCATTGTCCCTATTGCCTGGTGCATGCCGACGTCCTGACGCCGCCACCCGGCGTCGCCGTCAATGAAACGATCTTCACGATGTCCCATTTGTTGCCGCGCTTGTTCTATCGCGCGCCGCAGCCCTTGTTTGCATGGACGGTAGCGCCGTCGCGCGCACCACCCGCGGCGGCCTGAAGCTTGTCTGCCGCTTGCCGGGTCCATGGGCAAGCGAGTCCAAACACATTTTATTCACACGCTTTTGCACGCACCTGCTTTGTCGCGCAACGTGCAGGAGCCGCCGGTCACCATCACATGAAAACATCCACACCATTCCCGGGAACCTTGCGTCCGCAGTTGCGTCCGTTACTGCTCGCGCTGATCGCCGCCTGGAGCCCGCTGAGCCAGGCCGAAGGCAGCGACGCCGCCTTGCCGGAGGTCGTCGTCAAGGAATCGCAATCCGTCAGCGAAAAGAACAAGCTGCCCACCACCACCGAAAGCATCACCGCCGCCAAAGTCGCCGACACCATCAATGCGATGAATGTCGAAGACACCCTGAAGTACATGCCCAGCGTGATGGTGCGCAAGCGTTTCATCGGCGACACGCAAGCGCCGATGTCCACGCGCACCACCGGCATCAATGCCAGCGCGCGCAGCCTGATTTATGCCGACGGCATGCTGCTGTCGGCGCTGATCAACAACAATAACGGCAACGGTTCGCCGCGCTGGTTCATGGTCGCGCCGGAAGAGATCGAGCGCATCGACGTGCTGTACGGTCCCTTCGCCGCACAGTATCCCGGCAACTCTTACGGCGCCGTCACCGCAATCACCACGCGCATGCCGGATCACTTCGAAGCCAGCGTCAAAGCCAATGCCGCCTTCCAGGATTTCAGCCAGTACGGCACCAGCAACACCTATCGCTCGCAAGAATTCGCCGCCACGCTGGGCAACCGCAGCGGCGACTGGTCGTGGTGGCTCAGCGCCAATCATCTGGACAGCTACAGCCAGCCGGTGACCTACATCACGGCAGCGAGCGCACCGGCGGGCAGCAGCGGCGCCATCCTCACGCAGGACCGCACCGGCAAGAACATCTACGTCCTTGGCGCCGGCAACCTGACGCACACGGTCCAGGACAACGCCAAGATCAAGCTGGCCTACGATTTCTCGCCGACCCTGACGGCGACTTATACGCTGGGTTACTGGCAGAACCAGGCCAACGCGCATGCGCAGTCCTACCTGACCAATGCCGCCGGCGCGTCGGTCTACACCAGCGCTTTCTCCAGCAACAACACCGAGCAGGAGCAATGGATGCAAAGCCTCGCCGTCAGAAGCAAGACGCAAGGCGCCTGGGATTGGGAAGCCATCGCCAGCAGTTTCTATGTCGCGAAGGACCAGACTCGTACCTCGACCGGCGCCTATCCTGCCGCGCAAAACGGCGGCGCCGGCACCATTGCCGATGCCAGCGGCACCGGCTGGAACACGCTCGACCTCAAAGGCATCTGGCGGCCGCAAGGCAATAACGGCGCACATATCGTCAGTTTCGGCAGCCACTACGATCAGTACAAGCTGGTCAGCCCGACCTACCTGACCGGCAACTGGATTTCCGGCGGCAACGGCGCCTTGTCGGTCGACTCGCGCGGCAAGACCGAGACCAGCGCGCTGTGGGCGCAGGACGTCTGGCGTCTGTCCGAAAACTGGAAGGCGACTCTGGGTGGGCGTTACGAATGGTGGCGCGCTTTCGGCGGCTACAACTATGCCGTGGCGAGCGGCGGCATCAACCAGCCGGAAGTGCGCAATTCCGGATTCTCGCCGAAGCTGTCGGTGGCCTGGGCGCCTGACGATCAATGGCAGGTGACGGGATCGTTCGGCAAGGCCTTGCGCTTTCCGACCGTCGGCGAGCTCTACCAGAACGTGCAGGGCAGCGACGGCATTTTCCGTCAACCGAATCCCAACCTGAAACCGGAACGCGTGCTGTCGAGCGAACTGGCGATCGAACGCGCGCTCGACAAGGGCAAGCTGCGCCTGTCGCTGTTCCAGGAAGAAGTCTCCGATGCCTTGATTTCGCAAACGGCCACGCTGGGCTCGGTGGTGTCGTCCTTCACGCAGAACGTCGACAAGACGCGCCAGCGCGGCGTCGAACTGGTCCTGCAAAAAGACGACGTGCTGATCAGGGGACTGGAGATCAATGGCAGCGTGACCTATGTCGACGCGCGCATCCTCGCCAACAGCAGTTTCGTGTCGACCACCACGACCTCGGTCGGCAAGCGCACGCCCTATGTGCCGGAATGGCGCGCCACGCTGGTGGGGACGTATCGTCCGGACGACAAATGGGCTTATACGCTGGCGGGACGTTACAGCGGACGCCTCTACGCGACGGTCGACAACAGCGACGTCAACACGCACACCTACCAGGGCTTCGACGGCTTCATGGTGTTCGATGCACGGGTACGCTACAAGGTCGACAAGCACTGGAGCATGGCGGTCGGGATCGACAATCTCACCAACAAGAATTACTTTCTGTTCCATCCGTTCCCGGAGCGAACCTTGTTTGCCGAGTTGAAATACGACTTCTGATCGTCGTCTTCCTGAAAGACAAAAGCCGCCGCGCAATTCATTGCACGGCGGTTTTTTTATGGACGTGAAGATCAGGCCATGGTGCGCGGCGCCGCCAATCCCATCTCCTTGCGGAACAGTTCTTCCATCTCGCGGCGGATGCGGATCGACTCCAGGCTGCCGTCGACAGCGACGTCGCCCCAGCGCACGGTCTGGCCGGCAGCAACCGGACGTTGCAGCATGAGATGATGCGCCAGCCCGATCGGCAACGCTTCCGCATTGAGCGAATCCACCGCCGGCATCAGCTTGCCGTAGACCATGTGGCCGCCTTCGCCGTCGAGCTTCTCACCGGGCTTGAGATCGCGCTTGGCGGTGGCCACGGTGTCGCCGCTGAAGGTCAATGTGTTGCCGGTCGGCTGGCCGCGCACGGCAATGTTGGCGACCGAGATGCCCAGCTCCAGGCCGATCAGGTGATAGGGTTTGTACATGGTGGCGTAGCGGCCGCTTGCGTCGGTTTTCAGACCGTACTGTGCGAAGCAGTCGCGCACATAATCGCTCGGCGCTTCGAAGGTCACGTACACGCCCCAGCGCAGGTCGCGGAACACCGGTCGGCCGTCGCGCTCCAGCGAGGACACCACTTCCACCGTGCCCGAATGCGACAGGATGCCGCCGGCCGATGCCGGCTTGAGTATGTTCGGCAGGTCATCGACGCCGCAGGGCGGAAAGGCCAGTCCGTCTGCGCCCGGCGTCAGGCCGCAGGCGTTGGCGACCGCGCCCATTTCCAGCGCCGACTTGGTGCCGTCGAGGAAGGAGTTGAACATCTGCGCATTGAAGTCGCCCGAGGCCACCTGCGCTTCGCTGAAGCCGTAGTGGCCCCACACGGTGTCCGGCGTCGACTGGTGATAGACCGGCAGATACTTGGTGCCCTTGCCGGCGCAGACGACCTCGAAGCCGGAAGTGCGCGCCCAGTCGACCAGCTCGGCGATCAGCGCCGGCTGATCGCCGTAGGCCATCGAATAGATGATCCCGGCTTCGGCGGCGCGGCGCGCCAGCAGCGGGCCGGCGAGGGCGTCGGCTTCGACGTTGACCATAATGATGTGCTTGCGATGCCGGCAGCACAACAGGGCGTGACGGATGCCGGCCGCCGGGCTGCCGGTGGCGTCGATGACGATGTCCAGCTGCGGATGCGAAATCATCGCCTCGGCATCGTCCTGCACGAAGGTGCTGCCGTCGCGCAGCGCTTCGTCCCATGAACGTGCCGCATGCATGTCGTCTTTCCAGCCGACGCGCGCCAGCGCCTGTTTCGCGCGTGCGGGCGAGAGGTCGGCAATGCCCAGCAGATGCACGCCGGGTGTGCGCGGCACCTGTGACAGAAACATCGAGCCGAACTTGCCGGCGCCGATCAGGCCGACGCGCACCGGTTTGCCGGCTTCGACCAACGCCTTCAATTGTTGGAACATGGTTGTCATGCTGTCTCCTGGCGTTGTCGTTATGGTGATGGCGTCCGCGGATTTTCATCTACGCGGTTGCAGCCTGGAAAAGAGTAGCATTGGGATTTTTCGCGGTAAATGCCGAATCTCACACACTTCATGTGCAAAAAATCCCATGCAAAAATATGATGCGTAAGTTCGACTGGAACGACCTGCAAGCCTTTCTCGCCGTGGTGCGCGCGGGCCGTCTGACCGTGGCGGCCCGCCGGCTGGGCATTGATCATTCGACCCTGAGCCGCCGTATCGCCGGCCTGGAAGCAGCGATCGGCGCGGTATTGTTCGATCGTCGCTCGGCCGGTTATTCCCTGACGGCCGAAGGCGAGCGGCTGGTGGTCGATGCCGAAGCCATGGAAAGCCTGGCCGTGCGTATCCGCGCGCGCCAGGACGACCCCGCGCAAGGCCTGACCGGATCGATCCGCATCGGCACGCCGGAAGCCTGGGGCACTTATTTCCTGGCGCCGCAGCTGAACTTGTTGGCGCAACAACATCCCGAATTGGAGGTGGAGCTGATTGCCAATCCGCGCATGTTCAGCCTGTCCAAGCGCGAAGCCGACATCGCCGTCAGCATGACGCGCCCGGAGCAGGGGCGGCTTTATGCGCGCCGCCTGAATGACTACGAGCTGGGGATTTACGCCGCGCAGGATTATCTGCAACGGCATGGCGTGATCGACAACAAGGCGCAGTTGGAACAGCATGCCTGGGTCGGTTACGTGGAAGACCTGATGTGGTCGCGCGAGCTGGACTATCTTTCCGAAATCTCGCCTGCGCTGCGACCGCGCATCCGGATTTCCAACATCATCAGCCAGATGGCGGCGGTGGTCGGGGGGGCAGGGCCGGGCGTGCTGCCGTGCTTCATGGCGCGCGGCGAGAACAGGCTGGTGCGGTTGCTGCCGGAGATCCGGCTATACCGCTCTTACTGGCTGATCACCCATGCCGACGCGCGCGATATTTTGCGGGTCAACGTGGTGGCGGATTTCATTGTGGAACGGGTGCAGGCGGAAGGGGAGAAATTCTGGATCGATCATGCGATCGGGAGATGACGTACCGGCAATCGTTTGCATGAGAGACAAGGAGACAAGCTGGCGTGGGACGATGCGATGGCTTGTTCGATTTGCAACGGCGGGATTGATTCCAGGCTCAGCTGCTTTTGGCTTTCTCTATCGTCGAACGCGCTGCTTCCAGCATGGCGACCGGCTCTTCGGCATCCGAATCGAGATACTGGTTTTCAAGACTGATTGCCAGATTGCTCATTTTTTCGGCAAGGTCGGCAAGCGCGACGCTGAGTTCGCACATCAGGCTGGAGATGTTTTTGGGTGAGTTCGCCATGTCTCTTTTCCTTAAACGGACCCGACAGGCGGACCTGTCAAACACACTTCTGGACTGCACAGACACTCAGGCAAGATGCCTGACGCAGAGGCTTGCGTGACTTATTTTAAGCCTATTTCCGACTTTGACCGTGGCTTGCGCAAAAAGTGCGCGCAAGAATGTGCTTCGCATGGAGAACAAGCAACGGCAACAAAAAAGGGCCTGCACATGCAAGCCCTTTTTCTTGTCGTCCGGCAAACCCGCCGGCAACCCGAGATCAGCGAATCAGAAAGTTTCCCAATCCGAATCCGAGTCGGGCGCCACAGCCTTGGACGCGCCGGCAGGCTTGGCGCCGGCGTTGTTGAGGCGAGGTGCCGCTGCTGTCGCCGGTTTTGGTTTTGCTTTGGAGATGGCGACCGCAGGTTTGGCTGCGACCGCTTTTGCTGCGCCGGTGCTGCGCGCCTGCACCGGCTTGGCTGTCGGCGTGGCGGCGGCAAGCTGATGCGCCTGCGTTGCATCCAGCTTGAAGCGACCGACCAGATTGGCCAATGTGGCAGCCTGATCCTGCAGCGACTGCGCCGCCGCCGCTGCTTGTTCCACCAGCGCTGCATTCTGCTGCGTGCCTTCATCCATCTGCGTGATCGCCTGGCCGACTTCGCTGATGCCGGCGCTTTGTTCCTGGCTGGCCGAGCTGATCTCGCCGACGATGTCGGTCACGCGCTTGACGCTGGCGACCACTTCGTTCATGGTTTCGCCGGCCTGCTGCACCAGCTTGCTGCCGACGTCGACCTTGGCGACGGAGTCGTCGATCAGGGTCTTGATTTCTTTCGCCGCCGCGGAAGAACGTTGCGCCAGGCTGCGCACTTCGGACGCGACCACCGCGAAGCCACGGCCCTGTTCGCCGGCGCGCGCCGCTTCGACCGCGGCGTTCAAGGCCAGGATATTGGTCTGGAAGGCGATGCCGTCGATGACGCTGATGATGTCGACGATCTTGCGCGACGAGTCGTTGATCGAGCCCATGGTATCGACCACCTGACCGACCACGGCGCCGCCTTGCACGGCGACTTCCGATGCCGATACGGCCAGTTGATTGGCCTGGCGCGCGTTGTCGGCGTTTTGCTTCACGGTCGAGGTCAGCTCTTCCATGGCCGAGGCGGTTTCTTCGATCGAACCGGCCTGC
The DNA here is from genome assembly GCF_000282135.1 of Herbaspirillum sp. CF444. Taxonomy (GTDB): domain Bacteria; phylum Pseudomonadota; class Gammaproteobacteria; order Burkholderiales; family Burkholderiaceae_D; genus Herbaspirillum. Next base: position 208,543 of record NZ_AKJW01000061.1, read on the forward strand.
TGTTCGGTGCGGCTGGAGAGATCGAGGTTGCCGCTGGCGATTTCGCTCGACGCCGTGGCGATGGTGTCGGCCGAGGACTTGATGTTGGCGATGGTGTGCGTCAATGAATCGCGCATCCGTTTGAAGGCATAGACCAGGCTGGACGTGTCGCCCGGCGCCGTGTGGATGCTCAGCGTCAGGTCGCCGTCGGAGATGCGGTTGGCGATCTCCGCAGCGTCGCCGGGGTCGCCGCCGATGGTGCGCAAAATGCTGCGGTTATTCAACACGACCAGGCCGATCAGGACGATGGCGATGCCGGTGAAGATGGCTGCGGCCTCGTAGAGCGAGCGCATGAAGGCGGCATTGATGTCGTCGACGTACACGCCGGTCGTGACGATCCAGTCCCATGGCTCGTAACGGAGTACATAAGAAGTCTTGGGCACCGGATCGGGGGAGCCGACCTTGGGCCAGACGTAGCTGACGAAATCGCCGTCGGTTTTGGCGCCGGCTTTGGAAATGTTCACGAACACCAGCGTGCCGTTGGGATCCTTGAAGGTCGACAGATCCTTGCCGTTGAGCTCCGGTTTGATCGGGTGCATGACCGTGACGGAAGAGGAATTGGAAATCGAGAAGTAGCCATCGGTGCCGTAGCGCATGTTTTTCACGCGCTGCATCGCCGCCTTTTGCGCTTCTTCCTTGCTCATTGTGCCGCTTTTCGCCAGTTCGCCGTATTCCTTGATGCTGCTCATGGCGACTTGGGCGACGTTGATCAAGTCCTTTTTACGCTCTTCCAGACGGATGTCGCGCGCGTGGAATGCGTTAAAAATGGAGATGGCCAGCAATGCGATCAGGCTGATCACGAGCGGTGTCCACAGCCGTTGTTTGAATGAGAGTTTCATCCGATGATCTCCAAAGTTTTCCTTGATGAATAATGACGGTGGCGAGGCATGTCTGCGCATGCCTTGAAAATTTGGATAGCCATACCCCGTGTTGGCGTTTTTAGTTATTAACGGCTTTGCAACAGACTAACTTTAAACGTGCCAGGAAAAAAGAAAGCCGCGATTAGTGCGGCTTTCATGGGCTTTATCTGATCTTCTACCTTAACTTGTACCAGAGCAGGCCTATCCATTCGTGCAGGGCGTAGTTGCTGCGTCGCAAGCCTTCGCCGCTAGGGACATAGTCGTAAGGCACGAGCCGCTCATGGCTGAAGAAAACGGTCGGCGCGGCGGTAATCTCAAGCCCCGTTTTCTGGAAACTCGCCAAAGCCCTTGGCATATGCATCGCATCCGTTACCAGCATGATTCGTTGTATTCCAGCCTGCCGCAGCAGGATTGCCGAAAGGGAAGCATTTTGCGCCGTATCCATGGCTTCGTTTTCCAGCCAGCGCGCAGTCACGCCGAAGTCGTCGCGCAGGCTGCGGGCCATGACTTCGGCTTCGCTTTCTGTAGCGTCGTTGGTTTTTCCGCCGGTAATCAACACGGGAAGGCGAGTGTCCCGATGAAGTTTTGCGGCATATCGCAACCGGGCCAGAGCCAGATAATTGGGGACATACTGATGATTGTATTCCGGGGCCTGCGACTGCCTGCTGGCGCCCAGGACAACGATCGCCTGTGCCGTCGACGGCAGGTTCCCGACGTCGGCAATGGCAGGCGATTGCGCTTCCAGCGGCGCCAGCAGCAGCAGGGCGCCGGCGCGCGTACTGAACAGCCAGAGCAAGGCCAGCGCGCACCAGCTCAGCCAGATTGCGCGGCGCCAGCGATGACGCAAAAGCAGGCCGAGTGCAGCCAGCAAAAGCATATTGGCCGGAAACAGCAGGAAGGTGCTGGCGAGTTTGATGGGTAGCTGCATCTGAAGAGAAATGAATGGCGGACAAGCATTATCGCCGTGCTGTGCGACGCCTGTCACGGATTTGGCGCCTTGCGCGCCGTGGTGCATCCGCGACCGTTGTCATGGGTAGCCAGCCTGCAGCTGGCGATACGTCGCAGCAAACGTTTTCGTCGCGCCGAGGCAGTGCGGCGCGAGCTGCCTGAGTTTCCCGTCCTGCCGGTGTCCGCCGATGCGGAAACGCTACACGGAAAAAGCGATCGGCGCCAGCCGGAGCTTGTCCTACAAACCAATCCGGCATCGTCCGATTTGTGGGCATGCCGCGACGCCCGTACTATCTGCTCTCCACACCGGAGTTGGCGGTTAAAAAATATACCAACACCAATCCTCCGGAATGCGCACACTGCGCATTCCCATCTGATGGCGCAAGAATATGTCGGTTGGTTTGACGTCAACCAGCATGTTCTTTTCCGGTTGTCCGGGGATGTGGGCATGTACACTGTATTGGCATACATACAGTCAAGCCCACTTATGATCCCGAGTCTTCATGCCCGACAATAACGAAAATACCGGATTTCTCCAGGCCGGCGACGGTACGGCCCTGTTTTACCGGGAGCGGCGACACCCCGAACCACGCGGCGCCATCGTCCTCGCGCACGGACTGGGAGAGCACGGAGGGCGCTACGGCGAACTGGCCGGCCTGTTCCACGAAGCCGGTTTATCGGTGCGCATTCACGATCATCGCGGTCATGGGCGATCGGGCGGGGCGCGCGGCAGTTTGCGCAGCGCTGCCGATTTCCTGAGCGATCTGAAGCTGGTGTTCGACGATTTTGCGCAGCAGTGCGACACCACGCCGTTTCTTTTCGGACACAGTATGGGCGGCTTGGTGGCGGCGCGTTTCGCCACCGGCGGCTTGTCGAAGGTGCGCGGCTTGCTGCTGTCGTCGCCGGCGCTGGCGATCCGCATGAGCGCTTTCCAGAAAGTCCTGCTGGCGCTGACCACCCGCATTGCACCCGGCCTAGCCGTGCCGACCAGCCTGCCGGCGCAACTGGTCTCGCATGATGCGGAGGTGGTGCAGAGATATCGCAGCGACCCCCTGAATCACGGCAAGGTCGCGGCGCGGGTGGTCAATTTCATGCTGTCGGCGATGGCGCAGGTGCAGCGCGATGCCGGCACGTTCACGCTGCCGTTGCTGATGCAGATTGCCGGCGACGATGCCTTCGTCGATCCGCAGGGAAGCCGTTCGTTTTTTGCCGGCGTGCCGCAGGTCGACAAATGCCTGCATTGCTACGAGGACGCCTATCACGAGATTTTCAATGAATCCATGGCGCGGCGTCTGCGCGTTCAGGACGATTTGCGATCCTGGCTGGCATCGCATCTGGGCTGATCGCGCCGATGTCAAGCAGACAGTATTTTTTGTTGCAATGCACATTGTGTTGCCCGGTGCGCTGCGCTGCGCTGAGGCAGGCAAGGCCCTAATCCGGGATGAAAATTAACCTGTATTTACAAGTGAAAAGACATCTTAAGGTTGTCCGCTGGGGAAGTTGAGAAAGCCGCAGCGACTGTCAAAACCCACAAATCCCGGCGCGCAGGCACAGCCATTGAGCGCCAGCGCCAGTGCCGCAGAGAGGAGGATGGTCATGATGCGCCGCATGAGCAATCTTTCAAGGTAAATGAAAAGCAGGGAGAGTATCAGCAAGAGGCGACAAGGCCCCAGGAGCATATCGACGGTGCGAGGCTTTTCTTGAACAGGTGGAAAAGATTGTAAAGATGGGGTGGCAATGCAATGGAGCGGGGCCGATACGGGAGGGGATACGGCCTGAAAAACAAAAAGGGCAGATGAACTCTGCCCTTTGATGTTGCTTCGACGACCGCTTCAGGCCTGCATCAGGTAGAACATCCGGCAGGAGCGGTCGATGCCGACAAGCGGATCAGCGAGTCGATGCGAAGTAGCGCGCGACCATTGCAGCGATCAGCAGGGTGTAAGGCAGGATGTCGATCAGAATACGCATGGCGGGCTCCGCAAGAAAGTGGTTTATGTTGCGTTGCAGTATGCGTGTTCCAGCCCCTTTTTTCCAATTTTGATTCCCAATATCAGTTATCGGGTTGTTGAATATCAGTGTTGCCCAGCGGTCCTCCCGGCACGCTCAACCCGGCAGATAGGCGGTGACGGTCGCGGGTGCAATGCTCGCTTGCGCTGCGGTACGGATCTGGTTGCGGCCGTGTTCCTTGGCTTCGTAGAGGGCTTTGTCTGCCGCCAAAGCCAGCATGGTCGTGCTGCTGCCTGCTCCGGGCACCATGGCCGATACGCCGATGCTGAGCGTGACGTGGCCGGACGGCAGGTTTTGCGCATGCGGAATCGCCGCCTGCGACAAGTTGCAGAGCAGGCGCTCGCCGACCAGTCGCGCGCCGTCGGCGTCGGTATTGGGGAGTATCACGACGAACTCTTCACCGCCGTAGCGCGCGGCGACGTCGCCGGGACGATTGATGACGGCCAGCAGATGATCGGCGATCCGGCGCAGGCAGTCGTCGCCGGCCAGATGGCCGTAGCAGTCGTTGTATTTTTTGAAGAAGTCGACGTCGATCATCAGCAGCGCCAGGGAGCGCTTGTCGCGCCGGGCGCGATTCCATTCGATCTCCAGTACTTCGTCGAAGCAGCGGCGGTTGGAGAGCGCCGTCAGGCCGTCCTGATTGGCTTGCGTCATGAGGATCTTGTTGGCGCCGGCAATGCTGTTGTAGAGCCGCGTGATGCCGTACAGCTGCGAAATCAGCACCACCAGCGACGTGAACAGGCTGGTGATCTTGGCGAAGTACCAGCCCAGCGAAAAGCGCGAACCGCCGTACAGCGTCAGCCACACGTCGATGCACGCGGCAAACATGCCGACCATGACCCACAACCGTTCAGGGCGGTTATCGCGGATGCGCATGACGCAGAGCAGGCCGATCAGATTGATGCCGAACACCAGCACCGGGATGACCAGCGTCGAATCGTCGAAGAAATTTTTGCCATTGCGGAACACTGCCGGCATATAGGGCAAACCGATCGTCGCGCTCAGCGTCAGCAGGGCGACCGCGACGACGACCGCGACGATGGACATGCGCACGCTCGAGGCGGTGCCGGCCATGTCGCCGGCGCTGAGCGCATAGCGGATGATCAGCAAGCCAAAACCGATATGCCAGTAGCACCATAGCCAGACTGCGCTGCTGGTGGTGCCGATGATGGGGTCGGCCATCAGGCCGCCGGGAAACGCCGCGATCAGCGGAATGAAAATGACGGTGACGAAAAAGTAGGCGGTGCCCAGGCGTATCGTGCGCTCCTTGCTTTCGATCAGGCCTTTGGCGTATAGCAGTGCACCGAGGATGATGTTGATCACGATCATGGCGATGCCGAATGCGCTCATGTAGCCCGGGATCGGCAGCAGCGGCGTCATTGCCAGAGGGGTAGCGATGGCGGCGGAAAGCAGCAGCAGGGTGATGACCACCTTGGCGAGCGCGAACTGGCGGCCGCCTGCCTCGGCGTCTTTGATCAGATAAAGTTCGTCTTGCATGTCATTCTTCTTCTGGTTCATTTTTTCCACATCTTAGTGCGGAAGAAGACGTCCGACTGCGAAGAATCATGTTGAATTGCTAATTTTTCACGGAGTGTTGTTATTTGGCCTGGATAGTTTTTTTGCGGCAATGAGGGCGTGTCGAAAACCGTGAAAAGCCGCTTCCGGCGGGCATTTTCGTATTGCGCGACAGCATTGTTTGTCGTTCGGCAAAAGACATGAAAAAAGCGCGGGCCTGCCGCGCTTTTTTCATTTCACGGTTGCCCGAAGATTCACTTCTCCGATTGCATCGTGAGTCCCTTCATGTCGGAAGCGATGCGTACCTTGTAGACGCCCGGCGTCTTGAGATCGAGTGTCAGCGAGGCCGGCGGCGTCGCGTAGTTGCTGTTGAGCGAATGCATGGGTTTGACGCTGAAGGTATAGCTGGTGCCCGGCTTGAGCCAGATGCTCAGGCGTTCTCCCTGCCAGATTTCCGCCAGCACCACATCATTGATGGCCAGCACTTCCGGAGAATTACCGACAAAAAATCCCGACTGGCGCGAGAACTGTACCTCGGCCAGATCAGGCATTTGCGTCGTCATGCTTTTGATATAAATGCGCGCCAGCGGGACTTGTCCGGTCGGCGTCGTCTGTTGGTTCGGCGGCGTGGTGCTGCATGCCGCCAGCGTCAGTGCCAGCAGGCAGGCGGTGATCGCTGTCTTCATTGCTGTTTCCTTATAGGATGAAATGATTGTTATCCGGATTGGCGACGCTGATTTTGACACGAAGCGCGCATGATGGGGAGCAATATGAGACAAGGAGCGTTAGTGTACTGTCCCGTAAATTCGCAGCATAAAAGATGTTGAAAATCGGGGCGAATACGGCGTCAAAAATGCTCGCAAGGCCCCGGCCTTGCTGCGCTTTTTTCCTTGTCTCGCCCCGATTTCACCACTTTTATCATGCTACAAATTTACGGGACAGTACACTAGCCGGGAGTGTGAATGCGATAAACGCAACGCCGCGCGCCGGCCAGTAGATGCTCTTCGCGCGTGACCGACGCCTCGTCGCCGATCGCTTCCCGGAACAATTGCAGTTCGGAGCGGCAGAATCCCTGGCAGCTTTGCGCCGCGGCGCAGATCGGACAGTGGTCTTCGATCAGCAGCCAGTCCTTGCCTTGCTTCTCGACACGCGCCATGTAACCTTCCGCCGTGCGCAAGGCGGCCAGCTTCTCCAGTCTTTTGGGGATGCCGTTCATGCCCCGGCAGGCGCGCACATAGTCGTTGCGCATCTCGTCTTCGCGTTGCGCGATCAGGCGATCCAGTCCTTCGTCGCCGAACAATTGCCTGATCGACCCGATCAGTTGCACCGTCAGGTAGGCATGCGAATCGGGAAAGCGCGCATGACCCGCGGCACTCAGTTCCCAGTTCTGCTTCGGCCGTCCGGCGCCGGAGGAGACTTCCTGCGCGCCCACGATCAGACCGTCCGCCAGCAGCTTCTGCACTTGCAGCCGCGCCGCTTCCGCCGTCATCGTCAGTTCCTGCGCCAGCAGGGCGGTGGATGCCGGACCCTTGGTCTTGAGGCGAAACAGGATGCGCTCGGCCGTTGGCATGGCATCGATATTTTCCAAGTTTTTACTTGTGTATTTCATGGGGCGGGTTTAGTATGCGTTTGAATAAATATCCAATTAAAAGCTTGCATATTATGCTTTCTCCATCCGAATGTCGAGGTGCTCCATGAGTGACGCGAGCAAGATCGCAAATACGAATTGCATCGGCAACGATGTCGTTGTCATCGCTGAACCTGCCAGCTGGGCCGAACTGCTTTCCGGCGGCAACGCCCTGCGCGCCGTGGCATTGACCGGCGGCGTCGCGCTGCACGCCATCAATGTCCACATCGTCACCACCATCCTGCCGTCGGTGGTGCGCGACATCGGCGGCCTGGACTATTACGCCTGGAACATCACGCTGTTCGTCGCGGCGTCGATTTTCGGTTCGACGCTGACCGGCAAACTGCTCGACGTGCTTGGGCCGCGCCGTACTTATCTGTTTGCGCTGGCGATTTTTTCAATCGGCTCCATCCTGTGCGCCACGGCGCAGGACATGTTCTGGATGCTGGGCGGACGCAGCGTGCAGGGCATCGGCGGCGGGTTGCTGGCGGCCCTGAGCTATGCCTTGATCCGCATCGTGTTTGCACCGCGCCTGTGGTCGCGCGCGGTGTCGCTGGTGTCGGGCATGTGGGGGATCGCCACGCTGCTCGGGCCGGCGGTCGGCGGCGTGTTTGCCGAAAGCGGCGCATGGCGTCTGGCGTTCTGGTGCTTGTTGCCGCTGTCGCTGGCGCAGGCGCTGATCGTAGCGGCGCAGTTGCGCGGCCGGCAAGAGACCGGCGCGCCGGCCGTGCGCATGCCCTTGCTGAAGATCGCCTTGCTCACTGTTTCCGTATTGCTGGTGGCTTTGGCCGGGCAAGTGCAGGATGACGGCGGCAAGCTGCTCGGCGTGGCCGCAGGATTGGCATTGGGCGTGCTGGTGGCCCGGCTCGACCGGCGTCCGGGCGTCGCCTTGCTGCCCAGCGGCGCTTACACCCTGTCGAGCACCATGGGGAAAGTCTTTGCCTGCCTGTCCTTGCTGATGATCGCCGGCATGACCGAAATCTTCGTGCCGTATTTTTTGCAAACGCTGCACGCCTATTCGCCGCTGCAGGCCGGTTACATGACGGCCGCCATGGCCGGTGGCTGGAGTCTTGCATCCCTGCTCAGTTCGGGGCGCGGCGATGCGGATGCCGATCGCATGGTGCGGGCCGGGCCTGCCATCATGGCCTTGTCTCTGGCTGCGTTGGCCTTGCTCCTGCCGGGGGACGTGCTCGACGGTATTGCTCCGGCGACCGAGGGCGTGTGCTTTGCGATCGCGCTGGCCGGCGTCGGACTCGGCATCGGGATGGGTTGGCCGCATCTGGTGACGCGCGTGATGAAATCGGCGCGGGCCGGTGACGAGAACCTTGCCTCGGCCGGCGTCAGCACGGTGCAGTTGTATGCGATGTCCATCGGCGCTGCCCTGGCCGGCCTGACGGCCAATGCCGCCGGTCTGAGTGGATCTGTCACTGAGCCGGGCGGCGCCGACGGCGCGCGCATGGCAGCCTATTGCCTGTTCGGATTGTTTGCACTGGCGCCGCTGACGGCGATAGCACTGGCGCGCCGGCTGACGGCGAAGCAGGGTTAGAGAAAGAGAACGGGAAGAAAGACAACGGGAGGTGCATCATGCCGGCAAACCAGCAACAAGCCAGTACGCCGACGGCGATCAGCGAGATCGAATACCACCTGATCGTCGCCGAGTTCGATTTGCTATGGGGGCGTGCCCGGGGGCCCGGCGAGGCCGAGTCCGCCAGGATGGATCACATGATCTGTCTGATCGAGGCATTCGAAGCCAGTCGCGGCAACGCGTCCTTTAACTGATCGAGTTCGGCGGCGGGCAGTCGCACATGCAGTCGCGCCAGCGTGTCGTGGCTGCTGCCGATCAGTGCGTATTGTTTTTGCTGCAGCCAGTAGCGCAGATGCGATTCATCGGCATAGGCAATGACGATTTCCACTTCGGCCCAGGCAATGCGTTCGATGCGATGGGCTTGCTTCAAGGCCGATGCCACGGCGTCGGTGTAGGCGCGCACCAGTCCGCCCGATCCCAGTTTGATGCCGCCGTAGTAGCGCACCACGGCAGCCAGTACGCCATCGAGTTCGTGATGGCGCAAGACTTCCAGCATCGGACGCCCGGCGGTGCCGGAGGGTTCGCCGTCGTCCGACATGCCCGACTGGCCGCCGGCCATCAAGGCCCAGCACACGTGCGTGGCGGCGCGGTGCTGCGCGCGCAGGCGTTCCAGTTCGGTTTGTGCGGCCTCGCGGCTGTCGACCGGCATGACGATGCCGATGAAGCGGCTCTTGCGAATTTCCGCTTCGACCTCGACGGCGGCGGCAAGCGTGTAGGTCGGCAAAATGCGTCGCAGTTATCCGAATCAGGCAGCGACGCCGCGCAATGCGTCGACTTCGGCCTGCAAGGCCTGGTTTTCTGCGGTCAGGGCGGCGACGCGCGCGTTCAATGCGGCGATTTCCGCACGCAAGGCGACGGGATCATTGCTACCGGCCGGGGATGAGCCGGAGAAGGGCGCGCCGCCATCCGATTCGCCGTCTTCCGATTGCACGCGCGGGGCACGCGGCGTGCGATTGGCGGCTTGCTGTTCGCGCACCAGCTTGGCGGCCTGGCGCAATTCCTTCTTGCCGCCGGCCACGGCGTTGACCTGCTCGTTGCTGGGCAAGGAAGCGACCGCCGCTGCCGCATTGATGGAGATGGTGCCGGCGCGCACGGCTTCGACCAGCTCCGGCGCGGCGGTCTTGCGGATCTTCTCGATCTGGCCGACGGTGTTGCTGCTGATGCCGGCCACGCGCGCGATGTCTTCACGCGTCTTGATCGAGGCGCTCGGGATGGTTGCGTTGGGCGCGGCATCTTCCGCAGGCTTGGCCGCACCGTCGTCCACCGGTTCATAGGCGGAAGCATCTTTCGAGGCGATGGAGGCGTCCATCTCCGCCTTGACGCGGGCGGAAATGATGTCGCGCTTGCGCAGCGCCAGCACGCCGCGCTGGAAGTCGGTGACGCTGCGGCGGCCTAGCTGGTTGTCGATCATCCACAGCATGACGTCGTCGATCGACGCGAAGCTGGTGTTCTGCACGGTTTTGAAGTCGATGCCGTGCTTGCGGCAGATTTCGTAGCGGTTATGGCCGTCGACCAGCACCTCGCCCCACAGCACCAGCGCGTCGCGGCAACCTTCTGCCAGCAGACTGCGTTCGAGGGCCGCGTATTCGTTGGCGGTGAGCGGATCGATGTATTGGAGGAGTTCGTCGTTGATGGTGATATTCATGGCTTCCCTGGTCCGCTCCGGCGAGTCGGAGGCGGACCGGAATTTTACACTACCCGTGAAGGCTGCCTTCAGCGAGCCTCAGGCACTGCGGCCGTCGTAGTGAATGCGCTTGAGCGCATCCAGGTCGACGCCTTCGACGCAGCGCACATTGATCGCGGTCATCTTGTTGCCCTGAGGATCGACGCCGAACCCGAAAGCCTGGCAGCCGCAACGCTTGCAGAACTGATGGTCGATCACGTGCTTGTTGAAATGGTAGGTGGTGATTGCGTCCTCGGACGTCTTCAGCCGAAACTTGTCGCGCGCGATGAACCACAGCAGCGTGCCCTTGCGGCTGCAGTAAGAACAGTTGCAATCGACCACCGGCCCGATTTCGCCTTCGGCTTCGAAGGCAACGTCGCCGCAATGGCAGCTTCCCTGATAGATCATGTCGTCTCCTGTCGGTTTGGGTCAGTTGGCTTGCAATGTCGCCATCAGCGCGTCCAGGCGATCGAGGCTGCCCGACCATCCTTCGTTGATGCCCATCTTCTTCAGTGCCTCAAGGATGGCCGGCGTCGGTGCGCGCGTGCGGATGGTCAGACGCGTCTTGCCGTCCAGGTCTTCGAAGCTCACTGTCTGCAGCATGACGCCGGCCGGGTTGGCGGTGGTGCGCTGCGGATCGATCATATCGTGCCACGCGGCCGGATGCTCCGTGCAATCCATCGTCATGACCAGCAGCGACGGCGGCGTCACCTCCACGAATTCGCCCGTGATCGGATAGTCGGTGCCGTCGGGACCGCGCATGGTGATGCGATGCCGGCCGCCGGGGCGCAGGTCAAGTTCGCAGACCGGATTGTCGAAACCCTTCGGCCCCCACCATTGCGTCAGGTGACGCGGATCGGTCCAGGCCTGGAACACCAGCTCGCGCGGCGCATTGATGACGCGGCTCATGAAGAATTCGTCGTTGCCGACGGGATTGGAAAAATTGGGTGCGGTTGTCATGATGTGGTGTCGCTGAATGTGTATATGAATCAGAGAGCGGTACGAGCAAGATAGTCGACGAAACGGTCGAAGCTGCCGTTCCATCCATCCTGATGTCCGTCGCGTTCGGCCGCCGACTGGAACGGCGTCTGGCGAAAGCGCATGTGCGTCTTGCCGTCCTGTTCGGTGAAATCGATGGTGACCAGCGTCTCCAGGCCGCGTTCGCCTTCCTCGTCCCAGGCAAAGGTGAACGCCAGCCGCTCCGGCGCCTTCACTTCCTGGAAGACGCCGCCTTGCCACAGCTTGCGGCCGTCCTCGACGCCGTGCAGGCAGCCGCGCCAGGCGCCGCCCGGGCGTACGTCCATCTCCAGCACGGCGGCGGGATGCGCCGGCGGCCCCCACCAGCGTCGCACGTGTTCGGCGTCGGTCCAGAGCCGGAAGACCAGTTCGCGCGGCGCATCGAAGGTGCGGGTGATACTGAGTTCTCCCGCTGCACCTGGCAGGGAAGCAAATGCCGATGGCATGTTCATGGCGCTTCTCCTCGCAGATAGGCTTCGAGGCGGTCGATAGTCTGGTTGCCGCCTTCGATGGCGTGGAATTCGCGGACCACCTTGTCGCGGATATCCGCGGTGGCGAACAGCGAGGTCAGCGTGAGGGCGGTTCGGCCGGCATCGCGTTCCTCGAAGGTGACGGTGACTTCGAAGCCGGGATCGCTGTCGTCGTCGCTGGTGTGCAGGTAAGACAGCCGTGACGGCCTGACGATTTCCCGGTACAGGATTTTGTTCGGATAGTCGGTGCCATCCGGTCCGTGCATCATGAAGCGCCAAATGCCGCCGGGACGCACGTCCCTGGTCGTGGTTGTCGTAGTGAAGCCGCTCGGTCCCCACCAGTTGCCGATATGTACCGGATCGGTCCAGGCCTCAAAGACCAGTTCGCGCGGGGCATTGATGACGCGCGAGATGACGATGCTGCGGTCGGTTGATGTCGCCATCTGCATGGCAAGCGTTGCTGCCGTCATGGTGTTCTCCTTGATTGCTTCCCTCGCCGGCGGCGAAGGGAGGTTGCATCGCCGTTGGTCTTATTGTTTTTCGGCGAGGTTCTTGAGGTTGTCGAGTCCGGTTTCAAAATCCTTGCCCACCATGCTGTCCATGTCGCAGAACACGTGGACGATCCGGGCCGGGAACGGCGCCGCGCCCGACATCGCCCACGTCACTTCGGTGGCGTCGCCTTTGGCGGTCAGCGTGTACTCGACCGTGTTGCTGGCCTTGAAGGGCTTGGTGAAGTCGAGCTTGATGACAACTCTGGAAGGCACGGTTTCATCCACGATTTCCATGCGTCCCTGGCCGGCCTTGCCCGAACCTTCCCATGCATACGTCGCGCTTTTGCCGCTGGCGACGTCGTTATAGCTGCGCTTCATGTCCGGGTCGAGTTTTTCAAACGGCGACCAGGCGGCGAAGTTGTGCATGTTGTTCAGGTAAGGGAAGATCTTTTCCGGCGCGGCCTTGATGCTGGCGCTGCGTTGCACCTTGAACCGGTCCGGCTTGCGCGCGGCCAGGATCAGGATGGCGATGATGATGACGGCAAGGACGATGGTGATGGTTTTGAGCATCGTGTCTCCACAGATGGATGATAGAAAATGGGCGGCCGGGTGGCGCAATCAGGACGGCATCGGACGTTCGCAGTTGACCATCCACGGGATGCCGAAGCGGTCGGTCAGCATGCCGAAACGCACCGCCCAGAAGGTTTCCTCCAAAGGCATGCGCACTTCCGCGCCGACATTCAGCGCGTTGAAGACACGCTCTGCTTCGACAGGATCCGGCGTATTGATCGTGATGCTGAAACCTTGCGGTTTTTCCGCATTGCCTTCCGGTACGTCCGAACCCATGAAGATCTGGCCGGCAATCTGGATGCGCGCGTGCATGACGCGGTTGTGCTGCTCCGCAGGCATGTCCTTGGCCATGGGCGAGTCGCCGTTGCGCATCATGAACTGGATGTCGCCGCCGAAGATTTCTTTGTAAAACTGAAAGGCTTCCTCGCACTGGCCGTTGAAATTGAGATAGGTATGCAATTGCATGGTCTGCTCCTCGTTCGCAAAAGTATTGGGGTAAATACAGGGACAAATGCCTGAATGAAAAACGGGCGCCGCTGTTGCGGCGGCTTGTTATTTTTTGACTACGGGTTTTGCAGTACGTTTCTTGCCGGTCTTGGCTTTTTGTTGCATCTCCTGCATGTGTTCCGCGGGCGATTCTGCCGTGATCGCGTCTTTGTTTTGGGCTTGCAAGTCGCGCAGATAATCCTCAAGGCGATCCAGGCTGGCTTCCCAGAACTGGCGGTACTGGTCGATCCAGGCATGCACTTCATGCAAGGGCTGCGCTTCAAGTTTGCACGGCCGCCATTGCGCCGTGCGTCCGCGCGTGATCAGGCCGGCGCGTTCTAGCACCTTGAGATGCTTGGTGATCGCCGGTGGACTGATCTCGAACGGCGCCATCAATTCTTTCACCGATGCTTCGCCGGAAGCCAGCCGCGCGAGGATCGCGCGCCGGGTCGGATCGGCCAGGGCGGAGAAGGTTGCGCTGAGATGGTCGGGAGGCATGGCTTTCTTCGTTTATTAATTAACTAATAGGTAAAGTAAGGCTTGTGTACTGGCCTTGTCAAGCGTTTTGTTGATCGAAGTACCGATGCGCATCAGGTCTTCGACTGCACAAGATGGGCAGCGGAAAACCGGAGCGACTGTTAAAATCGTCGCTCTTCCCACGCTACGGACGGAATCGCAATGGACGCCTTTTTCTTCATCCCTGTCGCCATCATGCTGGCGCTGGTGCCAGGTCCGAACAATTTTTGCGCGCTCAACAACGGCATCCGCCGCGGCGTCGGCGTGGCCTTGCTGGCGACCTTCGGGCGCGTGACGGCGTTTGCGATTTTCCTGACGATTTCGGCGGTGGGACTCGGCGCCATGCTGCTGGCTTCCGAAACCGCGTTCACGGCGGTGAAGTGGGTGGGCGCCGTCTATCTGTTTTATCTCGGTTATCGCGCCTGGCGCAGCCGCGAGTTTCACGGCCTGGAACTGGCCGACGGCGTGGAAAAGGCAGGGGCGGCTGCTCCCGTGCAAAAGAGCGTGCGTGCGCTGGTGATGCAGGAGTTCTTGCTTGGCATCACCAATCCGAAAGCGATCATGTTGTTTGCCGCGATTTTCCCGCAGTTCATCGATGCCGCACGTCCGGCGCCGCATCAATTTTTGGTGCTGGGATCGATTTATCTGTGCGCGGAGTTTGTTTCCAGCACGGTGTATTCCCTGTGCGGCAAGCAGATCCGTCGCTTCATCCGCACTTCGCGCGGCGTCGCGCGCCTGAACAAGGCGACCGGCGGTTTCTTCATCGGCGCCGGCGCGTTGTTGCTGGCGGCGCGTCAGTAGTCATTCGGCGGCAAGCCGCTTATGCGTCTTGATTGATGGCGTTAAGCAGTTGCAGGTGTCGTTCGATTTCAAACACGTGGGTATCTTCCTTGCCCAGTTCACGCAAGGCCACGGCCAGCCCAAGCAGGTAGTCGGCGTTGCGCCCACTGGGACCTTGTGCACCGGCGATCTGGCGCGCAATCTCGCACTCGGAGGCGGGGCCGAGGAAAGCCGCGTTCTCCTCGGTGGCGATATACACCAATCCTTCTGCGCTGCTGTGGTCCTCAAAGATGATATCGGTCGACAGGCGCAGATAGCCGTTTTTTTCGCGGTAGTCGAGATGGTCGAACACTTCCGGCGTGATCAGGTAGGCCATGCCCGCGCAGGTGGCGCCGTCATCCTGAATCAGCGTCACCACGCGGCCGGGCGCGTGCGGCGTGCCGCGATGATCGTGCGAGCCCTGCCAGAAGCGGCGACTCCAGCCGACGATGTGCGCCGGGCGGCGCTCGATGAAGGGAAAATCGGCCTTGAAGATCAGCGAGCCGTAGCCGAACAGCCAGACGCTGTCGTGCCGGTCGAACTTGGTCATGGCTTTGTTGAGGGCGATGGTGTCGGCGGACATGGGGCGTGCGTTCCTTGCTGGGCGGGGATGCGGAAATTATAAGGGCAGGCGGATTCTTCGGTCAGCGCAGGTCAGCTTGGGTCAGCTTAGGTCAGCTCAATGACGCCAGCGTGTCGCGCAGCCACTGCAGCGAGGGATCCGCATGGTTGCGCGGGTGCCAGGCGGCAAACAGCGAAAAGCCGCGTGCCGCGAACGGCAGGTCGAAGATGTCCAGCCGATCTGCATAGCGCGCCGCCAGCCGGCTGGGCAGCGTGGCGACATAGTCGCTGCGGCAGAGCAACTCCGCCGCCAGCGCAAAACTTTGCACCGAAATCGCCACCATGCGCCGCCGTCCCAATTCTTCCAGATGTTCATCCATGAAACCGTGAAAGCTGCCGCCGCTGGTCGACACCAGCACATGGCGCAGTTTGCAATAACTCTCCAGGGTGGGTTTCCTGCGCCCGCGCGGATGCTCCTTGCGTTGCACCATGACGAAGTGTTCGTCGAGCAGTTTTCGGGCTTTCATGCTGGACGGCACCATGCGTTCGGAGCCGATCAGCAGATCGATTTCGGAACGTTCCAACTGACCCGCAATGTGTTGCTGGTCGCTGTTGAGAAAGCCGATGCGTACGCCTGGGCCGGCGATCTCCGGCAGTTTTTCCATTAGCGCCGAGCCCAGCACCGATGTCGCATTGTCGCTGGCGGCAATGCGGAAGGTGCGATTGTCAATCAGCGGATCGAAGGAGGAGCGATGATTGACCAGGTTCTCCATCTGCGCCAGCAGGGTGCGCAGCGGATCGGCCAGCGTCAGTGCGTGCGCGCTGGGAATCATGCCGCGGCCGTTTTCAGCCGGCACCAGCAGCGGGTCGTTGAAGATCGTGCGCAGGCGCGCCAATTGTGTCGACACCGCCGGCTGCGTCAGATGCAGGCGCGCGGCGGCCTTGGTCACGTTGCATTCCTCCAGCAGGACGTGCAGGGAGGCCAGCAGGTTCAGGTCGATGCCGCGCATATTGATCATATTCATCACATTGATGGGTTGTATATCATTAATTGATTTCAAATATAGGTTGTGGCTGGCTAAAGTTCAAGCATTCATTCTGACCACCAAGGAGAACGCGATGAAAACCTGGATCCTCGATAAAGAAGCCGCCACCCTGACGCTGCATGATTTGCCTGCGCCTGCCGTCCGACCGGGCGCCGTGCTGGTGCGCATGGAAGCCGTCCCGCTGCTGAGCTATACGCGCGACTATGTCGCCGGCAAGCTGCCTTATGCCTATCCGCAAGGTCCTTTTACTCCCGGCACCAACGGTATCGGTCGCGTCGTGGAGGTCGGCGCCGGCGTGCAGCATTTTCACGCCGGTCAGCGCGTGGCGCTCAACCCCTACTGGCTGACCGGAGAAAATGTCGCAGAGCCGGCGCAGATCCTGATCGGCCTGACCGGCATCAGTGCCGACAGTAGCGGCATGCTGGCGGAATACCCCAACGGCACTTTGCGCGAGATTGTCGACATGCCCGCATCGACGCTGGTGCCGCTGGAGGGGTTGGATGACATACCTGCTGGCCGGCTGGCGACGCTGGCCAAGTTCATCGTACCGTTCGGCGGGCTGCGCCGGGTTCGCGTAGCAGCCGGGGATACGGTGGCAATCAACGGCGCCGGCGGCTATTTCGGCTCGGCTGCCGTGTTGGCGGCGCTGGCGATGGGCGCCACCCGGGTGCTGGCCGTGGCGCGGCGCGCATCGGCGCTGCAAGGTCTGGTCGAATTGGGCAAGGGGCGTGTCGTGCCGGTAGTGCTGAGCGGCGATGTGGAAGCGGATGTCGCGGCCATGCGGTCCTTGTCGGGCGGCGGCGTGGCGGCTGCGCTGGATATGGTCGGTCAGGCGAGCTCCGCCGACAGTACCCTGACGGTCTTGCGCAGCCTGCGGCGAGGCGGCAGGCTGGCCGTGATGGGCAGCATGCTGGTGCCGCTGCCTTTGCCCTACGGCGAGATGATGCTCAACAATTGGGAGCTGGTCGGCAATTTCATGTACCGCCCGGACGACTATCGCGCGCTGACGGCGCTGGTTGAAAGCGGGCAACTGTCGCTGGATGCGGTCGACCTGAGGTCATTTGCGCTGGAGGATATCGAGGCGGCGATCGATCATGCCGCCGGCATGCAAGGATTGCAGGCGACCGTCGTGCATATGGGATCGTAACGGGGGACGTCAGGGCGAGAAGCCGGGACGGCAGCCGCGAAGTCGAAGCCGAAGCCGGAGGGTATGTGCCCCGTCCTGCCACAGGGAGCGCAGGGCGGGGCAGAAAGATTTCAGTGCTTGTCGTGACTCTGGTCCATGTCGGACAGGCCGGAATACATGCCGCAGTAATGCGGCTCACCCCGATGGGAGCCGGTCGTCAGGGCGCTGGAGTCGTTCAGATAGTCGACCAGTTTTCTGTAGATCGTCGCGAAGTACTTTTTCATGATGTCCCCCTTTTCCTTGTTGAGACATGGTGCCAACCGCGTGCAATTACGTAAGCAATTATGTAATCGTTTGCATTTTTACCGCAAACCGTAAAAGCATGCGACCTGTAAATAGTTTATATCATTTATTCTACGAGGGGCGAGCTTTCACGTCTATCAGGCTTTTCCTGAGGCAGTTGTGGCTTTTTTGTTTCATTTTATCGAACTTTTTTGGTGGTTTTGCCCTTTATCGGACGCTTATCGCCTTGCTTCAGCTTCTGTCGCATGCGGCCAGCAGCCAGTTCCGAAAAGCCTGCATTGCCGCCGTCGGCTGCTTCGACTTCAGGCGCGTGAGCCAGTAGGCGCCGTGACTGATGGAAATATCGAACGGGCAGGCCAGCCGTCCTTCGCGCAGTTCGCGCCCGAACATGTTGACCGGCAGCAAGGCCACGCCGGCCTGTTGCGCCACCGCCTCGGCCATCGTCAGCGACGAGTCGAACACGAAGCCGCGTATCGGCGGACACGCCGTATCGGCGGCGGCGAACCAGTTGTTCCATTCATCGGTGCGGTAGGAGCGCAGCAGCGTTTCGCCGGCGAGATCCTGAGGTCGACGCAGGCGCGGCGCAATGGCCGGTGCGCACATGGGCGACAGCGGCGCGGCAAACAGGCGCTCGGCATCGGTGCCGTGCCAGGCGCCGTCGCCGAAGCGGATGGCGTAGTCCAGTCCTTCGCCGGCGAGGTCGACGCGGTTGTTGTTGGTCAGCAGGCGCAAATCGACGAAGGGATGGGTCTGCTGAAACTCGCGCAGCCGCGGCATCAGCCAGCCGACCGCAAAGGTGCCGACCACGCCCAGCGTCAGTACTTCGCGCATCCGGCCGTTTTCGAACTGGCCGAGCACGGTGCCGATGCGCTCGAATGATTCCGCCAGCACCGGCAACAGCGCCAGGCCCTCGTCCGTGAGCGCGAGACCGCGCGGCAGGCGGCGGAACAGCGTCACGCCCATGCGTTCTTCCAGGTTCTTGACCTGCATGCTGACGGCCGTCTGGGTGACGTTGAGTTCATCCGCGGCGTGGGTAAAGCTCAGATGGCGCGCCGCCACTTCGAAGGCGCGCAAGGCATTGAGAGGTAAATGCATGAGGCTGCCTGATATCAGTTTTTCTGAGGTCTGATGCCAATTATCGTGAATTGCGAGGGCATCCGTTGCTGCCTATCATTTCGCTTCACACGCATTTTTGCAAGGAAAAAATCATGATTGCGAGAAGACGATTTCTCATGCTGACAGGGCTGGCATTCGGTGGCGTCGCTACAGGAGCCGTTGCCGCCGGGAGTAAAGAGATAAAAAAATCTATGGGCTCGTCCTCGGTGGTCTCTCAACTGGCGAAGCTGGAGGCAAGCGTCGGCGGCCGTCTCGGCGTGGACATCGTCGACAGCGCCACCCAGCGTCGCTGGGGCTATCGCGCCGACGAACGTTTTGCCATGTGCAGCACCTTCAAGTTCCTGGCGTGCGCTGCCGTTCTCAAGCGCGTCGATGCCGGGCAAGAACGGCTGGATCGCCGCATCATCTATGGCAACGACGTGCTGGTGGCGTATTCGCCGACCACCGGCAAGCACGCCGGCGGCGACGGCCTGACGCTGGCGCAACTGTGCGAAGCAGCGCTGACCCTGAGCGACAACACCGCCGCGAACCTGATCCTGCAAAGTCTCGGCGGGTTGGAACCCTTCAACCAGTTCGTGAAATCGCTGGGCGACAAGCAGACCCGGCTGGACCGTTTCGAGACCGAGCTCAATACCGCCATCCCCGGGGATTCGCGCGACACCACCACGCCGGCCGCCATGAGCGACAACCTGCAGCGCATCCTGCTGGGCGACGTGCTGTCGCCGGCGTCGCGCGAACAACTGATCGCCTGGATGCGCCGCAACAAGACCGGCGACCGTCGCGTGCGCGCCGGCATGCAGCCCGGCTGGACGGTGGGCGACAAGACCGGCTCGGGCGACTACGGCACCACCAACACCATCGCCATCATCTGGCCGCCGCAGGGCAAACCGCTGCTGGCGTCGATCTACCTGACCCGGACCAAGGCGCCCGAGGACCGGCGCAATGCCGTGCTGGCGGAGGTCGGCAAGATCATCGTCGCGGGCCTCGACCGCTGAATGTGTTTTGCCGTGGCAGCGACGACGGCAAAGCCATGTGCAGTTGTTGAAAGATAAATTATTTTGTTCGTTTTTCCTTTCCGGGTGGCCGTTATGGCCCCAAAGCCTTGATTTACGAGGCTTTTTGCTTGATGTTGCTGCAAATCAAATCTTCGTTTCTGGTTTGTAATAGTGCACTCTGTCGGCGTGCCCGGCAGAGCAAGTGCGCCTTACGCACGAAAACACAGAAAAAACCGCAGCAGCGGCGGAAAACAACGGACGGAAAACAAGCAATGAACATTATCGGAAACATGAAGATCGGCAAGCGCCTGACCTTGGGCTTTGCCGTCATTCTGGCATTCTCCATCGTGATTGCCGGCATCGGCATCTGGCGTTTGCAGGCGGTATCGAGCGCCACGCGCGACATGATGAGCCAGCCCTTGCTCAAGGAGCGCCTGATCGGCGACTGGTACGCCAATCTCGTCAGCGGCATCCGCCGTACCACCGCTATCGCCAAGAGCAGCGACCCGTCGCTGGGCCCTTACTTCGCGACGGAGGTAGCGGCGTCGTCCAAGAGTTCCGGCGAGTACCAGAAAAAGGTGGAAGCCCTGCTGGAAACCGAAGAAGAAAAGAAGCTGTTCCAGCAGATCAGCGAACAGCGCAAGATTTACCTGAGCTCGCGCGACGCCATCAACAAGGCCAAGGCGGCAGGCAATGTCGAAGAAGCCGAGCGCGTTCTCGAGAAGACGTTCGTACCGGCATCCATCGCGTATCAAGACACCATGCGCAAGCTGGTCGAACTGCAGCGCAAGGACATCGATGAAACCGCCCGGCATATCGACATGGTCGCCGATGAAAGCCGCGTGTTGCTGCTGGTGCTGGAAGGCCTGATCCTGGCGTTGGGCGTGCTGTGCGCCTGGTATCTGACGGTTGGCATCACACGTCCGATCGGCACCGCAGTCGTCCTCTCGCGCCGCGTGGCCGAAGGCGACCTGACCGCCGCCGTCACCGTCAACAGCAAGGACGAAACCGGCCAGCTGCTGCAAGCGCTGCAAGACATGAGCAACAGCCTGCGCGGCATCGTCACCAACGTGCGCAGCGGCACCGACACCATCGCCACCGCATCGAGCGAAATCGCCGCCGGCAACCTGGACTTGTCCTCGCGCACCGAACAGCAAGCCAGCGCGCTGGAAGAAACCGCATCCTCGATGGAAGAACTGATTTCCACCGTCAAGCAAAACGCCGACAACGCGCGCCAGGCCAACCAACTGGCGGTATCGGCTTCCGAGATCGCCACCCAGGGCGGCGGCGTGGTCGGGCAGGTGGTCGACACCATGGGCGCGATCAACGATTCGTCGCGCAAGATCGTCGACATTATCAGCGTCATCGACGGCATCGCCTTCCAGACCAACATCCTGGCGCTGAATGCGGCGGTGGAAGCGGCGCGCGCCGGCGAGCAGGGCCGCGGTTTCGCCGTGGTGGCGTCGGAAGTACGCAGCCTGGCGCAGCGTTCGGCGGCCGCCGCCAAAGAGATCAAGGTCCTGATCAACGACTCCGTGGAAAAAGTCGGCAACGGCAGCAAGCTGGTCGAGCAGGCCGGCGCGACCATGCAAGAGGTCGTCAACAGCGTCAAGCGCGTGACCGACATCGTCGGCGAGATCAGTTCCGCCAGCCAGGAGCAGACCACCGGCATCGAGCAGATCAACCACGCCATCACGCAGATGGATCAGGTCACCCAGCAAAATGCCGCGCTGGTGGAAGAGGCCGCAGCTGCGGCTGCATCGATGCAGACGCAAGCCGACAGTCTGGCGCAACTGGTCAGCGTCTTCACGATCAGCGGCACGCCGGCACTGCCGCAGGCGCGCCGCACCATCGACATCACGCCGCGGGAACCGCGTCTGTCTTGATTTTGTTCAGGCAGGAAGAACGGTTTTGCTGCACATGAAGCCCGGCGCCGCAACGGTCCCGGGCTTTTTGATGGCGGCGCGGCTGGATATCCGGAATGCCCGCTTTCCGGATTCCGGTTTTCCGCAAGCCTGGATCATTGCCTCTGCCGCTGTGATTTTTAAATTCCTTTTCGAATCAATGGCTTGATGTTTTTTCTTCGCCGTATCTCCGACTGGCACGAAGCCTGCATTAAGAACGTCAAAACAAAAATCAGGAGACAGATGTGACGCCAACTTCTTTGCAGTAAATCAACGTCCTTTTCTTGCTCTTGTCGCGCCGCTCTCTGAGGCGGATTGCGATTGCAGGCGCTTTTTTGCCCTCTTTCGGCAGCATACGGAATGCAGCAGGCATGTGCCGTGTACCGCCTCTTGGTAAATGATAAATACAGGAATACCTCCGGAGATAACGATGATCAAGCAAGACCTTTCCAAAGCCGCGGATACGCGGCAGCGCATTTTCGCCATTCTCGGCGCCTCATCCGGCAACCTGGTGGAGTGGTTCGACTTTTACGTCTATTCCTTCTGCGCCATCTACTTTGCGCCGGCGTTCTTCCCCAAGGGCGACACCACCACCCAACTGCTCAATACCGCCGGCGTGTTCGCCGCAGGCTTCCTGATGCGTCCCATCGGCGGCTGGCTGTTCGGCCGCATCGCCGACAAGCACGGCCGTCGCCGTTCGATGATGATCTCGGTGCTGATGATGTGCGGCGGCTCGCTGATGATCGCCTTCATGCCGACCTACGCCACGATCGGCACGGCGGCGCCTTTCCTGCTGCTGGTGGCGCGTCTATTCCAGGGTTTGTCGGTCGGCGGCGAGTACGGCACCAGCGCGACCTACATGAGTGAAGTCGCGCCGAAGAACAACCGCGGCTTCTTCGCCTCCTTCCAGTACGTCACGCTGATCGGCGGCCAGTTGCTGGCGGTGCTGGTGCTGGTGGTGATGCAGCAGACGCTGAGCAACGACGAGTTGCGCGCCTGGGGCTGGCGCGTGCCGTTCGTGCTGGGGGCGTTCGGCGCCCTGGTCGCGCTGTACCTGCGCAGCTCGCTGACCGAAACCGCCAGCGACGAAACCCGCAAGAAAAAAGAAGCCGGCACCTTCGCCGGTCTGTGGAAGCACAAGCGCGCCTTCTTCACCGTGGTCGGTTTCACCGCCGGCGGCTCGCTGATGTTCTACACCTTCACCACCTACATGCAAAAGTACCTGGTCAACACCGCCGGCATGAACGCCAAGACCGCCAGCGCCGTGATGACCGGTGCGCTGTTCGTCTACATGGTGCTGCAACCGCTGTTCGGCGCGTTGTCCGACAGGATCGGCCGTCGTAACATGATGCTGTGCTTCGGCGTGCTCGGCACCCTGTGCACCGTGCCCATCCTGCATTTGCTGAAGGACGTCACCGATCCGTACGCGGCGTTCGGCCTGGCGATCCTGGCGCTGGCGATCGTCAGTTTCTACACCTCGATTAGCGGCCTGATCAAGGCCGAGATGTTCCCGCCGGAAGTGCGCGCCCTGTGCGTCGGCCTGTCGTATGCCGTGGGCAACGCCCTGTTCGGCGGTTCGGCGGAGTTCGTCGCGCTGTCGTTCAAATCGGCGGGCATGGAGTCGAGCTTCTATTGGTATGTCTCCATCATGTGCGCCATCGCCTTGCTGATTTCCTTCCGCATGAAGGATCCGACCAAGGTCGGTTACCTCAAGGACGAGGACTGAGGTTCTTGCGGGCAACATGGAGGGGCGTTTATTGCGAGCAGGGACGGGTATCATAGCGGGCACTGCCGCCATGCCTTTGTATTCCTCTACCTCATACAGACCGGATCGATTTGTCCTCCATGACTTCCCGCAAGACCCCGATACTGATCACCGTCGTCGCGCTGTGCGCGGCGGCGGTTTTTTTCACGACTTACTTTATCGCCGTCGGCAAGGCGCGCAAGGATTTGCACGCCGCCGGTCAGCGCCAGTTGCAGATCGTCGCGCTGGACTTGCAGTCGATACTCGACAAGTTCGAGACCATGCCCTTCGCCCTTGGCGCGCTGGCCGACGTGGATCAGGTCCTGCATCATCCCGACGATGCCGAAGCGATCGCGCGTCTCAACCAAAGCCTGCAATCGATTCAGCGCCAGTCGCGCGTGCTGGCGATTTACATGATGGACGACAAAGGCATGACCCTGGCCGCCAGCAACTGGAATGAAGACACCAGCTTCGTCGGTCGGGACTTCGGCTTCCGGCCTTACTTCATTGAAGCGCTGGCCGGTCGCGCCGGACGTTTTTACGGCATCGGCAACGTTTCCAGCGAGCCGGGTTACTTCATGGCCCAGCCGATTTATCCGGTCGGCACGCCGCGCGGCGAGGGGGCGCCGATCGGCGTCATGGCCGTCAAGGTGGATCTGTCCGAATTCGAACATACCTGGCGCAGCAGCGACGATCCGATCACCCTGGTCGACGGCAGCGGCGTGGTGTTCCTGAGCAATCGCCCCCAGTGGAAATATCACAGCCTGCGTCCGCTCGACAGCCGCAGGCAGCAGGAACTGGCAGGGACGCACCAATACGCCGACCAGGCAATCACGGCGGTCGGTTCCCTGCGCAAGGAGTTGCGGCGAGGTTTCGGCGAGCACGTCATGCAGCCGATCGCCAAACAAGGATGGCAGCTGATGCTGTTTCCGTCGCAGGCGCGCATTGCCCGCATCGCCATGCTGTGGGCAATGTGGGTGGCGCTGCTGATGGCGATCGCCGTCATTTCGTTGTGGGCGCTGTATCAGCGCAGAAGGCGTTTGCAAGAACGACTGGAGTCGCGCGACGCCCTGCGTCGCGCTGCCCAGGAGCTGGACGCCACCATTGCCGTGCGCACGCAGGAGCTGCGCGTCGCCAACCAGGCGCTCGAAGGACGCTACGCCAAGCTGCAGCAGACCGAAAGCCTGCTGCGCTCGACGCAGAACGAACTGGTGCAGGCCGGCAAGCTGGCCATGCTGGGACAGATGGCCGCCGGCGTCACGCATGAACTGAACCAGCCGCTGGCCGCCATCCGCGCCTTTGCCGACAACGCCGTGCAGTTCATCCGGCGCGGCCAGTTGCCGCAGGTCGAAGAAAACCTCGAATACATCAGCGGCGCCAGCGCCCACATGGGCAAGATCATCGCCCAGCTCAAGGGGTTTGCACGCAAGAGCGGCGACGCCATCGCGGTAGTCGACCTGCCGCAGACGGTGGAGGCAGCGGTGCTGTTGCTGCGCAATGAATTCCAGCAGCAAGGCGTTGCCATCGAGATCGACGTGCGTCATCCGGTGCAGGTCATGGGCGACGTCGTGCGCACCGAGCAGGTGCTGATCAATCTGCTGCGCAACGCCATCGACGCCGTCGATGCGGTGGAGCTGGTGGCCGACAAGCGCGTGACGGTGATCCTCGACCGGGAAGACAGGGACGTCGTCATCCGCATCCGCGACACCGGACCGGGCATTCCGGACGACGTGGCGCCGCATCTGTTCGAACCTTTCTTCACCACCAAGTCGACCGGCAAGGGGCTGGGCCTCGGACTGGCGATTTCCTCGTCGATCGTGCAAGCGATGAACGGTCAGCTGTCGGCGCATAATCTGCCGGAAGGCGGCGCCGAGTTCATCGTGCGGCTGCCGAATATCCCGGATATCTCAGATACAAGCGAGAACAAATAATGGACAAGCAAGCTCCGGCGCCGGCCGCGCTGGCAATATTGATCGAAGACGAGCAAAGCCTGCGCAAAGCCACGGCGCAGACGCTGGAGCTGGGCGGTTTCAGCGTGCAGGCCTGCGCCGATGCGGAGCAAGCCTTGCCGCTGCTGCATGCCGGCTTTGCCGGCATTGTCGTCACCGACGTGCGGCTGCCGGGGCGTTCCGGCCTGGAAGTGCTGGCTCATGTCGTTGCCGCCGACGCCGATCTGCCGGTCATCGTGGTGACCGGTCACGGCGATGTCGGCATGGCGGTGGACGCCATGCGTGCCGGCGCCTACGACTTCATTGAAAAACCGTTCGCCGCCGAGCGTCTGGTGGAGACGGCAAAACGCGCACAGGAAAAGCGCAATCTGGTCCTGGAAAACCGCCGCCTCAAAGAGGCCTGGCAGGCCGACCCGGATACGCCGCCGCTGGTCGGGCAGTCCGCCGTCATCGAGCGCGTGCGCACGCTGATCCGCAGCGTCGGTCCGACGGCGGTGGATATCCTCATCAACGGCCAGACCGGCACCGGCAAGGAAGTCGTGGCGCGTCAGCTGCATGCGGCCAGCGAGCGCAAGGGACCATTCGTTGCGATCAATTGCGGCGCGTTGCCGGAGAGCGTGTTCGAAAGCGAAATCTTCGGCCATGAAGCGGGTGCCTTCACCGGCGCGCAAAAGCGTCGCATCGGCAAGCTCGAATATGCCAACGGCGGCACGATTTTTCTCGATGAAATCGAAAGCATGCCCATGGCCTTGCAGGTCAAGCTGCTGCGCGTGCTGCAGGAGCGCAAGCTGGAACGCCTGGGCGGCAACGAATCCATCGCCATCGATTGCCGCGTGATCGCCGCCAGCAAGAGCGACTTGTTGCAACTGAGCGGGCAGGGCGAATTTCGCGAAGATCTGTATTACCGCATCGGCGTGGTCAGCATCGACCTGCCGCGCTTGCGCGAGCGGCGCGGAGATATTCCTTTCCTGTTGGCGCATTTCATTCATGCCGCGGCAATCCGCTATGGGCGCGAAGCGCCGGTATGGACAGCCGGGCAGATGGCGCAATGGCAACAGCGCGACTGGCCCGGCAACGTGCGCGAGCTGCGCAATTTCGCCGATCGCTGGGTGCTGGGTGTGGCCGATGGCGTTGTGCTCGATGAGTCGGTGAGCGGAGTGGCGTTGCCGCAGCAACTGGACGCCTACGAGCGCAGCCTGATCGAGGCCGCGCTGGCGGGTGCCGACGGCAATGTCGCGCTGGCTGCCGAACGACTTGGTATTCCCAAGAAGACGCTTTATGACAAGATCAAGAAATACGATCTGGCCACGACACGCGGAACCGGTGGCCTCAGCGCCTGATCGCGCTATATTTAACGTATGCCCTTTGTTTTTGACAGGGCCTGGGTTAGACTTTTGGCCTGGGGAAATATCGGGTGCGACTCCAAGCTGCGTCATTACCGCCAAACAGCATCGGACCCGTCAATATGGGGAATCTCATGAAGCGCTTTATCGCCTTGTCGCTGGCCGCCTGCATCGCTTTTGTCCTGTGCGCCTGCGAACGCACCGAGTTCGAAAAGAAATCCGAGCGCGACGCCGATGCGCGCCGCGCCCTCAATACCAAGCCAAAGCCACAGTACTGATTTCCGATGTTGCGGCGGGTTTGCGCCCGACGCGGTTCAGTAACGCTGCGGCCAGGATTTCGGCGTCTTGTACGCGTGGCTGACCACGACGCGCGTGGCGGCAATCAGGCCGCTCAAGCCCAGCACCAGTTGCGTCAGCGTATCGCCGGGCAAGGCCCATACCGACGATGCCGGCGTCGCGACGCCGGTCGCCGCCGTGATCACCGGCGCCACCCATGCGGCCTCTTCGGTGACGTCGAGCAGGATGTCGCCTTCCGACGTCGTGTGCATATAGACCTCGCCGCCCAGTTCCAGGCAAAAACAGATGCCGTAACCCTTGGTGTTGTCCTTCTTGACCGCCTGCTGCAAATCCCGGTTGTAATTGTCTATCCACGCTTCCACGTCATAGGTGGTCGTGAGGACGATCCATGGACGGGCAGGGTGGACATCGGCGCGCTCTTGTTCCCGATCTTGTTCTTGATGTTGCTCCGAATTTTCCTCTGGATTTTGCTCTGGATCGTGCATGTCGTTGTTTCTTGATTGCATCTTGGTTGTATTGACGGCTCCCCTTCGGAGACCTGCATTATCGGTCTTTTTTTCTGCGACGGCATCGCGATCTCGGTCCTCGCGGAGGATGTCTTTTTTTGTTGTCTTTCATGCAATCAATCGTCGAAAGCCTGCCTGATTCCGGATCCGCAGGTAAGATGCTCGCGGAATCCGACATCATGATCAGTCCCCACACATTCAGAAGAAAGCGACCATGAAGCATCTCGCCGCCAGCCGTCACGCCACCGCCAACAACCATTTCCTGCGACTCGTTCTTTGTCTGCTGCTGTTTGCGGCGGCATGTGCATGGCGGTCGCCGGCCTATGCGCAGCAAAAGATTTCCTTCCTCTCGGCCGAATACGCCAACAAGTTCGAGATGGCGAAGAAGCAGGGCAAGCCGATCGAGATCTTCGGCTATCTCACGATGCCGACCGTTCCCGTCAGCGGGAAAATTCCCGTCGTGATCATCGCCCACGGCAGCGCCGGCGTGCAGAGCAAGGACACCGGCTTCTGGGCGCCGTACTTCAACAAGCTGGGCTTCGCCAGTTTCGTGGTCGACTCGTTCGCGCCGCGCGGCGTGACGAGTACGGTCGATGACCAGAGCCTGGTCAGCAATGCCGCCGATACCGCCGACGCTTTCCAGGCGCTGAAATTCATCGCGGCCGATCCGCGTTTTGACGCAGGCAGGATCGGCATCATCGGCTTCAGCCGCGGCGGCATCGCGGCCAACGAGACCTCGACCAAGAGCTTCCGCGACAACGTCCTGCGCGACGACAAGAACCTGCAGTTCGCCTTCCATATTCCCGTCTATGCGGGCTGCCAGAATTCGCGCTACCGCAAGAACGGCAGCTTCGATCGCACCGGTGCGCCGATGCTGTTTTTGATGGGCGGCAAGGACGACTACACGCCGGCCAAATTTTGTCTCGACCAGATCAAGGGCTTGCAGGAAGAATATCCGGGTGTCGTCGACTACCGCGTTTATGAAGGTGCCAACCACAGCTTCGACGGCAATCAGGGCGCCCACTATCTCCAGATGGGCATGTCGTCGCGCGACTGCCCTATGGTGGAAACCGACATACCGTCCTGGAGCCGGCGCGTCGTGCTCACCGGACAACGTCTTACGCCGGCCGAGGAAAATCAGATGTACAAGGATTGCGTGAAGCGCGGCGTGACGGTCGGTTCCTATGACAACAAATATCGCGACATGGCGGCCAGGGATGTCGAAGACTTCCTGCGCAAGATCAGGATGATCGACTGAATTTCAAGGAGTGATTCAACGGAACGCCGCTTCGCGTTGTTGCGCGGCCTGCACCGAAGGCCGCCGCGTGAAGCGGACGACAACGCAAGCGCAAGCAGTAAGCTTTAAACCCGGCGTTGCAGCTTGTACACCACCGTATCGAGCCGGCTCACGCCGTGTTCCAGGAACTTCGGTTCCTTGTCGAGGATGTCGCGCCGGTCGATGACGAGGGCGTCGGTGTGCGGCGCATAGATCGCCTGCACTTCGCTATCCTGCACCGAGAAGGGCGGGCCGTCCATTTGTTCCTGCGGATAGTCGAGCGTGATCAGGATGCCGCGATAATCGCTCGCCAGCTGGCCGTAGACGTGTTGCGCATAGTGCGCGCGCATGGCCGCCGGCAACGCCACCAGCGCTGCACGATCGTATACGCCGGCACAGGTCGACAAGATCGCCGCATCGAGTTTGAAAATGTCGCCGCAGATGATCTCGATATTGCCGGCCGTATAGTGGCTGCCGTAGGCCGATTCGCGGATGTGCGGCTGCAGGTTGTTGTCGCTGAAGAATTGTTCCACCGCCAGTTGCGACAACTCCGCGCCCAGCACGCGATGTCCCTGTTCCGCCAGCCAGGCCATATCCAGCGACTTGCCCGCCAGCGGCACCAGCACGCGGCTGTCTTGCGGCAATCCCAGCGTCGGCCAGTATTTCTGCAATAGCGGCGTCACGCGCGTTTGATGAAAATGCGTGCGGCCGTCGCGCCAGCGCTCCAGCCAGAATTCTGCGTCCATGGATTGTCCCGTCGAGTTGTTTGGTATGTATTGTAACGATAGTCGTCGCCATTGCTGCACCGGCGAGCCCGCATGGAGCATGTGGAGCGAGCCAGGCTGGATGCGCTGCAGTTTCAAGCCGGCATGGGAACCTCAAGGACAGGCAGAGGCGTAGCTCTGGCGCAGCCACGTCGATACCTCGCGTGCTTCGTTTTCAGACATATGCAGCCCGTCGGTACTGGCAACATCAATGCCCATATCCCGAGCGGTTATCAGTTTGTTGCGAGGAAATTGCTCGGAAAATGCCGTCTTGATTTGTCGTTCCTTGGGTGTCTCGCGCAGTTCGCGCGAGATCGGCAGTTCATACAGCACGACCTCAATTCCACGCTTTTCGAGTGCATTGATCGCCGTGGAAAAAAACGCAATTTCCGCCCTCAGATCGTCTTCAGGAATGAGATTGCCATAGTCCTTCAATTGCAGCGCCACGCCTTCCAGGCGTAGCGGTTCGCTGATCTGTTGGTTCAAATCTTTCTTGTGAGGTGCTGCCAGGAAGCTGTAAAGCAGATTCACGGGCATGTTTTCCGTATAAAAGATCGGCGCCAGTTTTTTGTAAAAGCTGTCGGCAGTTTCCACCAGACCTGTGTTGGCAGGACGATCAGGAACGTTTATTTCGATGAAGACTTTTTTGGGAAGATGCGACGAGCGCAGAATTGCAGCCAGGCCGGTTAGCGAAGAGTCGCCGCCGAGCGCCATGTTATACGCGCAAGCCGGGTCATCGAATCGCAGTCGCCTGGACAGGGAACTGCCGACGAAGACCACAGGCGCATGCATCTCTTTTCTGAAATAGGCTTCGACGATCTGGTTATTGTCTTGCCACTGACTTTGCATGCTGAGCGTGGATGGCCGGGGGCCATAGGCGAGAAACAGTGAGTAGAGGCCTAGCAGGATTGCTGTTACGCAGATGGATGGCTTCATGCTCAGAATTGGAAGTAAATAAACGACTTTGCCGGACCCGGATTGGTCAGGATCAGAAACAGCATGACACCGTACAGCACTTGTTTCAGCGTTGTACCGAGGCGGTCGCGCAGCAGGTTTAGCAAGTGATAGGCAACCACGGGAAATCCGTAGATTGCAATCAGTAGCAATGCACCCTTCGATACGCCAGGCTGCTCGTTGTGGAAGAGTTTGGTCAGGTACAGCCAGGCCTCGGAGAAATTCTGCAATTTGAAGAGCAACCACCCCAGGGTGACAAAAGTGAACACCGCAATGATGCGAATCGCAACAATGAGAATGTGACGGGATAAAAAGAGTTTCGATTGGCTGAGCGGCCTTTCGAGCGCCAATCCGATGCCGTGCCATAGCCCCCATATGGCGAAACTCCACGCTGCGCCATGCCACAGACCGCCCAGGAACATGACAATCAGCAAATTGACATAGGTGCGTAGTTCGCCTTTCTTGTTCCCTCCCAATGGAATATAGAGATAGTCGCGAAGGAAACTCGACAGGGAGATATGCCATTTTCTCCAGAATTCAGCAAGCGACGACGACAGATAGGGGAAGTTGAAATTGTCAGGGAGTTTGTATCCAAGCAGTTGCGCGAGGCCGATGGCGATCAGCGAGTAGCCCGCGAAATCCGCAAAGATCTGAAACGAATAGCCATACAACAGCACGATCAGATCCATCGGCGATTTCCATTGAAAATAGGGATAGGCGATCCAGAAGGTTTGTTCACTGAGGTTGTCGGCAATGACCGTCTTGAGAAAGTATCCGGTGATCAGCGTTTTAAACACGCTATTGAAGTCGATCTCGGCCATTTTCTTTGCCTTGACCTGGGGATAAAATTCTTTGGCCTTGATAATCGGACCTGCCACCAACTGCGGGAAAAAAACCAGGTAAAGCAGCGTATTCGCAAAAAAATGCGGCATGCTCCGGCTTTCTCCCGTAGCGGCGCTTTTGCGGAAGGTATCCACCAGCAGGCTGATGCCATGGAAAGTATAAAAGGAGATGCCGATGGGCAGCGGCGCAAGGATCAGCCATGTTCCCACATCGGAATGACCCGCCGGATTGAAATGGGCAGGTTCAAGAAACAGGAATTTGTATTTGAAAAAGGCGAGCAAGGCGAGGTTGGCGGCGACGCCACCGCTTGCATACCATTTCTTTCGGTTGTGGAGCGTAGACGATCGCACTGCGAAGGCGGTGGAGGAGGTCACCAGCCATGACGAAAGAAAGACCAGTAATAATTGAGGGGACTCATACGCATAAAAGAAAAGCGATGACCCGATAAGGATGAACACTTGTGTATTCTTATTTCGCGCCACGTAATAAAGCGTGAAAACCGCGATAAAAAACAGGAAGAATGTACTGCTCGTATAGTTCATTGTATTTTTTGACGTAGATTTTTTGCCATCATATCGTATGTCCCATCGATGACTTCGCGAAGCAGGCAGCGGTGCTGTCCGGGTACGGGCATTCCATGATGGTCATTGCCACGCCGAATGCCATGCTTTCCATCGAGGAGCAACACGGAGCGATGCGAGATAACGGAGCGAACAATTCTTTCATGTTAGGATTCTGCGATCTTATGGAGGAAAACATGGAAACGCCAGAAACGTCGGCAACACCCGCAACACCCGCAACACCAGACGCATGGGCAGAGCGTGCCAATGAATTGATGACGCAAATCGAAGTTTTGCTGGAAGCGCAACTCGTCGAATACGAATTGCTGAATTCGAAACTGGAAGAGTGGAAGCAGAACCCTGGCGCCGAATGGCTCACCATGGCCGATTACGAGCCTTGGCAGAATGCGCTCAAAGCGCTTGAAGTTGCACAGCGCGAGTTCGATGCGCATATCAGCACGCGTGTCGAATAAGTTTCCGAGATGGCGTGAACCGCATCGCACTGGTTCGCGCATCGGCTCGCGCACCGGTTCGCGCATTGGCCCAGTTACGCAGCGATTTTTCAGCTAGAGAGATAAGACGAAAGCCCTGCGCCAGGTTGGCCGGGGCTTTTTTATGGCGGTTTTGTGAGGTGCCGCCGTTGGCGCAAACACGACAGCAATAGTGCGCGGAAAAAAAGGACCTGAATCTTTCGATTCAAGTCCTTTGTATTCTTGGTGGGGCGTGAGTGGCTCGAACACTCGACCTACGGATTAAGAGTCCGCTGCTCTACCAACTGAGCTAACGCCCCCCGATGAAGAGGCGTGATTATAACCCGATTAATTTCAAACTTGGAAGCCTCTTTTTGAAAAAAAGCTAAAAAATTATCTGTCCCCTGCAAAATCAAGGCAGGCGGGGGCCATTCTGATCCGCCGAAACTGCGCCAATCGTCACAAACATGGGCTCGGCGCCGACGTCAATGGAGCTTGGCCGCCTGATCCAGTCGCAACATCAACGATCAGAAATTGCTCTTGATCCCATTCACCCACGACTTGGCCGGCAGTTTGGTCGCTGCGGTGATGGCTGCGGCGCGTTCATATAAGGCGGGGAAATCTGGCTCGAATTTGTGCTTGAAGGCGAGCGCGACGACGTTGCCGTCGTGGACTTCGGGCAGCGAGATCACTTGGCCGAAGGCATAGCGCATCGCCTTGAGATTCTTGGCGTAGCTGGGATGGTCGCCGAACAGGTTGACCGTCAGCACGCCGTTGTCGCTCAGGCTGTCGCGGCAGGCGGCGTAGAACTCGGGCGTGTCGAGCACCGGGCCGCGCGCGGTGGCGTCGTACAGGTCGACTTGCAGCGCATCGATGGCGCCGGCGCGTTGCGGATCGTGGATGTAGTCGTTGGCGTCCATTTCGAGGACCGACAGGCGATCGTCTTCCGGCGGCAATTTGAACATGCTGTTGCAGATGGCGATGACGGAGGGATTCAGCTCCACCGCCGTCACGCGCGCTTCCGGAAACTGGCGGTAGCAGAACTTGGTCAGCGCCGCGGTGCCGAGGCCGAGCTGGACGATGTTTGCCGGTGCGTCGTTGAACAGCATCCAGCTCATCATCTGTTGGGCGTATTCCAATTCGATCCAGTCGGGTTTGCGGATGCGCATGGCGCCTTGCACCCATTCCGTGCCGAAGTGCAGGTAGCGGATGCCTTCCTGTTCCGACAGCGTGACCGGGGCAAACCTGGGTTTGCGCGGCGCCGCGGTTTTGGGCTTGGGTTTGGATTTTTCCTTGTCAGGTCCGGGACCGGCCTTGGTGTTGGCTTGCGCCTCGATGGATTTTCTTCTGATTAGCATGACGTTGCCCGAATTCGAATTGCCGAATGATACCTTGTCGGGCTTCCGGAGCGCTCAATTGCCGGTTTTTTGAGAAACGGCGCGGCGGCCTCTGGCTATCCTCATATACACTTGCAGCCATGCTGAAAAAAATACTCTTCATCGTGAGGCTGGCCATCGTCTTTGCCGGCATCGTGCTGTTCGGGCGGGCCGTGGAATACCTCATTCTGAATGGCGGATTCAACGGTTCGTTTTACGACATCGTTTTTTTCCGGTCGTGACGCCGGGGCCTGGCATCGATTTTGCTCTGGAATGCACGCATCGCCGCAACATGATTTTCTCGTTTTGCCCTACCTTCACCCGACAATAAAGGATCCACAGAAATGAGCTACATCCACTTCATCGGTGGCGAAAAAGGCGGCGTCGGCAAATCGCTGGTCTCCCGCGTGCTGGCCCAGTATTTCATCGACTGGAACGTTCCTTTTTTCGGTTTCGACACGGACAAGTCGCATGGCGCGCTGTTGCGCTTCTATGCCGATTTCTCCGCTCCGCTCGCGCTGGATCGGCACGACAGTCTCGACCCTCTCGTCGAACGCGCACTGGAAGACCCGCAGCGCCGCATCCTGGTCGACCTCGCGGCCCAGACCCAGCATTCGCTGTCGGCGTGGATCGAAGACTCGGGCGTGCTCGACTTTGCGCAAGAGCAGGGGATCACGCTGACGTGGTGGCATGTCATGGATACGGGACGCGATTCGGTGGATCTGCTGCGCAAGTGGCTCGATCAGTTCGGCGGGCGGCTCAAGCTGGTGATTGTGCTCAACGAAGTCCGCGGAGAGCGCTTCGAAATACTGGAAGCGTCCGGCGAGCGCGAACGCGCCGAAGCGCTGGGCGCGAACGTGGTTACCCTGCGCCGTCTGCCCGATACGACCATGCAGCGTATCGATCAGCAAAGCGCGAGCTTCTGGGCGGCGCTCAATCAGCCTGGTGGCGCCAACGCAGGGCTCGGTTTGCTGGAACGCCAGCGCGTCAAGGTGTGGCTCAATCGCGCCTACGCCGACATCGGCAAGCTTGCTTTATAGGCTGCCGACGAGAGTCGGCGGAAGCTGGATGTCGCCGCGTTCATCCTGGTAGTTTGAGGGCGAGCCATTGCTCCAGCTTCTGCGCATAGGCCATCGTATGCGCCGGACTGCTCGACGGCAGCAGCACGATGCGATATTGCTGCGCACGTTCTTTCAATACTTTCAATCCCAACCGCGCCGCCGTGCCGCCGTTGAATCCTATCGTCGTCAGTCGCGGCAGCTTGTCGAGCAGGCCGGGCAGGTCGTTGCCGGCGTGGTCGGCGATCTTGCTGTCGAGGCTGCCTTCGCGCCGCGCTTCGGCGATCACGTCCCACAGACCGACATGATGTCTGATCAAGGCTTGCAGCCGCCGCTCATATTCCATCGCGCGCAGATCTTCGCCGACCACTTCGGACATCAGTTTCCAGAACGCGTTTTGCGGATGGGCGTAGTACTGGCCGTGCGCCAGCGAGGCTTCACCGGGCAGGCTGCCGAGGATCAGCAGGCGGGTGTTGGCGTCGGTGACGTGGGCGAAGCTGCGTTTGCGCGACATGGATTAGCGATGGCTGGTTAAAATTTTTCAGGTCCGGCCATCAAGACGCGGCCGGGGGAATAAGGCTACACTAGTTTTTCTTCTCGCCACCACGGCTCCTCACGACAACATGCAAGGATAATTACATATGGGACAACCAGTCATCATCGTCACCGGCGGCAGCCGCGGCATCGGTGCTGCAGTCGCACAATCGGCCGCCGCGCGCGGCTATGCGGTCGCCATCAGCTATGTATCGAATCGCGCCGCGGCCGACGCCGTGGCGGACGGCATCGTCAAGGCCGGCGGACGCGCCATCGCGGTCAAGTCCGACGTGGCGGTCGAAGCCGATATCCTGCATCTGTTCCAGACCGTCGACAAGGAGTTGGGCACGCTGACCGCGCTGGTCAACAACGCCGGCATCCTGGAGCATCAGACGCGCGTGGAAGAGATGACGGCAGAGCGCATCAACCGCGTGCTGCTGACCAACGTCACCGGCAGTTTCCTGTGCGCGCGCGAAGCGGTGCGCCGCATGTCGACCAGGCACGGCGGCAAGGGCGGCGCCATCGTCAACCTGTCGTCGATGGCCGCCAAGCTGGGCGGTCCCGGCGAATACGTCGACTACGCCGCCTCGAAAGGCGCCATCGATGCCTTCACCATTGGCTTGTCCAAGGAAGTCGCCGCCGAAGGCATCCGCGTCAACGCCATTCGTCCTGGCCTGATCTATACCGACATCCACGCCAGCGGCGGCGAAGCCGGGCGGGTCGACCGGCTCAAGGACGCGGTGCCGATGAAGCGCGGCGGCACCGCGGAAGAAGTCGCCAACGCCGTCCTGTGGTTGCTGTCGGATGAGGCCTCGTACGCCACCGGCACCTTCATCGACGTGTCGGGCGGCCGCTGATTCCGATTTTCCTTGCTGTCGTCATTTCGTCCGGAGGCAGACATGAACGTCATCACCCACCGCCGCATCGACCTGTTGCTGGCGCGTTATGCGGAAAGCCATCGCCATCCGCTCAATGAAGCAATCCACTGCATCTGCGTGCCGGCCATCGTGCTGTCGCTGCTCGGGTTGTTATGGTCGGCGACGCCGTTGCTGGCGGTCGTCGTCGTGGTTGCGTCTTTGGTGTATTACCTGACGCTGTCGCCGGCATTCGCGTTCGGCATGCTGGCGATGGCGGGCGCGATGCTGCTGATCCTGTCGCGTTTGCCGGCGGCGTCGGTGCTGCCGGCATCGGTGGCGATTTTCGTGGCGGCGTGGATAGGCCAGTTCATCGGGCACAAGATCGAGGGCAAGAAACCGTCGTTTTTTGAAGACCTGCGGTTTTTGCTGATCGGTCCGCTGTTCGTGCTGAGCCTGTTGTACCGGCGCTGGCGCATCCCTTACTGACGCAATGAAGCGGGGGAACGAATCGCAAAAATCCGGATCAAGAGGCGGTCTGTATTAAAATATCAATAGTTGTCTGCAGCAAACAAGGCGTTTAAAAATGGCGCCGGCAGTGAATTCGCTGCAAGAACATCGCCCCTGGAGGGCATACTTTCCGTCGGAGCTTTGCATGAAAAAATTAATCCTCATCGCCGCCATCAGTTCGCTCGCAGCAGGTTGCGCCGTGACGCCGAATTCAGCCAGCGTCTACAACACGCGTCAGGCCCAGGGTGAACAAACGGTGCGCATGGGCGTGGTCGAGTCGGTCCGCAACGTCACCATCGACAAGGGCGCCAGCGGCGTCGGCACGATTGCCGGCGGCGCGCTGGGCGGCATCGCAGCCGGTTCCTCGATTGGCGGCGGCAACGGCGCACTGGCGGCCGGCATCGTCGGCGCGTTGATCGGCGGCGTGGCCGGCAATCAGGTGGAAGCGAACCTTGCCAACAAGCCGGGTCTGGAGATCACCGTGCGTCTGGATAACGGCGAACTGCGCGCGATTACGCAAGATGCAGACGAGATCTTCCGTGTCGGCGAACGCGTGCGTCTGCTGTCGTCCGGCCGCACCACCCGCGTGACCCACTAAGAAGTTCAGCAGCCGGCGATCACGAGATCGCCACGCTGCGAAAAAACCGCTGCCGGTTCAGTGCATCAGCTGACCGGCAGCGGTTTTTTTATGGAAGTTTGTCAAAGAATCCGGGGAAGTCCGCCGGCGGCGTCATAGGCCGATTGCAGCAGCCATTGTTCCCGACGCAGGCGATACAGCACGTGCACGCGCAACGGATGGCCGGCCGGCAGGCGCGGGTGTTCAAAGTTTTCTTCCACGCGGGTATGCATGCCGATGCGCCGCATCACGGCCTGCGAACGTTTGTTGCCGGCGGTGGTGAAGGAAACGATTTCCTTCATGCCCAATACGTGGAAGGCATGGCTCAGCACGCCTTGCGCCGCCTCCGTTGCATAACCCTGGCCCCAGGCCTGCGGCGCCAGGCGCCAGCCGATTTCCACCGCCGGCGTGAAGTGCGCCTCGAACGGCACGCGCAGCAGGCCGACGAAACCGGCGAAAGCCAGCTTGCCGGGAATCTCCAGCACCCATAGTCCGAAACCGTGTTCGCTGATATGGTCTTCGATACGCCTGACCAGGTAGTCGCTCTCGCTGCGATTGAGCACCGCCGGGAAATAGCGCATCACCTCGGGATCGGCGTTCATCGCCGCGCACGGCTCCAGGTCGTTTTTGCGCCACGGCCGCAGCAGGATGCGCGAACGTCCCGGCTCAGTCGACATGGCGCAGGCGATTGACGAAGCCGATATACACCACGGTCTGCAGCAGGGCGACCGTGCTGCCGGTGATCACCTCGGCCACGCGCAGCAAGGCCAGATGCAGCTCTTCATGCAGGCCGCCGCCGGCAAACGCCGCCGACATCAGGATCACCACCGTCGCCGGACCGAGCCGCCAGTTGCTCGGATAGTTCTGCCACAGCATGGCGACCAGCACGGCCGTCGTCAGGGCGATCAGCATGGACAGGAAGTTGGCGCCGAAGACCACCAGGCACAGGCAGGCAATGACGGCGCCGGAAACGGTGTTGATCAGCCGCGCGCGGAAGTTGGCCTTGGCGATCATCATGTCCGGTTCGGTGACGATGATCAGCGAGATCATCGCCCAGTAGGGTTCCGGCAAACCGACCGCGCGCAGGCCGTACCACAGGATCAGCGAACCACTGAGGATTTTGATGAGGTAGACCAGCGCGTTCTTGCGCGGGGAAATGAAGTTGAATTCCATATGTGCATTCTGCGATGGCTTTCCGCACGGGCGGGAGACGGCGCATTAGGTGGCGATTAATCGTGTTTGTCGCGCCGGCGCTTTTACGGCTTGAGTCCGGCGTCGGCGTTTTCGCCTCACTGTATCGGATCAGGTATCGATATGGCAACCGGAAACGACTGCGGCGACCCGGAGGCCGCCGCAGTGATCGTCGATGCCGGCGAGGACGGTTTTACTTCGACGCCATGCCCAGCAGCATGTCGTTCAGGCGCTTGACGAAGCCGGACGGATCCGTCAGCGCGCCACCTTCGGCCAGCAGGGCCTGGTCGAACAGGATGTTGGCCCAGTTGTCGAACTTGGCTTCTTCGTACTTCAAGCGTTGCACCAGCGGATGGTCCGGATTGATTTCCAGGATCGGCTTGGCGTCCGGCGCGGCTTGTCCTGCGGCCTTGAGCATGCGCACCAGGTTGCCCGACAATTCGTCCTCATCCGCCACCAGGCAGGTCGGCGAATCGGTCAGGCGGAAGGTCACGCGCACGTCCTTGGCCTTGTCGGCCAGCGAGGTCTTCATCTTCTCGACCAGGTCCTTGAACTGGGTCTCGGTTTCTTCGTGCTGCTTCTTCTCGGCTTCGTTTTCCAGCTTGCCGAGATCGAGGCCGCCCTTGGCCACCGAGGCCAGTTCCTTGCCGTCGAAGTCTTGCAGGAAGGACAGCATCCACTCGTCGACGCGGTCGGTCAGCAGCAGCACTTCCACGCCTTTCTTGCGGAAGATTTCCAGGTGCGGGCTGTTCCTGGCGGCATGGTAGTTTTCGCCGGTGACGTAATAGATCTTGTCCTGGCCTTCCTTCATGCGGCCGATGTAATCGGCGAACGAAGTCGTCTGCGCATCCGAGTCGTTGTGCGTCGAGGCGAAGCGCAGCAGCTTGGCGATGCGTTCCTTGTTGGCGGCGTCTTCGCCGATGCCTTCTTTCAGCACCTGGCCGAATTCGGTCCAGAAGCCGGCGTACTTGTCCTTCTGCGCTTGCTCGTCGCTGTTGGCCAGTTCTTCCAGCAGGCTCAGCACGCGCTTGGTCGAGCCTTCGCGGATGGCCTTGACGTCGCGCGACTCTTGCAGGATTTCACGCGAGACGTTCAACGGCAGGTCGGCCGAATCGATCACGCCCTTGACGAAGCGCAAGTAGACCGGCATCAGTTGCTCGGCGTCGTCCATGATGAACACGCGCTTGACGTACAGCTTGATGCCGCCGCGCTTGTTGCGGTCCCACATGTCGAACGGCGCGCGAGTCGGGATGTACAGCAGCTGGGTGTATTCGCTGCGGCCTTCGACGCGGTTGTGCGTGTAGGCCAGCGGCGCGCCGAAGTCGTGCGAGATGTGCTTGTAGAACTCTTCGTACTGTTCCGGCGTGATGTCGGACTTGCTGCGCGTCCACAGGGCGCTGGCCTGGTTGACGGTTTCGAGTTCGTCCTTCCGGACGGTTTCTTTCTTCTCTTCGTCCCATTCTTCCTTCTGCATCAGGATAGGCAGGGAGATGTGGTCGGAGTATTTGCGGATGACCGACTTCAACTGCCACGACGACAGGAACTCGTCTTCTCCTTCGCGCAGGTGCAGGATGATGTCGGTGCCGCGGTTCGGCTTGGCTATCGCTTCGATCGAGAACTCGCCGGCGCCTTCGGACTCCCAGCGCACGCCTTCATCGGCCGGCGTGCCGGCGCGACGGGTTTCGACCGTGATGCGGTCGGCGACGATGAAGCCGGAGTAGAAGCCCACGCCGAACTGACCGATCAGCGCGGCATCTTTTTGCTGGTCGCCC
Source organism: Herbaspirillum sp. CF444 (assembly GCF_000282135.1). Lineage (GTDB taxonomy): Bacteria > Pseudomonadota > Gammaproteobacteria > Burkholderiales > Burkholderiaceae_D > Herbaspirillum. Next base: position 248,824 of record NZ_AKJW01000061.1, read on the forward strand.
GACAGTTTCGAGAAAAATTCCTTGGTGCCGGATTTGGCGATCGTGCCCAGGTGGGAGATCGCTTCATCGCGATTCATGCCGATGCCGTTGTCGGAGATGGTGATGGTGCGCGCCGCCTTGTCGAAGCCGACCTTGATCTTCAGTTCCGGGTCGTTTTCGAACAGCGCGCTGTCGTTGATCGCTTCGAAGCGCAGCTTGTCGGCCGCGTCGGATGCATTGGAGATCAGTTCGCGCAGGAAGATTTCCTTGTTGGAATACAAGGAGTGAATCATCAGTTGCAACAGCTGTTTGACTTCGGCCTGAAAGCCCAGGGTTTGTTTCTCGGGTGCCGCCATGTACTTACCTCGTGAATAAAAGAGTAGTTTTTCTGTTACGACTCGGGGTCGCGACCGCGTATTGTAAGGAGAATGAGGTTGCTTGGGAGATTTTCAATGGGAAGGTACGGAAATTGTTTGCGAGCAATGAAGTGCACGAGCGGTCGTTTTTGTCACCATAAATTCATATTTCTATTGAAGAAAATTGATAGAATTCATTGCTTTTTTTGTAATGCGAGCAGCTAGTTTGCGATGCCTCACGTATAATTCGGCAACAACTAAATGCCCCAGAAGAATACACAACAAGAATATATGGCAGTTACCGGGGACGATTGAAGTCGGTCTGTTCGATGACTTGTTGATTTTCTTTCGTATGAGGGGAGGGGGGCCGGTTCTCATGCCGGTCTGTTGTATTTGACAATGACATATAGAAATACGAAGTTGGTCTTTGGTGCATTGGTTTTCTCGGTCGCGTCGCAAGCATTTTCCGCAGTTGACACGCCCGTTACCTTTCAGCCCCCCGATGAGAAATTTTCCTCCGGCAAATTAAAGCCCGGAATGTTGTCGCTCGCCCAGGCAAAAAACGAAGAGCGGGCCTTGGATGTACCCCCTCAAATGCGAGTAAGGCAGGACGCCGAGGCTGATGCGATCGTCCGTGCCGGCCAAACTGCGGACGGCAGGGGCGAACTGACTGCAGCCGACTCCAACGACGAGATCCTGGCGCTGCTGCGCAGGTCCGATCCGGATTTCTCCGGCAGCGCCATTGATTTGCCCGCGGTCCAGGTGGAAACCATCGACGACAAACAAGTACCCTTCCTGACGCTGGATCAGGTACTCGATCTTGCGCTCAACAACAGCTACAGCTACGCCGCTACCGTCGCGCAGGCCGACCAGGCGGGCTATGCGGCCAAGGCCTCGCTCGGACAATTGGGCCCGACGCTTGATGTGCGCACGCAAAAAGGCCGGGAATATTCCTCCCCGGCATCGATTCGCGACGAGAACGGCAACATCATCCAGGCCGACCAGCACAAGCGCTGGGACGCCACGCTGATCGGCCGCCAGCCGATCTTCGCACCCGGCTCCTACTTTGATTTCCAGAAGCAGCGCGCCATGTCGCGCGCCGCCGACCAGCGCCGCGACGATGCGCGCGAATCACTGTATTACTCGACCATCAAGGCCTACTACGACGTGCTGCGCGCCTACGCCTCGCTGTCGTTTGCGCGCAGCTACGCCAAGCGCATGAATGACTTGCTCGACTACATGCGCAAGCGCATGGAAGGCGGCGGCGCCAGCAAGATCGACTACGAGCGCGTGCGCGGCCGTTCGCTGCAGGCCGAGGCCACCGTGGCCGAGAGCGAAGGGACGCTGGAAAGCACCATGGTGTCGTTGGTCCAGCTGATCGGCCTACGCGTGCAGCAGGTGCAGGTGCCCGAGCGCATGATGCCGACCGTGCCGCCGACGTCGCGCGTCGCTTTGCAAGATGTCTATGAATCCAATCCCGGCATTCGCGCCGCGCGCAGCGATACCGAAGCAGTCCGCGAAGAATTGAAATCGGCGCGTTCAAAGTTCTCGCCGACCTTTGCCGTCGAATGGTCGCAGGCCAAGACGCGCGGCGCCGGCGGCGACCAGACGCTGACCACGGACCGCCGCCTGATGCTGGTGATGACCATGAACCTGCTCAACGGCGGCTCGGATGCCTATTACCAGAGCCAGATCGGCGCCAAGCTGGTGGAGAAGAGCAATACCGCCGCCGACCTCGAACGCAAGCTCAAGGAGCAGATCGAGATCAACTATCGCACCCTGGGCGCGGTGAAAAAGCGCATGAACATTTCGCGCGAGGCATATGAAACCAACGCCAACGTCGCCGATGTTTTCCTGGAGCAATTGTCGACCGGCAGCAAACAGCTGCTCGACGTGCTCGACGCCTATCAGCAGGCCTACCAGGCGCGCATGGATTTTGCATTGTTGCTGTTTCAGCAAGCGGATATCAGTTATCAGATTTTGCGCAATACCGGCCGGGCGTGGACGCCCCCCGGGAACAAAACGCCTGCGGGCAAATAGGGAAGGTCTGGGGAGCGATGGAGAGCGGAAAAGAACAGAATTTCTGGCCGGGGTTTGTGGACGCGCTGTCCAACGTCGTCCTGGTCATGATCTTCGTGGTGGTGGTGTTCGTCGTGACGCTCTTCTACTACTCGCAGAAGCTGGCCGAGATTCGCGTCAACAAAATGGTCACCAAGGGCATGGTGCAGACCCAGTCCGGCTCCGCCAAGGTCAAGCCCGATGAAGTCAACGCCCCCGAAGGCAAAGACGCCGACACCGCGCGCCTGAAGAGCGAGAACCGCGAAAAGTCCGACGAGATCGAAAAACTCAAGCGCGAAATCTCCCAGCTCAAAACCAGCCAGGCCGCACCGCCCTTGCAAGCCGACGCCGGCAGCCTGCGCAGCAACGCCGCCAGCGCCGGCAACAACAATATCCAGGTGCGGGTCGAGAAAGCCAAACAGATCGCACCGGGCTTGTCCATCGACGGTGGCGACAAGGCCGTGGTTCTGCATTTCGACAAAGAAACCACCGAACTGAGCGAAGAGGCCGGCAAGGCGCTCGACGGCAGCATCGGCGACTGGGTCAAACGGGTCAAATCGCAACAGGGCAAGATCGTCATCACCGGCGTGATCGGTTCGGCCGAATTCAGCGAAGCGCGCCGCCGCGCCTACTACCGCACCGTCGCCGTGCGCAACCATCTGATCGACGCCGGCGTCGACAAGGAGCGCGTGGTCAGCCGCGTGGCCACTTCCGAGAACAGCGCCGAGAGCAACGCGCGCGTGATCATCCAATATCAGGCGGGTGCAAAATGACGACGCTTCCCGACGACAAATTGCGTTGGGACCTGCGCCTGCGACTGTGGTTGAAACGTCGCAGCTATCAAATGATGCGCCTGATCGCTCCCAAGGTGGACGGTCAACTGGGCGACCACCGGCAATTGCCGCGTCCGCGGCTTTTCATCCTGGCTACCGTCGGCGTCTTGTTGTGCCTGCTGGTGTGGTCGTGGTTTGCAAAGATCGACATGGTGGTGCGCGGCACCGGCCGCATCGTCGCCTCCGAACACAATCAGGTGATCCAGCATCTGGAAGGCGGCATCGTCTCCGCCATCCTGGTGCGCGAAGGCGCGGCAGTCAAAAAGGGCCAGATCCTGATCTCGATTGCCGACGTGCGCGCCAATGCCGATCTCGGCGAAGGCAACGTCAAGATTCTGGGCCTGCGCGCGCGCGTGGCGCGCCTCAAGGCGGAAGCCGGCGGCGCGTCGTCGGTGACCATGCCGCCCGATCTCGGGAATGACGATCCGGCGGTGCAGAGCGAGCTGGCGTCCTTCACCGCGCGCCAGGCCAAGCTGACGCAAGAGATGAGCGTGCTGCGGGAGCAGTCGGCGCAACGCCAGGCGGAAGTCGGCGAGGCCGTCAGCCGCCAGAAGAGCCTGATCTCCGAATACGATCTGGCGCAGCGTCAGTACAAGCTGGTGCACGGCATGTTCGAGCGCAATGCCGCCTCGCAGCTGGAAGACATCCAGTCGCTGTCCAAGGCGCAGGATGCGCAGAGCCGCCTGTCCGCCACCAACGCCATGATCCCGCGCCTGAATGCGGCGATCGCCGAAGCGCAGGCCAAGATGGGCGAGGCGTCGTCGCGCTTCCGCGCCGATGCGCGCAGCGACCTGACCGTCAGTGAAAACGAACTGGCGCGCCTGCAGGAAGAAATCAAATCGCGCAACGACCGTGTTTCGCGCTCCGAAGTACGCGCGCCGATGGACGGCGTGGTCAACCGCGTGCTGATGAACACCGTCGGCGGCGTGGTCAAGCCGGGCGACGCCATCATCGAAATGACGCCGACCGACGACAAGCTGGTGATCGAAGCCAAGGTTTCGCCGACCGACCGCGCCCAACTGGTGGCCGGCGCGCCCGCGCGGGTGAAGGTGTCCGCCTATGACTACGGCGTCTACGGCGCGATGAAGGGCGTGGTGACCGAAGTCAGCGCCGACACCGTGCCGGAAGAACGCGGCGAGCGCTTTTACCGCGTCAAGATTGAAGTCACGCGCGATCCGCGCGAGATCGATCATAGCGTCGCGCTGATGCCGGGCATGACCGCCACCGCCGACATGATCGTCGGCCGCCGCACCGTCTGGCAATACCTGATGTCGCCGCTGAACCGCTTCGGACAGACCGCGCTCAGGGAGCCGCGTTAGGTCTTGATGCCGCCGTGATGGCGTCACGAGGCCGCAATGAACAAGCTGTATCTTGATTGTTTAACTATTTGTTTTCCTTTTTTCGGAACCTGATCGTATGAAAAACCTGCGCAATTTTTATGCACTCGCTGCGATTCCGTCCATGTTCCTGTTACTGGGCGGCTTCCTGTTCAGGGACTTCGTGATGCATGCGATCCGGATCAATCCCTTCCTGAACCTGTTCATCATCAGCGTGGCCGTGTTCGGCGTTTCGCTGATCGTCTACAACATCTGGCGCGTCAACTGGGAATACAACAAGCTGACCTTGTTCTATGCGCGCGTCAGCGGCGGCGAAGAGATGATGGAGCTGGCCAAGGCGCCGGAATTTCAGAACAGCGAAATCGGCAAAGTGCTGACCAGCGTCGCCAGCACCAAAGGTCGCCTGACTTCGCGTATCGAACAGGAAACCATTGAGCGCTCGTTGTCGGACCTGCAATCGCATCTGGAAGCCAAAACGGAATTCCCGCAATTCCTGACCGGCTTCATGATCGCGCTCGGCCTGCTGGGTACCTTCATCGGCTTGCTGGAAACCCTGGTCGGCACCGCTGCGTTGATCGACGGTTTCGGCAAGGCGACCCAGGGCGGCGACATGGATGCGTCCTTCATGCATCTGGTGTCCGACCTGCAAAAACCGCTGGCCAGCATGGGTACCGCGTTCTCGGCGTCGATGTTCGGCCTGATCGGTTCGCTGGCATTGGGCCTGACGCTGACGCCGCTGCGCGCTGCCGGCAAGAAGCTGACGGGGCGTGCGCGTGAATGCATCAGCGACATGGTGCAGCACGTGATCCATGACATGAACGGTCCCGCTGCGGGTGCTTCCGGCCGCCAGGGTGTTTCGGAGCAATTCCTCGCTGAGTTTCTGCAAGACTTGATGGTGCTGCAGCGCGAATCCATCATGGCCTCGCGCGCCAGCTCGGAAGCCTCGATGCAGGCCGGCATCAAGCTCGAAGGCATGAACGAGCGCCTCAACAACATCGTCGAGCTGTTCCATGCCAGCATGGATGAATCGAAAAACCTGCGCCAGCTGGTGTCCTTCGGTCCGCGCATGCACGAAGTCGGTCAGCAGACCCTGGAAGAAATCCGCAACGTCGGCCAGATCATCAATCAGAAGATGACCTCGGCGCGCGACCTGACCCAAAGCTTGTCGCTGCTGGAGGAACGCCTGTCGGTCAACGGCGACATCGCCCTGCGCAGTTTCGACATGTTGCCGAAGATCGTCTCCACCATGGAAAGCGGCCAGATGTCGCTGTCGTCGGCGCTGACCTCCTTGCAGGCGCAGCAGTCGGAAGCGGCCAACATGACCGAAAAAACCGCGCAGCACATCGCGCAGATGCCGACCTTGCTCAACCAGATTTCCATCCGCATCGCCGACGAACTCGGCGCGATCCAGCATCAGGGCGAAATCCATTCGGCCGTGTCCGAGCGTCTGGGCGAACTGGGCAAGGCCATCGGCGAGAACTCCAGCAACATGACGCGCGACGCCTTGTCGTCGCGCCAACTGCAGATCGACCTGGCCAAGCACATGGCGATGATGAACGACCGCGTCAAGAACCTTGGCGCCATCCCGACCTCGATGACTTCGATTACCGAAGCGCTGATGCGTCAGAACATCAATACCCAAACCGTCATCGACGAAATGCGCAGCGGCCGCGTGACCATGGTCAAGGATCTGCGTCTCGAAATCCGCGAAGCTCTCCGCGAGATTTCTAGCTCCGGCAAGAACAACGCCTGATCTTTATGTTCACCTGAACAGAACCCGGACCCGAACCTGAACCCGACCATCTCATGAACGAAAGCGACCAAATCCACGTCGATCAGCCACAGGCCGATTTGCGCTCCCTGCGCAAGGACCCGGTGTACCTGACGCTGATGCGCGCCTACGGCAGCCGCTTCGTCGAGATCATCGTGGCCGGCGTGCTGATCAACGTGTTCGGCCTGTTCATGCCGATCTATTCGCGCCTGGTGTACGACAAGGTGATCGGCAACCACATTCCGGAAACGCTGTGGGCGCTGACGCTGGGCATGGGCTTGTTCATCGCGCTGGAACTGATCCTGCGCGTGATACGGGTGTATTACGTCGAGCAACTGGCGGGACGTTTCGACGTCGAGTTCGACAGCGCGTCGGCGCGCCGCCTGCTGGAATCCAAAGTGACGGCGCCGGTCGGCGTGGTGCTGGCCAAGTACCGCGACCTCAGCAATGCGCGCGATCTGCTGTCGTCGAACTACATGCTGGTGCTGGTCGACCTGCCTTTCCTGCTGCTGTATCTGGTGGCGCTGGGCATGATCGGCGGTCATCTGGTGTGGGTCATGCTGGTGGGTGGCGCGATGCTGGTGGGGGCGCAACTGCTGTGCAAGATCCCGGCCACCGACTACGGCAACGCCGCGATGAAATTCGGCATCGGCAAGACCGACAAGCTGGCCGGTCTGGTGTTCGGCATGGAAACGCTGAAAACTTCGCCCTTGCAATACCGGCTGGTCGAGACCTTCCTGGCGGATGCCGCCGACAATGCGGTGAGTCTCGCCAAGAGCCGTTTCTGGATGAATATCGGTTATGCCACCTCGGCCGTCGGCAATACGCTGATTTCGGTCGCTACGCTGGTGGTCGGCGTGTATCTGGTGGAAGACAACGCGCTGACGGTCGGCGCACTGATCGCCAGTTCGCTGCTGATCAGCCGCGCCACCTCGATGACGTCGTCGGTGGCGACGGTGCTGGGACGCCTGGAAATGTTCAGGCGCGCACGCGCCGCGTTCGAAGACATGTTCGACGACGAAGCCCCGCAGGAAATCGCCGATGTCCTGCGCCAGGACATGAGCGGCCTGATCCAGGTGATCAACCTGACGCTGCATCTGGACAAGAACGAGCGGCCGGCGCTGGACAACGTTTCGCTGGCGATCCGCCCGGGCGAGAAGGTCGGCATCGTCGGCCGTTCCGGTTCCGGCAAGAGCAGCTTGCTGCGCGCGCTGGCCGGCCTGCACAAGATCGAGCAGGGCAAGGGCCAGGTGCTGATCGACGGCGTCGCGGTGACGGCATACGCAACGCCGGTGCGCATGCGCTGCATCGGCTACAAGCCGC